>NZ_BAZS01000076.1 GCF_001310895.1 Virgibacillus halodenitrificans JCM 12304 | reverse complement strand
CCTGCTGATAGTCCCCGCTCTACGTCGCAGTTTATTCCAATTATGCATTTACGAAATGATTTTTAGTATCCAACATTTGTCATACAATCCTTTTTCATGCCCCCTATTTATAACTTCAAACGATTTTAATTATAGGATAGCGATCTCAAAAAAATATAAAGGAGTTTTTCAATATGAAATTATATTTAGATCCAGGGCATGGTGGTACAGATCCAGGTGCGATTGGAAATGGTTTGCAGGAAAAAGAGGTTGCATTGGATATTGCGTTGCGTATCAAAAAATTAATTACCGCAAATTACATTCATGTAGAGGTGAAAATGAGTCGAACCAAAGACTCCACCATAAGTCTTCAGCAACGAACAAATGAGGCAAACAAATGGAAAGCTGATTTTTACCTTTCTATACACTGTAACGCCTCTAACGGGAAGGGAATTGGCTATGAGGATTTCATCTATAGTGGTTTATCCAACCAATCTAAAACAAAAAAATATCAACGGATTCTCCATCAAGAAATTTCTAAAGTAAATCATCTTGCTAATCGGGGGAGAAAAACTGCAAATTTCCATGTTTTAAGAG
>NZ_BAZS01000075.1 GCF_001310895.1 Virgibacillus halodenitrificans JCM 12304 | reverse complement strand
ACTTCACGACTTTTAGCAAAACGAACAAGACCTAATTTCGGCAATTTAACATGCTTATCCAAAACAGCAATATTTCCATTCACCCATTTCGTTGTATAGGATTGAACAGGATTCTTTTTGGATTTGAAACGAGGTTCACCGTTTTGCTTTTTATAATATCTTGTGTACGAATCGTTAACGATTTCCACCGATTTTTGAAGGGCAATACTATCCACTTCTTTTAAAAATGAATAGTGCTTCTTTAGTTCGCGAACAGCTTTAATGGATTGGTTTTTATTGAAAAACTCCCCTTTCCAATTGTTTTCAGTGAGTTGACCGTTCTGCACCATTTCATTGGCGATATGCCAATAAGCGTCTTTGGATTTTTGCTTCCCAACAAAATAGTTGTAGACAAAGCGGGAACATCCAATTGTTTTGTTAATCAGTTCCATTTGTTTTTTGGTTGGATAGATGCGGAATTTGTACGCTTTTTTTGCTAACATTGATTTTCACCTTCCTTTCATGTATTATTTTAATATACAGTAAGTATACTATATATTATTTTAATAACAACATAGGAGGTTTAAAATGTCACAGGTTTTAAATATGCGTTATCCAAAAGCACTATTGAAACGAATTGATGATTTTAAAGAAAAAAA
>NZ_BAZS01000074.1 GCF_001310895.1 Virgibacillus halodenitrificans JCM 12304 | reverse complement strand
GAACGAATGTAATAATTGGTGGAGCCTAGCGGGATCGAACCGCTGACCTCCTGCGTGCAAGGCAGGCGCTCTCCCAGCTGAGCTAAGGCCCCTTATTTAAATGGTCGGGAAGACAGGATTTGAACCTGCGACCCCATGGTCCCAAACCATGTGCTCTACCAAGCTGAGCTACTTCCCGTATAATGGCGCGCCCGAGAGGAGTCGAACCCCTAACCTCTTGATCCGTAGTCAAACGCTCTATCCAATTGAGCTACGGGCGCTAAATGGTGCCGAGGGCCGGACTCGAACCGGCACGGTAGAACCTACCGCAGGATTTTAAGTCCTGTGCGTCTGCCAATTCCGCCACCCCGGCTATGGCTTGGAGCGGAAGACGGGATTCGAACCCGCGACCCCCACCTTGGCAAGGTGGTGTTCTACCACTGAACTACTTCCGCATATACAATTAAATGGTGCGGGTGGAGGGAGTTGAACCCCCACGTCCGAAGACACTAGATCCTAAGTCTAGCGCGTCTGCCAATTCCGCCACACCCGCAAATGGTGAGCCATGAAGGATTCGAACCTTCGACCCTCTGATTAAAAGTCAGATGCTCTACCAACTGAGCTAATGGCTCGTACTAGATGTAATTATAACATCATATTAATTGTATATAGTATATAAGATAATGGTGCCGGCCAGAGGACTTGAACCCCCAACCTACTGATTACAAGTCAGTTGCTCTACCAATTGAGCTAGGCCGGCATAAATGGTGGAGGATGCAGGGCTCGAACCTGCGACCCCCTGCTTGTAAGGCAGGTGCTCTCCCAGCTGAGCTAATCCTCCAATACATTTTTCACTTCTTAAATAATAACATGTCCG
>NZ_BAZS01000073.1 GCF_001310895.1 Virgibacillus halodenitrificans JCM 12304 | reverse complement strand
GGATACTTATTTCCCAATTAATATAAAATAGCTAAATAACACCGCTACGGAAAAATACTGCGCTTTCCGGGGGCGGCTGATGAGCCTCCTCATGCTACGCATTCCGGGGTCTCACCGATGCCTCATCTCCCCCAGGAGTCTCCGTATTTTTCCTTCGCTACTATTTACTATTATACCTAGGAAGAAAAATTGCGTCTGCACACCCCAGAATATGCTGTGTACGAATTGATTGGAGCGGAAGGGGGCAATCTAAGAACGCCACGTCCTGTGGCAACGATTGCATGACCAACGTCCTGTTGGCCCGCGACTCCTGCCGGAATAGCATGAGGCGAAGACCCTGGACGGAGCGTAGCGGAGGAAGCGGCTGAAGCCATGCCGGGCGGCAAAGAAGACACTGTGAGGTAACGAACAGATGTCGCACTTGTACCCGGAGGTGTGAAAGCGTCCCCCCTGCAGTGGAAATCAATGGGTCCATTCATCTCCTTAAAATGAGATAAACTACTACCAAGTTACGTCGTAGTTTATCTATATTGTGAATTATTGTTTATTTCTCAAGATATTTCTTGGTACCTAAAAAAGCGGTTGTACAATAAATGACGTTGGTGGGGAAAACTCACCTACGTCATTTTTGTGTTTATAAATAGAAAACAAGTGAGATTCCCTGTAGAATTAAAGTCGCTGAACACTAATCCTGGGAGGGAACTCACTTGTCTATATCTAATGATATAAGAAATTTGTTAGATATTCAAGATAAGAATATTTATGTGAACGAAAATGCAGTGACGTATGGAGAACATAAGGGAAAGACATGTAAGTTTATAAAGGCGACATTAACATATGAAGTGGATCAATGCCCAAACTGCCAAGCAGAAAAAATAGGCTCTTCTATTTATAAGAATGGAACACAGTTATCCCGTATTACCATTCCCGCCATGGGAATTTACCCAACCTATTTAC
>NZ_BAZS01000072.1 GCF_001310895.1 Virgibacillus halodenitrificans JCM 12304 | reverse complement strand
GGTTCTAAGTCAAATGTTGGGGTGAGCGTATGCTCACTCCTTATTTATGCAACACGGATATTCAGATGTTTATATTGATGATGTAATAACACTCTTGCACGGAAGCGATCAAATCGCTTATAACCAAATGCGTTCCGTTTTAATACTTTTGTTTGATTATTAATCCCCTCAATATAACCATTATGCAGGTTAAAACCAAAACTGTTCATAATTTGTTTTTGCCAATTCTGAAGGGTTTCTATTGCCTTCTCAAACTCTTTCACGCCTGACGTTCTTACCAGTTCGTAAAACTCATATAGATGAGCCTTCGTCGCTTCTAAATCAGTTGTGGCGTTCCACTTGGCAGTCTTAAACCATAATTGGTAGGCTTCTTTTAATTGATAAGCTCTTTCCAAATAAGCTGATTTATCCAAGTAACGTTGTAAATACCAGTGCTGCTTATCTGTTAAATCTTCCGGATGTTTATTAAAAACATGCTTCATTCGTTTACACTTTTTACGATCATAATCATCAAAGGCGTTCTGTTCCTGGCGTCTTACTCTTTCTAAAGCCCAATAAATGTAACGCGTGAAATGAAAACGATCGGCAACTACAATTGGGTTATTTAGGGCCTGGTCTACTGCTGCCTTAAAGGAGGGACTCATGTCCATCACCACAATAGTGACCTTCGCGCCGTGCTTATGCAGGTATTCCTTCACCGTTTCCTTTTTACGGTCCGGGAGAATCTCCAATGGTTTATGATTAATGGGATCCGCAATAATCGTTTGATACTTTTCACCGCCCGCGTCCCCTTTATACTCATCAATGGATATAACTTCCGGCAATTCTCTTGTTTCTTCCAACATGGGCGCGGCAATGGCATCAAATCGGCGCATCACCGTGGTTGGAGAGGTATCAAATCGTTGGGCCATATCTTTAAAGTTCTTCCCATGAACCAGTTCCATGGCAAGCGCTTGGCTGAACTCTTTAGAATATCGTTGATAACGCTCTACAAAGGAATTATCCTCATAGAAACGTTTGCCGCAACCTCCCCTACACACATATCTTCTTTTTCGATAAAAAACATGTGCCCGTCTTCCGAATATACGGGTGTGCTGGATCTTCTGTGCCCGATAATCATGAACACTCGTGGTGTACGCGGCACATTGAGGACACCTGTGGGCTTCTATTTCTTTCTCCACAAATAAGCGATAAACGCCATCTATTTCTTCTGTATGTTGAACCGTAAACTCTTCAAATCCTGGTAAATTAATGGTAGAATTCAATTACACGCATCTCCTTTTTGTTTGGTTGTTTGAACTGCACCCAGTGTAACAAACAAGGAGCTTGCGTGCTTTTTATTTATATTCAGAAGATTATCCTTACCCCAACAAATATTTTAGAGCCTT
>NZ_BAZS01000071.1 GCF_001310895.1 Virgibacillus halodenitrificans JCM 12304 | reverse complement strand
TGATCCTCTTCGGAGGTGACGCTTGTGGAACGAGCGGCGGACGGGTGAGTAACACGTGGGCAACCTGCCTGTAAGACTGGGATAACCCCGGGAAACCGGGGCTAATACCGGATAATACTTTTCATCACCTGATGAGAAGTTGAAAGGTGGCTTTTAGCTACCACTTACAGATGGGCCCGCGGCGCATTAGCTAGTTGGTGAGGTAACGGCTCACCAAGGCAACGATGCGTAGCCGACCTGAGAGGGTGATCGGCCACACTGGGACTGAGACACGGCCCAGACTCCTACGGGAGGCAGCAGTAGGGAATCTTCCGCAATGGACGAAAGTCTGACGGAGCAACGCCGCGTGAGTGATGAAGGTTTTCGGATCGTAAAGCTCTGTTGTTAGGGAAGAACAAGTGCCGTTCGAATAGGGCGGCACCTTGACGGTACCTAACCAGAAAGCCCCGGCTAACTACGTGCCAGCAGCCGCGGTAATACGTAGGGGGCAAGCGTTGTCCGGAATTATTGGGCGTAAAGCGCGCGCAGGCGGTCCTTTAAGTCTGATGTGAAAGCCCACGGCTCAACCGTGGAGGGTCATTGGAAACTGGAGGACTTGAGTACAGAAGAGGAGAGTGGAATTCCACGTGTAGCGGTGAAATGCGTAGAGATGTGGAGGAACACCAGTGGCGAAGGCGACTCTCTGGTCTGTAACTGACGCTGAGGCGCGAAAGCGTGGGGAGCGAACAGGATTAGATACCCTGGTAGTCCACGCCGTAAACGATGAGTGCTAGGTGTTAGGGGGTTTCCGCCCCTTAGTGCTGAAGTTAACGCATTAAGCACTCCGCCTGGGGAGTACGGCCGCAAGGCTGAAACTCAAAAGAATTGACGGGGGCCCGCACAAGCGGTGGAGCATGTGGTTTAATTCGACGCAACGCGAAGAACCTTACCAGGTCTTGACATCCTCTGCAATCGGTAGAGATACCGAGTTCTTCGGGGACAGAGTGACAGGTGGTGCATGGTTGTCGTCAGCTCGTGTCGTGAGATGTTGGGTTAAGTCCCGCAACGAGCGCAACCCTTGATCTTAGTTGCCAGCATTTAGTTGGGCACTCTAAGGTGACTGCCGGTGACAAACCGGAGGAAGGTGGGGATGACGTCAAATCATCATGCCCCTTATGACCTGGGCTACACACGTGCTACAATGGATGGAACAAAGGGAAGCAAAACCGCGAGGTCAAGCAAATCCCATAAAACCATTCTCAGTTCGGATTGCAGGCTGCAACTCGCCTGCATGAAGCCGGAATCGCTAGTAATCGCGGATCAGCATGCCGCGGTGAATACGTTCCCGGGCCTTGTACACACCGCCCGTCACACCACGAGAGTTGGTAACACCCGAAGTCGGTGAGGTAACCTTTTGGAGCCAGCCGCCGAAGGTGGGACCAATGATTGGGGTGAAGTCGTAACAAGGTAGCCGTATCGGAAGGTGCGGCTGGATCACCTCCTTTCTAAGGATTTAGAACGAGG
>NZ_BAZS01000070.1 GCF_001310895.1 Virgibacillus halodenitrificans JCM 12304 | reverse complement strand
GGAGTTATAATGAACGAAACTAGCCCCTATTCGTAATGTCGTAGGTTAATTCGGGTATAGTGCATTAAGAACCTAATCCCAAATCAGAGCTAAAATACGAAAGGAGCTAGTAACATGAATTATAACATAAAATATGTCGGTTTAGATGTATCTAAGGAGAAAATTGCAGTTGCAGTCGCGGATGAAGGGCGTTCCAAGGCAAGGTATATAGGCATGATAAATTATACTGTAGAAGCTATAAGAAAATTAATTAAAAAGCTAGGAGAGCCCGAACAACTGGAAGTATGTTATGAAGCGGGCCCTACTGGATATGGCCTTTATCGCCTATTAAAAAGTATGGATATTCATTGTGAAGTCATTGCACCATCTTTAATACCTCAAAAACCTGGTAGTCGTGTCAAAACAGATAAGCGTGATGCGATCAACCTTGCGACCCTGTATCGTGCAGGTGAATTAACACCCGTCTATGTTCCTACCGAAGATGATGAAGCATTACGAGATTTAGTTCGCGCACGTGAAGATGTGAAAGAAGATGAATTGAGAGCAAAACATCGACTTACTAAATTTCTTTTAAGAAATGAAATCAGACAACCCAAAGGTATAAGGAAATGGACGGCCAAGTATTGGGAGTGGCTGCGGCAATTAAAATTCCAACGTTCTGCATCCAAGGTAGTTTTTCAAGAGTATGTCCAGCAACTAATCGAATACCAACAACGAATAAAGATACTCGAAGAAGAGATAAAAGAACAAGCAGAAAACGGTGTTCACGCTCCGTTAATACAAAAGCTTATGACGTTGCGGGGCGTCGCTATTATAACGGCGACCAGTTTGGCAGCAGAGGTGGCATCGTTCGCACGTTTCGCTCGACCTAATGGTTTTATGGCGTTCACGGGGTTAGTACCAAGTGAGTTTTCCAGTGGGGACGCCCGGAAGGTAGGTGCGATCACGAAAACAGGAAATCGGCATATTCGAAAATTGTTAATCGAGGCCGCGTGGAGTTATCGACATAAGCCAGCTGTTGGAAGAGATTTGCAGAAAAGGCAACAAGGACAACCGACTAATATTTTAAGTATTTCCTGGAAAGCGCAACATCGATTACACAAAAAATATTATCGGTTAATGGCACGTGGGAAAGAAAGTGGAAAAGTTGTTACCGCCGTAGCAAGGGAATTAGCAGGTTTCATTTGGGCGATAGCTAATGAACCGGATGATGCAAGCGAAATGGCATAGAGAGCGCAGGAATAGGAAGAAAAAAATCACAGTTGAAATAGAAGAAGCTACAAAAGGAAAGAAACATAGGGCTTGAAGGCAAAGATAAACACCGTAAAGGATAACGCACGACGAAGACTTGTGCTAGCCATGCATTGGTGAATGCACGCCAGGAGTTCGTGCCAGGTCCTTAGACGGAAAGATAAAATGTGAAAATCCACGGATATCAGTGTGCTCATCGGAGTAGAGATTTTTGCCTTCACGCCGTGTGCTTGTCTCCTTAATACTTTGCCCAAAAAGGGGGATATCCATTTTCCTGGCTTAGAAGGAATGGCAAGCTAGGAATGTAGCATATTATTTATATTTAACAAAGTAGTCAATAAAAAAGAGCCGAGTATAGACTCTTAGCTTAAGGTTGTCCAAAAACAAAGACTTTAATAAGGTTTGATAGTGGCCTTGAAAGTTTCGTTCATATC
>NZ_BAZS01000069.1 GCF_001310895.1 Virgibacillus halodenitrificans JCM 12304 | reverse complement strand
AGCTTCTTATCGAAGCAACTTTTAAATCATATCATACCCTAAATGGGATGTCAACACTTTTTTCAAAAGTGTGATGGGCCTGAGTGGACTCGAACCACCGACCTCACGCTTATCAGGCGTGCGCTCTAACCAGCTGAGCTACAGGCCCATGCTTGGAGCGGGTGAAGGGAATCGAACCTCATCATCAGCTTGGAAGGCTGAGGTTTTACCACTAAACTACACCCGCATACTAATAAGAAGAACTTTAATAAATCTCGATGGTCGGGAAGACAGGATTTGAACCTGCGACCCCATGGTCCCAAACCATGTGCTCTACCAAGCTGAGCTACTTCCCGTAAAATGGCGCGCCCGAGAGGAGTCGAACCCCTAACCTCTTGATCCGTAGTCAAACGCTCTATCCAATTGAGCTACGGGCGCAAAATACCAACAGTTACTATAATATATTGCTTTTTCTGCAATCAACTTTATCATCAAGTGCGGCCGAGAGGACTTGAACCTCCACGGGGTCGCCCCCACTAGGCCCTCAACCTAGCGCGTCTGCCATTCCGCCACGACCGCATAGATTTAATAGACAATTAAGGTTGATTGTAGATGCGGGTGGAGGGAGTTGAACCCCCACGTCCGAAGACACTAGATCCTAAGTCTAGCGCGTCTGCCAATTCCGCCACACCCGCATACTTTAAAAATAAAATGGTGAGCCATGAAGGATTCGAACCTTCGACCCTCTGATTAAAAGTCAGATGCTCTACCAACTGAGCTAATGGCTCATGTTAAATGAGTATTTTTATAGTTATGTTTCATGTTCATCAAGTGTACCCCTGCTTCTAATTGCTTGTTCAAAGAAGTCTTGTGCATCGGGGTTACTTTGCAGCTTGTTCGGTAGATGTATTGCTCGTTGCTCTACCATCTGAGCTAATGGCTCTTGCTTATCAAATAAAAAAATACTATCTACTAATAGTATATATAACTTCAATTCATTATATAAACTCATCGCATTAATAAAAGGAAGCTTTCACTTCTTCTATGACCTTTTCATGAAAATAAAATGGCTGGGCTACTAGGATTCGAACCTAGGATACACGGGATCAAAACCCGATGCCTTACCGCTTGGCTATAGCCCAACATCTGGCGGTCCGGACGGGACTCGAACCCGCGACCTCCTGCGTGACAGGCAGGCATTCTAACCAACTGAACTACCGGACCCAACCTATTTATTTTTAAGAAAGATGACCCGTACGGGATTCGAACCCGTGTTACCGCCGTGAAAGGGCGGTGTCTTAACCGCTTGACCAACGGGCCATATAAATGGCGGAGAAGGAGGGATTTGAACCCTCGCGCCGCTTACACGACCTACACCCTTAGCAGGGGCGCCTCTTCAGCCACTTGAGTACTTCTCCACTTGGCTCCACAGGTAGGATTCGAACCTACGACCGATCGGTTAACAGCCGATAGCTCTACCACTGAGCTACTGTGGAATATTATTAAATGTTGTATTGGACAACGAAATATATAATACAATATCTATCAGTAATTGTCAATAACTTTTTCACTTAAAAATTTATGACTGTGTTGCTGTATTTAACAGCTTATTTAATTTAACACGGATGACACATTTCGTCAATAAATAATGGTGATTTTTTTATATTTTTTATTCCTTTACTTCCTTAAGTTTCCCCCTGCATCTACCACAACTATACTTTTGGGTATTAACTCTTCTTCTTCTATTATAGATGAAACTACATTTTTTACATATGTATTTATGCTTGTATTCTATTTTATGTGAAGGAAGAGGTTGGCAATGTCTTGGAGACCGAGTCGCCGCCAATAGCTCTTTGAATTCTTTATCGCCATGCTTATACCCCTTACCTTCTATATGAAGATGATAATGGCACAGTTCGTGTTTTATTATCCCAACAAACTCTTCCTTATCACCCTCAATAAAATACTTAGGATTTAACTCAACAACTCTTTTATTTGGTATGTATCTTCCTCCTGTGGTACGGAGTCTATGGTTGAATTCCACTTTATCTATGAAAGGTTTATGAAAATACGCTAAAGAAAGCTCATTAACAAGAGAGAAAAGTTCTTTTTCATTTAATAACTGCATAATTATCCCCCTTCCTCCTTGTGTTCTCTCCTTCATATTATCACGAGACTACCTGACCAGCAAAATATTTATTTATAATTAATATAAATAAATTATTTGATTTTTATCCT
>NZ_BAZS01000068.1 GCF_001310895.1 Virgibacillus halodenitrificans JCM 12304 | reverse complement strand
AAGCAACGCAGAAATGAGAGACAGCCCATCCCAGATGAGAGAGCAGTGCAAGACATAAACTTGGAGGAAACAGAATGAAATATGAATTTATACCAATGACACAGCAGCATGCAGAAATTATTGCTTACCATTGGCATTATGAGGGTGAATACTCATTTTACGATATGGAAGCGGACGAAGAAGACCTAAATGAATTCCTTGATGAAGAGGCTCGGGCGTCTAACTATTTTGTTGTAATAAATGCCAATGAGCTTATCGGATTTTTCTGTTTCCAGAAGCTGGATGCTAATATAATAGACATCGGTTTGGGGATGAAGCCGCAACTGACAGGCCAAGGAAATGGAGAGGATTTTCTAAAAACAGGTATCGAATTCGGGATTAATAAATACAAGCCAGCAACCATTACTCTCTCAGTCGCAAACTTTAATGAACGTGCAATTAATGTATATAAAAAAGTTGGATTTGTTCCTGAGGAAACTTTTAAACAGGATACAAACGGAGGAACTTATGAATTCCTAAAAATGAGTTATGATTTATATAAGCAAAATTAGTTCATATCCAACATTGATAAGTAAACAATACAAGCAATAAAAATAATTAACGCTAGTATGTTGGCAACTTTATAAAACGTTTTCTTCTCTTTTGGAATACTAAGCATGGCAACAATAATGCCAGCAAGAGTATAAACAGGCAAGAAGAAAAAAGCAATGTAAAATACTACTTGCGGCGCTGAGATCAATGAAAAAATGAGAACACATAGAAGTAGAATCAACAATAATGATAAAGTTATTTTTGTAAATTTATTCATACTACACCGCCAATCTACTAGATTAGTTGCATTCATCTTACCATACACAATAAACGTTTTTAATCATTGTTAAAGGAAAGGAGTGTGTTTTATTGCTTACAATCAGCCGTTTGGTGCTTTCCATTATTGTAGTAATCATGGCAGCATATGGATTAATAACAGGTAATTTGGAAAGCTTGCCGATAATCATGGCGCTTTTAGGAATACAGTTATGTCTTACGGGTATCGAGCTGCTACAAAAAAACAAGAAAAGCTTTTTGGGTTATGCAGATATTATTATAGCTTTATTCTTATTTTTTGTTGCTATACAAGGGGTTATGTATAGTTAATAAACTATTTTTTAAAAAGTGTCGAAATTATATTGTTTAATATTATAAATAGGTGTGAATAGAACTATAGAAGCTAAAGGAGGACTATTCATGCCAAATACGGAATGTTGCAACGATACAAACCATAGCAGCCAAACACGCGATGAGTATGTGACTGGAAAAATGCGGCAACATACAAGGTTTTACAAAAAAATATACCAATTGTTATATACTTTAAATGACTTTCTTTTAGGACTGTGGTTTTTAATTGGAAGCATATTCTTTTATTTTGAGCCCTTAAAGACTTGGGGAGTCACATTATTTGTGATTGCTAGCCTACAATTCGTATTAAAACCAACCATTCGCTTAATTCATGAAATCGATGCAAAGCGATACTATGGTCGAAAATATGATGAAGAGATTCGGAATACGTAGAGCAGACGTTTAATTGGATTAGTTAAGAGGAACATGCTTATAGGTAGGAGAGGAGTGTTTAAATAATGAATCGACATGTGAAACTTGGTAAATCGGATCTTCAGGTTTTTCCTGTAGGGTTGGGAACGAATGCAGTTGGTGGACATAATATTTATCCGAACATGCTGGATGAAGAACAGGGAAAAGATGTAGTTCGTGCGGCGCTTGATAATGGTATTAACTTTTTGGATACTGCGTTTATTTATGGACCTGAACGTTCTGAAGAGCTTGTTGGAGAAGTAATGAAGGAATATAAGCGTGATGAGATAGTGCTTGCGACAAAGGGAGCACATGAATTCATAGGTGAAAGAACTGTAATGAATAACTCGCCAACCTTTCTAAAGCAACAGGTGGAGGACAGTCTTCGCAGGATGAAGACTGATTATATAGATTTGTATTACATCCATTTTCCAGATAAAGACACACCAAAAGATGAAGCTGTCGGTGCCTTAAAGGAATTGCGTGATCAGGGGAAAATCCGTTCCATCGGTGTATCTAACTTTTCTTTAGAGCAATTAAAAGAGGCAAATAAAGATGGCTATGTAGACGTCATACAATCAGAATATAATTTACTTCATCGGGATGCGGAAAAAGAAATGTTCCCTTACACGAGCAAAGAAAATATTACCTATATCCCATATTTTCCATTGGAATCCGGCCTTCTAGCGGGGAAGTATGATACTTCCACTAAGTTTACAGATATACGAGCTAAGAAACCAAGCTTCCAAGGTGAGGCATTCAAGGAAAATTTGAAAAAGGTAGAAAAGCTTCGTGAAATTGCTAATGCGTACGGAGAAGAAGTAGCCCATATTGTGCTCGCATGGTATTTCTCCAGACCATCACTGGACGTAGTTATACCAGGAGCGAAACGCGTCCACCAAGTGAAGGAAAATAAACGTGCTGGGGAGATCAAGCTAACAAAAGAAACTATTCAAGAGATTGATCAGCTATTTAGCTGAATATGATGCGGTACAGCCGATAGAACATGGGACGAGTTCTATCGGCTATTTTTATGACTTTTTATCTAGTCTAATAGACAGAACACCCTCCCTAAGCAGCATAAGTGTCCAATAGAGCCGTTCTAATAGACAGACGCCCTCCCCAAGCAGCATAAGTGTCCAATAGAGCTATTCTAATAGACAAACCGCGCCCCCCAAACAGCATAAGTGTCCAATAGAGCCGTTCT
>NZ_BAZS01000067.1 GCF_001310895.1 Virgibacillus halodenitrificans JCM 12304 | reverse complement strand
TTTTAATATAAAAGCAAGGCTAAGAAATTAGCACGCTTATTCATTGTAAAAATAGTTAAGTGAATAAGGGCGCACGGTGGATGCCTTGGTACTAGGAGCCGAAGAAGGACGGGACTAACACCGATATGTCTCGGGGAGTCGTAAGTAGACATCGATCCGAGAATTTCCGAATGGGGGAACCCACTGTTCGTAATGGAACAGTACGCATAGCTGAATACATAGGCTATGTGAGGCAGACCCGGGGAACTGAAACATCTCAGTACCCGGAGGAAGAGAAAGCAAATGCGATTTCCCAAGTAGCGGCGAGCGAAACGGAATTAGCCCAAACCAGAAAGCTTGCTTTCTGGGGTTGTAGGACACTCCTTTGGAGTTACAAAGGAATTCTTTAGATGAATCGATCTGGAACGATCAGCCACAGCAGGTAAGAGCCCTGTAATCGAAAAGGAATTCTCTCCGGAGTGTATCCTGAGTACGGCGGAACACGAGAAATTCCGTCGGAATCCGGGAGGACCATCTCCCAAGGCTAAATACTCCCTAGTGACCGATAGTGAACCAGTACCGTGAGGGAAAGGTGAAAAGCACCCCGGGAGGGGAGTGAAAGAGAACCTGAAACCGTGTGCCTACAAGTAGTCGAAGCCCGTTAATGGGTGACGGCGTACCTTTTGTAGAATGGACCGGCGAGTTACGATCCCATGCAAGGTTAAGTGGAAGACACGGAGCCGCAGCGAAAGCGAGTCTGAATAGGGCGATTTGAGTATGTGGTCGTAGACCCGAAACCGTGTGATCTACCCATGTCCAGGGTGAAGGTCAGGTAACACTGACTGGAGGCCCGAACCCACGTATGTTGAAAAATGCGGGGATGAGGTGTGGGTAGGGGTGAAATGCCAATCGAACACGGAGATAGCTGGTTCTCTCCGAAATAGCTTTAGGGCTAGCCTCAAGGAATGAGTACTGGAGGTAGAGCACTGATTGGACTAGGGGCCTCATCGGGTTACCGAATTCAGTCAAACTCCGAATGCCAGCTACTTAGACTTGGGAGTCAGACTATGGGTGATAAGGTTCATAGTCGAAAGGGAAACAGCCCAGACCGCCAGCTAAGGTCCCAAAGTATACGTTAAGTGGAAAAGGATGTGGAGTTGCCCAGACAACCAGGATGTTGGCTTAGAAGCAGCCACCATTTAAAGAGTGCGTAATAGCTCACTGGTCGAGTGACTCTGCGCCGAAAATGTACCGGGGCTAAACGTATCACCGAAGCTGCGGATTGTTCTTACGAACAATGGTAGGAGAGCGTTCCAAGTGCTGTGAAGTCAGACCGTGAGGACTGGTGGAGCGCTTGGAAGTGAGAATGCCGGTATGAGTAGCGAAAAAAGAGTGAGAATCTCTTTCACCGAAAGCCTAAGGTTTCCTGAGGAAGGCTCGTCCTCTCAGGGTTAGTCGGGACCTAAGCCGAGGCCGAAAGGCGTAGGCGATGGACAACAGGTAGATATTCCTGTACCACCTCATGAGCGTTTGAACGATGGGGGGACGCAGTAGGATAAGGAATGCGCACCGATGGATGTGTGCGCCCAAGCAGTGAGAAAGTTGGATAGGCAAATCCGTCCAACAATTTCAAGCTGTGATGGGGAGGGAAATAGAGTACCGAAGTTCCTGATTTCACACTGCCAAGAAAATCCTCTAGTGAGTTCATAGGTGCCCGTACCGCAAACCGACACAGGTAGGCGAGGAGAGAATCCTAAGGTGAGCGGGAGAACTCTCGTTAAGGAACTCGGCAAAATGACCCCGTAACTTCGGGAGAAGGGGTGCTCCTTTAAGGAGGAGCCGCAGTGAATAGGCCCAAGCGACTGTTTAGCAAAAACACAGGTCTCTGCGAAGCCGAAAGGCGAAGTATAGGGGCTGACACCTGCCCGGTGCTGGAAGGTTAAGGGGAAGCGTTAGCTTACGCGAAGCGCAGAACCGAAGCCCCAGTAAACGGCGGCCGTAACTATAACGGTCCTAAGGTAGCGAAATTCCTTGTCGGGTAAGTTCCGACCCGCACGAAAGGTGCAACGACTTGGGCACTGTCTCAACGAGAGACCCGGTGAAATTATACTATGCGTGAAGATGCGCATTACCCGCGACAGGACGGAAAGACCCCGTGGAGCTTTACTGTAGCCTGATATTGAATGTTTGTACAGCTTGTACAGGATAGGTGGGAGCCTTGGAAACCGGAGCGCCAGCTTCGGTGGAGGCATCCGTGGGATACCACCCTGGCTGTACGACCATTCTAACCCAGGGCCGTGATCCGGTCCGGAGACAGTGTCAGGCGGGCAGTTTGACTGGGGCGGTCGCCTCCCAAAAGGTAACGGAGGCGCCCAAAGGTTCCCTCAGAATGGTTGGAAATCATTCGTAGAGTGTAAAGGCAGAAGGGAGCTTGACTGCGAGACCTACAAGTCGAGCAGGGACGAAAGTCGGGCTTAGTGATCCGGTGGTTCCGCATGGAAGGGCCATCGCTCAACGGATAAAAGCTACCCCGGGGATAACAGGCTTATCTCCCCCAAGAGTTCACATCGACGGGGAGGTTTGGCACCTCGATGTCGGCTCATCGCATCCTGGGGCTGTAGTCGGTCCCAAGGGTTGGGCTGTTCGCCCATTAAAGCGGTACGCGAGCTGGGTTCAGAACGTCGTGAGACAGTTCGGTCCCTATCCGTCGTGGGCGTTGGAAGTTTGAGAGGAGCTGTCCTTAGTACGAGAGGACCGGGATGGACACACCGCTGGTGTACCAGTTGTTCCGCCAGGAGCATAGCTGGGTAGCTACGTGTGGCAAGGATAAGTGCTGAAAGCATCTAAGCATGAAGCCCCCCTCAAGATGAGACTTCCCATCACTTCGAGTGAGTAAGATCCCTCAGAGACGATGAGGTTGATAGGTCCGAGGTGGAAGCGTGGTGACACGTGGAGCTGACGGATACTAATAGATCGAGGACTTAACTAATTTTCTTCTTTGATTGTCGTTGTTTTTCTCTTATTTAGTTTTTAGGGTATAAATT
>NZ_BAZS01000066.1 GCF_001310895.1 Virgibacillus halodenitrificans JCM 12304 | reverse complement strand
ACTCTCATATTTGGGGCGGCTCTCTCATTTGAGTGCGCATGCGTCTCATATTTGGTGTGACTCTCTCTTTTGAATGAGATCGCCCCGTATTATAATCTTTAATGTGAATGGCCTTTTATAAAATTATATGATAGACATTTAGAGCACTAAATCGAGCGGCAATGTCCATCATGGCACGGATGATAGACATTTAGAGCTCTAAATAGAGCGGCAATGTCTGTCATAGCATCGATGATAGACATTATGAGCACTAAAACGAGCGGCAATGTCCGTCATAGCGTCGATGATAGACATTAAGACCGCAAAATCGAGTCCCAATGTCCGTCATAGCATCAATGATAGACATTATGAGCACAAAAAAACTGGAAGGGTCCACCCTCCAGTTTTTCCAACATTCCTATTTAGCATCTCGGGCACAACGAAATCCCAGATTTCCTGTTGAGCTATCCATGGTGTTGGAGCTTCTTGCTGCTACTCGGTAGCGATTACAATAGGAATAATGACACAAGTAGGATCCGCCTCGCATCGCTTTTGGTGCTTGTGGGTCCACTTTTGGTGATAGATTCAAAGATTTATCAAACCAGTTGGAGCACCACTCCCACACATTGCCGGCCATATTATATAATCCGTATCCGTTCGGTGGGAAGGATTCTACCGGCGCGGTTCCGAGATAACCATCCGCCTCTGTATTGGTACGCGGGAAGTCTCCCTGCCAAATATTACAATAATGCTCCCCGTTTGGATGCAATTCGTCTCCCCAAACATATTTCTTCTGTTCAAGTCCGCCTCTAGCCGCAAATTCCCATTCCTTCTCTGTTGGCAGTCGCTTCCCAGCCCAATCACAAAAAGCTTTCGCATCATTCCAAGATACATGAATGACCGGATGATCCATTCGATCCTCGACACCCGAACCCTCGCCCTCGGGCTGATACCAATATGCCTTCTCAACAGCAAACCACCATGGTGTCCCTTGTGGCTGTTGGAATTTCCTCTGCTGCTCTTCTGATAAGAATTTATAAAAAACAAAGGACCAGCCATATTTTTCAGCATCTGTCATATAACCTGTTTCATCTATAAATTGCTTAAATTCTCTGTTACTAACAGAGGTTTTATCTATGTAAAAGGGCTTTACATTCACCTTTCTTATCGGTCCCTCGTTATCAGCAGAAAAACCGTCCCTGTCTTCCGTTCCCATTAAAAACTCTCCGCCAGATAGATAAACCATTTTCTCTTTAAACTTAATTCCGTCTGTATTTTTCAAAGTCGCTTGCTGATTCACTGTGTCTTCCTTCGCAATACTGCCTCTGCTGGCCGAACAACAAGAAGGTTTTGTTGTATGATTACTGTGCATCAAAATGTCAGCTCCTTATTTTTCAAAAAATTTTAAGTTGAGCCTATTATAGGGCGATCACTAAATTTTGTCTATATATAGAATAGCTCGTTCATTTTCAATTGGACATTTCCGTAATTAGAAACTCCTCAAAATTTCTTTGGATTTCTCGCTTAAACCGTTGTTCTTTGACGACCATCCAAAAATCCCTAACCAAGTGAAAATCCTTTACTGAAATCTCACGCAATACCTCAAATTCCAGTTCCTTTTTCACTGTTAGTCTTGGCAAGATGCTTGTCCCGAGGTTTGCCTCAACTGCACTTTTAATCGCTTGCATACTCCCAAGCTCCATCGCATTATCTATTTTTTCCAGAATTCCATGATTCCTTAGCGCTTCTTCCACAATCGATCTGGTACCTGATTCTTTTTCCCGCCAAATCATTTTCTCTTCGGAAAGCTCTTGTATATTTATCTCCTTTTTTTCTTGCCAACGATGATTGTATGAGGTCACAAGTATTAATTCATCATCGGCAAACTTCCGGCTTTTATATGTATCATGTTGAAAAACGCCCTCTACGAATGCGAGATCGATTTCATTGACCTCTAATTTTTCCAGCATCTGAGGGGTATTACCAATCGATAAGCTGAATTGCACATCTGGATGGTGTTTTTTAAAATGACCGATCAAGTCAGGTAGTAAATATTCGCCGATGGTAAGGCTAGCTCCAAGGCGCAACGTTTTGTCTATTTCTCCTAAATGTTCCTGAATCGTTTCTAAGGAAGATCGATGTAAAGCAACAATTTCCTTAGCATATGGGTAAAGCTTTTTCCCAACCGCTGTGACACGCAGTTTTCCCTCTTGCCTGTCAAAAAGTGACGTGCCATAAATGTTTTCCAGCTGACGGATCTGTCTCGTTACAGCAGGCTGTGACACAAAACCCATACGTGCAGCTTGTGAAATACTACCCTCTTCTACTACCCGGCAAAACATCCGTAAACTCTCAATATTCAGCGCAAATCCCCCCCTTGCCTTTTTTTGCCCATATTACATTTTATCATACTATTAACCACTCCTATTCATTTCTGTTATACCCTATCACATTATTCGATTATCTTTTTCTAATGGGGCATGAGAAAATAGTAAGAGCAAAATGATTCAGGAGGCGGTTAACATAATGGATATCATGACAGGACTTTTACTTCTAATTATCGGGATTATCGCAGGAGGATACGGAACAATTGTTGGAGCGGGCGGCGGTTTTATTTTTGTACCGGCATTATTAATTCTTCTGGATATGGACCCAGTAATTGCGGCTGGCTCAGGTTTAGTAATCGTACTAATTAACTCTTTTACTGGTGTGCTTGGTTATGCCAAACAAAAGAAAATCAACTACAAAATAGCTTTAACCATTGGAATTAGCGCGATACCAGGCGCTCTATTGGGGGTATGGTTATTGCAAGCTTATTCCTCCCAATACTTTTACGTTATTTTCGCAACGATTTTAGTTGGTCTCGGCATCTTTTTATTCAGTAAAAACTCTCCATGGGAAGGAAAGCTTTTATCAAAAAAGAAACAAACGGAAAGAAATGCACCCAAAGATATCTGGTTCATTCCGTTAGGTCTTGTTATGGGCATTCTATCAAGCTATCTCGGAATAGGTGGTGGCTGGCTGTTGGTACCCATATTAATCTATGTCTTTCACGTGCCAACACATCGTGCAGCAGCTACTTCCATTCTCTCTTTATGCTTATATTCGTTTATCGGGGTGCTTTCCCAGCTTTACTACGGCAACATCCACTGGATGACTGTAGTATTTGGAGGTATAGGAGTTATTCTTGGGGCAAACATTGGCGTATTTCTATCTCAACGCATTCCGGGCAAAGTCATCCTACAGATGCTTTCCGTTGTATTGGTAATTATTGGAGTGAGGATGTATTTTCAGTGATGGGGTGGATTGGTGGTTGTGTCTCTCATTTAGGTGGCTTGCTCTCTCATATTTTGGACGGGTCTCTCATTTGGGTGGCTTGCTCTCTCATATTT
>NZ_BAZS01000065.1 GCF_001310895.1 Virgibacillus halodenitrificans JCM 12304 | reverse complement strand
TAGAAATGCATTATAATACTAATTATAGAATCTCTGGCTTTGAAAGAGGTGTAGATTATTTTTAATTATACAAGAACCGGTAAAGCTCTTTTTTATGTTGGGTTGGTTGTTTTTGCGATTGGTTTTGCTTTAAGTGACCGATTTGAATTGGTGGAGGAAGTGCCTGAAGCTCTTGGGGCATTGTCTACCCCCCTTATCGTTGTAAGCATACTTTTATTACTTTCAACTAATTTTTTCAGAAAAAAAAGAGAAACAAAAAATAATTAAAACGAGCATTTAGCTGCTCGTTTTAGTTAGGATTATTTAGTTGATACTCTTTATTGGTGCCATCCGTAAAAGTGATTTCTAGATCTATAGCTGCATCTTCTGGTAATTTGAATGCATCTTGTACAGCTTTTATAACTTCTTCTTGAGATGTATCTTTGTTAAAGTCAAAGTTAGAGAAGATATTATCTAGTTTGTCCATTGCTTCATTGCCTTTTAGGTCTAATTCATGTTCTTTATCCTTATACGTTGCTTCTGTTTTCTCTGTTTCTTGCTCGTAATCCACATCCACGGTGTCATTTATATTATTAAAGTCAGCATCCAAGTCGAAATCTGTAAATGGATAGCTCGTAGTTGTTTCTTTTTTAGTTCCGGCATCTCCTGTATCCGTATTATCATTTTCTCCCTGCTGTTGCTCTGTGGCATTGTCTTGTGGAGGATTTGTCACTTCCTCATTGTCACTACATGCAGTAATAATTATAACTAAAAGGAGAAAGGCTAATAAGCGTGTTATTGCTAATCTCTTTTTCATTCTTTTCGCTCCCATCTTGTTGTGAATATATGAAGTAGTATTACCCGAAAACACAGCTTTTAAACGTATGAGTTAGGATTGATTTTTCACTTTTATTCTATGGTAAGTTATGATAAAGTGTACAAGTTATCCGATTTAAGTGTTAAGCACATATAGAATGGGTAGTATAAAATGAGTTAAGAAATAGTGGGCACAGGCAGTATATATAGAAAGAAGGAAATAAAAGATGGGAGATCAAATGGATCAAACTAATAATCAGTCTGGAACTCCAGAGATTAACCGAGTACCTCTTATGATTGTATTAATTTCAGGGGCTTTTGTAGCTATCTTAAATCAGACCTTATTAGCTACAGCTTTACCTCACATAATGGCAGATTTAGAGCTGGATGCGAATACAGCGCAATGGCTGCAATCTGTATTTATGCTCGTTAACGGTATTATGATTCCAATAACAGCATTTTTAATTGAACGTTTTACTACTCGAAGATTATTTTTAACGGCTCTAATTACTTTTGCTGCGGGGACTTTAGTTTGTGCTTTAGCACCGAATTTTGCAATGCTAATGGTCGGCAGAATTTTGCAAGCTGCAGCAGCAGGAATTATTATGCCATTAATGCAAACAATTCTATTTTTAATATTCCCAATTGAAAAACGTGGGTCTGCCATGGGGATGTTCGGTTTAGTGATTGCCTTTGCTCCGGCTATCGGACCAACACTATCTGGATGGTTAGTTGAACACTATCCTTGGAGAAGTTTATTTTATGTAATCCTTCCAATTGTTATTATTGATATTTTCGTTGCATATTTTATTTTGAAAAATATTACCAAACAAACATTTCCTAAAGTGGATGTATTATCGATTATATTATCTTCCTTTGGTTTTGGTGGTTTGCTATATGGATTTAGTACAGCAGGAAATTCCGGCTGGCTAAGCTTGCAAGTTGCGATAGCTATGATTGTTGGCGCAGTATCACTCACATGGTTTATTTTAAGACAGATGAAGTTGAAACAGCCTATTTTGGAATTTAGAGTATTTAAAAACAGTATTTTCACGCTCACTACCATCCTGGGCATGGTCGTCTTTATGGCAATGATTGGTGGAGCTGTTGTACTTCCATTACTCATGCAGAACATGCTTGGTTTTAGTGCATTTGAATCTGGTTTAATGCTGTTACCCGGCGCAGTCGTCATGGGGATAATGAACCCGATAACAGGAAGAATTTTTGACAGGTATGGTGCTAAATGGTTAGCGATCATTGGTTTATCTATTGTTACGGTTACTACGTTTATGTTTACAAACTTGGATGAAAACACTACGTTTGCTTACTTAGCAACTGTTAATGCTGTTCGTATGTTCGGTATTGCAATGGTAATGATGCCGGTAACGACAGCTGGTCTTAATCAGCTTCCAGCTCATTTGATTCCACATGGAACAGCTATGAATAACACGATGCGCCAAGTTGCTGGTGCTGTCGGCACTGCATTGCTCGTAACCGTCATGACGAACAGCGCTATACCTGAACAAGGTGTGCATGGTTTCATTCATGGTGTAAATGTGTCCTTTATTGTTGCTGGTGTGTTCGCAGTAATTGCTTTAATCCTTGCCTTTTTTATTAAAGGCTCCAGATCAGAGATAAAGCAATCTGCCTAGATCTCCAAGTATAAAAAAATATTTTGAAAATACTATTGACATACGCTCCAATTCTCTCCATAATAATATGAAATATAGATGAACGTTAATGAAGGATTAGTATGTGTTGGAGTAGTGACAGAGAGTGATATTTAGCAGCTGGAAGATATCGCCACGATCTCCTTGCAGAACCTGCCTTTAGAGTCCCATGCAAAACATGGGCGCTATTCAGCGTTAGAGAATGAAGTGGGATGCACTTTGCATCCAATAATGGTGGTACCGCGGAAGTGAAGCCCTTTCGTCCTTATATATAGAGGATGATTGGGCTTTTTTTAGTTCCGTTATTTAAGAGAGCTAAGAGAAGAAAAATATAATGGATAGTGTATAGGAGTAGAGATGAATGAGCAAAAAAAGAATTGTTGTAAAAATTGGCAGTAGTTCTTTAACAAATGAATGTGGTGAAATCGACCAAAAAAAGCTTGATGAACATGTGAAAGCAATTGCTGGTCTTAGAGAAGCAAACCATGAGGTAATTCTTGTTTCCTCTGGCGCCGTGGCTGCAGGCTTTCCTAAGATAGGGTATTCTTCCAGACCTGTTACCGTAAAAGGCAAACAGGCTGCGGCCGCAGTAGGACAAAGCCTTCTTATTCAGACATATATTGCTAAATTTAAAGAATTTAACATCATCCCTGCCCAAATATTATTGACGCGGGAGGATTTTGCCAGTCGGGAACGATATCAAAATGGCTTTGCCACAGTCACTGAATTACTTGATAGGGGAATTTTACCAATTATTAATGAGAACGACACCGTTGCGATTGAAGAATTAACTTTTGGAGATAATGATATGCTCTCAGCACTTGTTAGTGGGTTTATTCATGCTGATTTATTAATTATGCTAACAGATATTAATGGATTATATAATGGGAATCCTCGAACGAACCCTGATGCAGAAAGATATGACTATCTTGAAGACATTACAGACGAAATGCTGAAGGAAACAGATGATAGAGGTTCAAAAGTTGGAACGGGTGGTATGAAATCAAAGCTACAGGCCGCCAAAACATCTCTTTCTTTAGGAGTCTCTGTTTTTATCGGTCAAGGAAGAGGAAAGGATAAACTGCTTCGTATTCTGGCAGGTGAAGGTGATGGTACTTATATATCCAATGGATCCCTGCAACCGATTAATACGAAAAAGCAATGGATAGCCCTTCATTCGGAAACAAGTGGAAAACTCTTTATTGATCAAGGTGCCGAGGAGGCCATTTTATACCATGGCGGAAGCTTGCTGCCAGCAGGAGTCTTCAAAGTGGAAGGTCGGTTCAACATAGGTGATGTTGTAGAAGTATATGGGTTAAATGGTTTACTTGGAAAAGGAGAGGTGAGTTGTTCATCTGATGATGTAAATCGTGCTATAAATAGAAGAAATGGAATAAGCGATAAGTCAATCATACCATCAGTAGAAGTGATTCATCGCAACCGTTGGGTGAATGTAAAATAAAGGAGGAGTTTTTATGACAGAGGTAAAGGAAAAAGGGAAGGCTGCCAAGGAAGCAAGCTTTGTTTTAATGCGTGTTACTACCCAAGAAAAAAATGAAGCATTAAGGTTAATTGCAGAACAATTAGTTCTAGATCAAGAGAAAATACTTGCAGAAAATCAAAGAGATTTGGAAGCTGGCAAAAAGAAAGGTATTTCCCCTGCAATTCTTGATCGAATTATGCTGAATACACAACGAGTGAACGGCATGATTGATTCCATCTATCAGCTCGTAGAGTTAAACGATCCGATTGGGGAAGTACTGGAATCGATTGAAAAGGAAAATGGCTTGCATATCCAGAAACAGCGCGTTCCAATTGGAGTCATTGGAATGATTTATGAAGCTCGGCCAAATGTAACGATTGATGCGGCAACGTTAACACTTAAAGCAGGGAATGCTGTGATATTAAGAGGAAGTTCGTCTGCAAAGTTTTCCAATATGGCACTCGTACAATCCATTCACGAAGCTTTAAAGAAAAGTAAACTACCTGTCAACACAGTGCAACTGATAGAAGATACCAGTCGTGATTCAGCAAAGGAATTATTCCGATTAAATGAATATCTGGATGTATTGATTCCACGTGGAGGAAAAAATTTAATTGACACAGTTGTAAAAGAAGCTACCGTGCCAGTAATAGAGACAGGGGCAGGTAATTGTCATGTTTTTATTGATGAATCCGCAAAAGAGGAAATGGCTATAGATATTGTTTTAAATGCAAAACTGCAGCGACCTTCTGTATGTAATGCAATTGAAAGTGTATTAATACATGAGGGATGGTTTATGGAGCATGGGAAGAAACTGCTACAGGCACTTCATAATAATGGGGTGCAGACTGTAGGGGATGAAAATGTCTGTGAGGTTTACCCTGATGCAGAAAGAGCAACAGAGGAGGCATGGTCAACTGAATATCTCGGTCTGTCTATAAGCATAAAAGTTGTATCTTCTTGTAGTGATGCTATTCAGCACATAAACAAATACGGAACAAAGCATTCAGAGGCAATCATTACAGAAAATGATGAGCATGCTACTCAATTTATGCTTGGTGTAGATGCGGCTGCTGTCTACCATAACGCCTCTACACGATTTACGGATGGCTTTGAGTTTGGGTATGGAGCAGAAATTGGCATCAGTACTCAAAAACTACATGCAAGAGGACCAATGGGTTTACAGGCAATGACATCAAGTAAATTTGTTATTCATGGAAATGGTCAAATACGGAATTGAATAATATAACAAACGATAGACACATTTCTATGCTTAGAAATGTGTCTATTTTTAAAGGTATTTTACCTTGTTAAATAGAAATAATGATTAATAAGTAATTGACAGGAGTTGATTGTAATGATTAATATTGAGGATTTTATGAAAGTTGATATGAGAATAGGAACCGTCTTGGAAGCAGAGCCTTTTCCTGAGGCAAAGAAACCGGCAATTAAAATGAAGATTGATTTTGGAGAAATAGGAATAAAGCAGACCTCTGCTCAAATCACCAAGCGATACTCCCCTGAAGACCTGATTGGTCAACAAGTGTAGGTGTCGTAAATTTCCCACCAATGCGTATAGCTGGATTTAAATCAGAAGTCCTTGTAATCGGAGGAGTCCCTCAAGAAGGTGATGTGGTTTTATTACGCCCTGATGAAAAAGTGGAGAATGGAACTTCAATATCTTAAAAAAGGATGAAGCATGTTGGCATACGAATTGAAAACGAAAGAAAATGATGAAAATGTAATTGAGTTTATAGAAAAAGTGGAAAATAACCGGAAGCGTGAGGATGCATATAAACTACTGGAGATTTTTACAGAAACAACTGGATATGAAGCGAAAATGTGGGGAGATAGCATTATTGGCTTTGGTTCTTACCATTATAAATATAAAACTGGTCATGAAGGAGATGCACCACTTGTAGGTTTTTCTCCGAGAAAAGCAAGAATAAGTTTGTATTTTGCAACAGGTGATATGGAGCGTGAAAAATTATTGAAATCCTTAGGTAAGCATAAATCCGGAAAGGCTTGTGTGTATATTAATAAGGTGGAAGATATAGACATAAATATACTAAAAGAATTAATCCTTCAATCTATTACCTTTTTGAGAGAGACCTATCCTGAATAAGAGGGAATTCATAGAAGAGCTACTAATTACCTTAATTATATTGCCAAAATATGTTAAACTAAAAGTAGGAAGTCAATAATAGCTCTACGAAGGGGTTGATCTGCGATGAGTAGAAAAATACTTGTAGCGTATGATGGTTCTCCATTAAGCAGACAGGCTATTGAAGAGGCGAAACAACAGGCGGCCATCAAACAAGGTGCAGAAGTGTATGTCATAGCAGTGGCGAGAACTTCCGGTCCTAACACAAATGTAGTTGTTTCCAGAAGCATAGGGAATGAACTCGCAGAACATTTTCATCCACAGCTTGAGAAAATAAAGCAAGAATTTGAACGTCTAGACATCTCCATATTTATGGAAGTTATTGTGGGGGATCCAAATGAAAACCCAGGAAAAAGCATATGTAAGTTCGCTGAAGAACAAGGTATCGATCTAATTATTGTAGGTAGTAGAGGATTGGGAAATGTAAAGAAGATTATCCTCGGCAGTGTGAGTAACTATGTTGTCCAACATTCTACGTCTCCTATATTAATAATAAAATAAATG
>NZ_BAZS01000064.1 GCF_001310895.1 Virgibacillus halodenitrificans JCM 12304 | reverse complement strand
GCTATATCGACCCCCAATGTCCGTCATAGCCTGGATGATAGACATTAAGATCGCAAAATAGACATTATGACCGCAAAATCGTGCCCCTATGTCCGTCATGGCACAAATGATAGACATTAAGAGCTCAAAAGCCTAGCATAACTTACAAAAACGAAGAGCCTGGAGGAAATTACCTCCAGGTCTCATTTCTTCTACCATCTGTTATTCCGTATCCTGCACTTCTTCCTTCAATCGATATAGCTCTTGCTTCAACTCTTTTACCACTTCTTCGTATGATTTATCATGATAAACGTTTGCCATCTCATATGGATCTTTTTTCAGATCATATAATTCCCACTCCGGCTCTCTGTATTCATCTACCGCGTCCGCAGCTCCGAGTGCTTCACCATAATAATAGATTAATTTATAATCATGTGTGCGGATACCGTAATGTGCACCTACTTTATGCTCCTTACTTAAGTGTTCCCAGTAACGATAGTACATGGAAGTCTGCCAATCAGCTGGCGTATCTTCCTCTAATACCGGTCTAAGGCTTCTCCCCTGCATAAAATCAGGAACAGGAACTCCTGCATAATCGAGAAACGTCTCTGCAAAGTCTACATTTAGCGCAAAGTCCTTTGTCGTAGAGCCTGGGCGAATTGCTTTAGGGTAACGAATGATGAATGGCATGCGGAGCGACTCTTCATACATGAAGCGTTTATCATACCAGCCGTGATCCCCTAGGAAAAATCCCTGATCAGAGGTGTAAATCACAATTGTATTTTCTGCGAGTCCTTCATCCTCCAAAAAGTCCAACACTCTGCCAACATTATCATCGATAGAAGCAACACAGCGCAGGTAATCCTTTATATATCTTTGATAATACCAGCTTTTCAATTCTTTATCTGAAAGTCCTTCCGGCGGATCTGCTTTTACATCACGTTTCATTAAATCACGGTCAATGCGCATAGTAGCTTCCTTTGCTGCCTCCGCTTTACCCTCATAGTCATCATGGAAGCTGTATGGCTCAGGAATATCAATGTCTTCATACATATGTTTATGCTTCTCATCCGGTTCCCACGGGCGATGTGGTGCTTTATGATGATACATGAGCATAAACGGTTTTTCTTTATCCCTATTCTTCATCCAATCAAGGGAGAGATCTGTTATCACATCTGTCACATATCCCTTGGCCACCTTTTCTTCTCCCATTTCAATCATGGTAGGGTCATGATAATCTCCTTGGCCAGGCAAGACATTCCAATAATCAAAGTCAGCTGGATCATGGTGACCGCCATGGCCAAGATGCCATTTTCCAATTAATGCTGTCTGGTAGCCATTTTCCTTTAACAGTCGCTGGACAGTTGTTTGTCTGCTGTCAAATTGATCACCAAGTGTTTTTACCCCATTTTTGTGATTATACTGTCCGGTAAGAATTGCAGCACGACTTGGGGCACAAATGGAATTTGTACAAAAACAGTTGTCAAAGCGCATCCCTTCATTTGCTATTCTATCCAAATTCGGTGTTTCATTAATCGCACTTCCATAACAACTCATGGCATGGGAAGCATGGTCATCACTCATCATAAAAATAATATTTGGCTGTTCGTTTGGCATAAATCATTCTCCTTTTCTCATTCAAATAGATGTGTCAGATTTAGATTTTTTATTGTTTTGGTTATTTCTTTCGTTCGTGAAGCACCTAATTTTTTAAGTAACGTATTAATTTGAGATTTAATTGTTGCCATCTCAACGCCTCTTATTTCTGCGATTTTCTTAACCTTATTATTATCTAGCAGAAGACGTATCAGCTCTCGTTCTGTTTTCGTTAAGTTGGATAAATTATTTACAAAAAAGAGCAGACTTTTTTCGGATTCCTGTAGCCGTTTATATTCTTGTAAAACCAGTTCCTTGACCCTGCCCTCCAGCACGGTTTTTCCTTCATAAGCGTCGCGGATCCGACTAACTATTTTTTCTTCCGGAGCTCCTTTAACGATATAATCGACGGCCCCCGTTCCCATTGCGGTGAGGATCATTTCCTTCGTTTCATGTGCGGTAAGGTAAATAATTTTCTCCTCTTTATTTTTGTCTCGGATGGCTTCAGCTGCCCGGATCCCTGCATAGACGCTTTCCATTTCAACATCCATTAAAATAATGTCATGCTCCACGCTGTCGGCAAGCTTTAATATTTCCGCTCCATTGCCAGCAGCTCCCATAACTGCCATATCGTTCTGTGTGGAAATTGTCTCGACAAGGTCTTCTCTTAATAGGGCAAAATCCTCTGCAATGATCACTTTTATCTTTTCTTTCACATGCAACACTTCCATTTACTTAAATTTCGGCAGGAACAGAAAGAATGTCGTTCCTTCTCCTTCTTTACTTTCAAAGCGCAGGATCCCTAAATGCTCTTTGACAATGGTATGCACGTAATGAAGGCCCATCCCCCAATTGAAGTTAGAGTTTTTTGTGGAATAGAATGGTTCCATAATTTTTTTGGTATCTGTTTTCTTAATTCCAGTACCGACATCCCGTATTTCAATAACCGTATATTGCCTCGTATTATAACTTCTGAGAAAAATCCCTGGGCTATCGTTCAGATTTTTATGCTCAACTGCCTCTTGGGCATTTGTAAGCAGGTTGTAGATTGCTTCACTGAGAAGTGGTGCATCAGCAAGGATTTCCGCTTCATCTGTAAGCGTTAGTTGCACTTTTTTTTCAGGGTATTTATTGTGAAACTTATCCATGGAATGAGAGACGACCTCCGCAATGGTTACTGGCACGAGATGGACCGTTTGTGCTTTTACGGATTGATACAGCTCCTCCACTCGCTCGAGCATCATATTATTTCGTTCCTCCAGCTGATCTGTATAATTTTTTATAGTTGCTGGATCTATGCTTCGGTCCAGCTCCGCATTCATTCTTTTAAAAATTACCCTATTAGCAAGAAGTTGATTTTTTATACTATGAACAAAGACGGTTGCTCCTGCGCTGGCCGCTTTATAATTCCGCTGAATTTTTATTTCCTCTTTGTCTGTATCAAACATTTCCTTTGTATATTTCAGCAATCCAGCAAATCCGACTACTGCTAGTGCAATATTAATAATTACAAGTGTAAGGTAAGCTGGAACAGAAAGAACCGCATCCATATAGTAGATTCCATTTCCCCAATAATAAAATTGATAGATTTGGATCGGATTTTGTCCAAAATAAAGCAGATAGAGAAAGGTAATGGAAAAGATAAATAAAATGATAACCATAAACCTGCTTTGGAAGATCCTGATTTGGATGGAAACCGCTTCCACAATTAATAAAAGAAATGCCAGAATAACGTAGATAAGTACCCAGATTAATGAAAAGTCACTTACCAGCTCGTTATAGCCACCCGTAGGACTTGTATACATATGGAAAATATCCGGGTGATACAATACTAAAGAGAAGAGTGGCGGAAGAAACGCCAGCTTAACCACCCATTTATTCCTCTTTATAAACGCCTGCTCCGAGTAATGCATGGCAAGTAATAGTAAAAAAAGTGGGAATATGTAACGTCCAATAGCAACCATATAGCCTAGTGTATCAAGGGTTATATAGAAATACTGTGCATAGGATTTTATGACTGGATTGAAGAAATAGAAATCCTGCAGCTTCTCGGATATCCCACCCTTTTCGCAATGTAAAGCATAATTCCTATCAATAATACAGCTAGGCTGGAACACATACCAAAAATATAAAAAGTTTCCTTATTTCTTTTGACAAGTAATACAAGAATGGAAATGAGAATTAGAAAAAGCATGAGTATAATGAGCATGGTAATCACCTGTTATCAATTCATACAGACCCATTTCTTAGAAACAGGCCTGTATGGTTGGAATATATTCATTTTAACCCATTCTTTTAATATTGCGTATTATTCAGCAGCTTTTTTCATATTTTCCAACATGAGATATTCACTCACATCCACTTTATCTTCCTCTGTAAGACGGCCAGATTCTATAAAGTTTTCCTGTTGTGTTTGATAGTACTGTTCGATGGTTCCGTCTTCAAGCATTGTCAGAATTTCCTCTGGTTTCTTCCAGTCTCCGTCACCTGTTTGGGCAAGGACAGCATCCTCCTCAACGGCACTTTGTTTCGCTACCCATTTTGCAACCTCTTCCGGATTGTCAATATGATACTCCATACCTGCATATAATCCCTTTGTGAATTTCTCAATTGTTTTTTTGTTTTCCTCTGCATAAGAAGGAGAAACTACCCAAGATGCAATAGATGGGAATTGCTCTGCATATCTCGCATTATTTGTAAGCATTTCTGCCTTGTCACCCATTTCTTCCTTAATCGTGTTCGTATTTGGAGACCATGTAGCAACAGCATCTACGCCACCTGACACCATTGCAGTTACAATAGCTGAAGCATCCATATCAACAAGCGTTACATCATCTTTAGAAATCCCTGCCTCTTGAAGAGTCAAATCAAGAATAGTTTCACTTGATGTACCTGTAGCAACACCAATCTCTTTACCTTTTAAATCCTCAATGGTTTTTACACCTTTTTCGGTATTTCCAATTACTTCATCCGCATTTCCTAAATGAGAGAATGCGAAGATTTTTGCTTGCCCTTGGATTGGTAAAACATGGGCGCCTGGTCCAATATAACCTGCATCAATACTACCGGATTCCAATGCGGCAATGATCGTTGGACCATCTGCAAATTCAACAAGCTCCACTTCCAGCCCTTGCTCCTCAAAGCTACCTGTTTCTATACCGGCTACAACAGAGTTCATGCTTGCATAGTTTGGCATATATCCTACTTTAAATGTTTCTGTCTTTTTTCCATCTGATTTTCCTTGTGCCGAATCTGACTCGGAGTCTGACCCACAACCAATTAACAAGACTGCAAGAATTGCTACCACTAAAAAGATGTAAATTTTTTTCATTTCCTTCTCCCCTATCTATATGATTATTTCCTTACTGCCAAATATTCTTGATAAACCTGACCCCATACGTAGTTTTTCACATCAAGGAATTCCTGTGTCATCCTTGTTTCCTGATTTCGAGGGTACGATATTTTCACATCAACAACTTCTTTGATTCTTCCAGGTCTAGCACTCATGATGACGACTTTTTGGCCTAGTAAAATTGCCTCTTCCACATCATGGGTAATAAAAAAGCATGTCTTCTGTTCACTATCCCAAGTATGTAGCAATTCCTCCTGGAGTTGGGTACGCGTTTGCGCATCCAAGGCACCAAATGGTTCATCCATTAAGAGTACACTCGGGTTCGCCGCATAGGCTCTGGCAATGGCCACTCGTTGCTTCATTCCCCCTGAAAGCTCTTTTGGATAATGATTAACAAAATCCTGTAAATCAACTAGCTTAATATATTTGTTTGCTATTTCATCCGCTTTTTTCCCCTTAATTCCTTGCAGATTCAATCCGAATTGTACGTTACCCTTCACAGTCAGCCAAGGGAATAACGCATATTGCTGAAACACGACCCCTCTTTCGGTGCCAGTTCCGGTGATCTCCTTCCCGTCACAACGAACGACTCCACTCGTTGGCTTTTCCAATCCGGCAATAATATTTAAAAGTGTTGATTTACCACAGCCGGAGGGCCCGACAACGGTTACAAATTCATTTTCATGGATATCAAGATCCACGCCATTTAATGCAACAACCTCCCCATTTCGGGAATCAAACACCTTTTTCACCTGGTCAATCTTCACTTTTACACGTCTCGTTTCTCCTGCCATCCGGTTAACCTCCTCTCAAGCAATTTAACTAACCTTTCAAAAATAAGTCCGATAATCCCAATGATAATGATGTAGAGTAACATTGGAGAGGACTCGAATGTATTGCTTAATGCACGGATTCGCATACCAAGACCCGCTTGGGCACCGGTTGATTCAGCAGCAATCAAAGAAGTGAGCCCTACTGCAGTACCTAACCGAATAGCTGTAATGATAAATGGCAGTGATGCTGGTGCAACTACCTTCATGAAAATATCCCTGTCTCTGGCTCCTAACACTTTTGCTGCTTTAATCAGGGTTGGATCAATATTTTTAATCCCCTGGTAAATGGTTATTGACATAATTAAAAATGTAGCAATCGTAATAACAATAATTTGTGGTGTACGACCAACACCTGCTGAAATAACTACTAGTGGCACATACGCCAAAGGTGGGATATTCCGGATAAATTGGATCCATGGCTCAATGATAAAACGAACCGGTTTATACCATGCCATCACAATTGCAACAGGCAGAGATAAAATAAAACCAATGGAGAAACCGGAAGTAACCGATATCAAACTACTAGTAATATCCTTCCAAAATACACCCCGCTGCATCATGGTCCCAATGGATTCGGTAACCAAAAATATATTTGGGAAGCTGCGGGAAGTCGAAGGAATTAATGAAAGAATGGTCCAAAATAAAAGAGCTGCAAGCAATGATAATGCCAACCAACCACCATTTGGTATCCTTTCCACCAATCTAGCTTCACCTTTTTCTCTCCCGCGGCCTCATTCATAACTGTATGCGTTTTCATAAGTGACCCCCACATTTAATTTATTGATCTCATCGTATCACGGCGGATGAATTCTGATAAGTTTGATTTTTTTTACAACCTTTTTGGGGAGGGATTGGGTGGAGGTGAGTTATTTGATGCGGTTTTCTCATTTGGGTGTGGCTGCCTCTCATATTTGGGGCGGCTCTCTCATTTGAGTGCGGCTGTCTCTCATATTTGGCGCGGCTCTCTCATTTCGGATGCGGCTG
>NZ_BAZS01000063.1 GCF_001310895.1 Virgibacillus halodenitrificans JCM 12304 | reverse complement strand
ATATTAAAAGAGGTGATTATGATGTTAGGGAGCCTTTTTACAGAGCCATACATCCGGCTCATACTGGGAATTTTACTTCTTCTAATTATCCTTTATATTGTAAAGAGATTTAAAGGTGACAAACAAAGAAGGCCTGATTCATTAGAAATAATAAAGGAAAAGTTAGCTAAGGGCGAAATAACGCAGGAGGAGTATGAGGAAGCGCGTAAACGTCGAGGTAAATAATAAGGCACCTATGCATAGAATGCACAGGTGCCTTTTCGAAATTTGCGGCGAGAGAACCATGTGTTCACATTCACATGTATTTCTTTGTTCCTCGTCTTATGCAAATCAGCTCATCGCAGATTAAGTATACCACCGTTTTTATACAACGTCACTATTTTTTATACAAAAGGGGAGGGGTTAACTGTTTACTTCATATTTCACACTGTTTTGAATTAAACCTTTTATCTCCTCTAGTTGCCCTTTATGAAACAGATCAACAATCTTACTACCAACAATTACTCCGTCACAGTAAGAGCTTAATTCCCTTGCTTGCACCTCAGTAGATACTCCGAATCCAGCCAGTACGGGTACAGCACTTTCTTGCTTCAGCATACGTAAATAATCTTTTACTTCCTGTTCATGTGTAGCTCGGGCCCCAGTAGTTCCGGTTACAGATACTGCATAAAGGAAACCTTCTGACCGTTTTGCTAATTCTAATACACGTTCTTTCGTACTGGTCATTGCTGCAAGACGAATAAATGCTATGGAGTTTTTGTATAGTAGTTTATCTATTATTGCTTCCTCTTCTAATGGTAAATCAGGTATGATCACGCCATCCACTCCTGCTTGTTTGCAATCGGAAGCAAATTTTTCTATCCCATAAACAAAAATAGGGTTTAAATAGGTCATTAATATAATTGGAACAGAACGCCTTTCACTGCTTTCTTTCAATACATTCAACACAGAGCCTAGGGAAGTACCGTTATTTAATGCTCGCAAGCCAGCATCCTGAATAGTAGGGCCATCAGCAACAGGATCAGAAAATGGAATGCCAAGTTCAATTGCAGCAGCTCCACATTGATGTAAATAATCGATACGTTCTTCTAAAATGTCTAACCCGCCATCTCCCGCCATAATATAGGGGATAAATAGCTTTTCTCCTGCTTCTTGTTTTTTCAAAAATGATTGCTGAATTAAATCTTTTCCCATATTATTTACCCTCCAATGCCGATTTTACTTGTTCCACGTCTTTATCCCCACGCCCTGATAGGCAAACGACAATACTCTCATCTGCGCTCATTTTTGGAGCAATTTTCATCGCATATGCTATCGCATGCGCGCTCTCCAATGCAGGGATTATTCCCTCGGTCTTTGATAAAAATTGAAAGGCATCTAATGCTTCTTTATCTGTTATAGAATCATAGATAACCCTTTTTGTTTCATGCAAATGACTATGCTCAGGACCTACGCCAGGGTAGTCTAAACCAGCAGATATAGAAAAAGCCTCTTCGATTTGTCCGTGTGCATCTTGAAGTAAATGAGTCATTGTTCCGTGGAGAATTCCTACTGATCCACTCGTCAACGTAGCGGCATGTTTGGATGTTTCTAATCCTTGACCACCGGCTTCTACACCATACATAGTTACTGACTCTTCTTGGATAAAAGGATAAAACATACCCATCGCATTACTGCCGCCACCAACACACGCGATTACTGCATTCGGAAGTTTTCCTGTTTTTTGCTTGAATTGCTCTTTTGTTTCGTTTCCAATAACGGATTGAAAGTCCCGAACAATTTTTGGGAAAGGGTGTGGTCCTACGACGGAGCCTAAAATATAATGTGTGTCATCTACATTGCTGACCCAATAGCGAAGAGCCTCATTTACTGCATCTTTCAATGTGCCGCTACCGTGGGAAACACTTCGCACTTCAGCACCTAATAATTCCATGCGGAACACATTTAATCGTTGTCTTCTAATATCTTCTTCGCCCATAAATACTACACATTCTAAGTCAAGGAGGGCGCATACGGTAGCTGTTGCGACACCGTGCTGTCCAGCACCGGTTTCCGCTACTACTTTTTTCTTTCCCATGCGTTTTGTTAAAAGTGCTTGGCCGACTGTATTGTTGATTTTATGTGCTCCTGTATGGTTCAAATCCTCCCGCTTAAGGTAAATTGGGGCACCTTTTAATTTTTTTGTGAGATTTTCTGCAAGGTATAGAGGAGTTTCTCTTCCAACGTATTCTGCCAAATACTTATTTAACTCCTCTATAAACTCAGGATCCTGAATTGCTTCCTCATATAATTTCTCCAGTTCGATTAAAGCAGGCATTAATAATTCGGGAACAAACTTGCCCCCAAATTCTCCATATTTCCCAGTAGCATCAGGCATCGTATATATTGCCATCGATATCATCCTTTCCTTGTTTATTTTTGCATAGATGGATAAACTCTTTTATTTTCTTATTGTCCTTTTTCCTATTTGTTTCAACACCACTTGATACGTCTGCTCCGGCAGGATTAACCTGGTTTATGGCTTGATTTATATTCTTAGAAGAAAGGCCCCCAGCTAGAATTAGCTTCCTGTGGTCCAAGGAAAGACTGTGGAGAAGCTTCCAATCAAAGGGTTCTCCGCTGCCAGCTTTGGGACTATCCACTAAATAATAATCACATGGATAATTCGTGATGTCCGTTCTCATACTGTCTTTTGCTGAAAAAGCTTTAATAATTTTATAAGGGAGTTGCTCAGCGATACTTGGAGGCTCATCTCCATGAAGTTGGATATAGTCCAGGTTTACAGCCTCAGCAATAGATTTTATATTTTCTGGCGCTTCGTTTACAAATACGCCAACTTTATGAACAGTTTGCGGTATGGAAGCTGAAATCCTTTTAGCTTTTTCGACAGTGACTTCCCTGCTGCTTGGAGCGAAAACAAATCCGATGAAATCAGCGCCCGCATTTACGGCAGCTTGTGCCGCTTCTACCGTAGTAATCCCACATATTTTAACGAGCATTTTCTTCTGCCCCTGTTTTTTGTTTTGGTACCTGTAATTGGTTAAAGGTATCCGGTAAATGCTTCGAACGCATGAGTGTTTCACCAACCAGGATAGCCTCTGCTCCGGCTTCACTTACAAAGAGGGCATCCTGTTTTGTTTGCATCCCACTTTCACTAATTAAAACCGTATTCTCATCTGTTACCATGGATGCAAGCCTGGCAGTAGTTTGCAGATCCACTTCAAATGTTTTGAGATTTCGATTATTAATGCCTATTATTTCTGGTTTAAGCTTAAGGACCCTCTCCATTTCCGTTTCATTGTGAACTTCACATAAAATCTCCAAGTCCTGCTTTCTGGCGTATTGATACAAGGAATGAAGCTCTTTATCCGATAAAGCAGCGGCAATTAATAGAATAATATTTGCACCAGCTGCTCTAGCTTGATCAATTTGAATACGATCAATAATAAAATCCTTACATAAAATGGGCAGTTTGACTGCTTTACGTATTGCTTGGAGATCCTTTATTGACCCATTAAAAAATGTATTGTCTGTTAGAACGGATATAGCAGCTGCACCTTGCTTTTCATATTGGATTGCTTGTTCTATTGGGTCTACCTCCATATGGATAGCTCCCTTGGAAGGGGAAGAGCGTTTGATTTCTGCAATTACTTTTAAATTGCTCGCTTTTCGTATTGTGTCCTTAAGCAGTGGAACTTTCTTCGCTGCTGGTTGTTCAAACGTTTGTTTTACTAGTTGAGCGACTTCTTTTTCCTTCTGTTTCAGGATTTTTTCTAATATTGTCATTTAGACCACCTCACTCTTTGTTTTCTTACTGAATTCAATTAACCTCTCTAGCCTTTCGAGTGCTGCACCTGAGTGGATACTCTCTTTTGCCAATTCGATTCCTGACTTGACGGAAGTGGCTTTTCCATTCGCAAATAGGCCAAGTCCAGCATTTAGAACGACTGTATCAAGATAAGGTCCTGGCTTCCCACATAATACTTGTTTGGTAATAGCTGCATTTTCCTTTGCATCTCCGCCGCGGATCAAATCGTTCGTATATACAGGCAATCCCACTTCCTCCGGGTGAAGGGTGAAAGGGGATATTTTTCCCTCGTCTAGCATGACAAGGTGATTTGTGCCTGATAACGAAGCTTCATCCATAAATCCAGCACCGTTAACTACAATTGCCCTCCGTCTACCCAGCTTTTGTAGGGACTCCGCCATTGTTTCCAGCATGTTACGTCTGTAGACACCAATAAATTGAGAGTCAAGATTTATCGGATTGGTTAAAGGACCAATAGCATTAAAAATGGTTGGCATTCCCAGTTCTTTTCGAACATGACTAAACGGTTTTAGAGCTTGATGAACATGTGGCGCAAATAAAAATGCGATTTTATTTTCTTTAAGGATTTCTTCCGTATGTTCTTTAGAGAAGGATAGAGAGATACCTAAATACTCTAATACGTCGCGCTGCCCGTTTTACTTGAAATACTTCTGTTGCCATGTTTCGCAATCGTTACACCAGCACCTGCAATAACGAATGCAGATGTTGTACTTATATTGAAGCTGTAGGATCTGTCGCCACCTGTACCGCAATTATCCATGACATGAGGAAGAATGCCTGTTTGATAAGCGGATTGGGAACGGATAACGTCGACCATACCAGTAATTTCGTCAGCTGTTTCCCCCTTCATTCGTAAGGCTGTTAAAAAAGAAGCAATTTCTGAACGACTAATTTCATTTGAAAAGCAGGCGGTGGTGGCTTCTTTCATTTCTTCTACAGATAAGCTTTCCAGATTAATCAATTTTTCAAGATAATGTTTCATGCTTAAGCTCCTTTCCAATTTCATTCAATACATTGCTTATCATCTTTTTTCCGGTAGTAGTACCAATGGATTCGGGGTGAAACTGAACACCGAACACCGGAAATGACCGATGTTTAATTGCCATAATTTCATTGTCTTCAAGGGATGTCGCAACCACCTCTAAATGAGGAGGGACGGTTGCTTTATCAACTACAAAGGAGTGGTATCGCATTACTTCCAAAGGCTGAGACATATAGCTAAAGAGACCTAACCCGTTATGAGTAACGAGGGAGGTTTTCCCATGTTTAATTGTTTTTGCAGGTTTTAATTCCGCACCCAGCGCTTCAGCTATGATTTGGTGGCCCAAACATATACCAATAATAGGTATTTTCTTATAAAAGTGCTGCACAACCTCCATACAAATTCCTGCTTCTCCGGGAAGACCAGGCCCTGGTGAGATAATAATTGCCTCTGGCTGCAACCTCTCTATTTCAGCAACCGTTATTTTGTTATTACGAACTACGTTTATCTCTTTTTCTTCCTCTGAAAATATTGATATATGTTATAGGTAAATGAATCAAAGTTATCGATTAACAGCATCATATTGGCTAACCTCCATTAGGGATTTTGCTTTATGCAATGTCTCTTGAAATTCTCTTCCAGGATCTGAATCATGGACAATTCCGGCACCAGCCTGCAGATATGCTTGATTGTCTTTCACTACAAGTGAACGGATGGCGAGAGCTATGTTTAAATCATTGTTGAAATTGATATAACCTATTCCCCCAGCATAGACACCACGCTTCTTCTCTTCCAGATCGTTTATAATTTGCATAGCCCGGATTTTGGGTGCTCCAGAAACAGTACCTGCTGGTAAACAAGAGATAAGTGCATCTATACTGGAGCACTTTACTTTCAGTCTCCCTTTGACTTCTGAAACAATATGCATTACATGCTGGTACTTTTCAATTTGCATGTAAGTCGGGATAGTAATTGATCCAATCTCACACACACTTCCAAGATCATTCCTGCTTAAATCTACAAGCATTCGATGCTCCGCAATCTCCTTTTCATCCGAGAGCAAGTCTTGGATAAGTTGTTCATCCTCCTCTTTTGTTTCACCTCTAGGGCGTGTGCCTGCAATTGGGTTTGTTAGTATTGTTTTGCCACTCGTTTGAATTAGACTTTCAGGCGATGCTCCCAATACGAGATATTCATCGAAATCAATATAGAACATATAGGGAGAGGGATTGGCCTTCCGCAACTGCCGATAAAACTGGAAGGGCGACCCCTTCATATCTGCCTTCATCCTTTGAGATAGCACTACCTGAAAAATATCCCCTCTTAAAATATGATGTTTAGCAGTTCGAACTTTTTCCTTAAAGCTTTCTTCACTTACCTCTGGCTGAAAAGAAAAAGTTGTTTCTTTTTCTTCTTGATATGGCACATTTCGCTGCAGTGTTTCCTGCATGCTGTTTAATCGTTTAAGTAGCACCTCTTCCGATTGTTCATCCTGATTTATTGCAATCAGGTAAATCACTTCTTCCTTGTGGTCAAATACGAAAATGTTTCTATAAATCATCAAGTGAATGTCAGGCATAGATAGATCATCTGTTTTTTCTTCACCAATGTCCTCAAACGTTCGAATGGTATCATATCCTATATAGCCAACGGCCCCGCCATAAAAGGGAAGGGGGATGTCTAACTCAATGTGATGGAAGCTTTCCTTAAGATAATCTAGTACATGCTGTTCAACTGTGCTTTTTTTGCCAGAGTCATGGTTGATAATCATGGACGTGTTTCCCATCCCAATCAGTTCCTCGTATGGATCTGCTCCGATAAATGAATAATTTCCTTTCTGTTCATGTTTAACTGAGCTTTCTAATAAAAATTTCTTTTGCCCGGATAACTGATGGAAAATACGGATAGGTGTCAATGTATCTGCATTTAGCTTTACTAGTTTATGAGTTACAATTTTCTTCATTTGTTCATCTCCTTATATGTTAATGCATAAAAAAACCTCTATAGACGCATATCGAAATATGTATCTATAGAGGACGATTGTGACCGCGGTGCCACCTCTTTTGAGAAGAATTTAATCTTCTCATCTTGTTCGAATACGGAAGAAATCTCCATGAAAGACTACCTCGATATTCTATCCGTATAACGGCGGAACTCCGGGTTTCCATACTTTTGTCTAAAGAGCTTTTGCCATTATTACTCTAAGGCACATCACTTTTTCTCTTTCAGGAAACCTCTCGTAAGTCCATTCAGCATATAACCACGTGCTGGAATCCCACCATCACCAGCTCTCTAAAAACGCTTTTTATATACTTACTCCTCTTACTCGACGATTTTAATTATTTTCTTATAGATATTCATATGTTTATTAAAAATGCTACTTCATTAAAAAACAAAAAGGCCCCTCATCCGAAAAAGGACGAGGGACCGTGGTACCACCTTTATTAACTGCAAATACAGTTCACTTTAGCAATAGAAAACAACATAGTTTCCTATCTGTTCCTGGTAACGGAGGAACATAGTCGCCAAAGCCTACTGTTTCATATTTTCGGTTTGGAAGCTCAGAAGCCCATTCATCTACCAAATCACACTGATTCTCACCAACCATCAGCTCTCTAAAGTGTTTAAATAGATTACTCTTCTTCGTCATTGCTTTAATCATTAAGTTATTGAAAATAATACTATAAGATAAGCAATCGAATGTCAAGGATTTTTTTGAAAAAGATAATACATGAGCAATTCAATTTATCTAAAATAGGCGAGAAAACCCCCCTCTTCAAG
>NZ_BAZS01000062.1 GCF_001310895.1 Virgibacillus halodenitrificans JCM 12304 | reverse complement strand
CGCTTCTTATCGAAGCAACTTTTATATTATATCAGGTCACTTAAACTTTGTCAACAACTTTTTAAAATAAATTTTATCTTTAGAAGTTGTTTCGCAATTTAGCGACTTTATTAATATAACATAATTTCAAGTTACAATCAATAGATTTTTAAAATTTTATTTCAGCACTTCGTTGAAGTACTTGTTATAGTTGCTTGAGCAACGATATTAAATTTACCATGTTTGTTTTTCAAAAGCAAGTGTTTTTATTAAGAAATATAATTCAAATTATTTGATATATTAATCTTCCCATGCACTTGTAAAATCCTATATAAAAGAACACTCCTATTTAAGAAGTGTTCTTTTACTGTCTTACTTATTTCTCATTTGCGGGAATAGCAATACATCTCTAATTGACGGTGAGTTTGTTAGTAACATAACCAGGCGGTCTATCCCAATTCCTAAGCCGCCAGTTGGAGGCATACCATACTCCAATGCTTCAAGGAAGTCATCATCCATTAGATGCGCTTCGTCATTTCCTTCCGCTCTTTCTTTCACTTGTGCTTCGAACCGTTCACGTTGATCAATCGGATCGTTTAGCTCACTAAAGGCATTGGCATGCTCCCGCCCAACGATGAATAGTTCAAATCTGTCTGTAAAGCGTTGATCCTCTTTATTCTTCTTGGCCAATGGGGAAATTTCCACAGGGTGGCCGTAAATGAAAGTAGGTTGAATTAGAGTTTCTTCTACTTTTTGCTCAAAAAACTCATTAACAACATGTCCAAATGTCATTGTTTCTTGTACATCTACTCCATGCTCTTTAGCTAAATCACGTGCTTGTTCGTCGCTCATCTGCTGCCAGAAATCAACACCTGTTTGTTCTTTTACTGCATCTACCATGTGAAGTCTGGTCCATTCCGGTTCCAGGTTTACTTCTTTATCGTCATATATAATGGTAGTAGATCCAAGTACTTCTTTAGCAATATGGGCTACCATATTTTCTGTTAATGACATTATATCGTGATAATCATCATATGCAGCATATAGTTCCATCATAGTGAATTCCGGGTTATGTCTGGTGGATACACCTTCATTTCGGAACACCCGTCCAATTTCATAAACTTTTTCAAGTCCTCCGACGATTAGTCGTTTTAAGTGCAATTCAATAGCAATACGCATATATAATGGAATATCTAAAGCATTATGGTGTGTTTCAAACGGACGAGCAGACGCCCCTCCTGGAATTCCGTGCATCATCGGTGTTTCAACTTCAAGGTACCCTTGTCCATCTAAATAACGTCTCATTGATTGGATAATCTTACTCCGTAAAACAAACGTCTCTCTGCTATCCATGTTTGTTATTAAGTCAAGATAGCGCTGACGGTAACGTTGCTCGATATCTTTTAAACCATGATACTTTTCTGGTAAAGGGCGTAATGATTTGGTCAATAGATGGAATTCTGTTGCTTTAACGGATAGCTCCCCGACCTTTGTTTTAAACATAATCCCTGTTACGCCAATAATATCTCCCATATCAGTAGATTTAAATATCTCATAGGCCTGTTCACCAATATCATCTTTTCGTACGTAGATTTGAATCTGACCACTCAAATCTTGGAGATGAGCGAAACCAGCTTTCCCTTTTCCACGCTTGGTCATCATTCTTCCAGCGATTGTAACAATCTCTTGCTTTTCCTCCAATTCTTCCTTTGAAAAAGAATCATAGGTTGCTTGCAATTCATTTGCAAGATGTGACCTGGAGAATTTACCACCGAAAGGATCCAATCCCTGCTCCTTATAAGCACCTAATTTTTCTCTTCTAACTCGCATATGTTCATTTAATTCTTCTGACACCATTCATCACTCCAGTCCATATTATAAAATAGTATACCTAAAAAAACTAAATCTTTCACGATATTTGGAATTGTACAAAGCATGAGTTAAGATTTTCTATAAAAATCACTGAAATTACAGTTTGCTTCTCTTCTATTCTCAAAGCAATTTCGCTCATAAAAACTGCTGTTATTTATGCAAAAACATAAAAACGGCCAGTCTATAACTGGCAGGTAGCTTTATTAATATGATGAAGGTCTCTGATCATCTTCTAACAAAGAGGTGTATGTATATAAATATACAAAAGATCCTTCCCGTAGCCCTGCCTCTACTATTCTTTACTTTCCTTTTCTGTGTACATATAACCATTTTAAGTGTGAAATCGGCTGTTAAAGCAATTCCATAATTACTATCTTTACTCTATCCTTTGAATCAACCAATCCATGTGACATACAAACAATCATTTGTCCATCTCTACATAAAAGTATATTTCATATTGTAGAAAACCATTTTTAACTTTCCCTATAACTATTATCTTCCTTTAAAACGATTTCGTTCTCTTCAATAGATAAAACAGCAGCAATTTCCTGAATTAATTTCTCTGAAGCTTGTTTCGTCCCTCGTTCAACCGCTCCTATAGTGGAAATAGGTATATCTAACTTTTCTGCTAAATCTATTTGAGTATACCCTTTTAGTTTTCGAAAGGCCTTTATTCTTCTCCCCAGTCTTTTCCTGTCCATTTCACTACATCCTTCATGTCTTTTCTTGGAAGTTGATTTATCAAATCAGCAACACATTTATCCTGTGTTGGAATTATTACCTTTGGAGCAATTTCTTCTAATGGTACAAGCACAAACGCACGTTCATGCAATCTTGGATGTGGAATAATTAATCGTTCCATCTTCCTATTTTCTTGATTATATAGCAATATGTCAAGGTCTATCGTTCGCGGTCCAAAACGTATCTCCCTTTTTCTTCCCAGTTCTTGTTCAATACCCTGACAAACATCAAGTAATTCAATTGGAGAGAGAGAGGTGTGTGCTTCTAATACCATATTTAAAAAATCATTCTGATCTGTATAACCTACAGGCGCTGTTTCGTAAATAGATGACTTCTTATAAATCGTAATGGATGAATGCTTAGACAGCAGTTCAATAGCTTTATTTAGATGCACTTCCCTTGGTTCGATATTTGTACCTAACGCAATAAATACTTCATTCATATTGATCTCTCCCTATAAATTTCCACAGCAACAGAGTGGTAATGCCCAGGAATAGGAGGATCTGGCTTAATCACTTTGATTGTACATGCGGATAAAAGAGTAAAAGAACGTAACAGCTCATTAGCGATTTTCTCAGCAACTGCTTCAATTAAATTGTATGGCTCCCCCTCCACAATTTGCTGGATTACCTCGTACGCATGCCCGTAATGAATAGAATCTCCCATCGCATCCGTTTCACCAGGCTTCTTTAGATCCGCATACAGGTCTACATCCACTTGGAATCTTTGTCCAAGCTTGTTCTCTTCAGGCAATAAACCATGATATCCATAAAACTGCAAATTCTTAAGTATAATCTTATCCATTCCTACTACCTCCTGCCTTCGCACGCTGCATGGCATCCATCATTTTTGCCAGCTCAACATTCACTTTTACATTATGCACGCGCACCATTTGTACACCTTTTGTTATTCCCAGACAGGTAGTTGCACCAGTGCCAATATCTCTTTCCTCAGCAGGAAGATCTAATACTCCTCCTATAAACCTTTTTCTCGACGTGGCGAGAAGAACGGGATAACCCATCCTAACAAATTGCTCCAATTGATTCATTACGATAAGGTTGTCTTCCGCTGTTTTAGCAAATCCAACACCGGGATCCAATACAATCTTATCCTCTTGCACTCCTGCATCTAATGCTATATCAATACTTTCCTTTAGATCTATTTTCATATCATGTATTAAATCAGTATAATTCTTATTGTTGCGATTATGCATAAGGATAATGGGTACATTGTATTGTGCTGCAACTCTGGCTATTTCCGGTTCTCTTTTTGCACCCCAAATATCATTAATTATATCCGCACCTGCTTCAATTGCCTGTTTGGCAGTTTCTGCTTTATAGGTGTCGATGGAAATTGGTAAATTTGTATATTCCCGTATCGCTTTTATAATAGGGATAACTCGGTCAATTTCCTCTTCTAAGGAGACTGGCTGGTGATTTGGCCGGGTGGATTCCCCTCCAATATCAATGATATCTGCGCCATCCTCTTCCATTTTTATTGCTTGTTGTATTGCTTTTTCTTTTGAATCATAGCTGCCTCCATCTGAAAACGAATCTGGAGTCACGTTTAGTATCCCCATAATATGTGTCCGTGCAGATAGATCCAATTCTTTTCTTTTCATCTTTAAGATCATTAGGCAACATACCTTCTTTCACTACTATTTCCTGTTCTATCCTATCATAGAACAAACGTGCAAGCGACATAAATTCTCACAGTCGGTATTCATGATAAACCGGCTACGTTTAGATTCACCTTTATACCTATATTTCAGTAAGAGGTCAGACAGCACAATAATTTAACATCTTTGAAGCATAAAAAAGACTGACATCAGTTGCTGTGTGTCAGTCTTTTTACGGAAATGGTTATTGCTCTTCATCAAATTGATATAGAGGTGTAGATAAATATCTTTCTCCATTATCAGGGAATATAGCTAGAACCTTTTTACCTTTGCCCAATTGTTTAGCAACTTTTTTAGCCGCTGCAACTGCAGCTCCTGCAGATATACCTCCAAGAATGCCATTTGTTCTGGCAACCTGACGCGACGTTTCGAAGGCCTCTTCATTTTCTATTCGAATTACTTCATCATAGATGTCCGTATTAAGAATGCCAGGAACGAATCCTGCTCCTAATCCCTGGATTTTATGAGGACCAGGAGATCCACCTGATAACACATCTGAATCTGCCGGTTCAACGGCATAAACTTTAATATCTTTAAAGCTTTCTTTTAATACTCGACCTGCACCAGTAATTGTTCCACCTGTTCCAATACCTGAAACAAAAGCATCCAGACCATCACTCATCTGTTCCACGATCTCTTTACCTGTTGTTTCTGCATGAACTTTAGGGTTTGCCTCATTGTTAAATTGCTGTGGCATGAAATACCCATGCTTTTCATTAAGTTCTTCAGCTTTCTTTATAGCACCCTTCATTCCCTCTGCACCAGGGGTTAAAATTAACTCAGCTCCATATGCACGAAGAAGATTGCGCCGTTCCTTACTCATTGTATCAGGCATAACCAATACAGCCTTATAGCCCTTTGCAACAGCAACCATTGCTAGACCAATACCAGTGTTTCCACTAGTAGGTTCAATAATAGTATCACCATCTTTTAAAGAACCGTCCTGTTCTGCCGCCTCAATCATTGCTAAAGCAATACGATCTTTTACCGAGCTTCCAGGGTTCATAAATTCTAACTTTAAATATATATCTGCACTATCTTCGTCTGTCATCCGATTTAATTTAACTACAGGGGTTTCACCAATTAATTTGGTAATATTGTCAGCCACTCTCATGTTCATCTGCCTCCCAATTCCTAGTTAATTTGTATGATTTAATTATAATGTACGTTTTACCTATACAAAAGTCAACTAAAAACACAAAAAATGGGCACTCTTATTACTCATACAACCAATGAATCTCTGCTTCTTTCCACAGTGGATCAGCAGACAACGTTTGATTTGTTTCTTGCATAGCAATTTCACTTTTCATATACTTTTTTATTTCTTCATACGCGAATGTTATTTCTGGTAAGTAACGATGCAGATAAATAATCGCTACACCTTCCTCTGTTGCAAACGGATCACTATAGGAATGATCATCCATTTGCAAAGCAATTTCTTTATATCCTTCAGGGAAAAATTGACTGTTTGTATAAATGTAACCGAGGTATCCCTTTTTATCCCTTGTTTCTTCATCAAGGGAATACTCCCGTGCAAGCATTCCAAAGTCAGCATCTGCCTCTAAATCCCTTACCACTTTCTTCGCAGTTGAAAGATCCTCTACAATAATATGGGACAGTTGCATGGAGGCAGAGAAATTATATTGGTCCCCATACTCTTCATAGTAACGTTGTAATTGATCCTCCGGAATCTTGACACCTTCAGTTAAAAGTAATTGCAATTGATACCGATAGACTAGCTTTTCCCTCCATTGCTTCTCAGCTCTTTGCAATTCTTCCTTTTTCATTACCCCTTCTGCAGCTGTCAGCATGGATATTTCCTTTTGAATAACTTTTTCTGAAATATCCAGATCTTTTTCTTCAGCCAGTTGCCGGACAAGCTCCTGATCGACCATTGACTTTAGTTGACTTTCCCCATTATTCAAGCGTAATTGCCGCATCCAATCTTCATAAAATATATCCTGACCGTTAACAGAAGCAACTGGCTTCTTTTTATTTATAACAGGTCCATTCTCTTTGTTATCTATAATTGTACTTTCACTCTTATTCCAGTAAATTAACGTAGCAATATTAGTAATAACAAGGACAATAACTATTCCTAGTAAAAGGCGTTTGGACATATACTCAACTTCCCCCTGTAGACAAACTCAGACCTACGAATCCAACAATTTTTCCAAATCTGTTTCGGTAAATTCATATGTTTCATTACAGAAATGACAATTTGCTTCAGCACCATGATCTTTCTCAATCATTTGCTTTATTTCTTCTTTTCCTAAGCCGATTATTGCTTGCTCTACACGCTCTTTAGAGCATTTACAACGAAATTCTATTGGCATGGTTTCATGAACTTTTACGTTCTCCTTACCGAATAGCCTTTCTAAAATTTGCTCAGGTGTATTGCCTTGTTGGATTAAGGCTGAAATAGCAGGAAGGGATTGTATTTCTTCTTCCAACTGGGAAATCACTTCTTCCTCTGCACCTGGCATGACCTGAATTATAAATCCACCTGCAGCAAGTACGGAATGATCAGGATTAATTAATACTCCTGCACCTACTGCGGATGGTACCTGCTCTGAATTAGCAAAGTAATAAGTAAAATCCTCACTAATTTCCCCGGAAATAATCGGAACCTCTCCTGTAAAGTAATCTTTTAAGCCCAAATCCTTAATTACACTTATATTTCCATCAGTCCCTACAGCACGTGCGACATCTAATTTCCCTTTATCATTTAACTCAAAATCTACGTGTGGATTACTTACATAGCCACGCACTTCTCCATTAGCATTTGCGTCTGCAAGGATAGCACCTATAGGCCCTCTGCCTTCCACCTTTACTGTTAGCGAATCTTCCCCTTTTAACATCGCGCCCATCATGGCTGAGATTGTAATTGTTCTTCCCAAGGCAGCAGAGGCAGTAGCCCAAGTATCATGACGTCTACGAGCTTCTTCTATTGTCTCTGTCGTGGTCGAAGCATATGCTCTTACCATTCCATTATGTGCAGTTGCTTTAATTAGATAATCCTTCATTGTATAAACCCTCTCTTTATAAACTGTTTCTTTTATATATTAGATAAAGACCTTTTAATGTTAAATATGGATCGACATGATTAATTGTAGCTGATGCATCAGCAATTAACGGTGCTAACCCGCCAGTAGCAATAACTGTAGGTTGCTTTCCTGTCTCTTCTTTAATACGCGTAACAATTCCATCTACCTGAGCCACATAGCCGTAAAAAGCCCCAGCTTGCATTGCTTCAACAGTCGAGGACCCTATTACACTGGATGGTGGTTGGATTTCAATTTTTGGTAGCTTAGATGCTTTACTGTACAATGCTTCCATCGAGATGTTAACACCAGGGGAAATAACACCTCCAACATATTCTTCCTTTTCATTAATAAAGCAATACGTTGTGGCTGTTCCAAAATCTATAATAATTAGAGGAGCTCCATATTCTTTTATGGCCCCCACTGCATTTACAATACGATCAGCGCCTAGCTCATGTGGGGATGGATATGTCATTTTAAGGCTGGATTGAATCGTTTCTTTTCCAATAACCAATGGTTCTATATTCAAATAATCTCGACACATTTTTTCCATTGCAAACATAATTGGAGGTACGACTGAAGAGATAATTACACCTGTAATATCCGTTAAGGTCAATCCTTTATGTTCGAATAAGGATTTTACTAGGATTCCGAATTCATCTTCTGTTTTATACCGATCTGTTTTTATGCGCCATTCATATTTTAATTGTTCTCCTTCAAAGACACCCAGCACCGTATTGGTGTTACCCACATCAAGTACAAATAACATCTATTGACCAGACCCTTCTTACATGAATAACATGTGATTTTCATTAGTAATTTCTTTTTTTAATATACCATAAAAATGGTAATAACGTTAAAAGCCCTGTTTCCTGAAAGTTTTCAGACTGCCAACTTGACTTGGGGGGCCGAAGTCAAATGATAGTTGTTACTGTGTGTTGTACAGTTGGAGGAAACTGCGACGTAGTGGATATGATTTTCTAATCTCGCTACGGGAAAATATTACGCTTTCCGCGGGCGGCCTGCGAGCCTCCTCGAACTCCACTAACGTTCCGTTCTGTGGGGTCTCGCTAGTCTCGCTTTTCCCGCAGGAGTCTTCATATTTCCCCTTCGCTAAGGTGTATATCTCAAAGATTAAAGATAAGAGCTACTTATTCAATTCTTAAATACCTCAAATTAATCAATAGCACATACCAATTGATTGGAATGGAAGATGA
>NZ_BAZS01000061.1 GCF_001310895.1 Virgibacillus halodenitrificans JCM 12304 | reverse complement strand
GTATTAACAAAACAAAATTTTGGGATAGCGTCTTTTGAAAAACTTCTATTTTAGTAGAAAATGACTTTTTCAGTGGCCTCGAATAGCATGAGCTGAAGACCCTGGACGTAGCGTAGCGGAGGAAGCGGCTGAAGCCATGCCGGTGGAAAGCGTCCCCCTGCAGTGGAAATCAATGAGTCCATTCACCTCCTTAAAATGAAATAAACTACTACCAAGTTAGTTCGGAGTTTATCTTTTTTGCAAAGGTTCACACGAACTAATATAAAGAGAAAAAAAAGGACATCTCCGGTCAGGAAATGTCCTCTTTTTTATTAATTAGATTCTTTTTGCTTTGCAGCCATTTCATTGAAAAATGGCACAGTTGGGTTTGCTAAATAATGCCCACCCTCGATTTGAAGTGTTTGCCCAGTCATGAATTTAGATTCATCTGAAGCCAAGAATAACACGGCATTACCGATGTCATCAGGATCCCCGTGATATGGAAGCGCATTGTAACGCATGAATGTTGCTTGTAACTCTTCAGACAAATTATTTTTAGCTGCTGGAGTTAAAATCAATCCCGGTGCTACACCATTACAGCGAATTCCGTCTTTTCCGTATTGTGTAGCAATATATTTTGTCAACTGAACTACAGCTGCTTTTGAAGCACCATATGCAGAGCGGATCGAGTCACTTGCAAATGCCGCCATGGATGCAGTGTTAATAATTGAGCCACCGCCAGCTTCCTTCATATGTGGAATTGCATAGCGACTACCTATTACAACACTCTTCGTGTTGACGTTCATCAAGCGGTCCCACTCGTCCAGGTCAATATTAACTACATCCAAATCCTTTTGAATATTAGTTAATCCTACATTATTATATAAGGTTGTTAAAGAACCATATTTTTTAACAGTAAAATCAACAGCTTCTGCGATAGATTCTTCTTTTGAAGCATCTAAGAAAATACCAGTAGCTTCTCCACCTTGGTTGCGAATTTCTCGTGCTGCTTCTTTCGCTCCATCTACATTAAAATCTCCAATTACAACACTAGCTCCTTCCTTAGCAAGTAATGTTGCTGCAGATAAGCCGATACCAGAAGCTCCTCCGGTTACTAATGCTACTTTTCCTTGTACTCTTCCCATTCTAAAACATCCTCCATTTATTTTGGTTTACTTTCAATATGTCGCAGTAATTTCTCTTGAATTGCGAGGAATTGACTAACCTCTTCCTCACTTAAAACCTCAAACATTTCTTTTCTGATCTCGGTCCCTTTTTGCTGAGCATCCTCTAACAACTGCAAACCCTTTTCCGTTATTTCCAAGCGAATGACACGTCGATCCCCAGTATCATACTTCCGTATTGCATATGCTTCATTAATCAGCTTAGAGGCAATATTGGTCATCGCACCTGGAGTATAACCTAAGGTAGAAGCTAATTCCGTTTGCTTCTGAGCCCCTTTGTGTCTTAATTCCTGCAATACCAAAATGGAAGATATTCCAACTGAACGTTGGAATGACCGGGACCATGTCAGCATCGATTCATTTGAAAACAATTCAATCGTGCGGATTAGTTTAAAAATATTTTTTTCCTTGTCCATATTATCTCCTCGATTAACTTAGTTGAATAGTACCACCATCAACCATAAGGGTTCGCCAGGCAATGTAGTCAGAGTCCACGCCTCAAAGAATCTACAACACATACTAAGACAGCACCCTATGCAGCTGCATAGATGCCTGAATTCAATTACCATTTATTCCAGCACGGAATGCAATGGTGTTAACACCATTTGCTTCCTGTAAGTGCGGCAATGCTCTTTTGCATTAAATAGAATGTTGGATAAAAGCTAGTAAAAAAGATAAATCCAGATGCTCCTGAGATACATTCTCAAATGATGCTAATATTGATGCATGGCCATTTCCCGAAATATCATGCTCACCTTTATGGCTAAACACCTTCTCTACACGGAGAGTCCGCTTTTTTTAATAAGATGGACTTCAATGAAGATTCAGTCTGATTGGCAGTTCTTTAATTCTTTTATTGTAGCACTTTCTGCTCCATTATTCAGGTATGCAAATTTAAACTTTTACAAATGCAGTTGCCCTTTTCTTACCAATCCTACCTGCACCACAAGTGATAAGGCATTTTATCTTTTCATTTAGCAATATATAATTGTTCCTTCATTCTATTCTACGCTAACTATTTTAACACTAAACTATTTGATGTTAAAGTAAATACATCTCTAAAGACCATCCATATCAAAGTCGTTCATTTACTCCAGCCGACGTGCACAGAGATCAAACAATGGGCAACCATTGCATATCGGGTTGCTTTTACAATGAACTTTTGCATGTTCTACCAGTAGAGCGTGATATTCATTCATTAAAAGTAAATCCAATGGTAATTCCTTTTCTAGTATGAAGCGAAATCCATCATAGGATACAGGCATATCATTACCCAACCGATAGAAAATACGTCTTGCATATGCATCCACTACAAATATTGGTTTATCAAAAGCATAAAGCAACATTACATCTGCAGTCTCTCTTCCAATACCATTGATCCCCAATAATTCATTCCTTATCTCTTCTCTGTCCCTCTTTTTTAAATTTTCTACCTCGTAATCATATAAGCGAAACCAAGCTATAAATGCTTTAATTCTTTTTGCTTTCACATTAAAGTAACCACTGGGACGTATTAACCGTGCTAACTCTTCCTGAGTCAATTTCTCTATTTGTTCGGGTGATAAGAATGGTTTCAATTGTTCCATTGCCTTTTCTACATTTCGCCAACTTGTATTCTGAACAAGAATAGATCCAATGAGCATTTCAAATGGAGTGTCAGCAGGCCACCAGCTTTGTACCCCATAACGTTGTAATAGTTTTATATATATATCATAGTAGTTTTCTGACATTACACTCCCCGCCCTTTCCTCTCTCTTTCTAACTAGTTCACTTACTCCTTCAAGTATAAACTATGTAGTTAGACCTATATTTACAAAACATTTACACTAAGCCAATACTCTCTTAACATTCACCCACTATACTTGCAATTGAGAGGGAAACTCTTAAAAAACATAATTGCAAAAGGGGAGGACAATTTATTATGAAATTTAAGTCATTTTTACTACTTATAGTAGGAGCTGCCTTCATAGTACTATTAGCAGCATGTGGGACAGACAAGGAGAAAAATGAAGGTTCTTCTGAAAGTGCAAGTGCTGATAGTGGGAATGATACTTCCTCCGAATTAGAAGGAAATGTTGTTATCGATGGTTCTGGTACAGTTTACCCATTAATGTCCCGCATCGCTGAGGAATATATGACAACAGAACAGCAAGGTGTTTCAGTTGAAGTAAGTCGGGCTGGAACTAGTGCAGGTTTTGAAAAATTTCTAATGAAAGATGGCACAGATTTCAATGATGCCTCTCGTAAAATAAAAGAAGAAGAGCAAGCAAAAGCAGATGAGCTTGGTATTGAAACAAAAGAATTAAAAGTAGCTTTAGACGGGTTAACCTTTGTTATTCATCCAGACAATGATTGGGCAACAGAAATGACACCTGAAGAGATTAAAAGCATATTTCTCGCAGATGGTGGGGTTGAAAAATGGTCAGACATTAATCCCGATTGGCCTGATGAAAAGATTAATGCTGTAGGACCTAATGAAAACCATGGAACTTATGAGTTTTTCTATGAAAATATTTTAAAAGAAAAAGACCTTGTAAGTGATGTTAATTTACAACAAGAATACTCCACTTTAGTAACACTGGTTTCTGAAGATGTGAACTCGATTGGATTCTTCGGTTTTGGATACTATGTGAATAACAAGGATAAATTGCAAGCAGTAAGCGTAGATTTTGGAAACGGCCCAGTAGAACCTTCGCTTGACACGATTGCAGAAGATGGAGAATATGCGGACTTTACCCGCCCTGTGTTTACCTATTTAAACGTAAATCATGCCAAAGAAAAACCTGAAGTACTTGATTATGCTTTATATGTAATGAATAACGTAAACACATTTGCAGGAGAAACAGGCTTTGCCCCCATTCCGAACGGAGAAGCAGAGTCCTTAATTGAAGAACTCGAGGCATTAAAACAATAAAAAGTGTTATTTGAAAGCATGAGATGAGGGCTGATTCGCTCTCATCTCGTTGTGACTTATCATGAGAAATCTCAGAAAGGAGCCTCAACTAATGGCAGCCCAACCCGAATTTAGACAGCAGCCTGGAGATATAAAAAACATAATTGAACATAAGAAACAAAGGAATAGCCTGGCTTCTGTCAGTGAGAAGCTCATACCAGCAATTTTACTCATTATCGCTTCTATTTCCATTCTCACCACAGCCGGTATTGTTGTGACATTGCTGACCGAAACGATTGCTTTCTTTCAACAGGTTTCCTTTGGAGAATTTTTCACTGGAAAAATACTGAAGCCTCTAAGTCAAAATCCGGAGTTCGGTATTCTTCCTTTAATTAACGGAACAATTATTTCATCACTTATCGCTATAATAATTGCTGGTCCAATTGGTATCATGACCGCAGTTTATTTAAGTGAATATGCTTCTGAAAGAGTTAGAAAAATCTTAAAGCCATTGCTGGAGATACTTGCAGGAATTCCCACCATTGTCTATGGTTTCTTTGCATTTACATTTGTTACACCTGTTTTAAGAGAGCTTATCCCCGGAATGGGAGCTACGAATATACTAAGCCCCGGCTTAGTGATGGGAGTCATGATTATTCCAATGATAGCTTCATTATCCGAAGATGCCCTTATCTCTGTACCAAATAGCATGAGGGAAGGTGCATTGGCAATGGGAGCCACCAAGCTGGAGACAACTTTTCGGGTGGTTATTCCAGCAGCTTTATCAGGGATTATCGCTTCCTTTGTATTAGGTATCTCTCGTGCGATAGGAGAAACAATGATCGTTACCATCGCTAGTGGAAGTTCCAAAAATTTCACCTTTGATGTTACACAGTCCATGCAAACAATGACTGCGTATATTGTAGAAGTTGCAGGAGGGGATGCTCCAGCCGGGTCTACAATTTACTATAGTTTATATGCTGTTGCCATGACATTGTTTATCTTTACACTTCTTATGAATATACTCGCAAGGTATGTTTCTCGTCGATTCAGGGAGGAATATTAGTGATGAAATATATTGATCAAGTGGACGTACGAAAGAGAATGAATTACCGTATTTTAAAAAACAGTTTATTTAAAGCTATATTCTTGTCTGCAGCGATGTTCGGATTGATTGTATTGGCGATACTATTAGTTCGTGTATTTTCTCAAGGTGTTAATTGGATTGATATGGAGTTTATTGCAAGTAAACTTTCTACAAATGCTAACAGAGCCGGCATTATGGGAGCAATCCTAGGAACATTCTGGCTTATGGTTGTTGTCATTCCTGCAACATTAATTATTGGGATAGGTACTGCAATCTATCTTGAACTTTATGCTAAAAAAGGACGAATGCAAGCTCTTGTGCAAACAAATATTGCAAACTTAGCAGGTGTACCTTCCATCGTTTACGGTTTATTAGGTTTAACTGTATTTGTGAGAGCTATGGATTTAGGAAATATTGTTCTTGCAGGAGGGCTTACACTTTCGCTACTCGTACTACCTATTGTAATTGTAGCGGCACAGGAAGCCATACGTTCTGTGCCTCAGCATTTAAGTGAAGCTTCTTATGGAATGGGAGCAACTAAATGGCAAACAGTAAAAAATGTTGTGCTTCCAGCAGCTTTACCGAGTATTCTAACTGGTTCCATACTCGCCTTTTCCCGTGCCATTGGGGAGACTGCACCGTTGACTGTTATTGGTATCCCTGCATTGCTCATTCCTTTCCCAGGGGGGATTATGGATACATTCACCGTATTGCCAATGCAAATATATTACTGGACGTTGGACTCATCACTTGTAGCAGAATATGCCAACCTGGCTGCCGCTACCATTGTAGTACTTCTGCTAATGCTGTTTATACTGAACTTTATAGCAGTTCTAATCAGAAACAAATTTCAAAAGAGATATTAATAGCAAAAGCGGGAGCACCTTGCTGCTGACTGACTGGAATACAAAGTAAATTAAATAAAGGAGATGGAGAATTTGAGTACATTAACAGATTCCTATAATATGGAGAGTAAAACAATTTCAATGACAAGACTACTCACGAGACCAATTCCTACGAATAAAACAGTATATCAAACGGAAGGCTTAAATCTATGGTATGGAGCAACACATGCCTTGAAGGAAATTAATTTATCTATTTATGAAAAAGAAGTAACTGCTATCATCGGTCCATCAGGATGCGGAAAATCCACCTTTCTAAAAACTCTTAATCGCATGGTAGAACTAGTTCCAACAGTGCGAACTTCCGGAACCATCAGTTACCAAGGTAGGAACATTTTGGATAAGTCTTTTAGACCCGAAGAGCTAAGAACCCGTGTTGGCATGGTGTTTCAAAAACCAAACCCTTTCCCAAAATCCATTTATGAAAATGTTGCATATGGACCTAAAATTCATGGGATCCGCAATAAAAAAATCCTTGATCAAATTGTAGAACAAAGCTTACGCGGAGCTTCTATTTGGGATGAAGTAAAGGATCGGCTAAAAGAAAATGCTTACGGCCTATCTGGAGGACAGCAACAACGCTTGTGCATCGCTCGTTGTCTTGCTATTGAGCCAAATGTTATTTTAATGGATGAACCTACATCCGCGCTAGATCCAAAGTCTACCTTACGAGTAGAAGAATTAATCCAAAAATTAAAAAAGGATTACTCTATTGTTATTGTTACCCATAACATGCAGCAAGCTTCAAGGATATCAGATAAAACCGCCTTCTTCTTAAACGGAGAAGTAGTGGAGTATGATAACACAGACATTATTTTTAATAATCCCACCGATCACCGTACAGAAGACTATATTGCAGGACGGTTTGGATAAGAATGAACTTCAAGCACAAAAGAACCACGTTCTCTTAAAGAGCTCGTGGTTCTTTTTATTAATAAACACAGTTATTTATTCTTCTTTCCTACTCTGATATTCATTCGGCTCTTCCCCGAGCTGACTGTTATAATTTTTATATTGGCTTTTCCGTCCATTACGATGTTCTCCACTTTGCTTGTTCTTTTTAAACATATTATTAAATTCTTTTTCTTTATTAACCATAAATATTTATCTCTCCTTTCATTTTCATTAGTTTCTGAATGGGAATATTATTTATTCACAAATAGTACTTCTTATTTTATTTTTTAAAAACTACGGTTTATTATTATATATATAGGCTTTTTAGCTTTGGAAGGAATGTTTATAAATATGGCTGTTGAAACACTGATTTTTTTATTCACTGCAATGCTTCTAATGGGTGTCCTAGCCACTAAATTCTCCACCCGTTTAGGTCTTCCTGCCTTAGTCCTCTTCTTACTTGTTGGAATGGGCCTAAATCGTTTTGTCTTCTTTGAAAATGTAGAACTCTCTCAGCTTATTGGAATAATGGCATTAATTATTATTTTGTTTGAAGGTGGTACTCAAACAAAATGGAATCATATCCGTCCCGTGTTAGGGGCAGCGAGTATCCTTTCTACCATCGGCGTACTAATTACTACAATTCTTACTGGCTTTGCTGCCATGTACATCTTAGACTTCTCCCTACTGGAAGGCATGTTGTTTGGGGCCATTGTTGGTTCTACAGATGCAGCAGCTGTATTCTCCGTTCTTGGTAATAAAAACATCAAGCGCAAATTAACCTCTACCTTGGAAGCAGAGTCTGGTTCCAATGACCCTATGGCAGTCTTTCTTACTGTTGCATTTATAGAAATGATCCAAATTCCTGATTCATCCATATGGTCTGCTGTTGGCAGCTTTTTTATACAAATGGGACTTGGGCTGCTCCTTGGCTTCTTACTCGGTAAATTAACTGTTTTAGTAATCAACCGCATTAAACTGGATACGGCGGGACTATATCCTGTGCTAGCACTAGCAATGGCTTCGCTAACTTATATCCTAACCGACACATTAGGAGGAAGCGGGTTACTAGCTGTTTATGTAATGGCTGTATATGTAGGGAACAATGACCTTATGTACCGTTTTACTATATTACGGTTTAACGAAGGATTTGCTTGGATGATGCAAATTCTTATGTTTATTCTTTTAGGATTACTTGTTTTTCCAACTCAGTTATTGGATGTTTTTTGGCAAGGTATTATCTTGTCCATCATTCTCATGTTCTTATCGCGACCTATCGCTATTTTCCTGTCCATGATTTTTTTGAAGTATAGTGTGAAAGAAAAACTGTTTATCTCTTGGTCCGGTCTAAAAGGGGCTGTTCCTATCGTATTAGCTACCTACCCTATTGTCGCTGATATCCCTAACAGTCAAACTATATTTAATGCTGTATTTTTCGTTGTGTTGATATCCGCTCTGGTTCAAGGAAGCAGCTTGTCTTGGCTGGCAAGTAAACTCGGTTTGACAGAAGATAAGAGTAAAAACTTAATGCCAAGCTTGGAAATCATTAATCTTGGAACAACAGATTCAGAAATTATGGAAGTCTCTATAACGAATAACTCACCAGCATTGGACACTTCCCTAATTGATTTAGAGCTTCCTGCAAACACACTTATTATCGGCGTGATCCGTAATGATGAACTGATCACCCCTTCTGGTAATACGGTCATCAAAGATGGAGATACATTATATGTTTTAAGTAATAAGAAAAGCAGAGATAAAGCCAAGAACGTATTAATGGGAAAAAAGATAAAGGAAAAGGAAGTTAAAAAGGCAAGTAAAAGAAAGCATAAGCAAAAATCATAATATAATTGCTGTTACCAGTTGGTAGCAGCTTTTTTTATTCTAATATCTATTCTGGGGTTATCCAATGATTCGCAAAATAGATAAACTGCGACGTAACTTGATTGTTTGCAAATGGCCCCGGCCGATTAATTTTCTCTCCGGCGGATTGCTTCGCTCTCCTGCTGATTAGTTTTCTCTCCAGCGGATTACTTCGCTCTCCTGCTGATTAATTTTCTCTCCGGCGGATTACTTCGCTCTCCTGCCGATTAATTTTC
>NZ_BAZS01000060.1 GCF_001310895.1 Virgibacillus halodenitrificans JCM 12304 | reverse complement strand
GAACGAATTAGAGTGCCACTTCAAAAAAGCGACTTTAATATAATACCATCCAGAGAATAATGTGTCAACAACTTTTTTCATAGTTTATAAGTTTCACATTGCTCTCCCAAATTGGCGACCTAATTAATATACCATATATTAATATACGAGGTCAATATGTTTTTTCGAATGATAATGAATGGGATGTGCTGAAAAAATTGTATTCTGTTTGAACAGCGAGATTAATATTACATGTTCTATAATCGAATGTCAACAGTTGCAAAACATTTTTCCCCAAAACGGGACGGTAGTTGTTCTTTTCCCCTTCCTTATTGTATGAATATAACCTCAAAATCCCTAAAACTAAGTTCTCTTTATCGTATATGCCTCTTCCAATCTCCACTTTCTATTAAAGATACACGCATCTCCAATGTTTTGTTTGTCATAACATATACATATGCTGGCCAACTAGCTTTATCGGTGAAAATTATTTGTTGAATCCGATCATACAAGTTATCTTTCTCCTCACCTATATATCCTTCTAACTCGTCAAGCTCCTCCAGTTTATCCTTTGTTACTTCATATAACTCTCCATATACTTCCCCTGATTCATATTTTTCAAGAACTGGATAGTAGCTTGTTGTAGAATACAGCCTTCCTGAAGTCCATGCTTCTTCGGCAACAAGTCGTGCATCTGCCAAAACTTTATTATTACTTTCATCCTTGCGTAAAGTCCCATATACAAAAACCAAATAAGTTGCAGACATATTAGCGCTCCCTTCATTAAATTAAAATTTCTCCTAGATAATAGTGGGAAAAAACAAGCTTTTTTAAAATTAACCTATTTATTATTGTGTATAACACCTTTTCTGCAAGTTGTATTACTAAACTTCTATATTAACACTTTCTTAGTTTCTATTTTTAAACAATCCTAATGCACTAATTATTTATCGATTTAAAAAAGTCCTAGAGAGATCCGCATCATCTCTCTAAGACTTTTTTGAGTTCTTCCAATTCCGCCTTCGTCAGTGTCACACCCTTCCCCATTTTTTCTTTATCTGGGGACCAGTCTCTAATATCATATTTGGGATCTCTTCCATTCCAACTGATTAAGTTTAATTCTTTTTTCCAACCTTTTGGTGATTCGGAAAGTACACCAAGTGTTTCAATAATATCAAATTTTAGCTCAGCCAATTTTACTCCTCCTACACTTGCAATATTTTATCGCTTCCTTCAACTAAAACTTTAGCAAATCAAATAGCCATCGTCCATTTTGTTCTATATTACTGTCCAATATGCGTTTCATTTATTATAATATAGGGAATTAGACCTAAGCTGCTAAATTAAAAGTAAAAGATAGTTACAGGTCATCCGTTCATTTCTAAATGATGGATAATAAATTAAGGATATTGCTAAACACCACTCTCTTTTAGAGATCAGTTATTCCATACACCATCCTTATTTCATCTATAAAATGATGTTTTTAGATGTAGTAACTTATCTCAGGAGAAGAGAGGAAAAAATGTTACATACAAAAATAAATGAAGAAGTTACCGATGCACACGTTGTAAAAGCTATAGAGGAAAATCTTGCTATCGTTCGGTTTGGACTGGATCGGCGTATTGCATATGTGAATGAAGTTTTTTCAGAAACAATTGGTTACACCCCAATGGAAATGCAGAACATGCATCACCACTCACTTTGTTTTCCCGAATTTGCCAATAACCCTGAATACGAAAGGTTCTGGAGAAGGTTGCTTGCAGGTAACGTTTATCAGGATAAAATCGAACGTAAAAAGAAAAACGGTGATCGAATATGGCTTGAGGCTACCTATATGCCAATATACAACGAAGCACAGACAAAAGTTATCGGGGTATCTAAGGTGGCGACAAATATAACAGATAGATACAATGATCTAATGGATGTAGCAGACCATCTCACTCAAATGTCAAGCACGTTAAATGACAAAGCAGAATCCGGAATCCACCGATCCGAAGAATTTCTAGTATTAATGGAAAACATTCTTCGTGTATCCGAAAATAATACTAAAACCCTTCAAGGCCTGCAACAGGAAGCCCAAGCAATTGGTAAGATAGTAGAAACAGTTAGAGGGATTGCTGCACAAACAAATCTTTTAGCATTGAATGCCGCCATTGAAGCTGCTCGTGCTGGCGAACACGGAAGAGGCTTTAATGTAGTTGCCCAAGAAGTACGCAGGTTATCAGATAATGTAGAGAAATCCATTATACAGATTCGAGATAACACAGATAAAATTAAGAGAGAAATTAATACAATTACAGAAGGAACAAAAAATGTGCAGACGCATATGCAAACAGGGCAAGAAAAGGTTCATGCCACAGTTAGTGATTTTAAAGATTTCAATCAATCCTCCAGACAATTGGAGGAACAAGCTCAGCAATTCAGCAAATTGTTGTAACCTTACATGAATGAAACTCCCCCTCCTTCTACATTAATAGAAAGAGAGGGAATTTTATCTATCATTGTTCGACGACAAAGCTACCTTTTACTTCTTCACCCCATCTAAGTTCATATGTTTCTCCATCTGAAATAGGTCCCACACCTTCAGGAGTGCCAGTGTAAATGAGATCTCCTTCGCTCAGACCAAACTGTTTGTGAATGTATTGAATTAAGTCTTTAAAAGGAAATATCATTGATTTAATATTCCCCTTTTGGACTTCCTTACCGTCCTGATGCAATGAAAAAGCTGTTTCTGCACAAGCTGTCTCACCTGGAAAATCCCAAAAATCTGTATAGATCGCAGCATTTTTAAACCCTTTTGCCAATAACCAAGGATGCCCTTTCTTTTTTAAGTCAGTTTGTACATCTCTTAAGGTGAGATCCAAACCAAGCGCCATTTGTGTAACAACCTCATCCACAGAAGAATGCTCGGAGACAGGTTTGCCTATGTATAAGACAATTTCCAATTCATGGTGAATATCTCCTTGATCTGCTGGATATGGAATCACCTTTCCATCTGCATGTACAAGTGAATGTGTCGGCTTTGAAAAGATCATTGGCTTGGTTGGCACCTTGTTCCCAAGTTCAGCCGCATGTTTAGCATAATTTCGTCCAACACAAAATATATTGTTGATTTTCATTGTTACCCTCCTCAAAAACTTAATAACCTAATATCTTGAACTTTTTCAATATTAATAACAAATCTAACAATGGAAGTGAGCCATTTAGCATCAGAAAATTGGAAGCCGTTCAGGAACTCTATTCCCTTCATGGTTAACACCATACTTATATATTAGTATACTAATTATATACATCGCCCTTTTTTACGTCAAAAAGGCATCACCATATGCATGACAGACTAAAACCAATAGTTTTCTTTATAAAAAACAAGGAGGTCGTCACTATGTCATTAATGAAAGCATTTGTACGAACAAACGCTAAGACAGATGAAGTGGAAATTGCCCAGGTCACTTTGCCTGAAATATCTGAGGAAGAAGTTTTGGTTCAGGTAGAAGCATTTGGTGTCGGTATTCATGATAGATATTTCATTCCTAAAGATGCTCATTTTCCTTATGTTATTGGGACAGAAGGCGCTGGAAAAATCGCTAAACTCGGATCAAATGTCACCAATTTTTCCGTCGGCGATCGAGTTATTTTTACAACAAACCTTCAACCAAAGGGCGGTGCATGGGCAGAATATGCAGCCGCTAATAAGGAAACCTTAATCGCCATGCCGGATCAATTAACGTATCAACAAGGCGCTGCCATTCCAGTCGCAGGTAAAACAGCATTGGAAAGTATGCGCGAGCTTGACCTTAACGCCGGAGATACGTTATTTGTTGCCGGAGCTTCCGGAGCCATTGGCACCTACGTCATACAACTCGCAACTGCACTTGGAATCCATGTTGCTGGTTCGGCTTCTAGTAAAAACCATGAATACATGCAGTCCCTTGGTGCAGAAAAAACCGTAGATTATCATGACCCAGATTGGCCACAGCAGATCAGAGATTGGGCGAGGGACGGTGTGACGGCTTCACTTGCTATCCAGCCAGGTACTGAAAAAGACAGCATGCAGGTTGTAAAGGATGGCGGAAAGGTTATAACCGTTTCGGGGTACGGTCTGGATCTAACTTCTGAGCGGAATATTACTGTACGGCAAATGGGACATCATCCGGAGACTCAGAAAAAAGTTAAAGCGCTTGTTAAGCAAATCGCTTCTGGAGATATCCAACTTGTCATTGAAAAGGAGTTTTCTTTTAATGATGCATTGGAAGCTCTGAAGAAAACAGAAACGAGACACGCAAGGGGAAAGTTGGTTGTTAATGTTGGTGAATAATTGAATGGACTGAGTTTTCAACTGTAGTTAGCATGGTTATTTTCCTGATTGCTACAGATTTTATGCTGAAGAGATTTATTAAAAGCAAGGAACCTTTTTAGGTATAGCCTTGAAAATTCCTGCAAAGAGCATTTGCCCTCATATTATTGAATAACGAAACTTGCATGATGGTGAAATTTTTCACTCTTTTTGTGCGCCTTACTACACCCTTCTCTATATTAATGCTACAATTAAATCATGAGAGTTGCTTCACACTTTCTTATGAATAATTAATTTCTTAGCTGAAGAAGCTAGCACTATTACAATAGAGGAGTGAGATTCATGCAACAGCATCAACTTGAAAAAATTAAAAATGGTAAAGGATTTATAGCCGCACTTGACCAAAGTGGTGGTAGTACTCCTAAGGCGCTTGCTGCATATGGCGTGCCGGAAACTGCATTCTCCAATGAGGATGAAATGTTTGATTTAGTACATCAAATGCGGACAAGAATTATTACCTCACCTGCTTTTAATCCAGAGCATATCCTTGGTGCTATCCTATTCGAACAAACAATGGACAGTAAAATTGATGGTAAATATACTGGTGATTATCTAGCAGAAGAAAAAGGTATTGTTCCTTTCCTAAAAGTGGACTTAGGACTTGCAGAAGAATCTAATGGTGTTCAACTAATGAAGCCTATTACAGACTTAGATGATAAATTACGCCGTGCTAATGAACGCCATATTTTTGGTACAAAAATGCGTTCTGTTATTAAAGAACCTAATGCTGAAGGTATTAAAGCAGTTGTAGATCAACAATTTGAAGTTGGTAAACAAATAATTGCTGCAGGTCTCGTTCCAATTATTGAACCAGAAGTTGATATAAACAGCACTGAAAAAGAAAAATGTGAAGAGATGCTAAAAGAAGAAATTTTACGCCATCTGAATGACTTAAGTGAAGATCAACCAGTTATGTTAAAACTAACTATTCCAACAGTAGCAAATACGTATAAAGAATTAATTGACCACCCAAGAGTGGTACGAGTTGTAGCATTATCAGGCGGATATTCCACTGATGTAGCAAATCAAAAATTAAAAGAAAATGATGGCCTGATCGCAAGCTTCTCCAGAGCATTAAGCCAGGATCTGAATGTAAACCAGACAGATGAGGAATTTAATGCTGAATTAGAGAAAGCAGTAAAATCTATTTACGAGGCATCCATCTAATAATAAATATGTTAGCTGCAGGATATAAGTCCTGCAGCTTTTTTTGTTATAAGGGTACTATTGTGCAGAGCGCAGGTTGGCGTGGGGGCGATGGGCGAACGAGGGTTTCATGCTGCTCTCTCATTTGGGCTGAGTGCCCTCTCATTTGGATGTGGAGGTCTCTCATCTGGATTGCGGGTTCTCTCATTTGAGCTGGGTGCTCTCTCATTTGGACAGCAGGGTCTCATCTCATTTGGGCTGCGAGCTCTCTCATATGTAGAGATTACCTCATTACTGATCATTACTTTCATACTATTCTTTTGTAAAATATTGTTATATACTTAATTAGGATTAATTTTTTGAATATAATGATTTTATAAAGTAAATATGCTGTCCTTTATGATAACTTTTTCAAAAGGATAGTGTTTAACTCAATTTCTGCTTGCTTTTTATATTATTGGTTTAGTAAGCCTAAAAGGACTTTAGAGGAGTGGTCAGTTGAAAAGATTGGATTTGGTTGTTCTATTCATTTGCTTTCTGATAATAACAGGTTGCTCAAATGCAGCAAGTACGCAAGAAAAGTCCCCCACTATTTCGAGCATTACGGACTCTAAATATACAGAAACATTTAATGAATTAAACTTAGGTACTTTATTTGACTATAATCTTTATTTGCCTCATGCGGATAAACGGTGGGTTCGCCTATGGGTAGAGAGATATCAGAATGGAAAAAAAGACGACCAGCCAGTAACCGAGTTAAGTTATGGAATGAGTGTAAATAAGGTCGATGAAGGCCATTTGGGTTTTGGTATGCTATCTGATAGTTCTGTCTTACTGTATGGTCCAAATGTGAATATACAACCCGAACAAATTGATTTAAATCTCAACGAGGAGTACATAACATCATGGGGACATGCGATAGAAGAGGGAAAGGAAATTGATCTGGAATTGGGTGAAACCAAGCTACTTGCTGCTTATTGGCAAACTGCGAGTAACAAAATCCCAACCATCGATTTTCAAAATGAAGATGATATAGCAAATCTAATAAAAGAAAATGAATTCGTGCTCCTGTTAAAAATAAAGATTGATGAAGAAATGCCTGATTGACAGCTGGTGAAAAAGTTTCACTTTACCTGTTTGCAGTTGTCTCGGGTGGGGGCTCCTGTGTCTCGGGATGTGGGCTGGCTGTCTCGGGCGGGGCTCTTGTGTCTCGGGATGTGGCCCGACTGTCTCGAATGGGCACTCTCGTGTCTCGGTGGGCTTGCTGATTGTCTCGGGTAGCATCGTTGGAGTGTCAGGCGGCACCTTCTCTGATTGATTTTTACAAATATTTATGATAAAATCTCTTTAACTAAATTGAGAGGAATGATGGGTGGACAATGGATAACTAATCTTATTTTTAGTATTTGAAATGAGGATTTCGAAGACTGCAAAATTAGGATTAGTATGCCCATTTTTCTTTGAGCGGAATAGCTATGCGTAGGCGCAGCTTATTTAGGCACGGATAAATGCAACTAATCCTTCCAATCACCTGGGAGGATTTTTTTATTCTCTCAGTAAAAAGGGGATAAATAAATGACGGAAATACTGCAATTACGCAACATTTGTGTGGAGATAGAAGGATATCTTCTATTAAAAAATATTAATATCACTATTCAGCAAGGTGATCGGATTGGTATTATCGGAAAAAACGGAGCTGGAAAATCAACATTGTTGGATGTCCTGCAACAAAAAAGGCAACCTACAGAAGGTAAAATAAATTACCCGCGTAAAGCACCTGTCCTTAGTATAGTAGAACAAGAGTCAAAAACATTTACCTTTGAGCAGTGCTCCCCATTAGAAACCGCACTTTTAGAAAAATGGCAAGTACCAAAAATAGATTATACTAAACTGAGCGGTGGTGAGAAACTAAAAGCACGGTTGGCACGAGGTTTGGCACAAGAGGCGGAGATCCTTTTACTGGATGAACCGACAAATCATCTGGACACTCAAGGTAGACAGTTTCTTATTGAACAACTTAACGCTTGGAGAGGCACCATTATTTTTGTCTCTCACGACCGGGGATTTTTAGATGAAGTGGCCAAAAATATCTGGGCGATTGAAAACCAGACGGTGATCCACCATCTTGGAAACTATTCCAGTTACATGAAAGCTCGCGAACAAAAGCGACTCACCCAGCAAAGGCAATATGAAAAGCAGCAGAAAATGAAACAGCGAGTCGAAGCACAAATAAAGGAACTGAGCTCCTGGTCCCAAAAAGCCCATGCACAATCCACTGAGAAGGATGGATTTAAAGAATATTTTCGAGTAAAAGCAAAAAAAATGGATGCACAAGTTAAATCAAAACAAAAACGGCTCGAGAAGGAATTAGAAAAAATAAACGCCCAGCCAGTTGAGCCTGAATATAATGTACATTTTACAATGAAAGCAAACCAAAAAGTCGGCAAGCGTTTTGTGGAATTTAAAAATGTTGAAAAGTCATTTGAGGGGCGTAACCTTTTCAGTAATGTGCAACTTACCATACAGCATGGTGAAAAAGTAGCTATCTCAGGGGCAAATGGGAGTGGGAAAACCACATTTTTGAAAATACTAATGGAAAAAGAAACTGCGAATGGGGATATTTGGATCTCCCCCTCTGCCGAGATAGGCTATTTAACGCAGGAAGTATTTGATTTACCTTTGGAGCAATCACCTGCTCAACTGTTTCATCAAGAAAATTTTAAAGATAGAGGAGTCGTGCAAAATCTGATGAAGCATTTGGGCTTTACAGCATCCCAATGGAAAGAACCAATAGGCCAAATGAGCATGGGTGAACGTGTAAAATGTAAGTTGATGAAATATATTCTTGAGGACAAAGATGTGCTTATTCTCGATGAACCAACTAATCATCTGGACATAGCCTCCCGGGAGCAGTTAGAGGAAACATTGGCAGGATATGACGGCACATTAATTGTCGTAACACATGATCAATATTTCCAGAGAAAAACAACCAATATAGAGCTTCGGATTGAAAATCAATGCATTGTAAAACATTCTGAGCAAGCATCGACAATTGATGATAAAGAAAAACTCAGACTCCAGCTGGAAACAGAGAGACAGGAAATTTTGGGGAGACTTAGTTTTATGACTCCAAAAGATAAGGACTATAAACATTTAGATGCAAGATTCAATGAACTAACTGAAAGGATAAAGGAGCTTTAATGTATCTGAAACGACCTGTTTTGCGCGGGGCGTTTCAGTTAATATATAAGATTTATGAGAATAAAATTGCCAGTACGTAACGGAAGATTAATACTTTGGAAGAAAGATGATTTTCATGGGATGGGATTTGCTTTTCCCTGTTTAATGACCGGCAGTTGTTTATCTTTCAACTAGATAATGTTCAGTAGTCTCAATAGATTTAACCAGCGATTTACTTTTCCCGGTAAACGAGGTAATCGTTCGTCTGTAATAATAGGCTCTTCCGGCAATGATTTAATATTTAGTTTTTTACAAGATACATCAACTAATTCAGCTATTTCCATCTTACGTGACTGGTGTTTGAAGGGATCAGTTGATGACTTAGAAGCTACGGTTTGGCGAAGTTTTTCCATTACTTCACCGTTCACCATGTACAATGAATTAAAGTCAATTTTACTTGGAGTTTGCTCTAGAGTATTATTTTTGAACTACCCACCACTTATCGACCTTACGGTGTGATTGAAGTGGGAGATTCCTAAGAACACCAACCTAACGGTTAGTTATGGATTAGGCTATCCCCGCAGTTCCTGCGGTTAATCTTAATGCTTCGTTACGAAGATTGATACTTGCGTTAATATCTCTTTGGTGATGAGTTTTGCACATCGGACACTCCCATTCACGCAAAGCAAGATTTTTAACGTCTTTATGTTTGTGACGACAATTGGAACATAGCTGACTTGAAGCAAAATTTTTAGCTGCAGTCACAACTTGTTTTCCGTACCATTTCGCTTTATACTCAAGCATTTTTCTGAACTCTGACCATGAGACTTCACTTATCGCCTTTGCAAGCTTTTGATTTTTTAACATATTTTTAATAGACAAATCTTCAATCCCAATGATGTCGTGGTTTTTGACAATATCAGTAGAGATTTTATCCAACATATCTTTTCTTGCATTTGCTATCTTTTCGTGAAGTCGTACCACTTTTGTTTTTTGTTTTTTCCAATTCGAAGAACCAACTTTTCGCCTTGAAAGCACACGCTGAGCTCTTACTAACTTTTCTTCTAACGAACGGAAAAACTTTGGATTTGCATATA
>NZ_BAZS01000059.1 GCF_001310895.1 Virgibacillus halodenitrificans JCM 12304 | reverse complement strand
TGCACTGGACCCATAAAATTGGACAGTCTATTTTATACAGTTAACTCAAAGGCTTTTCGATATGCCACGGGGCTTTTTCGATTTAACCTTGATTTAATTCGCAAATGATTATAGTAATAAATGTACGCTTCTAATTCCTTTTTAAAGTGCTCAATGCTTTCAAATTCCTCTAAAAACAGGAATTCATATTTCAGTATCCCAAAAAAGTTCTCTATAACGGCATTATCAAAACAATTGCCTTTTCGGGACATACTCTGTGTGATCTTGTTTTGTTCAAGTATTTCTCGATACTGGGGCATACGATAATGCCACCCTTGGTCAGAATGAATCAAGAGGTTGTCATTTTCCTTTTTATGTTCCAGCGCTTGGTTCAGCATCTTTTCTACTAAATCAAATGTTGGTCTCGATTGAAGCGTGAACGTAAGGATTTCCCCATTAAACAGGTCCAATACGGGAGAAAAATAAAACTTTTCCCCAAATAACCTGAACTCTGTTACGTCTGTAACCCATTTTTGGTTGGGGGTTTCAGCCCTAAATTTACGGTCAAGAACGTTAGGTGCTGCTTTACCATACGCTCCTTTATAGGATTTATATTTTTTCATTCTGACCACACATTTAATTCCTAACTCCTGCATAATTCGAAGTACTTTTTTAGCGTTAATAATATGTCCCTTCTCTTGCAGGAGATCGGTAATACGGCGATATCCAAGACGCCCCTTGTGCTCGTGAAAGATAAAGTTAATTCTGCGCTTCCACTTGCGGTCGGGATCGGGCTCTTGCATTCGTTTTACCTGGTAATAATACGTGTTTCTTTTTATACCTGCTACTTTAACCAGTTTGGCTACGGGAAATTCATGCCTTAGTTCAAACACTACTTGTGCTTTGAGTTTATTGGTGAGTTCTTTTCCTGAACTAAGGCTCTTAGCTTTTTTAAATAAGCATTCTCCATTCGAAGGTACTCCAGCTCATTTTCTAAAGCTTCCTTTGATTGATTTTCAGCTTCTTTGGAAGAACTTTTCTTTTGATTCGATCCCATAATAGAAGGCCCCTTTCGCGATTCAAGGGCATCTTCTCCAGCTTCCTCCCACTTTTTTCTCCACCTACGCACCATAGAAGGATCAGGTATATGGAAAATGGCGGATGCCTCTCGAATGGAGTAATTTTTTTCGTTAATGAATTCAATTACTTCTAGTTTAAAGGCTGCTGGATAGTTTGTATAGGTGAAATTAAACGCATTCTCCCCATGATGCCGGTATAACAACTCCCAATAGCGGATAACAGATTCATCCACTTCATAATATTTTGCCAGCTCACGGTAACTGAACTTTCCACTCGCATATTCTTTAACTACTTGTAGTTTAATAGCTTCGGTAAACTTGGACATTTCCAGGCTCCTCCTCGTTTTGGATATAGTGTCCAAATTTTTGGGTGCAGCCCATAGCATGAGGAGGCTCATCAACCGCTCCCGAAAAGCGCAGTGTTTTCCGTAGCGGGGGTGTAATCAGATTCAATATTTCAGTGAACTTTCGAGCAACACAGTTATTTTTCATACGCTAAAGACGAAAAGTTACGTCGTAGTTTATATAAATTATGAATTAGTTTACCACCCTAACATATATTAAATTGCACAAAAAAAAGACACCCTCCTTTAATGAGTGTGTCTAGATATTTGCAGGGAAATGTTCTCTGATTTCCTCAAACGTATTTTCCTCGAGAACTTTCTTACCATACTCTTCTAACATGTGAATCGTAATATCTGCATCATTTGCAAATTCAAATACCTGGCTAATCAAGTCTTCTTGAATATTATCATCCAGTACGTCTTGAGAGAATTCCAGATATAAATAATATTTATTTTTATAGAAATACAAGATTTCCTCCGTAATGCCAGTCATATCCTGGAAGTAATGACTTAACTGAATGACATCTTCAAAGTCATCAAAATTAACGATAATCCAGAGGTTATCCTCCATGTGGTCATCTTCCATTTCTTCCGTATCTTCTTCCTGCTTGGCACCAAATTTATCTTCCAGCATGTTTTCGATTTTTTTATCAACAGGCAGATCTACCGTATGGCCATCTTCGGTATGAAGCTCAATGTTCTCGCCATTCTTAGAAACCTGTGCTTTAGTTACGATTATTTCAAGTCCCTTTTCCAAGGCTTGAACTTGAATCCACAATGGTCCTTCTACATTAAATTCTTCTTTGTAATTAACTTCGTCCATCATTTGCCAGAATAATTGTTCACTACGCTCTCTGTTATACCAAATTTCTTCTCGCTCAAAACCGCGATCTTCTATATCGATATATGAAATATAAAATTTAACCGTGTTCTCATTTATTCTTTCTATTTCCATCATCTATTCTCTCCCTTCTGATAATAGTTAGGTGGAAGAGACAACTTCACCTTTGATGAAACAGATTACAGTATGCTATACCCTAAATTACAAAGCGTTAACCATAATGATCGGTTCATTGTCCCCTCAATTAACCATTTATTCATTAAAAGCTATATATATAACTATATGACTTGAGTATATAGTTTCTTCTTAGACCTATTGTATGATAACTTCCACCATATTGGAAATTAAAAAGCCCATAATTCATAGAATAGTTAATAATATATTTTAGACCATTTACACCATTTTGTCACCATGAAATTAATTTAAACAAGAGGACATGCTCATGGCCAAAACCAAACTGATAATACGGTCGGCTTTTTGTAGTGGCTATTTAAAATTAAAAACGCAGATCATCACCAACTGATCTGCGTTTTAATTTATTTAATGAATCTGATTAGTTAACCATACGTTGCGCTTCACGTAATTGAAACGTACGAACCGTTCTAGGTAAAAATCGACGAATCTCATCTTCGTTATAGCCCACTTGCAGACGTTTTTCATCTAGTATGATTGGTCTGCGTAACAGACCAGGATTTTTTTGGATCAAATTAAATAGATCCTTCATTGGCAATTGCTCAATGTTAACATCCAATTTTTGAAAAACCTTTGAGCGTGTAGATATAATCTCATCTGTACCATCTTCTGTCATTCGCAATATTTCTTTGATCTCATCCAATGATAATGGTTCAGAGAATATATTACGTTCAGTGAACGGTATATCATGCTCTTCTAACCATGCTTTTGCTTTTCTGCAAGATGTACAACTTGGTGAGGTATAAAGTGTTACCATTAAAACTTCACTCCTCATTCTGATATGGGTTTTTTCATTTCGAAAACACGGATTAACTTATTCGATTATTAAATTAAAATAAGTTTAATTAACCCCTATGTAAAGTATACTACATTTGTCTAATGAAAGGTAGAGGATATTCAAGAAATTTAGGGTTTTTTTATGTTTGTTGAAATGTATTTCTGTCATTAATGTTAAGTTACCCCTAATCATTTTTAATTAAACCCTCTAATTGAAAATAATTGATAATTTTTTTAAATAAAAATGAACAGCAGCCATTATTGACATTAAAACTGTGATAAATGTCATAGTTTTATTACTGAAAAACAGATAGCTTAGAGATAGAAGATAAAAGGAGGGGAAGAGATATGCTTAGACGCAAATCAATTTATTTTTTAATATTAATTTTTCTAATACTCACCGTAGCTTGTTCTGATAATGAAAACGCGGAAAAACAATCCAATACGAGCCAAAAAGAAGCTGCGAATGAAGAGCTTGTTTATAATCCTCCATCAATGGATGACTTGAATCCAGATGATCCTCTTACAGAATATATAACCTATGGACAAGAAGTGTTCAACGAAACAAATACCATCTTGCCCGATAATGTAGGAAATGAACTATCATGTATGAGCTGTCATGCAGATGGCGGTCTTTCTAAGGCTTCTTCCATGGTAGGTGTTACGACACAGTTTCCGCAATACCGTCCTCGTGAAGGAGTGGTATTTACTATTGAAGACCGCATCAATGGTTGTATGGTGCGAAGTATGAATGGGGAAAAACTTGATCCGGAAAGTAAGGAAATGCGAGCAATGGTCTCTTATCTAACATATATATCTGAGGGAATTGAAGTTGGAGAAGAAATTCCTTGGCGCATGCAAAACACCATGAAGGAAATTCCAGAACCTAGTGTATCCAGCGGGGAAGCATTATATGCAGAAAAAAACTGTTTATCTTGTCACGCCACTGATGGTTCAGGAACGGGAACAAATACAGGGCCTGCTCTTTGGGGAGAGAATTCATTTAATGATGGTGCTGGAATGTCAAGGATGTCTAAGATTGCAGGATATATTCAAAATAATATGCCTCCAGGAGCAGCTGAGCCTTTAACAGATCAAGAGGCTGCTGATATTGCAGCTTTTATTCTATCTCATGAAAGACCGGAATGGAAAGGACATGACACAGATTGGCCTAACGGAGGCAAACCAACAGATATAATTACCAAAGACAGACGGGAAAAGATCAGAGAGGGCACATTCGATTGGTCTGAAATAGACAATATTATACCAGCAAAATAGCTTTAAATAGAGAAACCCATCCTTATACCGGATGGGTTTCTCGTTCAATTTATACTTTTTCTTTTGGAGTTAAACTTTGCAAAATATCCGCTGTATCCCGATCCTCATCATAAACAAGTACCTCATCTACGGATTGATATGCCTTTCCATACAACTCTTTATCCTTATAAGTATGAATATCTTCATACATTCTCTTCATTTGCTTATAGATAACCTCTTCTGAATCGTCATTTGGTGACCAATATAGTATCTCCATAGGAGTTTCTTCATTTGTCGCCAATGAGCGTCGGTTATAACCAATTGACTGGGCATGGGTAAAGCCTTCTCTGCTATAAAAATGCAATCTCTTTTCTGTATCTGAATCCTCGTAATCCACAGGCTCCACTTCCAAGATAATTGGCTTATTCTTTTCTTTAAGCTTTTCAATTAGCTTATGACCTGTTCCTTTGCCACGAGCTTTTGAAGATACCCATACATAATCTATAAAAATAAACGTTTCAAACTCGGCATACATCATTACGTGCAGGGGACTTTCGTCTTTGTAATACACATCCCCCTTTTCCTCTAGGAGCATCTCCATATGCTCTTTTGATTTCATTTCTTCCACTGGAAAGTACTCGTTCAATTTCTCATACCAATTCATTGATCTACTCCTTATTGTTTTAGTAGTCCGTTTTATTATAACGAATCAAAATCAATTTGTTAAATTCATCTCACAGGGTAGGATATCCAAATAGAGCAATTTACATTAGCTTTTCTTAAGAACAACCCATTTTATTCCAAATTGCTCGTTCTTATAGCGGATTTTAATTAATTAGGTGTAGATTAGAGAGAGCTTGTTACACTTAGATTATGCAACATTAAAACAGACCACTATTTTAAATAATGGTCTGTTCCGTTTAAATTTATTTTGACAATCCAACTTTATAGTCTACATTTTCGGTGTACGAGTTTCCTGCGTTCCATAATAAAAACTCGTGTATGTCATTTTCATATAATGCCTTGATCTGAGCCTCAACCTCTGCTTTTCCATATTGTTTTGTAGGCCCACTATATAACCAAGGTGCTTCGAAGTCTTGAATCCATGGGCGAGAAACAGGCGGATCTTCCAATTTATCAAGTACTTCATTTTCCACCTTTGCATATTCAGAAACTAATTTATATGGCTCCGTGTCTGGTTTCTCTATACCAAAATAGGAGGTCCAATGACTTGGATAAATCATAGAAGAAATAACATCTACATTTTTAGATATGCGTGAAAAGTTTTGCCCTATTCCAGGTGTTTCTTCTAATGTTGCTGCATATCCAAAAATATCTACTGCTACATCCACATCATAATAAGAGAGCTCTTCCCTTGCATATGCTACGAAGTCAGTAACTGCTTCTACTCGTTTCTTTATGTTGTTCATATCTGCATCTTTATAGTCACCAAGAGAATAGTTTAACTCTTCGTCTCTGTGCTCAAAGCCTTCCGGGAAGCGAACATAATCAAATTGGATTTCTTGAAAACCCATTTCCGCTGCTTTCTTGGCAATTTCTACGTTATATTCCCAAACTTCTTTTTGGAACGGACTAACAAAGGCATCGCCGTTTCCGTTTGTCCATACCTTTCCATTCTTGGTAAAAGATAAATCAGGTCTTTTCTTAGCCAACACTGTATCCTTAAATACAACAATTCGGGCGATTGGATAAATTCCTTTTTCTTCTAACGTTTTCATAAGTTTCTTTGGATCATCAATATAATTTTTCCCAATATCTTCATAAGGAGAGCCTTCTTCCGGCTTGAAAGTAAGGTTTCCATGATCTTCTTTAATATCAATAACCATTGAATTCAAGTCAGTTGTTTCTATTAAATCAACAAGCTTATCAAACCTGCTGCCCCCGGCTGAGTTTCCTGTTACATATATACCTCTGACTGCATCTGGATACTCAAATTCATACCCTGAATCATATGTAAATCGCTTCATCTTTTTATCTACATCAATCGGCTTAATGCTCGTTTGTCTTTCCTTATGTAAGTTTGCTATTTCTGCCTCATCTGCGCTAATAACTATTGGTATCATCAGGCATACGAAGATAGCGCTGACAAAGGTTAGGTATTTTCCTAATCGCATAAACTATCAATCTCCCATTCTGTTATATTACCAGTATAAAGGAAAACAATAATTTTTTGAATGAAAATTAATAGATTTTGTCATTTTTTGTTATTGTCTAAGGACTGTTCGTTTAACTTCCCCTACAAAACATTTTTCAAGAATGTAAACAAGTCTGCATATAATCTGCATTTTTTATGGGTATAGTAGGAAAGAATTGTTATCTAGGAGGTAAATACAATGAGATTAAAAAAAGTTTTAATGAGTGTGTTATTACCATTTTCCCTTATAGCGCTCACGGCTTGCGGACAAGGTAATGATGAATCCCCCTCAAAAGAATCATCAAATACTGAGATGAATTCAGAGACCACGGAAGAAAATAATTCTGAATCACATGGGGAAATGAATCACTCAAGTTCTGGTGAAGTTCCTGAAGATCTGAATAGTACCAAAAATCCAACCTATGAAGTTGGAAGTAAAGCGAAAATTACTACAGACCATATGCCAGGAATGGAAGGCGCAGAAGCAACGGTTTCTGGAGCATATACAACAACGGTTTACACAATTTCCTACACCCCAACAACAGGTGGTGAGAGAGTAGAAGACCACAAATGGGTCATACATGAGGAAATTAAAAATGCAGGTGATGAACCGTTAGAACCCGGAGCTGAGGTTACTATTAATGCCTCTCATATGAAGGGGATGGATGGTGCTACAGCTAAAATTGATTCTGCTCAAGAGACTACTGTATACATGGTAGATTATGTCCCAACAACAGGTGGCAAAAAGGTAACAAACCACAAATGGGTAACTGAAAGTGAATTAGCACCAATTCAATAAAGATCTTTTAATTGAGCTCCAAAACAGCTGTGATGCGGGAAGGGTTATTTCAAAGGTATGGGTGAAAAATAGCTGAAATGCAGTATGAAATATAAAGAAACATATGCTTACATCAATTAATTTTGATGTCGATCTACAACTATATCATGAAACAGTTGATAACCAACTACCAACTATCTTTCAATTTTGGTTATCAGTCATACAAAATAATGGTGTATTAGGATGGGAGTTCTTCCCACCCTAATACACTAAATTATAAGCTTCGTAATAATAATTTTTGTGCGTTTCATTTTCAATTGTTAGGTGAATGGCTGAAATGATAGCCCCTCCCGCTTGAATCCATGCTCCAGTATAATCTAGTAAACTAGCATCAACTTTTTCTTCCTTCTCTATTATTCCAGATATGGACTGAAGACTGTTTCCGATAGTCTGCAATAAGTCCCCAATAGCTTCAACCAGCTTATTTTCCCTCACCGCATGTGTAAATCCTACTCCGGCTCCCACAGCTTGGATAAGGTTACCTTGAATTTCAAGAGTGATGTTTTATTGATATAGACCAACCACGACAACCAGATTTCCAGTTGATTGAACTTCGTTAGCAATTTTATTTACTATTATCGAGGAATTTTCAGAAATAATGCATTGCCGATAGCTTGTAACATATTTCCTGCTTTTGCAAATACCTTGCTATTTGTCTCACTAAAAGCAGGCTCTATTGCATTTATTACTGTGCCGGATGCTTGAATCCACCCACCCATTACTGCTATGTGATTCAATTAGCTCATCCTTCCGAAAACATTTTCAACTAGCTTCATTGTGATGATATTATATGAAAAAATAAATAATTTTTGCTGTTTTTTCATAATAAATCATTAATTATGTGATTGCCTATGCAATTTCTTAATATATAACATAGGTTAATATAACTGTGCGGATATATTATTCTGTATATAAAAGAGTGAAGACTGTATACAAAAAATGGAGGTTTTAGAATGAATGACAACACGAATAATTTTCAGTTAGCTCAAAATGATGAGAGGATTTTCGGGCGCCCGTTCGGCAGACCATTCGGTTTTGGCAGTCCATATGGATTTGGATTTGGCAGACCATTTGGTTACGGGTATCCTTATGGTGGATTTGGGTTTGGCGGGCCATTTTTAGGTGGCGTAGTTGGTGGTTTATTAGGAAGCGCATTACTTTCTCCATACGGTTATGGATATGGATACCCTTATTATGGTGGCTTTGGATATCCATTTTATTAGAAGTCTTACTGTGTAGGTGAGGTGATTTGCAGGATTACATTACAGGAAATCACCTATTTCCTATTTCAGATCTTATGCTTAATGTTTATTTTCAACATATGATTTTCTCAATTGATACTTGCACCCCTATATGAACTTGCATTTTGTATAAATATATATATAATGATAAAAAATAATAGCAATGAAAAAGGCGTAGTACAATTGCCCCCTGAATTCTAGAGAGCTTGTGGTTGGTGTAAACAAGTATCAAGGTATATTGGAATTGGACTTTGGAGCTAATTTTAACACACAAAGCGATTCTGTTGTATGACAGAATAATAAGGGTGGCACCGCGGTTCATTCGTCCCTGTTTATGGGGATTAATGAGCTTTTTTTAATGGAAAAAAATAAAATTGGAGTGAACAAGATGAAAACAATATTTTCAGGTATTCAGCCAAGTGGTACATTAACCATTGGTAATTATTTAGGAGCGATACAACAGTTTGTCCAGTTACAAGAGGAGCATGATTGTTATTTTTGTATTGTAGATGAACATGCGATTACCGTACCACAGGATCGTTTGAAGTTGCGACAAAATATTCGTTCACTTGCAGCAATTTACCTGGCTTCAGGTATTAATCCTGATTCCTCTACACTATTTATTCAGTCTGAAGTTAGCGCACATACACAGCTTGGATGGATGCTACAATCGATCAGTTATATGGGTGAGCTGGAAAGAATGACACAATTTAAAGATAAATCGGAAGGTAAAGAGGCTGTTTCTTCTGCTCTATTCACCTATCCATCTTTAATGGCTTCCGATATTTTACTTTACAATACAGATATCGTTCCAGTTGGAGAAGATCAAAAACAGCATTTGGAGCTTACACGTAATTTGGCTCAACGTTTTAACAATCGTTTTAATGATATTTTCACTGTTCCAGAAGTTAAAATTCCTAAGGTTGGTGCACGCATTATGTCTCTACAGGAACCAACGAAGAAAATGAGCAAATCGGATACCAACGAAAAAGGCTTTATCTCTATGCTCGACGAACCTAAGAAAATTGAAAAGAAAATTAAAAGTGCGGTTACTGATTCAGATGGTATAGTGAAATTTGATAAAGAGAATAAACCTGGGGTATCCAATCTATTAACAATTGAATCCAGTTGTACTGGAAAATCGATCGAAGCACTTGAAGCAAAATACGAAGGCAAAGGTTATGGGGACTTTAAGCAAGGCGTAGCAAATGCTGTTATAGATGTACTGCAACCAATTCAGGAAAAATACTACGCTCTTCTCGATTCAGAAGAATTAGATACCATATTAGACCATGGAGCAGAAAAAGCTGCCTTGACAGCTAATAAAAATTTAGCTAAAGCTAAAAAGGCAATGGGCCTTGGCAGAGTTAAAAAGAAGAAATAAACTAGAAGGGGGAACGTATCATACGTTCCCCCCTTCTAGTTTATTGTAGCTTTGAAGCGTTTTCTTCTTTTCCGTTTTCCATTTCATATAGTTTCTCAAGAAATGGCTGTCCTTTGATTAGCTTTGCACACAAATCCTCATGAGAGCTTGTCCATCCTTTTTTCACACCATTATACAAAGCTTGCCAAACTTGCTCTTCATTCATATCGCGAATGTAGGGATAGTTTTTCGGGTCCCATTCCGTAAGCCAATAGCGTAATTCACCAAGATTGTTGGCTGTACGCAGTTGATCAAGGCCCATCATTAATAACTGTTTCAATTGCCGTTCTTTTCTGGTTAAACCGAAAACGAGCTCAGGCTCTAGTGAAAGCATATGATACTCTTTTTTGTAATGTCTATCATCAAATTTGAATGATTGTGCCTTCGTATTTTGGATCATATCATATACTAGTTGTTCTTGCCTTGGAATTAATCTGCTTTTCCTAACAGGGATCTGATAGCCTATCGTGTCAATTACCATAATATCATTTCCATCTGTAATAATAGCAGCATATTCCATAACGTTTCTCTCTTGCCCTTTACGAGAGTATGCCCGTTTATAAATTACGTCCAACATCGGTTTAGGTAGCTCGTGCATGTCATTTTCAATATAGTTGTATAGATTTTCCGTTATGTACAAGAGGGGAACCTGATCTAACAACTCAATTTTATCCTCTTTTCGCCATTCATGAAAATAACATACGTTATACCCATTCTCTTCTCCTTCAAACCAATTTACCCATACATCATGCAGATATAACATACAACAACCCTCACTTTAAAATGTGAATTTACCATTCATTATGACCATCCTCCTAGAAAAATATTCTAAATCTGTTAAGATTATGGACTATGTGGAAATCGGTAAATTACAAATGCGATTAAAATCAATCCAGCCGGAAGAAAATAGCATTCTGGCCTTGTTGAAATAAAGCTGAAGTATTCCAACCAGGTTACCCCTGCAGGAAGAAAATTTGTATATGCTATAATTGTGACCCCACCTGTTACAGCAAGTCCAAAGCCAATTAAATAAA
>NZ_BAZS01000058.1 GCF_001310895.1 Virgibacillus halodenitrificans JCM 12304 | reverse complement strand
TTTTATAGTATCTGTTTAATATTTATATTTTAAGATAAAATTTTTTTGTTAGATTTATTAATTTTATATTATAGACATTTAATTTATAGTATCAATAAAATTAATTATCATAAAAACTATTCAATTCCTTACCACGTAAGGGTTTGTAATAGTAATTTAAAGATACTAATGTATCTTATTATGTTTTTTATCATTAAATATTATTACAATACATATTACTTTTTTGATTAAATTCTTAGTTATAAAACAACTTCAAAAACTATTCTTTTAATAAACTTATAACATCTTCTATTACATCCTTGTCACACTTCTTATCTATCATTTGTTCAATGACCATTACTAAAGTCGCTCTCCGATAAGTCTTTGTTAATATTTTTAGAATGGATTGACTATCGATTATCCCATATTGATCTAAATGCTTCTTTATGAGCGCAGCTTCTCCGTCCCCCAAAACTAAAACATTCTCAACCTTTTTAATTGTGTATCCTTTTGAAAATAAGATTTCCGCCACCCTTCTTTTTCAATGGAACTTACAATATAATCTATCCAATATAATTGTTTTCTCTGAATGAGGTAGCTTCCTGTAATTCCTCAAAAGAGGCATTTTTTATGATATGTTCAATATCCATATTGTCCATATGTCACACCGCCTTATTGTGGTTAATAATTTAAAAAATAGAAATGTATAAGTATATCCATGTGATAAAACTATTGCTTCATAAATTGAGACGCTTGCTTTATGTTGAGTATGATAACTTTCAAAGCATAACTAAGCCTTGAACAACAGTTTATCATCTGACACACAGAGGATTCATGGTAAGTTATCTTCTATAATATTCGTTTTAAAAATCATTTCCTTTTTATCAATTTATGCCAAATAAGATATTAGTTTATTCATTTATCCCATAAATAGTTATTTTGTAGTCATAATTGGTTGATATATAGCCATGAACTTCTATTCAAAATTTAATAAGAGGTTATAATTATAGAATGAGCAAATGTAATAAAATATTTTATCTAACTAAACGGGGGAGAAAGTTATGATTAACGATGATGTGCATACTTTAGGAATGTTTGCCGATAAAGCTTTCGATGAGGGAGATATAGACACTTTACACAAAATAGCGGAGGATTGTTTAAACCGAGTTGAAACAGGAAAGTATAATCGCCTTGAGAAAGGAATTTTAGCTTACCATGGGGCTACTTCCTACAGTAACTATATCCACCTAAAGTATAAAGGTTTATTAATTTATTCTGAGAAGAGTAATAACGAAGAAGACTTTGAAATGTGTTTATTATTGTTTCGATTATCTATAGAAAATTTAACTTCATATCAGGAAAGAGACGAAATAAAAGAAGATTCAGAGGAATCTTATCACCTTGGAAATTATTTATTAATGGCATATACTAACTATGCAAACGTATTGAATACATGCGGTAGGATTATTAAGGCACTATCATATTTAAAAATTGGAGTTGGTAGTGGTTTTCCAATGGCTATAGGAAACTTTGCTGGATTTTTAATGGATTATGCTTCGCTCGACTATGATAATGGTCATCGTTCAGTTCTTGCTAATGAATCCTATCAATTATTAAAAGAAGTATTGGAATTCAATGATATAGAAGAGTATGCAACTGAGCATTATAAAAGTTTAAAAGCTAGTTTAAAACAATGGTATCCAATAGAATATCTAGAGAAACCTTACGAATTTGAAGAATACTCATTAGGGGATTCCGATGATGAAATCAATTACCGAAAATGGTGTATTAAAAATACATTGTTTCTGAATACTTTAAACGATGCCTTTCCTTATTCCATCTCTGCACATGATATCCTTCATCTGCCTAATATTATTACAAAAATCGATGAGGGACCAAGATTTCATGGTTTGTTTAATCAAATAAAACAAGAATATGTATCTGCTAGATTCATGATTTTTGATGCCATTTCATTTCAAGGGTCTCATTTTTCGGATAGAGATGTTCACCTTGTCAATACATTAGATTATCCGGTATATGGCATTTCAATTGAGAAATTGAAATATGCTATAGAAGTTTATATTCATTATTTGACCGTATTTCCTTTTTTATAAATGATTATTTTGAAATTGGAATCAAGGAAAGAGATGTATCTTATCGAACAATCTGGCAGGACAAAGTTAGAAAAGGGAAAAACTCCTACAACTTAAAAGTCGATTTAAAGAATAGGATGACAGAAAAAGATACATTTAATCTCCCATTAATCGGTCTGTACTGGTTATGCAAAGATATTGGAAAGCAAAAGGTAGAACATCACTATATAGAACCAGCTATCGTACATATTTCGAAAATACGACATCATTTAGAGCATCGTTATTTAAAGGTTCATGACACTCTTTTGTATCCAATTACAGAGGAATTACGAGAAAATAAGGATGATCCGTTGGCCTATTCCATTACGGTTGATGAATTTAATGATGCTGCAATGAAACTACTTTCTTATGTACGTGAAGGAATTATATTATTGACTATGGGTGTACACGTAGAGGAACTTAGAAAGAAAAGTGCGTCAGATGGTTTAATTATGCCGATGCACATGGATCAATACGATGATGATTGGAAACAGCTAAATTGAATTTTAGATTGCCTTCTTTGAATAAATTATATATCTTTGGAAATAATAAAATATGTTAGTGCAACTTGTATTTCAGACATAAAAATAAGGAAGTATTTACTTCCTTATTTTTTGTCCTCTCTCGTTGATAGTTTGCCCACTTAAAATAATAAGATTTGCTGCATCTTTATAAGATTCCGTTCGATATTAGTCAGTACAAGAAGACGAGGTTTAAGGATAATGTGTATTTCATCTATTCCAAGCCATTTAGGAGTCTCGATTTGATATTCTTGTTCTTTGAATGCCACATGGCCTTAAAGACGTACAGTACTAAATTATTTTTGTGACCACAAATGCTCTTAGAAATTCCTTAAAGCATTAATATAATAGGTGATTGGAAAATAGTTTATGGAATCCTTTTGTAGACTTTGCTTAACTACTGCACCCTTTAGTAATTATTAGCCGGTTTACTTGAATAAGAAGTTGTAAAAAGGTTGCCTTAGCCTGCACAACAAGATAATTTCGATACATCTTTATCGAACGTAAGTGCAGCTAATTTTAGCCCTTCAGCCATTGTTAAATATGGTGATAGGGTTTCTGTTAAATCTTCTATCGTTAAGCCAAATTTAACAGCTAATGTCGCTGCATAGATGACATCTCCTGCATTCTCAGATACAATATGGACCCCTAATACTTTCAATGTTTTTGCATCTGCTACTAGTTTAAATACACCGGTGGTTTCACGGTTTACAATTGCTCTTGGAACAGCATCTAAGGGTAATACAGATGTCTTCACATCATACCCTTTCCCTTTTGCTTGTTCTTCTGTTAAACCAACCGTTGCAACCGATGGATTCGTAAACGTAACAGCAGGAACAATTGATAAATCTATATTTTTGTTTAACCCACCGATAGCATTATCAGTAGCAATTCCACCTTCATAGCCTGCTACATATACAAATTGCGGTCCTAACGTCACATCTCCTGCTGCATAAATCTTTTGATTACTTGTTTGACCAAAATCATTGATCAGGATTTCATTATTTTTTCCAATTTCAACATCTGCAGCACTTAAATTTAAAGAATCCGTATTTGGTTTTCTTCCAGTAGCAACAAGTAACTGATCTGATTCAATGACTTTTTTACTGCCATCCACTGTTACGTAAACCTTTTTTATCTCTCCACTTTGTTCAACACGCTCAAAAGTTGCCCCTTTGACAAGTTTTATTCCCTGTTCAATCAAGGCTTTTTCAACTGTCTCTGAAATCTCAGGATCATATTCTTTTAAAAGTCGCTCACTTCTTTGGATTAGTGTTATTTCTGAACCTAGATGATAAAATAGTTGTCCAAGCTCCATTCCAATGTATCCTGAACCAATCACCGTTAACCGTTTTGGTACTTTCTTTAATTCAAGTAGAGTTGTACTAGTTAAATAGTCCACTTCTTCAAGTCCTGAAATTCGTGGTAACGAGGGAGATGCACCTGTTGCAATTAAAAAGCGTTTTGCAGATAACTTTGCCCCATTGACCTCAATCGTACTAGCATCAACGAATTTTGCTTCACCTTCAATTAAATCAAAGCCATATTCATCAATTAAATCCACATATTTTTGATTCCGAAGTTCACTCACCAATTTATTCTTTTGCGTGATTAAACTAGCTAAATCCACTTCTCCAGCAGATGTTTGTAAACCTATAAACGGATTTTCTTTTGATAAATGATTGATTTCCCCTGCCCTAAGAAGAGTCTTTGATGGAACACAGCCAATATTCACACAGGTTCCCCCAACCGTTCCACACTCAATCATTCCAACTTTTGCACCATATTCAATAGCTTTAATTGCCGAAGAAAAAGCAGCAGCGCCAGAACCAATAATAAGAAGGTCATAGTTGTCCTCATTACTTAAAGCCACGTTTTCTTGAGATGATACTTCCTCAATTTCTCCAGTTTGATAATTTGCTTCATCAATCGCCTTTTTTGCACTTTCAACCTCAATATCATCGGGCAATTCAAATACGACTTCACCACGACGAAAACTAGACTCAATATTTTTAGCACCTATATTTCCAAGTGCTGATGCCACGTGTTTTTCACAACCCGTACAAGTCATTCCTTGAATGTTTACCTTAAATTTAATCATAATAAAGCTCCCTTCGTTAATCTCTCATGTTAATGTTTCTATTATTGGACACGAATGTAATTGCTTTTCATCTGGACATCGTTGTTTTAAGTCATCTAACATAGTTTCAATACGTTTTAAATCCTCTATTTGCTTTTGAACTTCCTCTTGTTTTTTAGAAACAAATTCGAACATATCTTGACAACGAACTTCATCTTTATCTACAACGCCAAGTAATTTATAAATCTCACTTAAAGAAAATCCAAGTTCCTGTATTCGCTTAATAAACCCAACACGCTTCACTTCATCATCTGAATACATCCGATAACCAGCTTCCGTTCGGTAAGGCTCTTGTAATAAATTTTTTCGTTCGTAATATCTAATAGTTTCTTTGTTAACTCCACATTTATTTGCGAACTCACTAATTCGATAAATCACCTTATTTCACCCCATAAAAATTATAAACCGTGTACCATAGTACACGGTCAAGTAAATATATTATCAAACTTTTCTATTTCTTGTTCAATTAATATGAGTCATTAGTTACAAGATAACATTTAAATTCTTCTATACAATAATTTGAATATCCCTCTTGGTTCGGACCATTTTAATTTTTTCACAACTTAACATTCCACCAAATAATCCAATTTAAACATTAATTGTTTTAAAGGCATTAAAATAGTAATTCCACTATATATTCTGAAGACCCTTTATTATATTTATCTACATTCTATAAATTTTATTGTTTCCCTTTATTAAAACTCTGATAATTCTTATTCCCACCAGAAAGATTAAATACATCCTTAAATCCCATATTTATTAACACATTTTGCGCAGCATTTCCAGTTACACCTTTGTTACAGTACGTTACGGTAGGGATATTAGGATCCAAATTCTTCGCTTCCTTACGCAACTTTGCTAGTGGCATATTTACTGCTCCATCCACTTTCGATACCTCATACTGCTTCGTTGCTCTTGTATCGATAATTTGTATTTGCTCACCGTTCTCGATTCGGTCCGTTAATTCTTGTGGGGTAATCAGTTTATTTTTCTTATCAATCGCATTTTGTAAAGCCATACCTGTATACATTACCGGATCTTTCGTTGTACTAAATGGTGGTGCATATGCTAAATCTAGATGGAACAAGTCTTTTGCTTTTGCTTTAAAGGAAATGGCTGTTACAAATACATCGATTCGCTTATCAACACCATCTTCACCTACGATTTGCACACCTAAAATTTGGCTTGTTTTCCTATCGGCAATTGCCTTAATTACTAATTCTTTACCACCCAGATATTCTGCTCTTGCTGGTTTAATATTGTGTAATACTTCAAGATCAAAACCTTCTGCCTTAGCCTCTTTTTCACTTAACCCGGTATAGCCTACCGCTAAGTCAAATACTCTTAAAATTCCTGTCCCTAAAATGCCCCGATGTTCCAAATCTCCACCAGTAATAACATCACCAGCGATACGTCCCATTTTATTAGCTGTAGACCTAACGGACGGTATATAGGTTTTCCAGTTATAACCGAAAAACTTTCTGCTACGTCCCCAACGGCATAAATATCAGGTAGATTCGTTTGCATCTTGGTATTAACTTTAATCGTTCCAGATGTGCCTAATTCCACGCCTAAATCTCTTGCTAGTTTCGTATTTGGTCTAACACCAGTGGCTAAAATGACCATATCGGAATCAATGACATTGCCACTTTTCGTTTCCACAGTATTCTCCGTAATCACAGTTGCTTCTTCGTTTAATAACAAGTTTACTCCGTTATCTCGGATATGCTCCTCTACACGGAAAGCCATATCTTTATCCAAATGTGGCATAATCTGATTACTGCGCTGAACAATCGTTACTTCTAATCCTTTATGAGTCAATTGTTCTGCCATTTCAAGACTGATGAAGCCAGCACCAATAATGGTGACCTTTTTCGGGTTATTTGAAACCATAAACGAGTTGATAGATGCTGTGTTTTGGATATTGCGGACATGAAAGACATGCTCCATCTCCACCCCTTTAATTGGTGGAGTAATTGGAGTCGCACCAGTTGCAAATACCAAGGTATCGTAACTGTCTTCTTTCGTCTCGCTTGTATCTAGATTTTTAACTGTAATTACTTTCTTATCTGGATCTATCTTTATCACTTCATGACGTGTTTGAATATCCACGTTGTAACGTTTTTTAAACCATGCAGCACTTCTAGGTGTTAGTGTCTCTAACTCGTCTACTTCCCCTCCTAAAAAGTAGGGGATTCCACAAATAGAATAGGAGATATCATAATCTGCATTATATAACGTAATTTCTGCGTTTCCGTCGTTTCTGCGTGCCTTTGCAGCAACAGATGTACCAGCTGCAACGGAACCAATAATAATTATCTTCATATGTTTATAATCCTCCAGATCTTATCTTGATGTCTATTCTTAGCAGCACTGATCCATTCCTAGTAACACAAATTGCGAACCGTTTGGTGTTTCATCGTCATCTAATGTTAATCCTTCTACTGTATCTTTAACATCTTTATCAATGGACACTTTAATTCCATCAATTTCTTCAACAATATCGTTTTCTTCAGGCGCATCTAAAGAAATTCCTAATTGCGGTCCACAACATCCTGCTCCCATCGAATAAAAGCGAATACCTTCTGCACCCTTTTCTTGAAAAATAACCTGTAATTTATTTTTAGCCTTTTCTGTGATATTCATTATAATTCCCCCTTATTTTTTAAAGTTGAACAAATTCCTTCAATTGGTCATAGCCTATTTTTACTTCCTTCATCCAAGGGATTAACGCACTATTATCAGCTAATTCTTCTTGTACTTTCTTAATCCATTGCCTTTCCGATGCTGCACGTGCTTTTAATACTTTATCTGTTGTTCCTGTTGCATATAAACTTCGATTGATGACCCACCATTTTGGAGTTATCTCTGCTCGCTTTAAGTCATCCTGCAAGCGTGTTGCCTCAAAAACAGGAGTTGCTTCTGGCAATGTAACAACGACTACCCCTGTCTCTTCTGGGTTACGCAGTCTTGGCAATAACTTTTTCACACTTTCTGGAATTTCACCAGTAGAACGGCTCATTTCCCTGTGATAAGCCTCCGATGAATCAAGTAAAAGCAACGTATGCCCGGTTGGTGCAGTATCGATAACAACAATTTCTTGTTCAGACCTTTCTACTACATCGGCAAAAGCACGGAACACCGCAATCTCTTCCGTACATGGAGACTCAAGGTCTTCCTGTAAGTAGGCAAGTTCGTCATCATTCAATTCACCAGCATTAGTGATTACTTCTTTTTTGTAGGCTTCCACTTCTACTTCTGGGTTAATACTGCTGATGGATAGATTCTCATTAACAGTACCGTTTTGGAACATATAATCCAGATGTGCTGCTGGGTCAGTTGTTGTTAAATGAACTTTATGCCCTTTTTCCGTCAATCCAACTGCAATTGCTGCAGCAACAGATGTTTTTCCAACTCCACCTTTACCCATTGTAAAAATAACACGAGTATTTTTAGATGAAAAATCATCAATTACATCCTTTAGTTCAGAAAGTGGTGCAAATTCAGTACCCTGATCGTCCTCCTTGAATTTAACTAAAGGAGCATCACTCACAATCTGACGAAGGCGATCAATACCAGTTAACGAATACGATACAAAAGGTAATGAGAAGGTTTGAATCTTTTTCGATTCCTCTGGTGTTTTCGTCAATGCTTCATGCTGCCCTTCGTAAAAAGCAGTAGATACCTCATCATTTTTTTCATAAGACTGCAATAACCCATTTATGATAAGCATTTGTTTTTGGATGCCAATGTCTCCAAGTTCTAATGATGCACGGTTCGCTTCAATCAGGGTGGATTCCTCTGGTCTGGCAACTAAAATTAGTGTTGTTTTGTCACCATCAGAAAGGGATTCAACTGCTTTTTGATACATAGCCTTCTTATCACCAAGGCCTGATAATGGTCCCAAACAAGAAGCCCCATGTGTTGCTTCCTCCAAATAACCAGACCATGCTGTCGGCAGAGATAATAAACGAAGCGTATGGCCCGTTGGAGCTGTATCAAATAAAACATGGTCGTATTCGCTAAATATCCCATCATCTGCTAATAAATGAGAGAATTCATCGAATGCAGCAATTTCTACGGTACACGCTCCAGAAAGCTGTTCTTCCATCTGATTGACTACCGATTCAGGAAGTTTATCTCTATATGGGCCAACTGTCTTTTCTCGATATGCTCTTGAAGCTTCTTCTGGATCAATATTACTGGCAAATAAGTTTTTCACACTTGGAATTTCAACAGGTTCACGAGATAACTCGATTTCAAATACGTCCTGCAAATTAGAAGCAGGATCCGTGCTGACAAGCAAAACCTTTTTTCCTTGATCAGCAAGTGCAACTGCTGTTGCACATGCTACAGATGTTTTTCCAACTCCACCTTTGCCAGTGAAAAATAGATAAGGTGTTTCAACATGCTGTTTCGGATTATAAAGTGTATACATTTTAAGATCTCCTTTAGTCGAGTTTTACGGAAACACGTACACGAGGTTTCTGAGTCAATTCCTTTGCACGTACTTCCAACCATTCCGCAAATTCTTCATTGGTTGGATATTCACCCACTTTAACTACTTCCCCATCTAAAAGTGTGACCGGAAGTGCATCTGCTCCTTTTTCTTGAAGAACCTGATTAACCGTTTCATTTTCAGCAAAAGCAGCAGGTTCATTAGCTAAATTAAATCGCTTAATGTCTACATCTTTCTGTCCCAGTGAATAAACGGCTGAAGCTACCCTTGTTAAATTTGGGTCAACACTTGGTCCGCAAACACCTGTTGAACAGCACATAGCTGGGTCAAAGATTTCTACTTTTTTCATACGTTATACCCTCCAATTATTTGTATATAACTATATACTTATATGTTAACAGATAGTTAAGCCTTGAGGATATTCTCATGGCTTAACTTCTTGATATTCTCCCGTTTCAGCAAAACGTTTGATTCGTTCACCAATTTCATCACGAACACGCTGAAATACTTTCCACACTTCCTCTTCTGTACCTTCTGCTTTAGCTGGATCATCAAAGCCCCAATGTTCTCTTTTTACATGCGGTGGCGTCATTGGGCAACGATCTTTTGCATCACCACATAAGGTTACTGCAATTGTTGCGTTGTCTAAAAATTCTTTGTCAATGGTTTCCGATTTTTGGTCAGAAATATCAATTCCAACTTCCTTCATTGCTTTAACAGCATTTGGGTTTAGTCCATGTGCTTCAATACCTGCACTTCTTACTTCCCACTCATCTCCAAGATACTTTTTTGCCCAGCCTTCTGCCATTTGACTTCGACATGAATTTCCTGTGCATAAGAAATAAATAGTTTTTTTAGCCATATAAATACTCCTTTATCAAAATATAGTTAATGTTAAATATAGACCTAGTAACGTGATAAATAGGATTGGTATTGTTAAAATAATACCCGTCTTGAAATATGTTCCCCAAGAAATCTTAATTCCTTTTTGTGAAAGAACATGAAGCCATACTAATGTTGCCAAAGAACCAATTGGTGTGATTTTTGGACCTAAGTCTGATCCAACAACGTTTGCATAAACAAGTGCTTCTCTTAATACGCCAGTAGTATTTGTTTCCGCAATTGCTAGGGCGTCAATCATTACTGTTGGCATATTATTCATAATGGATGATAGAAAAGCAGCAATGAACCCCATTCCAACAGTAGCAATAAATAAGCCTTCTTCGGCAACCGTTTGAATGACACTTGCTAGAGCAGTGGTGAGTCCCGCATTTCCTAATCCATATACTACGACATACATTCCGATGGAAAAGAACACAATATCCCACGGCGCACCCTTAATAGCTTTTTTTGTATTTACTGCAGAACTTTGTCTACCCATAATTATGAAGAAGATAGCAATGGTTCCTGCAATAACGGAAACAGGTATATTGATAAATTCGCTGGTAAAGTATCCAATTACTAATAAGCCAAGGACATACCAAGATAGACGAAACATTTTATGATCTTTAATAGCATTTCTAGGTTCGGTTAATTTAGAAACATCATACGACCTTGGAATACTTTTTCTAAAATAAATCAGTAACACGGAAATGGTTGCAACTAATGAAAATAAATTTGGAATAATCATTCGTGAAGCATATTCAACAAATCCGATACCAAAGAAGTCTGCAGACACAATATTTACTAAGTTACTTACAATGAATGGCAATGATGTTGTATCAGCGATAAACCCACTTGCCATAATAAACGGAAAAATCATTTTTTCTTTAAAATTTAAATTACGTACCATAGCAAGTACGATTGGTGTAAGAATTAACGCTGCACCATCATTCGCAAACAAGGCAGCAACAATCGCACCTAATATACTGATATAGACAAACATTTTTATTCCATTACCCTTTGCAAAACGGGCCATATGTAAGGCAGCCCATTCGAAAAATCCAATTTCATCCAAAATTAAAGAAATAAGAATGATTGCTACGAATGCCAATGTGGCGTTCCAAACGATTTGTGTTACTTCGATTACATCACTAAACCCTACGACTCCTACAATTAGAGCTATAACTGCTCCTCCCATTGCAGACCAACCAATATTTAAACCTTTTGGTTGCCAAATGACTAGGACGAGGGTTGCTACAAATATGAGTATTGCGAGTATAAGCGTTGATGACAATGTTTTTACCTCCAATTAACAACAAGTAATTCGTGTACCCTTTTCTTCCAACTCTTTTAGTTTATCTTCTTGACTTGGCAATTGATCCAGAATCGGTTTGATGAATGAATAATACTCATTATTTTTATTTACCGAGTAGAAAATCCATTGTCCTTTCCTTTCTTCCACTACCAGTCCTAAATCTTTAAGCTTACGCAAGTGTTGACTAACAGCTGGCTGACTGAACTGAAATATTTCTACAAATTCACATACACAACAAGCGTGATTATCCATTAATTTCATCATCGTTAGACGTGTCTTGTCACCAAGCAGTTTTAAAATGTTCGCAGCTTTGTCTATTTCAAAAGATTTTTGCAGCATCTATATCCCTCCTTATTATTATTTATTATGAAAATAGTATATAACTATTTGCTTATATGTTCAATGGATTAACCTACAGAAACATGAAATTTTAAGAAATCATTTTATTTTATTCCCTACTACTACTATTCTTTAGGTTAGAATCCTTATATGCATGTATTAATTATTGGATTTTTAACTTCATATTTAATTTGATGCGTTTTCTAACTTTTCCCCACCGTTCCTGTAATCCAGCAGGCTTTTCTAAAATCCTAGTGTTGAAAACAAAGCCAATTTTATAGTCCTTTTCGAACAACTCTCATGCGGAACATCGTGTTAAAAGGGAGTTATGGGGAATTCAGCAAATAAATTTGATTAAAAAGGTTGCAATTTAATTTTATGGATAATATACTGTTGATAAATCAAAAAAAAATTGATGTATTAGTTGGAGGTGAAATAATGGAATTAATTAAAAAAGTAAATGAATTAGGCGAAGATGAGGCACTTGATTTTTATGAAAATATGTTTAATGCTTTAGCTGATAAAATAAGATTAAAAATTATAAATGAAATTAGTAAAAGTCCAAATAAATCTTTGTGTGTCTGTGATTTAGAAGAAAAATTAGAGTTAAAGCAATCAAAACTATCTTATCACTTAAAGAAATTAGTAAAAGCCAATATACTTATACCCGAAAAACATGGTACATGGAACTATTATAAAATTAATGAAGAACAAATACAGGTTGTCTTATCTGAAGATACTTGTTGTAAAATTTTCTAACAGGTATCTTAGTTATTTATTATATAAATAAACTTTTTTTGAT
>NZ_BAZS01000057.1 GCF_001310895.1 Virgibacillus halodenitrificans JCM 12304 | reverse complement strand
AAGTCAGGATTATCAAAGTTATAATAAATTTGTCACAAAAAAGTTGAGCAAACTCTAAACTTAGATAAAAGTCTATACCAATTGATTGGAATGGAAGATGGCGACTCCAGCCGGAATAGCATGAGCTGAAGACCCTGGACGGAGCGTAGCGGAGGAAGCGGCTGAAGCCATGCCGGGCGGCAAAGAAGACACTGTGAGGTAACGAACAGATGTCGCGCTTGTACCCGGAGGTGTGAAAGCGTCCATCTGCAATGGAAAGCAAAGAGGCTCACCTCTTCAATATTTCAGTGAGCTTTCCAACAACAAAGATATTTTTCACACGTAACTTAAATACCAAAAGTTACGTCGCAGTATATCTATACTGTGAATTAAGGTAGAGCTCAATTATTTTTTCAGGTATTTGAAAGCGTTAGATTAAACATAGCCCTCGAAACGTGGAAGTTTTTCTAATATCGTATAGAGCCAAAAAACAAAGCAGGCTGTCTAAATAGACAGCCTGCTTTGTTTTTTATGCTGCAGCTTTCATTTGTTTTTGCTCAATCCAGCTTTTCATTTTAATAAATAATGGAACAAATAGTAAACCAACAATAATACCTTTAATTATATTAAATGGCAGAACTCCTGCATATACGGAAAACCACTTAAATTGTTCTGTCATGTCCCATCCCATAAACTTCCCATACGCCGGAAGGATAATAAAATAATTTAATACACTCATTCCAACAGCCATGATTAATGTTCCTGTCACTAAACCTGAGACTACGCTTTTCACACCCTTAAAGCGATGATAAAGCATCGATACAGGGATAACAAACATGGCTCCAGCGAGGAAATTTGCGATAACACCAATGGGATCGCCTGCTCCTGAAATAGCTAAATATAAAACATTTTTGATTGCTACTACGATGACTCCTGCCATTGGTGAAAAAATAAGTGAGGCCATTAAAGCTGGTACATCACTAAAGTCAATCTTTAAGTAGCTTGGCAAAAAAGGCAGTGGGAAATTCAAGAAAAACAGTACAAGTGAAATAGTCCCAAGCAATGATAATATTATTAATTTGAATAAACGTGATGATGAGTAATTTTTATTTTCCATCATCTTCTCCTCCTCCACCTTAATCGATTCCTATCTCGTGATGAAGGATCACCCATTATCCTACATACAAATAAACCCTAAAGCCTGCCTAATCGGGGCTTTAGGGTTTTGAATTTTGAATACATAGGAAAAACAAGGCGCTATGAGCACCTGATTCAGGTTCGACATCTTCTCCCATCCAGACTGTAACTGTCGGTTCTGGAATTACACCAGATCAGCCACAAAGCAAGAAGAGCTTTGCAGGTCACGGACTTAGAGCATGGCTCCTTACCGTCGGTCGGGAATTTCACCCTGCCCCGAAGATGGAATCGATTATTTTATTGTCACTTACATTATACATCCTTATGAAGATTTTGCAATATCTTTGCTTAATAGAATACTATTTTATTAGTTTGAACATAAATAAGGAAGCTGTCGCAAAATGCATAATATGCATTGGCTGACAGCTCCTTTTTCCATAAGAGATTGCTTATTTTAAGATTCGTTACTGATTGTGCAACAGTCTCCTTTTCAATCACTCATTTTTATTCATCCATATTTATGAAAAGCTTTCCTTTTGCCTGTTTGCGAGATTCATTGCCATAGGTATCAGTAACCTTGACTTCAATCACACCACCATCTGCTTTTAAATTACTAGGGGCTGTCCAATACCCTACATAATGTCCATCTTCCATTTCCATCATTGGAAGCTCTGTTGCATTTGAAATTTGACTTTTTGTGTTTGTGAGTGGCATATGAATAAAGAATGTCGCCTTTCGACCTGGCTCACTGTCAAATTCGATTTTCACACTCTCTCCTGCTTTTATATATTTATCTTCTGTTGGTGTGAGGTTTTCAATCACAGGCTTCGTGTAGTTTACATCAATAGTTACGTTATTTTTAGCTTTATTGCCGGCTAGATCCTTTGCCACAACTTTAATCGTGTTCGTGCCGTTTTCTAAAATAATCCGTTTTGAATACTTGCCGTCAGATACAGTAGCTTTATGACCATTAACTTTAACTGTGGCAAGATTCGGATCATCTACAGTACCTTCTACTGTAACTGTTTCCTTGTTTGTCTTTTCTCCATCTACCGGTGTGACAATAGTCAGTTCAGGAGCTTTTGTATCTAAGGTTACCTTCACTTTGGAAGACTCACCAACAGGAGTTCCTTCCAATAGGGAAATAGCTTGAAATTCATTTACTCCTTCTGTTAATTCTGTAGGAATGGCAAATTTCCCATCTTCGCCCACTGTGGCATTGCCTGCTTCTTCTCCATTGTTCCAGAGTTGCACGGTAGTAGTGGGTGAAGCAGTACCTTTAATCGTTAAATCTTTTTCATTGGTTATAACATCCTTTTCCGGAGTAGTGATTACCGGATCAACAGCTTCATAAGCTACTCTTGCTCTGATCATATAGTTACCTTCATTGGCTGGTGATTTGGACCACGCTCCTCCAACAAGTTGATAACTTCTTTCGGCATTTGGACTACTCTCATCAGTAGCTAATCCCGGGGCTCCGGTATTAGGCTGTGTTTGAATATAAACCATGTAGAAATCATCATTTACCGTTATACTATGCTCTTTTAGGTCAATGATAGTCCATTCACTATTATCTCTAATAGCTTCTGCAGAGATTGGTCCTGCAATTTTCTTACCAGGCTTGCCGTCTGCACCGGAGGAATCCCAAACTTCTACTGCAAATTCTGTACCTCCAGGAGAAGGGAACTCCTTATCCCAAAATTTAAATACTCCCTCCGTTACTACTGCTGTGTCTTTCCCTTCTGGCAAGGACATCTTTACAGCCCAGCCATTGTTAGCATCATAAAACGCTCTAGCGTTTTCTGCTGTACCATCATCGTACCCAATTTCTCCACCAGGAACTGTGTAAAATGGTTCTAATTGGATATCTTTCGTTATATCGTCTTGTAAGTCGACTTGAACCTCTTTCGGATGGTATCCGCTAGCAAGTATTTTTAATGTATACTGACCTTTATAGGCAGTAAGTGAATAGCTTCCATCTTCATTTGTTTGCACTGGGTCAATATTTGCATCCTCTATAACCATTACAGTCGCACCATTTACAGGTTCATTTGTAGTCTCATCTGTTACTTTTCCATTTATATCGAATTGTTCAATTTTTTCTAGTGTAAAGTCAATTTGTTTTGTTTGGTCATTTTCAATCTTTACATTTTTCTCTTTTGATTCAAATCCATATGATTCTGCTTTAAGGGTATAGTCGCCTGCTGCATGCAGCAAGTTGTACTGCCCATTTTTGGGATCCGTATTTACGGAACGTCCACTTTCAATCACACTTACTTTGGCCCCAATTGGCAAAAGCAATGGATTAACCATTTCACTTTCAATTGGTGATTTTTCTTTTTGTGGTAAAATCGGTTTTATTTTTTCAGGATCAACTTTCTCTTTTTTAGAAGCTTTTTCCTTACTCTTAATTACACCAAGCCCTATATTACCTTTGGATTTTATCTTAGAATTGTCTTTGGTTTTACTGCTTTCCTTTTTCTTATTTAATGCAAGTGAGGCACTTGGACTCATTGATTCGTCAGTCAATGCTACATCATCAATATACCAGCCATCTTTTGTAACGCTGCCGTCTGAAGTTATATTGAAGCCAATATAGATTCGTTGTCCACGGTATTCAGACAAATCTACTTCTCCATTTATCCATTCATTGGACTCCCCTTGTACTCTCATCAATTGAGTCCATTCGTTTTTGTCTGTTGATATAAATACATGGCCAAAATCGTATGCTCTTCCGGAAGCGTACATTTCCAACTCATGCCATTGCTTAAATTGTAAATACGTATTTCCTTCTTCAGGTAAGTCAATTGGTGGCATAACGAGTGTAGCATTTGCATCACTATCATACCCCCCTGCTAAATTAGTAGCATACAGCTTTTCTCCTGAAGCCGCGCTTTCTGGACCGGATTCTGGTGTGCCCCATTCCCAGCTGTTATTTTCACCAAATGACGTCCAGCCAACCGGGGTGCTTTCAAAATCATGCGTGTAACCAACGGTTATTCCAGGCAAGACTGTTACTTCGAAGGATTCACTATTCACTTCATTGTTGCCAAAATCATTGATCTTCCATGAATAAGTGATTGCTTCTCCCTCGATATGCTCACCTGGTATAATAACAGCATAGTTACCTTGCTTATAATCACCAGAGATACGAGCAGCTTCTATGACATGATCTTCTCCATTACTATCTTGATAAATTACCTCTACAGATGAAACACTAATATTGTCAGCAACTTCAACCTCTAACTCCAAGTCCATTCCTTCATAAGTTTCTATCGGGCTTTCGTGTACAAAAGTAGGAGCTTCATTATCTTCCCCCTCTTTTGTAACCTGACCTTCAACTGTCCCTAGCCCCGACACTAAAGAAGACACTGCATCAAATGCATTAACTAAGCCATATCCATATCCATTATTGGGAGAATCGGGATATTCTTCATCTGTTAATGGATTAGCAGTATTCATTAATACGTCTTCCAATTCATCAACAGATAAACTGGAATCAGCCTGTTTCATTAAAGCTACTACTGCTGAAACTGCTGGTCCCGCCATTGAAGTTCCATTCCAACCGCCTTCATACCCACTTCCAGGTACAGAAGAACGAATATTTGCTCCTGGTGCGGAAATATCTGGTTTGACTTCATCATAAGGTGATGGACCTCGTAAGGAAAAGCCTGCAACTGTATCATTGATATCTGTTGCCCCAGTTGCAAAAGACTCTGGATAATTTGCAGGAACAGCAACCGACCCTGGGCCTCCCGGATTGAATAAGGTTGTATTACCAGCAGAGAACTCCGGGAATATTTGAGCTGCTCTCCAATTTATTACTACATCTCTATACCATTCATCCAAACCTGGGCCGCCTCCCCAAGAATTATTAACTACATCTGGGGCCAAATCTACGCGTGCATTACCTTCACTATCCTTTGGGGCAAGGATCCATTCTGCAGCTTCAAGCAAATCAACATCTGTCCCACCGTCAGCTGTAAAGGCTTTTACTGCTATCCATTTAGCTCCTGGTGCAACACCCACTTGGTTTGAGCCGTCCGGTTCACTCCCAACCATTGTACCTGTTACATGTGTCCCGTGACCCTGGTCATCATAAGCTTCTCCCTGACCAGCTGTAGCATCAAACCAATTATAGTCATGTGTTACTTCTCCGGTAGCTGAATCGTAACCACGGTATTTTTCCTTTAAAGCAGGGTGATCCCATTGGACTCCGGTATCAATACTTGCGACCACTGTACCCGTTCCGTCAATCCCCATATCCCAAACCTGTGGCGCTCCAACTCTTTCCACATTCCATTCCACATTTGCAACTTCAGATTGAGGTGCTTTTGCATCCTTAGTCACTGTAGTAGAAAGTTCTCTTTTCTCATTTGGCAGTATTTTTTCAACCTCCGCAAATGAAGAAAGCTTTTCAGCAACTTCTTCTGTTGCCGTTACGGCCATCCCATTAACAATGTAGTAGGAATTAAAGCTAACAACCTTGCCGTTTTTCTTTTCCTGTTGTAAATAAGCTTTTACGGCTTGTTGAGATTCTATAGAAGTAGCTTTTAATTCAGACACAACAACTGACCTTTGCATCAGCTCCGTCTTGGTAGAGGTAAGCTTTTTCGAAACTGCTTCCTTCTTCGCAGCTTTTGCTACCTTCTGTGTATCTGCTTTATCTTTAAATTTCACCAAAAAAGTAACCTTATCGTCCTTTGTAAAGGCAGTTTTAAGCCGATCACTCATTTTTACTTGTGCAGCATTCTTTTGTCCGTACACGGATTGAAACAGTTCACCTTTCGATTCTGCATAACTCATTCCAGGTGTAATAAGGGAAACCGCCATAATAAAGGTTGCAGTTAAACTAAACAACTTCGTTCGACGTTTCTTTTTCGTTATCAATTTATTCCCTCCTTTTGATTAAAAGACACCATTTGCTCTTTAGGTGAGTTCCGGAACCCATTAAAAAAAACACCTCCTCCTTTCCTAAATATTAATAGGTTCACAATTGCTGAGGTGCTGTTTGCAAAATCTATGTTGTTAAAACCAGTATAAGCATATATGAAGAGAGAATTTGTCGAACGATGTCGTTAAAATATAGAATATTCAAAATTGAATAAAAAGTAACTCATTTTCCATTTTTACCTCAGGTAAGAAATACCCAATTTATCTATACAATCCGTTAAAAAGAAAAATATGTAACTTTAAAAAGAAAAAATAAGAAATATATCCTAGTAAAACAAGTTAATTACATTACAAATTTTACCTAAAATGTAAATAATAGTACTATATATACAGGTTTTATAACAATAAACAAGCATTAGGACTTACCTTTAACAAGAAACATCAATCTTCTGGTAATAAATACCTTGAGCAGTATATATTGGCTTACACATAGATAATCCTGATAAAAGGAACATTTTTATCCAATTATAAAAACCAGCAAACAATTCGTCTGCTGGTTCTGATTTGATTTTATTAACATTAATCTTCCAATGGATTTAAATTTTCTTCTCCGGTCAAGTTTGCGATCATTTCAACTAATAGTTCAATCTCTTCTTCAATATCCTTTAGACTAGCTGTTTCTACTGGAGAATGCATATACCTTAATGGTAGCGAAACTAGTGACACAGGTACACCTTTGCCAGTTAATCGCATTTTATCTGCATCCGTTCCAGTCATCCTTGGTGTTAATTCATATTGTACAGCCATTTGTAACTTCTTAGCCGTCTGCTCTAATAATCTATTAATTTTTTTGTTAATCGGTGCCCCTTTAGCAAATACTGGACCTTTTTCTAACCGAATATCCCCATGTTTATTCTTGTTAACTCCTGGATAGTCTGTGGCAAAGGTTACATCACAAGCAATTGCCATTGTAGGTTCTATCCCTGCAGCAGCAAAATATGCCCCCCCATGTTCGTTTCTTCATTTACTGTACTTGCCGCATAAACACCTACAGAACAACCTCGTTCCGCAAGATTTTTTAACACTTCTGCAACGATAAATGAACCTGTGCGATTATCTAATCCCCGACCGGAAATATACCGGTCAGATAAAATTTCCGGCTCTGTTTTGTACACAGCCAAGTCACCAATCTGAATATTGTCCTCTGCTTCTCCCTTTGTTTTATAACCACAATCAATAAATAAATCCTCTAAGTCAAAATCCTTTTTAATTCCTCCATGATGTTGAGCATTAACACCAATGACACCAGTAATTGAAGTATTTTCACCCATTACACTTACTTTCATACCGACTGCTGCCTGTGGATTAATACCACCCATTTTATCAAAATGTAAGAATCCATCTTCATCAATACGATTAATGACAAGGGCAATTTCATCACAATGTCCTGCTAAGAGAATTTTAAACCGGGCATCTGGATTAAGAACTCCTATTGCATTACCTGCATGATCTGTCCTAATTTCATCAGCAAAAGTCTTCACATAATTTATCCACTTCTTTTGAATTGCAACTTCATTACTTGAAGGTGAAGCTGTATGTAATAATTCTAATAAAAAATCTTGATTAGCTTTAGGCATAACTATTCCTCCTCAAAATGAATTCTTTTTTATCATAGCAAAAATAATCTGCAAGAGCACTTTTGTTTACGAAAAGTTTTATAATCGATACACTTTACTACAAGACTAAATAAAAGGGAGCTAATTACTATGGAATTAAATGATTGGTTCAACAAGGGGATTTTACCAGATGACTATATTGAATCCATGCAAACACATAGAGAAAATCTTTTGCATATATATGATAATTTTCAATTACCTGAGGACCAAGCTTTTTTCGATGCCTTAAAAAAGCAGAATTTGCGTGTGATAGTGCTCACAGAAGACTGGTGTGGTGACGCTATGTTAAACATCCCAATTCTACTTCGTTTATCGGAAGCAGCTAACATTAACGTTCGTATGCTGTTAAGAGACCAAAATCTCGAACTAATGGATCAATACTTGACCAACGGCAAATCTCGCTCTATTCCTATTTTCATTTTTCTTGATGCAGAAGGTAATGAAGTAGCCAAATGGGGGCCAAGAGCAGAAAAAGTTCAGCAATTTGTGGATCATTCCAAGAAAGCTCTCCCACAAGAAGACGCAGAGGATTTCAAAGAAAAATTCAATGAAATGCTTTTTTTCATAACAAAATCGCTTAGAGATAATACAGATTTTTGGGAAGACGTTTATCTAAGTTTAAAAAACGAATTAAACAAATAAGAACAAGGGGCTGAAAGGCTGAACGCGACTGTTCATACATAAGCACATATTGAAAAAGGCTGTCACCAATAATGTGACAGTCTTTTTGTATAAGTATTGCAAAATCTTGTCCATACTAAAATAAGTGTGATTACAATATTTTTACAAAAAGGTGACTTTGTATATGAGCATACGATTAGTTAGATATTTATATTTACAAATTCCTTTACTTATCAGGGTTCTTATAAGCGTTCTTTTCCTCTTATTTTTATTTGGCTTAGTTATTCATATTATTGAGCCAACTCAGTTTCCTACCTTATTTGATGGAATATGGTGGGCTATTGTTACAGGGGCTACTGTAGGTTATGGCGATTTAGTCCCTTTAAGTGTTCCGGGTAAATTGCTAGCAATGCTTTTAATCCTTTCGGGCGGAGGTTTAATCGCATTTTATATTACTGCTCTCACTGCCTCTACACTTAAACATGAGCAGGATTTAACCACGGGTAAAATTGCTTTCAAAGGAAATAACCACATAATTATAATAGGCTGGAATGAACGAACAAGGCAAATTATCGAACACATTTCAAAAAGGAACACCCATCAGGAAATAGTTTTAATTGACCAAACGTTAAACTTCTTAAATTATAAGGATTATCCTGTGCATTTTCTCCACGGAAATCCTACAGAGGATAATACACTTAGAAAGGCTAACATAACTGCAGCAAAGTGTGTATTAGTTTCCTCAGATTTTTCTGAAGAGGAAAGAAAAGCCGATAATTCTACTATCTTGACAATTGTTGCTGTAAGGGGAAATAACCCAAAAATACCTATTATTTCGGAAATCCTATCTAAAATCCAAATTGAGAACGCATTGCGAGCTGGTTCCAATACTATTATCAGATCAAACGATTTTATGAGTGCATTGTTTTATCATGAGCTTTATCACGCCAACAATGCAACTCCATTTGAAGATATTATCCGTTTACTAGCAAGTCAGCAATTCTGCCACATTCCATTGTCCGAATCTGAAATTGGTAAAAAGTTTAAAAGTGTTCTTTTAGATTATATTAATGAGAGACACATATTAATAGGTCTCATTCGAAACAAGGAATATTTAATGAATCCGTCACCCGAATTATTGTTGAAAAAAGGTGATTTACTTATTTCACTATCCTTCTGGGATAACTAACTGCTCTAATTTCTCTACAAGTTGCTTACCTATATCAATATAGTCGTTTGGAATATGTGCATCAGGATCTATCGGTGGCTGGAATTGGTTGAATGTACCTTGGAATGCTCCTCCCCTGCTATCTTCATCAATTCCCTTTTCATATTGGTGAGCAAGTAAAAAGGGCTTTTCCAAACGAACAGTCACTCCAGGGTAATCCAAAGACCCAGCCACAGCATAAAATGGAATTCTTAAATAATAATACTTTCCTTCATCATCAATCTTTAAATCAAAATGGCCGTTGTCATAATCCCAATTTGAGGCAATTACATATCCCTCTGGTTTGAGGAGCTCCTCCAATACATACAAGGAATAAATTCTATTCTCCACTCGTGAATCCATAGGAATCATCCATCTCTTCCTTTCCATTACTTTTCTTAGTATTCTTTGCTTCTCTATGGAAATTATGCTAAAATGTTGTATTGTGTAAAAAGAATCGAATATATTAGGAGTTGTTCAGCATGACAAGTAAATTTGAGACAGGTCAAATTTTAGAAGGAAAAGTAACAGGAATTCAACCATACGGTGCATTTGTTGCTTTAGATGAAGATACGCAAGGATTAGTTCATATCTCGGAAGTAACTCATGGATTTGTAAAAGATATTAATGAACATTTATCCATTGGTGATGAGGTTAAAGTAAAAGTTCTTAATGTCGACGAGGAAAAAAATAAAGTATCCCTCTCTATTCGTGCTACTGAGGAAGCACCGGCAAAATCCGCCAGTCCTAAAAAACATCAACCAGTTAAAACAGAACAAGAAAATGATACAGCTGGCTTTAATACACTTAAAGATAAACTGGAAGAATGGATCGAGCAATCTAAAAACGATTCATTTAAGAAATAATACCGCTAAATGATATAAACAGAGGCAAACCCCACCTTAGGTAAGTTTGCCTCTGTTTTTTTAACCGTCTACACCTTTGGGAGCATGCTGATCAGCAAAAGCTTCATCTGTTTTGAAGAGAAGAGGAATTAAGACTAAACCACTAATTCCTACCAATGTATAAATAATTCGGGCAAAACCAGCGGTCTGGTCTCCTCCAAACAGTGCTGCAACTAAATCAAATTGAAATAAGCCAATCAGTCCCCAGTTAACTGCACCAATAATAGTAAGCGCTAAAGCAGTGCGTTGAATTCCATTCATACATATACCTCCTTTATAATTTTCCTCTATCGTAGCTTTTGCAAAATATCTTATTATATACTATTTCTTTCTTGCTTTCGCAGATTTACTTGGGTAAAGTTACATTATATACAAATTATTGTGTAGTAATAGGAGGCTAAGAAATGACACATATCTCTTTTAAATATGAGAGTGCTTTACCCTTTTTCAATAAGGAGGAAATAAATAATTTAACTGACTTTGTTGAAAAAGCACATTTTAATTTACATGAAAAAACAGGTGCAGGGAACAATTTCCTAGGATGGGTAGATTTACCTGAAACGTATGATCAAGAGGAATTTGCCCGTATTAAAAACTGTGCCGATAAAATCAGAAATGATTCCGACATATTACTTGTAATTGGAATCGGCGGATCCTACTTAGGGGCAAGAGCAGCTCTGGATATGCTAACACACTCTTTTCAAAACCTATTATCAAAGGAGCAAAGAAAGGCTCCCCAAATTATTTTTGTTGGTAACCATATGAGTTCATCTTATATTGCAGAGTTATTTGATATTTTAGAAGGAAAAGATGTTTCTATTAATGTCATATCTAAGAGTGGAACGACGACAGAGCCAGCGATAGCATTTCGGATCTTTAAAAAACATTTGGAAGAAAAATACGGAAAAGAAGAAGCTAGTAAGCGGATCTACGCTACTACCGACAAGAAAAAAGGTGCATTAAAGACATTAGCAGACCAATCAGGCTTCGAGACATTTGTTATTCCTGACGATGTAGGTGGTCGTTATTCTGTTCTAACTGCAGTAGGGTTGCTTCCAATAGCTGTTGGTGGCATATCAATTGAGCAGATTATGAACGGAGCTCAAACCGCAATGAAGGATTTATCTACCCCTATTCTTGCCGATAATCCTGCTTATCAATACGCAGCCATTCGAAATATTCTTTATAATAAAGGTAAAACAATAGAAATGCTTATTAACTATGAGCCACAACTTCAATATTTTGCAGAGTGGTGGAAACAGCTATTCGGAGAAAGTGAAGGAAAAGATCAAAAAGGGATCTATCCTTCTTCTGCAAATTTTTCAACTGATTTACATTCCCTAGGTCAATACGTTCAGGATGGCAGAAGGGATATTTTTGAAACAGTATTACATGTAAATAAATCGAACAAGGAAATATTCATTGAGGAAGATGAAGATAATCTTGATGGTTTAAATTACCTTGCCGGGAAATCAATTCATGACATTAATAACAAAGCATTTCAAGGTACACTTTTGGCACATACAGATGGGAATGTACCGAATTTAGTTTTGGAAATCCCTGCGCTTGATGCCTTTACGTTTGGTTATCTAGTGTATTTCTTTGAAAAATCTTGTGCAATCAGTGGTTATCTTCTTGGTGTTAATCCATTTGATCAACCCGGGGTAGAAGCATACAAAGTAAATATGTTCGCTTTATTAGGAAAAGCAGGATATGAGCAAGAAAAAGAAGAGCTGGAAAAGCGTTTAAATAATAAGTAGTTAAAAACGATATTTAATAAATAAATTTTATTCTTTCACGTTTATATATTCTTTTTGATGGGTATTACTATAAATGTAAGACTTTCTCGTATTCCCCCTGTAGGCAAAGCGCTAAGCGCTTTGCTTTTTTTTATGTTTGAAATAAAGATTCTAATATAAGTTAAGGTCATTCAATGTTTCGCAAAATAGATAAACTACGACGTAACTAAGAATATAGAGGCTGCGTAAATTGCCGCTACGGGGAAATATTCCGCTTTCCGCGGGCGGCTGATGAGCTTCCTCACGCTATGCGTTCGGGGATCTCATCGAGGCCTCTCCTCCCGCAGGACAAGGAAAGCTTCGTAAGCAATGCATCGCACGAAGAAAATGTGTATTTTCATTTTCGAGGAGTCTCCATATTTCCCCTTCGCTACTATTTCCTATTATATCTACGAAAAAAATTGCGTTCGCATACACCCAGAATGTGCTGTGTACAAATTGATTGTAGTGGAGGGCGGCAATCTAAGAACGCCACGTCCTGAGGCAACGATTGCATGACCAACGTCCTGTTGGCCCG
>NZ_BAZS01000056.1 GCF_001310895.1 Virgibacillus halodenitrificans JCM 12304 | reverse complement strand
AAAAATCATATCCACTACGTCGCAGTTTCTTCCAACTATGAATGAACAAATACGTTTGTACCCCAACAATTGCGGTAGAAGCTCTTTTTAATAAGCAGAACCATATCGATCATTTCCATTTTATCTTCTGATTATATAAACTAGTATCAGAAGGAGGGAGATTGATGAAATTAAGTGTGTTGGATCAGGCACCCATCTCTCGTCATTCCAGCCCTGAGGAAGCATTACAGCAATCATTGGAGCTTGCCAGATGGACAGAAGAATTAGGTTACCATCGATATTGGGTGGCAGAGCATCATAATACGAATGGGCTTGCTAGTTCCTCTCCTGAAATTATGATTACTCGAATCGCTTCAGTCACTAAGAGGATACGTGTTGGTGCAGGTGGTGTGCTGCTCCCTCAATATAGCCCATATAAAATAGCGGAAAACTTCAAAACATTAGCAGCATTTTTCCCGGAACGCATTGATTTGGGTGTTGGCCGTTCGCCTGGGGGTTCCCAGCTAACAAGGTTAGCAATAACGGATAACATGAATAAAAGCTTACAGGATTTCCCGCGTCAATTGGCAGATTTGCAGGGATTTCTTCATAATACGTTACCAAAAGACCATGAGTTTCGGTTGGTAAAAGCAGGACCACGTGTAGAAAAGATCCCGCCAATGTGGGTACTCGGTCTTTCAGAACGTGGCGCGAGTAATGCGGCTGCATTGGGAACAGGGTTCGTCTTCGGCCACTTTATTTCGCCAAAAAATGGAAAAGAGGCCTTGGAAACATACCGGAAGTCTTTTACGCCATCAGTATCTATGAACACCCCTCAAACAATGGTATGTATATTTGTTGTGTGTGCAGATACGACGGAAGAAGCGGAAGAACTAGCATTGACACAGGATAAATGGTTATTAAGTGTGGGAAAAGGCGCAGATACAAAAGTGCCAACATTGGAGGAAGTAAAAAAGAAGGAATTCACTCAGGAAGAATTGGAAATCATGCAGGAAAATCGCAAGCGTTGTGTAATTGGGAATCTACAAGAAGTAAAAAATGAACTTCTTCGCTTAAGTGAATTTTATCAGACAGATGAATTTATGATCATTACAAATATTCATGACCATGCAAAAAAGCGGAGGTCATATCAACTGCTTGCAGAGGCTTTTGATTTATAGAGCAAAGAGGTCTAAGTATTATATAAGCTATTTTTCATTTAATAGAAAAGAAGTCCACTTGCTCAATTTTCTCTAAAGAAAGGAGTCGTCGTATGAAAGCAGTTAATGTAAAACAACCTGGCGGGACGGAACAGTTACAGGTGAAAGAATTCCCCAAGCTTGTTCCAAAACAGGGAGAAATTCTAATAAAAGTAAGCGCAGCAGCTGTAAATCGTACAGATATCGTGAATAGGGAAGGAAAGTCTGGTTATAACACAAATCCGATATTAGGCATTGAAGTTGCGGGGGAGGTAGTGGATTCCGATCCAGATGCAAACATTGAAAAAGGAACAAGGGTAATGGGACTTGTAAATGGGGGAGCATATGCAGAATATGCTGTGATGCCTGCTGATCGAGCGATGATTATACCAGATAATCTTTCGTTTGAAGAGGCAGCAGCTATTCCGGAAGTTTTTCTCACCGCATACCAGACCTTGTTTTGGCTCGGCGAATTGACTGATGAAGATACCGTGCTCATCCATGCTGGAGGCAGCGGTGTAGGAACTGCAGCTATTCAGCTTGCTAAGCAGTTGACTAAAGCAAAAATTATTACTACAGCCGGTTCAGCTGAAAAACTCGATTTTTGCCGATCACTAGGTGCAGATGTTTGTATTAATTATAAAGAAGAATCTTTTCCAGAAGAAGTACTAAAAGCTACAAATGACCAAGGGGCAGATCTCATTCTGGACTTCATTGGTGCATCGTATTGGGAAAAAAATTTGCAAAGTATCCGAACGGATGGACGCTGGATTCTGATTGGGGTGCTTGGTGGAACAGAAATCGAAAAAGTAAATTTGATGCATCTCATGTTAAAACGAGTGCAACTAAAAGGGACGCTTTTGACGCCTAGAAGCGATGCATATAAACAGCAATTAACGCAAGATTTCTCTAGAAAAGTACTGCCATTAATTAAAGAGAATAAGGTAAAGCCAATTATTGATAAGGTTTTTAAATTAGAGGATGTGCAGGAAGCACACAGGCATATGGAGGAAAATAAAAATATTGGTAAGATTATACTTCGAATAAATGAAGAAGGATAGTGTATTCTCTATCCTTCTCTTTCTTAGTGTATAGCTGATTTAAATCTGCCGCCGTGGACTTCTTGGGCGTCCATAATTGTAATAAACGCCTTTTCATCAATATCATGCACAACTGTTTTTAATTTTGAAAGCTCCAGACGTGTTACAACTACAAAAATAACATCCTTATCTTTATCTATATAGCCACCTTGCCCGTGTAGCTTCGTAACCATCCGGCCAAGTCTGTCATTAATTGCAGAGGCAACCTCTTCATATTCATTAGAGACAATTACTGCAGCTTTTGTATCACCGGTGAAGCCTTGCCCAACCGCATCGATTGCTTTTGCAGCAATATAATACGTTAGAATGGAGTACATTGCCTGTTCCCATCCTAACACGAATCCGGCCCAACCAAAGATGAATACATTAAGAAACATAACAAATTCCCCAACAGAAAAAGGAAGCCTTTTCGTCAGAAGTATTCCAAGTATTTCAGTCCCATCGAGTGCACCTCCAGCCCGAATGACCGTACCGACACCAATCCCAAGAATCAACCCGCCGAAAACAGTAGCTAAAAGGGGCTCATTTGTCACTGGGGCAACATGCTCTAGAGGAGCTTCAAGAATGGATAGAGCAACAATACTGAGAATGGAAGCAATAAAGAAGCTTTTTCCTATGTGTTTGTATCCTGCCACAAGAAAGGGAGCGTTAATAATTAAGATAAGAATACCAAAATTCAGTCCCGATAAATGATTGATTAATAACGATATTCCAATAATCCCGCCATCGATAATCGAATTAGGTATGAGGAATAATTCAAGGGAGGCAGCTGTAATGGCTGCACCTGCAATCATTTGTATGTATTTAAATATAATTGAAGTCCTGCTTTTTTGTTTGGTATGTTCCCTCATTCGATAGACCCCTTAAAAAGAATTTATGTATTTCTTACTCATTAATTTAATTTTAACATAAACAAAAGTACTGAGTTTTGATTCGCACAGTGGAAAATGAAATTTGTTAATTCAATTTAAACTAAGTTTCGTAAATAAATTTTTTGTAAGTCTTTTAATTTCCGTAAATTTTTTTGGAAGTTAGTAAAGTATTAAGCATTACCATTGTATCGTTTGTGATCTTGTTTTTCCATGCATCCATAGAATCACCCCTCCTAATTATATGTGTTTGTCCTGTTAGATAGAATGGAAGCAATAGTAAATAATTAAATCCTTTGCACAAAAGGTAATTGTTGTATCTCTTTTCACATATGCTGAAAGTATTGAATTGGTTTGACTGGTCAAAACTACATTGGGTACTTAGAACCCTTTTTTTGTAATCCATAGGAGATGCTGTTATATAGTGGTATAATTCTAAATAATCTAATTTCAATAAGGAGGACAGGCTAATGTGTTTTAGCAAAAAGATGAGGAACATTCTTTTTACAGTACTTATTATTGCACTTGTATGTATTCCGTTTGTCATCAAAGAAAGCAACTCCAACGTAGTAGCATCTGATCAGATTACGAAAGTGGACAGTAAACAACCGAATGAAAAAGTCTCCATGACCGCTACAGAACTTCAAGAGAAGCTTGATGCTATTTTACACAAAAGTCAGTTGCAAGGAACATCCACGGGGGTAAGCATCCGTAAGGCAAGCGATGGTGAATTACTATATAACCATTCTGGCGAAATGCGTTTACATCCAGCCTCCAACCAGAAAATTCTCACAGCAATTGCAGCTTTATCAACGTTGGGAGAAGATTATCGATTCTCCACAGAAGTACTGACAGGTGGAAAATTAAGAGGAAAGGTGTTACATGGAAACCTCTATTTGAAGGGGAAAGGGGATCCCACCTTGCTAAAGGATGACTTAGATCATTTTGCCAAACAATTAAAGGAGCAGGGCATTCGTAAAGTAAAAGGAAACTTAGTTGGGGACGACAATTGGTTTGATGACGTGCGACTGGCAACTGATATTAACTGGGATGATGAAAGTAATTATACCGCAGCGCAAATTTCCGCACTAACTCTTTCACCGAATACGGACTACGACTCAGGTACGGTAATCGTTCAAGTGCTCCCTGGTGAAAAAGCTGGTGACCAACCTAAAGTAGTGCTATCACCAGATACCGATTACGTTTCAATTAACAATAAAGCTAAAACGACAGCAAAAGGGACTTCAAAAAATATTTCCGTTCAGCGGGACCATGGCACAAATACGATTACTATAAGTGGAAATCTTCCGCTAGATTCCTCCTCTAAATCTTGGATTGCAGTATGGGAGCCAACTGGCTATGTTGTTGATGTATTTCGTAAATCCTTGGAAAAGCAAGGAATTGCATTGATTGGTAACAGTAAACCAACTGTTGGAAAGACACCAAAAGATGCAGAAATACTTGCAAAAAAGGACTCCATGCCATTGAAAGAGCTCCTTGTCCCATTCTTGAAATTAAGTAACAATGGCCACGGAGAAATTGTAGTGAAAGAAATGGGCCGGGTAATAAAGGAAGAGGGAAGCTGGGATAAAGGACTTGACGTTGTTGAGGAGGCCCTTTCAAGCAATGGTTTGGCGATGGAGACAATTCGTCTTCGTGATGGAGCAGGGATGTCTCATAAGAATTTGCTGCCAGCAAATCAGTTGTCAAAACTACTGTTTGAAATTCAAGATGAAAGCTGGTTCCCAGTGTTTGAACAGGCACTTCCTGTTGGCGGAGAGCCTGAGCGAATGGTTGGTGGAACATTGCGCTACCGCTTAACAGGGGATGCAACAAAAGGCAAAGTCCATGCTAAAACCGGTTCCTTAACCGGTGTAAATACACTATCGGGTTATGTAACAAACAAGGATGGGGAAAAGTTAATCTTCTCCATTATGATGAACAATTATATCCAAGGATCCATGCCACAAATTCAAGATGCAATTGTGACAGCACTAGCAGAGCACAGCTTTGAAGAATAAAGGAAGAACATCTCCCCGTAGGAGATGTTCTTTTTTAATGGACGGGTAACAAATTTTGAAGCGGACATAATCAAATGCCAAATGAGAGAACCTGGCTCCAAGATGAGAGACTCCACCATTCAAATGAGAGAACGCTCCCCAAGATGAGAGGGCTCCTCAACCACCTCATTCAATCAATTCACTTTCTGCACCTGCTGTACGTAATCTTTTGCCATCTCTACGGCAGTCTTAGCATGTATATATCCCCATTTATCTGCAAGTGTTGGTTGTGATGTTGCTTGTAAAATACTTTTTATGTCATTTGGACTTAGCTGAGGATTTGCCTCAAGCATTAGAGCGATAACTCCTGCACAAATAGGTGTTGCCATCGAAGTGCCAGATAGTGATACATAATTTTCATCTATTACACGCTCAGGTATTTGTTTTTCTAGCGCCGATCCGGGAGATAATAGAGAAATAATATTTGAACCAGGTGCGTAAATATCTGGTTTGACTAATTCATCAATGGTTGGACCACGACTCGAAAATTTGGAAATAACAGCATCTGATCGAGTTACTGTGTTTTGATCATCCGCAGAACCAACTGTAATAATGAATGGATCAATGGCAGGCGTACTAATGGTGCTGCGTGATGGACCGTCGTTTCCGGCTGCAGCACATACAACTATACCGCTATGCCAGGCTTTTTGGGTTGCTTGGGTGAGTGGGTCGTCACGGTAAGATTCATATGCTTCAGCACCTAGAGATAGAGAAATAATTCGTATACCATACTTTTCTCGATGCTTCATACACCATTCTATCCCTCGTATAATAGTGGAAAGCTTCCCGCCGCCTTTTTCATTTAAGACTTTAACCCCAACAATTGAAGCAGCCGGTGCTGGGCCCGTATACTTTCCATTAGAATGGTGTCCATTTCCTGCAGCGTCTCCACAACAGTGGGTCCCATGGCCATTATCATCATAAGGTTCTTCCTGCTTATTAACAAAATCTTTGAAAGCTACAATTCTATTCTCCGGTTTTGTTAAATCAGGATGCGGAAATACTCCGGAATCAATGACAGCGATAGTAATATCTTTCCCAGTTAAACCAAGATCTTGTTGTACTTCTACTGCATTTATTTCTTTTGTAGCCACATCAAGAAACGCCGTTACATCTCGGTCATAAAAAATACGTTCCACTGCCTCATGATCTTTTAGTTCTCTGATCTTTTTGGGTGTTAAATCTCCATACAACGAGTGTAAAATTTCCATATCATCATTTAACGTATTACAAGAATCTCCCTCACATGTTTTTAACAAATCTTCCTTCATATCCTTTGTGCAATTCTGGTAAACTTTCACAATTACTGGTAGCGTGTCCTCACTTGTTTCATTTGGGTCTTCTTTTCTTTTTTTCATCAACTGTCCTACTAATCCGGGATCTAGTCTGGAATTGGCTTCTTCAAACCATACTTGTTTCCTCTCCGTCATCCTTACTTCCTCCTTATAGAATAGTTGTTTTTACTTTGCTTTATTCGACTGCATGCACTACTTGCTCTAAAGCTTATCTACTTTTCTGGTAAATTACAATAAGTCAAATATCCCAAAATTCAGTTAACTAATGCTTTTAGATTAGTTAGCAAAAAATTTTCCTTCATTAAAGGTGAAAAACACACAAATATATAGGTGGTTTTATAAGGCATAGCATAGTTTTGTTCAATACTTAGAGCCTTTATCATTAAAAAATATAGCGCTTCATTTATAATTGGGAAGAATACACTTGGTAACGGAGGTCTTTAAAATGTCTATTCCAATTAAGCAAATTAAACTTCATAAGCTGAGCATGCGATTAAACAATCCATTTACAACAAGTTTCGGCACTCTAAAGGATAAGGAATTTTTTATTACAGAAGCTGTAGATGAGGATGGGAAGCGTGGTTTTGGAGAATCTGTTGCGTTTACTAGCCCGTGGTATACAGAGGAAACCGTAAAGACAAATGAGCATATAATGGAAGATTTTTTAATTCCAATACTTCAGAAAAACACGATCGCTCATCCTGATGATGTTTCCAGCTTATTTTCTTCCATTCGGCGGAACAACATGGCAAAAGCAGCCTTGGAAGGTGCTATCTGGGATTTATATGCAAAGCGAGAGAATATGCCGCTTTCAGAAGCACTCGGGGGCACGAAAAAGAATATTGATGTCGGGATCAGCATCGGTATTCAGCCAACAACTCAAGATTTGCTGGATGTAATTGAAAAATATGTACGGGAAGGCTATAAACGAATAAAAATAAAGATCAAGCCTGGAAGGGATATTGATGTCTTAAAAGAGGTTCGTTACCACTTTCCTGACCTTCCAATCATGGCTGATGCGAACTCTGCTTATACACTTCAAGATATAGAACACTTAAAAAAAATGGATGAGTTAAATTTAATGATGCTGGAGCAGCCATTAGCACACGATGATATAGTTGATCATGCAAAATTGCAGGCAGCAATGGATACGCCAATTTGTCTGGATGAGAGCATTCATTCTCTGGAAGATGTGAAGAAGGCCAACCAACTCGGTAGCTGCAAAATAATTAATATTAAAATAGGCAGAGTTGGTGGTTTAACGGAAGCAAAACGTATTCACGATTATTGTGAAAAGAATAATATTCCTGTTTGGTGTGGGGGAATGCTGGAGGCAGGAGTTGGCCGTGCTCATAATGTGGCATTAACAACGCTGCCACAATTTATATTGCCTGGAGATACAGCAGGGTCATCACATTACTGGCAGGAAGACATTATCCAACCTGAGGTTGAAGTGAACCAAGGGTTAATCCATGTTCCAGATAAGCCTGGAATAGGTTATGAGGTAGATGAAAAGATATTAAAGAAGGCTACAATAGATGTGAAAACATTTAATTTCCACTAAAAATTGCCATTGTTTCAATTTGGTGAAAAAGAAGTTGCAACAATTGGACCATTTAGTCGAATATTGCCCGGGAAATACATTATTTAACGTTAAATTTATAAAAATAAGAGAACCTGAAATTCAAATAGAGAACAGCCAAGTAGTATCTTTAATCAGATAATAGACGGCTGTTCTCCAGTAATATTTATATCTTCGTATTATCTATTTCCAAGTATCCCCTAAAACCCGCACCCAATTTTTATAGGCAATCTTCTCAATTTCTTCATTTGTAAAACCATAGTTACTTAAAGCTTGTTGTAAGTTAGGCAATCCTTGCACATCTTTAAGCGAATCAGGTACCGTTGTGCCGTCAAAGTCTGATCCAAGCGCCACATGATCAATTCCGAAATTTTCTGCTATATATGCAATGTGTTTTACAATGGTTTCAAGGGGGATATTCGTATCAAATCCTCCATCTTCCCGGAGCATATTAATCGCATAATTAATGCCCACTACCCCATTTGTCTCCTTAATTGCTTGCAACTGCTTATCTGTCAGGTTTCTTGAAATTGCACAAATGGCGTGAACATTGGAATGTGTTGCGACAATAGGTGAATCACTAAGTTCTACGACATCCCAAAAGCCTTTTTCATTTAGATGTGTTGTATCAACCATAATTCCCAAATCATTACATTCACGGACAAGTGCCTTTCCGTGATCGGTAAGTCCTTGACCAATATCAGGTGTGGAAGGGTAACGAAATGGCACACCTTCTCCATAAACATTGGGTCTGCTCCATGTAATACCAAGGGAGCGCAGGCCTGCCTTATAGAGGAGGTGAAGTGAGTCAAAATTAGTGTCAATGGCTTCAGCACCTTCTATATGAAAGAGGGCTGCAAGGATTTGGTTTTTGAGACAATAGATTAACTCCTCCGTATTTTTCACTACTTTTAATTTACCTGATGACGCTCTTTCCAATTTAAACAAGTTAGCAGCTACCCTTGTTGTAAAGGCTAACGACATTTGCTGATCAATTTGCGGAGGTAATGGTAAATCATAGCTATTACCTGTTACAAACTTATCCGGAGCGACTTCATAATTTTCATTAGGTGTAAATACAGCGAAAAACCCTCCACCAAACTTGCCTTTATGTGCTCGTGGTAAATCAATATGTCCCGTTGTACTTTCCCTGAAAAATTGCTGAAGCCCTGTTGATTCATTCTCTTGTAATCTGAGCAGTGTGTCATTATGGCCATCAAAGGTGGGGAATATATTCATCGAAATAGCCGCCTTTCTTATGTGAATATTTGCTACACTTCCTATATTCGGTCCTCGAGTCAAGTACACTATAATCCTTGCTATTTTTCATTATTATTCCTTATCAAATTAGCACGAATAGGAATAAGACTTCCTATTAATGCTATTCCCGCTGCGGCGAGGAACATTTTTTCAAAACCATACATGGCTATTCCAGAAATACTTGCAAATATAACCAAATCACAGACAGAATCAATAATTGAGAGTAAAGAGATTGTCGTTGCTCGTACATGTGATGGAATAATGTCGTTCGCCAATTGTGCATAAACAGGGTATCTGACTGTTCGGATAAACCGAAGCAGTACCATCATGAGAAGAAGTACCCACAATGTCTCTCGATATAAAGCGACAAACATTAAACATATGGCACCTAAAGCACCAGTTGCATATAATAGCGTGATTCTTGATATCCTTGCAGTCATCCACCCAATCGAGCGTGAGATGAAAAAGCTTAGTATAGCCAGACACGCGAATACTGTTCCGATTAGATAAACAGGCAAACCCGCATCACTAAGTAATTTATCACTAAAGTTATCAAAAATAGCTGCTGTTGGAATAAATACAAGTGTAATATTCAAAAACATCCATAAAACCTGTGGTGATTTTTTAATAGCATGTAATCCTTCTTTTACTTGTTGGAAAGGATTTTCCTGATATGTTCCATGGTTGGACGGATTCTGTACAAAAAATAGCAAGCCGACTTGGACAGATTGAAAAGCTATTCCTAATACAATAAGTAAATTAAATTGGTTATTCGTTAAATCCTTTGCAATTATGGAGCCTATAATTAGGACTCCGATTGTGACCACAAATTGAGCCGACTGGATGATTCCAAGCGCATGGTCCATTTTATCTTCTTCATTGGATTCTTTCAAAGATTCATAAATAAGAGCCTCATCCGATCCACTAAAGAAGGTTACAGCAAGACCGCTAAGTATACTGCTTGAAAAAAACACCCAAGGATCGTATGCCCATATAAGTAAACTGTGGCTGATGATACTCAAAATAGCACCAATTATAAAGGATAGCTTTGCCCCGTAACGATCGGCAAACATGCCTGTAGGGATTTCCCCTATTAATACACCAGTACTCCAAAATATCATAACCCACAAAATTAGTGACTCATCCAAGCCTCGAGCAAAATAAAATAAAGCGAGTACTGGTTGGAGAAAACGAATGCTCCCAAATAATTCCGCCCAAAATAAAATGCGAATGTTCCGCGCAGCTAATGTTCCTATTTTCAATTTTTTATCCTCCTGTAATTGTTTATTCGGTTAATAAACAATCAGGAGCGAGAATTTTTCTAATAATTGGTCAAACAAATTATTATAGTTTTTTCACCCCTGATTGTTGGTTTGAAAAAAATGTGAAGTTTTTTTGCATTGTTAATTCCTCCTTAACTGTTGTAAGAATATTATACATAATTGGAGAGAAAAAAGAAGTGGAAAAACATTATTTTCAGACATTTGATATTTTTAGCTGTGTTTCTACAAATTATTGTAAATAGTTTCTATTTCCTACATACAAACTTCGATTCTACTGATAAAATTTATATTGAAAGCAATCATAGATTAAGAGGAGAAGATAGAATAAATGAATGTTAAACGGATCATTTTTCTACTGTTTACCGGTTTGGTATGTATGTTTTGGCATCCTGTAAGTTCCTATGGAGCAGAAGCCTCCACGAAAGATGTAATTATTGGCTACAAAGATGAAGTAGGGAAGCAGCTTATTGTTAATCAAAGTAAAAGCATAGATAATCATTTTAAAAGCTTATCTGCTTTTGCAGTGAGTATAAATGCAAGTGATGTTGAAAAATATAAAGGAAATGAACATATTACATATATAGAAGAAAATGTCCCAGTTACCCTCTCCAACAGCAGTAACTCTATAAATGAGATAAAAAACGGAGACACATTAGTAGAGGGTGAAACATGGAATCTTCGTTCATCCAGATTTTCGTATGCATGGGAGGAAGGGGCAACCGGTAAAGATGTGAAGGTGGCAGTAATCGATACAGGTATTTCCCCACATAAAGACCTAAAAGTTGCCGGAGGAGTATCCACAGTGGATTATACGGAAAAATGGGAGGATGATAACGGACATGGTACGCATGTAGCTGGAATCATTGGGGCAGAGCAAAACGGCTTTGGCGTAGTAGGAGTTGCCCCGATGCATCCATCTATGCCGTTAAAGCATTGGATAGCCATGGTGAAGGTGATATGGATGCATTATTAAAAGCAATTGAATGGTCTATTCAGCATGAAATGGACATTATAAATCTATCTTTGGGTACTGAATTTCATAGTGACGCCTTAGAAAAAATAATAAAGCAGGCCTATGATGCGGGAATACTTATAGTTGGAGCAAGCGGGAATGGAGAAGGTGATGGCAAGGTGATTTACCCTGCTAAGTATGAACAAGTAATTGCTGTTTCTGCATTAGATGAACAGTTTCATTCAGCTCCATTTGCTTCTAGTGGACCTGAAGTTGAATTCTCAGCACCTGGAACAAATATTATTAGTACGTATTTAAATGGAAACTACGGTATTGCAAGTGGCACTTCCCAAGCGAGTCCGCATATAACCGGGATGCTTGCACTTCTGCAGCAAAAGCTTCCAGATAAAAATCCTGAAGAAAGAAGAGCGGCCTTAACAGATTATGTACAGGATTTAGGAGAAACTGGCAGGGATTCATATTTTGGTTTTGGACGTATTAGTTATATTACAGATTTTACAGCTCCCGATGAAATAGCAGACTTGAAGCTTCATAAAACCGAAAGTGAGGCCTTCTCTATCCAATGGGTAAATCCAGAAAATGAAGATTTTGATAAGACCATTATTTATTTGAACGATAGTATGGTCAAAGAAAAGGCAAAGGGAGAAGAAACCTCCTACACATTTACGGAGTTAGAAGCTAATACACCATATGATATTGCAATTTATACAGAAGATATTTATGGTAATCGCTCAAAAGGTGTTATTCAAACCGTAACAACGAAAAAATCGGGATTAATTATTTCCGAGAAACAAAAAGAGTCAGAGGATGATCAAGAAAGTAACCCTGAACCGGAAAGTCCGGTAAAAGAGGAGAAAAAAGAAGAAGAAAATAAGCAAGAACTGCAGCCCGAAAAAGATGTAACGCCTCCTGTGGATGAAGGAAAAAAGAATGAAGAAAAGCAACCCAGTATTTCAATTCCGGCTCCTGTACAGGAACCACCTGTAAGTAATGAGCAGTCAGAGCACAAAAATCCAGCTCAGGTCAGCGAAAATAATGAAAAGCAAAAGGAGGCTAAACAAGAAGATAGTTTAGCAGCTTCTGGATCAACTAATAAAGCCGAGGAAGTGGAAGAAAAAGAGTCACAAAGTGAACAGCGTGATGTGAGTAAAGATAGCAATAAAAACGAGCAGAGTACCGCAGCAGCTATCGATGAAGGAAACAAAGATGAAGATAATGACGAAAACTTGTTTATGCAATTCTTCTCCTGGATAGGTGGCCTATTTCGTTCCATCTTTCAATCACTAGTACAAGTGTTTTAGATGAATTTGGGAATTTTGGATTCTAAGTTAATAGGCTCTATAGGTTTTCTGTGCGTTCTAATGGACAAAAACCGCCTCGGAGTCC
>NZ_BAZS01000055.1 GCF_001310895.1 Virgibacillus halodenitrificans JCM 12304 | reverse complement strand
AAATAAAAAAACCGTAGTAATGCACCCAACTAACAGATACATTTACTACGGTATATTACCCCTCTATTAAATAAGCTTCTAATATAAATCGTTCCGGAGCTGCCCCAATATAATGAAATGGGTAGCAGGTGCTTAATGTTAAGGTAGCACGCGGTTTGGGAACAATCACTGTCCGGTCATCCGCATCCACGATTCTTGTTTTTCTTATCTTGTACGTAAATTCCCCTGCGGCGGTGGTAACAATTAATTCATCATTTACACCCACTTCGCCAAGTCGACGAAATACGGTATCCCGATGTCCGGATAATACCGAATTATCAGCTTCGCCTGGGAGCACGCTGTCAGCGAAATGACCAACTCCTTTTTCAAGTTCATCCTCATTCGTTCCATGATATATTGGTAATGTTGAATTAAGTTTAGGTATATATAATTCACCGATTTCTTCACCAACGGAAGGTGCTTTTGAGTATAATTGTTCTCTATCTTTCTTTTGCTTATCTTTGAAAGCATCCTGCTGTATTTCCGGTTTTTTTGGATGTTCTCCACCAAGGGCATACCCTTTCATGAAACTCCAACCATTTAAAAGAGTAAAAACAACCCCAATTCCAACTATCAGCCCTGTGAATATTAATAAAATATTTCTTTTCTTTTTACTCACTTGCACCCTTCCTAATCCTTTGAAAGCATAGTATTCCTAACAATACTACGATCAACCCGCCTATACTTTTAGCACCATAATCTGATGCGGTGGCTGGTAGTTTAGCACCTTTCACTGTAGAAGATGTTGTTGACGATTTAACTTTCTTCACCGGAGTATGCAAGGTTTGTTCTGTTTTTTGCAACCCGTTGTTCAGTTTCCCCCCAATATCATGCAAGGTATCAGACTCAACCATTTCCCCTGTAATAATTAAATCAGCTAGAAATTTACCCTGTAAATTATAAATACTTATTTTCAAATCAGCATTAACAAGCTTTTCCATCTTAAATAAATCATTTAAGGATAAGGTTGTTTCTTTTCCCGATTGAAGAAGTGTATATTCAATTTTGACTTGGAAAATAGACACAAGTTCTTTGTAAATGGAAAGTAATTCTATCGCTTGCTCTGCAGTAATCTCCGTCGCCGTATCGAATTCCTCAAACTCCATTAACCGATACGATATCTCCAATAATCTATTTATCGTTTCTTCCTTAGCCAGTTCCTCTTCCAATGAATAAAAATGATCTTGCAGATTTTTTAACTCATCGGCAGAAAGTCCATACCCCTCCATAAGCTGAGCAAGCTCTTCTGCTAATCCTACTTCAACTGTGTAATCTAAGTCATTCATTAAATCATCAATAAAAACATAATCATTTATGTCCTGCTTATTTTCCTTTAAAAGCTGCAATAACTGCTTTTCATTTAAATCATACATATCATAGACCCAATCTAAATTACTCAAATCTTTACGGATTACTTCACCTAAAAACTCATCGACACGTTCAACTGTTTTAAAATTTTCAAGGGATTCCTCATAAATGGCTAAAGAAGCAATGATATGATCTCTTGTTACATTAAAGCCTCTCACTTTGCTTATCTCTTTTAGCCAAGTCTCCAGATTTTTATCAAAGTCAGGATCACGCACTACTTTCTCTTCCAGATAAAAAGCAATACTCTCATATAAATCATCTATAAATATATAGTCCTCCAGCAGTTCACCATGTTCTTGAATAAGTGATACCATCTCCTCGTGTGTTAGGCCAAATTCGTTATACAGTTCGTGTAGGTTACTGCTATCAGATTTAATAACTTCACCCAAAAAATCCTTCAATTCATTTATATCTGCAAAGTCATCTAACACCATCTCATAGAGGGTTAACGAATGCTCTAAGTCATCTTTGGTGACTGTCTGACCTCTTTTCTTACTAATTTCTTTTAGATAGGTTTCCATATCTTTTTCAAATTGCTTATCTACCTTTGCGGCCGTAAAATTCGGCACACTAGCAACCAACAACAAAAATACAATAATAATTGCTGTCCATTTTTTCAACTTGTTCTCCTCATTTCACTAAAATTGCGAATCTTATTAAAAGGATTATATCCATTATTTTCATTTCTGGCAATCTTTATTTTTTGCGTCCTATTAACTATTGATTATTACTATTTTTTATTAATAGTCTACTTCTATCATCACAAAATCTATTGACAAATAGAATAAACATCATATAAAGTTTAATTGTAAACTTAAATTAAAAAAGGTGAACAATAGAGAGGAGATTTACATAATGTCTGATTCAAGCTTAAAACTTAGAATGATGATTGTGACAGCTCTATTTGCTGCAATTATCGGTGTGTTGGCGCAAGTAACCATTCCATTACCACTTGTTCCAATTACTGGGCAAACACTTGCAATAGGCTTAGCCGCTACTATTTTAGGATGGCGTTACGGAACTTTATCCATTCTTTTATATTTAGCTCTTGGAGCAATCGGAGTCCCTGTTTTTGCGCAAATGTCCGCGGGGGTTGGTATCTTATTTGGCCCTACAGGAGGTTATTTGTTCAGTTTTATTCCTACTGCTTTGTGCATTGGTCTTTATCTGGAGAAAACAAGCTTCAACTTAAAAAATGCAATTATTGCTAATATCATTGGTATGTTTATTTCTTTACTGCTTGGAACTGTGTGGCTAAAATATATTGCCGAACTTTCTTGGGGCGCTGCCTTCGCTAGTGGAGTTGCTCCATTTCTTATTGTAGGTCTCATTAAAGCGGTGCTGGCAGCATGGATTGGGATTATGGTAAGACAGCGACTTGCATCAGCAAATTTGTTATATGCTTAGTAACCAAATTTAAAAAACTGGTACTGACAACGGTACCGGTTTTTCTATGGATTAAAAGATATCTTCTTTTACAAACTACTTGCCTCTTCCTAACCTGAACGTTTTGTCATGCATCTTAAGTTCACCTTTGCATCAATAAAAACAAAACTTTTGATGCAGTTTATAAAACACAAGGCATGGGAATCCTGTGGTTAAAAGGAGGTACACGAATGAAAAAATTATTGTTTATCTTTATCATGGGAATAACGGTAGTACTTGCCGCATGTGGTAGTGATGAGAGCGGAACAGAGGAAAGTGGAGATCAATCAAGTAATGGAGACACAGAGCAAAGTCAAAATGAAGAACAGAATAAAACAGAAGAAGATTCCGTACCAGCGGAACTTTCTAAAGCTTTAGATGATGTAATTACAGTAACAAAAGAATTAAAATCTACTGCAGAAGAGTCGCCGGACGATATGGAAAAAGTAAATAAACAAGGAAAAATGCTAGAAGAAAACTGGGATAAAATCGAAAAACAAGTAGAAGAGAAAGATCCGGAAGCATATGAAAATATTGAAAAAAGTCTTTATCCACTAAAGGACGAAGCTAAAAAGGACAAGCCTGATGTGGAGAAAATAAAAAATTTAAGTGAAGAAACTATTAATAAAGTTGAAGAATATAAAAATAAAATTCAATCTAAATAAAATAAATTGGACAGCACTTTTTCAAATTGTGCTGTCCATTTACCTTTCATCTAAAATGTATCCATGTTAGACAAGTTATTCTCTTTTACCCCATCAGGTTCACTGCGAATAATGTCTCTACCATATTTATGAAAGACATCAACATGCGCAAGCTTCCCTGCTTTTGCTTCATCAAGCGCCGTCATGTAATCCAATTCTCTGCCGCTCTCCGTTTTAAAAGCAATAATATCGCCATCCTCGTTTTTGCGAACAGCAATAATTTCCTCCTGACCATTTGCAACCTGCTGTGTATTTTTTTCTTCTTGACCGTCTCCCATACTCCTGTACTTTTCATATATTTGTTCAAAATTATTTTCCAACAAAATCCCTCCTAAACAGAAGGTAGTTTGTCCTTGATAGTTAGTTTGTATGTATGAGTCCGATCAGGAGATCTGCTAAATTTTTAATAACGTTCTATTTTTTCACATATTTTCGTTTAAGCCTCTGCCTTCCTCATTCAACCTTACTATTTTCCACAGCTTTATTTTCTTCAAGATTTACTGGTTCCTCTTCACTTATACGTTCAATACCAATTCCAGTATAACCAAGAATTATCGCGATGATAAAACCCACATAGCAAAGAATAGCCCATGGTGCGTAACTTAGCGTAGAAACACCTAATGTCCCCGCCATATAAACACCCGCAGAAGACCATGGTATTAATGGAACAACAACTGTGCCAGAGTCTTCTAATGTTCTTGAAAGATTTTTTGCATGTAATTTCTTTTTTTGATATGTGTCTTTATATATCTCACCTGGAACTATAATAGACAAATAGGAGTTCCCTGTAACTAAAGCCATCGTAATACAAGAGAGTACGGTTGACAAGATAAGATCTCCAGTCCGTTTTACGATTTTTAACAATGCTTCTATAATTACCTCGAGTGCCCCTGCTTTAGTAATAATGCCTGCAAAAATAAAGGCACTGAAAGCAATTAGAATTACCCCAGTCATCGATTGCATACCACCTTGATTCACTAACCTGGTAACTTCCCATGCGACTCCTTCTGGATTAAAGCCTGTTTTACTAACCATGGACACATCGAACCCTGTAACAGTTGATGCAAAAATATCTACTGCAGAAAATCCTTGAATCCATTTGGCCAATACAGCCGCAACAATAGATGATAGTATAATCGTCGGAAGTGTTGGTTTTTTACAAATCGAACCATATAAAATTATAATTGGTGGGAGCAATAACCAAACACTCCAATCAAACATTTCAGTTAGAGTTTGTAGCATTACTTCCATTTCCTCAGGTGTAGAGACTGAATCTGTAGTTAGATTAAACCCTGCGATGGTGTATACGATTAAGCTAATTATTGCTGCAGGAACGGTGGTGTAAAGCATATGTTTAATATGCTCATAAAGTTCACTACCTGCTGCTATTGGTGCAAGGTTCGTAGTATCTGAAAGAGGTGATAGCTTGTCTCCAAAATAAGCCCCAGCAACCACAGCGCCTGCAGTTGCAGGAAGCGAAGCACCAAGCCCTGTAGCAATCCCCATCAAAGCTACTCCAACTGTACCAACAGACCCCCAAGACGTCCCAGTCACAATCGAAATTATTGCGGAAACAATAAAAGCGATTACTACAATAAAAGTAGGATTAATAATTTCCAATCCATAATAGATCATCATTGGAATAGTACCTGAAATCATCCAAGTCCCTATTAAAATCCCTATTGAAATAAGTATAAGTATGGCTGGCATCGCTGTATCAATTTTTTCACGAATTCCTTCCATCATTCCGTCCCAATTTACACCCACACGTAATGCAATTATTCCTGCAAACAGGGAAGCAAGAATCAATAATGGTTCAGGGCTGAATCCGTACACTCCATAACCAATTGCCAGTAATAATAGCATCATCACAATAGGAAAAAAAGCTTCAAGTAACGTAGGTTTTCTTTTCATAAATTGTCCTCCACTCTCTTTTTAATTATTCAAATGTGCCTTTTACAACAACTTTTTTATCTCTCATCATCAACCGACCTTTTGCTATAACATGCTCTAAGTCAAATGTTTGCTTATTTATAACAATTAAATCTGCATCCGCATGCTGTTCGATAATCCCCTTTTCGTTTAGACGCAAAGCATCTGCTGTATTACTCGTCAGCAAAGAACTATTTCTTCTAATGAAAGTTCATCACCCTTTACTACAGCCTTTAATTGTTCAAATAAGGTAGAAGGACTCGCGACACCAAAGCCAATTAATTCTCCGCCCTCATTAAATTTTGGCAGGCTTCCGTTACCATCAGAAGAAATTGTTAAACGATCCATTCTTCCTCTATTTTCCTTAAAGTATTTCACCCACTTAATGGTTTGTTCATCAGCAGTAATATCTACATAAGACCCTTTTTGTGACAGTTTAATAGCGTCATCAACCAATTCTTTACTTCGGGTAATATGAGTTGCGTAAATTGATGCAGGCGGAATCTCATATTCATCAATAATTTGATGCAATAAAGTTAAATATGCTTTTCCTGGTCCAACATGAAAATGAGTAACACCTGCCTTTTTGCTTAACAAGCCGCCAATTCTTGCCTCTGCACAAAGCTTAGCAAGTTCATGCACAGAGGGTTGTGCAGATCTTGAGTCGGAAATAGCTATCTCACCAGCTCCTATTACCTTATCAATTAGGATTACATCATCTTTAATCGATGACGTTATGGTTGGCGTTGGCACATGATAATTTCCTGAATAGATATAAGTTGTAATCCCTTCTTCCTCCAGCCCGCGAGCTTTTGCCAATAAAGAAGTCATGTGTCTAGTCGTCCCATCTGTCCCTAGCAATCCAACCATGGTAGTTATACCAGATTTAATAATTTCACTTAGTTGAATTTCAGGAGTTCTCGTAGCAAACCCACCTTCACCGCCACCGCCAATAAGGTGAACATGCGGGTCAATAAGCCCTGGAAAAATTAGGGACTCAGCAGCATCGATCACTTTTATATCTACACCGAGCTGATATAATGTCTCTTCATCAATGTCACCTATCTTAATGATTTTATTTTCAGAAATTAAAATAGACTTTTTTCCTAAATACTGTGGTGCATAGATCGTTCCGTTTTTAATTAATATAAACATAAAATTTCCTTGTCTCCTCACTTATTAGTATTTTCACTCTTTTTGCACAAATCCCCTACATTGGTAATATGCAAGAATCATGCCAACTTAATCCACGCGATAAACCAGCAAAGAAAAGGAGTTAAATTAATTAAAGGTTACTTTATAGGCGGAATAAATCTTAAAAAGTAACCTTTAAAATAAATTATAATTGTGCATAAACTTCTTGACCGAGACTCGTCAGCTTCGTTCCTTGCTTTTTTGTGCCAACAGCTATACAGTCAGCTCTTCGAAGTGTTTCCATTCTTGTACGTAACTGACTTTCTGTAATTTCAATGTCTAACAATCTATGTAAAGACCCTCGTCCAATCCCGGTATTTTTGTCCGTGTAAGTTACTAGCACTTCTAAGATTTTCTTAAATACAGATCTCCCACCATGATTGTCAAGGTATTTCTTTGCTAGCTCTATTCGATGTTGACTTATATTCGATTTCTTCATTTTTGGTGGAATTTGCTCCATATCGGCCTTACTGCTATCAGCTGTTACTGTAACATAATTAATGAAGCCTTCCAGTTCCCGAACATTACCAGGCCAGTGGTATGTAGAAATAAGAGCTTCCACTTCAGGTGTGAAACTCATCTTAATTTTTCTCTGATTTAAGAAGTAGTTGATAATATAAGGGATGTCTTCCTTCCTTTCCTTAAGGGGAGAATTTCCAACGGTAGCTGATTTAACCTATAAAATAAATCTTCGCGAAAGGTGCCTTTTTCAATCATTTGAGCTAGATCTTTATTTGTAGCTGCAATCACTCTAACGTCTACTGGAATTACTTTGTTACCTCCAACACGCTTAACCTGCTTTTCCTGTAACACCCGTAATATGGCTGCCTGGATATTTAATGGGGCATCACCTATTTCATCCAAAAATATTGTTCCATTCTGAGCTAATTCGAATAATCCAGTACTTCCTCCACTTCTCGCTCCAGTGAAAGCTCCTTCTTCATACCCAAAAAGTTCACTCTCTGCTAATGATTGAGTAATACCTGCGAAATTTACTGCTACGAAGGGTCCCTTTCTGCGAGATGAGTGTTCATGGATTGCTTGAGCGAATATCTCTTTACCAGTTCCGCTTTCACCAGATATTAAAATCGTGTAGTCGCTCTTCGCAAGTTTCTTAGCTGTCTTTTTTAATTTTTCAATTTCCTCACTTATTCCAATAATTGAATCAAACGTATACTTAATAGTAAGTCCTGACTCTGTCTTCTTCTTTCTTATTTCTTGTTCCATTCGTTGAACATGTGAAACATCTTGGAAGGTTATTACTGCGCCCGAGAATACGTTATCCAGTACAATTGGCGTTTTAGTTATCAGGATTTGCAGCCCGTGCACGTGAATAATCTGTCTTGGTATCTCTATTTTTTTAAGCATTACTTCTTCAATATCCAGATCCCTCACAACATCAGAATAATATTTACCAATTGCATCTTCATTAGATATTCCCAAAATAGACGTTGCTTCCTTATTAAATACAGTAACTATTCCATTATAATCAACCCATATAATCCCTTCATGGGCGGCATCTAATACAATCTCCAGCTGTTTATTAAGAAGCCTCTCACTCTGAATGGAAGCAGATAACCGCCTTCCGATCCGTACAAAATTCCGAAAATAATCCATTGTAAAAAGATGAGTTTTATCAAGCGAAAGTTTTAACATTGTTGAAATCTCGAATATGGTGGATAAATCCAGACTCCGATCACCAAGATCAATAATTCGGTGCATTCCCTTAGGTACTAGATGTTGCAGGCCATGTGTAATTACCACACTTATTTCATCCAACTGAGGGGGCTTGTCCATGTCAGGAGCAAAAGCGATTAATTTTAAATGTTCAAAACCTAAACGCTGAAGGAGTGTTACAGATTCCAAAGCAGTTTCTGTGTCATTACTAACAAGCAAGCATTTGGTATTGGATTTTACTTCAAGTAATTTTTCTAGTTTATAGAAATCAATCGATCTGTTCGCTTGAATATACGGAATGCGATCATTTAGCTGCTCTATAATATCCCGAAAAGCTTTCTTTGGACCAGAAGATAGAATTAAATCTACTTCATTCATATTGACAGGTGGGTAATGATTACTTCTGAATTGCACACTATTTCCGAAATTTTCATGCAACGTATTCCGAAATACTTCATAAACAGCCACCTCTTTAGTCAAAATTAAAATAACCTTTTGCTCCATTCGATCACCTCACTAATTATAATATTTTATTTTACCATCTTTTCTTCTACCGATAACTGCTAGTAGCGAATTTCAGTACTTTTCTTTATAGTAACTTCTGAAATTAAAGAAAGGAAGGCCGCTGTGCGTACCCTCCTCTCCCTGCATATCATAATAACTACACTTCCATCTCCAAATCTTCCACACGATCTTCTAAATAATCGACATCTTTTCGCGCATTAAATCTTTCTGCCTTCTCCACTTTTACTGCAATACTGTATTGAGGTATCCCTGAGGGGCCATCATACACTCCTTTTGGAATAAGAAAATTCCCTTCAGGAAAATGAAGCCCTACATTGCCTTCCGTTATATCTGCAAAGTGTGCCTTTCCTTGAAAAACGCCATGCTGGTTATACAGTACAATAGCCTCTTCATTAGTAATATCCAATTTCTTTGCATCTGAAGGGTTAATTAATACATCGTAACGGCCTGCTTCATTAAACGGATCTGTTTCTTTATATACCATTGAATTAAATTGTTTACCACGTCGGGTTGTTATATAAAAGGTGCCTTCCGGTTTATCAAGGTTGGTATATCGATGGGGATAAGATTTCCTTTTCCATCCGGTGTCGGGCATACACCATCTTCACAAAGCCAGGCACCTCCCCACTGAAAGACGTCTCCTTGCTTCTTTAAATGTTGAATTCCATCATAATCTCTGTTTGCAACTGCGATTTCATCTCGGATGGACTGTCCATCTTTGAATTCAACAAGGTGTGCTGTTTCTGGTTTTACACGTTTTGCTAAATCAATATATATTTTCCATTCCGCACGAGCTTCCTGTACTTCTTGTTTATTGCCTTCGATCTCTGGAGAAAAATAGACCATTCTCTCTGTTGATGTCGAGGTACCCCCACCCTCCTGTTCGTAACGTGTTTTAGCAGGAAGGACAATGACTGCTTCCTTTGCTTCCACTAAAGTCGACGTATTGAAAATAATATCCTGATGAACACGAATATCCAAATTGGCTAGAGCCTTTTCAACAAAATCAGGGTTTGGCATTGTCTCCAGGAAGTTACCACCACTCATATAATATAAGTTCAGTTTACGTTCATGATCATCTGGTAATGTGGCATTTTCCAGTGTAACTCCAACAATGTCTCCCTGCCATTTTGGAAGTTCAAAGTCCCATATTTTCTCCATTCGTTCTACATTTTCCTCATCCCAGCCTCCACCTGGGAGAACAAACGGATCAGCACCCATCTCTCCGGACCCTTGCACGCTGGAATGTCCTCGGAACGGCATCAAACCGGAATGTTTACGACCTAAATGGCCTCTTAAAAGTGCCAAGTTTGCAACCTGAGAAATATTATCTGTTGCAAAAGAATGCATTGTTAATCCTAGTGCCCATGCATAAACAGCATTTTTACTCTTGGCAAGAAGCTCTGCCAATTCAATAATCCGAGTTCTCTCCACTCCGGAGGAATTTACTATTGCTTCCCACGATTGTTCCTCAACCTTTGTTTTTAACTCTTCATATCCGTTCACGTGTTCTTTTACAAATTCATGGTTAATGGCAGCATGTGGCTCCCTCTCTTCCATTTCAAACCAATGTTTCATTATTCCATGCATAAAAGCAATGTCTCCACCAATATTTACTTGATAAAAATCATCTGCAATTTTAGTGCCAAAAAGGGCAGATTCTACATTGGATGGTACCCAGTATTTATCCATTGCCGGTTCTTTATATGGATTGACTACAATGATCTTGGTGCCTTTCTTCTTTGCTGCAAGCATATATTTCGTAGATACTGGCGAACTATTGGATGCAACAGAACCCCAAAATAAAAGAACATCTGTGCCAATCCAGTCCTGATAGTTTGCGCTGCTCGCACCAATGCCCACCGACCGCTTCAATGCAGTCTTTGAGGGTGAGTGGCAAATTCTTGAAGCGTTATCAATATGATTTGTGCCAAGAAAACGGGCAACCTTTCCAGCAACATAATAAGATTCATTGGTTATTCCTCGGGAAGTTAAATAAAAAGCATATTGCTTTGGATCTAGCTTTTTCATTTTTTTAGCAATCATATCCATTGCTTCATCCCAGCTTATACGAGAAAAGTTTGATTCTCCTTTTCGTCTAATAAGCGGGTATGGAATTCGGCCCAACCCACGCAACTCTTTGCTGCTATATTTCTTCAGTTCGTTAATATCAGAATGCACGACTTCTTCCTTCATCGCAGGCATCGTACTTAAACGAAGAACATTCAGCCTGGTCGTACATAAATGTGGTCCTTGGAGTGTCTGATCCTGTAGTCCGGAGACACCTAACGCACAGCCATCACAAACTCCTTTGGTTAAAATGTTTTTTGCATAGTTTAAATTATCTTTGTTCTCCCACATTATCTTCATTGTGTCACGGATATGCTTTGGTTTAACTTTCCCTAACCCAAACGGTATTGGACTCACCCAATGCTCTGGTGCTGGTTTTTTAGAAACTTTTATTGGCCCCTGATGTTGTGTCTTTCCCATATTACCACTCCCTTTTTTTCATAAAAAAACCACCGCAAATACATTCGCACGGTACGCATCCATGGAAAGCATTTACGGTGGTTAAGCCTTAAGCAGGATCGCTACCAAGTACCAAAACCATTATTTATTAAATTTCTCTTCAATATTATCATTAAATATAAAAATAGACATACCAAAGTCACGATCAATATCAATATCAACAAACAAATCAACGAATTTGCAATCCAGAAATGCCTCCATCTCCTCAGGTGGATTCTTACGATACATTTCCTTCACCATTTCGGTTCTAGCTGCACGTAGCATCTGCTTTCCTTCATTGGCGCCAGCGATGAACTTTTCTACTGGTGAAAGATTGCCCTCCATCTCACAGATCGCCCAGTTTTTACAAAAGGTTGTTGTCACCTTGCTCGGACCTTTTCCCATGTGTTTCTTTCGGAAAGCACGAACAAGATTGCTAAATTCTGCTTCATATTTATTCATGTTATCCCCCTGCAAGCAACTAAACTACATATACTTATATAGTATCATACCTTTTTAGCAAGATGAATAGGAATTATACACTCCTGCATGTTCAGATTTTTGTTACGGAGAAATTTTACTGTTTTGGTTAATTGTTTCCCGACTAATTTACTCCCTTCCAAAAAACCATTTACTTTCTGGCCTTTGTCGTGGTGTTAGATTTAAAATAAAGTAACCAATAATGAGTAGCAAGATTACAATGGAATAATACATCGTACTAAGAGCATTATCATGTTCCACAATAATCAGACGGATCATTGCTGTTATACCTATATATAGAAAATAACGAAGCGGAAAATGATAATTTTCTTTAAAATATTTTACAATCATAGCTACAAATTCGAAATATAAAAAGAATATTAGGATGCTGGCCAGATAGATTTGATAGTCCGTAGTTTCATTTTCCAATAGGATCCGACTGAACATAAATAACTCTTTTATCATTAGAAAGCATAAAATAATTGCCAGAAACACTAAAACGACATTCAACGTAACTTGAAGCAAATACGGAAATAAATACAGAAAAAATGCGTACCCCTTTTTTAATGTTTGCATAACTTGGATAGCCTCCGTTTCATTGGATTACGTATTTCTAACCAAATCGTAGCATATAAAAAGGGGCCCTCACGCTATTCTGTGAAAACTTAACAGAAACTTTTCAAATGGAAAGGGATTTGATACTTTTTCTTATAAACCATTAGAGGAAATGATTTAGTTCTTGTAGTACACTTTATTTCTCACACTATTCTCCCTGTCATTGCCCAGACAGATACAGCTGTTTCCTCCGTATGATTTAAAAACCTATGAGGAGTGTTACTATTAAAACGAATTGTATCACCTTCTTGTAGAATATATTCTTCATCTCTTAAAATTACTGTCATTTCCCCACGTAGGACATGTCCGCACTCTTCACCTTCATGCACTACTAATTGTTTGTCATCCTGACCTGGCTCAAGGTGAATTTTTATCATCTCAATATTTCCATCTGTAACCGGAGTCAACAGTTCGTATTTCGTATGGGATTGTGGAAAAAGAAGCGTTTTACGTTGATTTTTTCGAATAATATGTGTAGATTGGTCATCCTTTTCTAAAAATGAAGATATAGAAACACCTAAACCTTTACAGATTTTATATAGTGTTGTTAAGGTTGGATCAGTTTTATTTCTTTCTATTTGACTAATCATACTTACACTGACACCAGATTTCTCGGATAATTGTTTTAAAGATAAATTCTGCGCAACTCGTAAGTTCTTAATCTTTTTTTCATCAAACATAATACTCACTCCCAACTTATATGCTCTATTCTTGGCTGAAAAATCAGCCTGGTATCATAAGATACCAGGCCATAATTTCAAACTTCCTATATCAGACTGGAGAACCAGAAACCCAGCATGGTACCAATATAATTTCCGAAAATATATCCAAGCGTTCCTACTACGAGGATAGGTCCTACAAGGTTTTTCCATCCCTTTGCAATAGCAAGAGCTGCGGCGGTGGTTGGCCCACCAATATTTGCATTACTAGCAACCAGAATATCTTCCAAATTATACTTTAATAATTTACCAAATGTTAGGGAAACTACCATGTTTATCATAACAATAATAAAAACAAATAGTAACAACAGAGGAGCATTATTTATAATTAATGGAATTGATGCAGGTACGCCGATTACCACAAAGAAAATATAAATTAAGAACGTACCGAATTCCTGACTACCATTTATACTATCAAAATACTTAGGGAACAGGGCAAGCATAATAAACGTAATGGTCGTCAACATCAAATATTGATCACCAAATAATCCATTAAGTATATTTAAAAATAAGGACACATTTTCACCAGATGGAATTAGCTTATCAATTAAAGTTGCTAACTTAAAAGAAACAATTACAAGCAAGTAAGCCGTTCCTATTGATAAAGCAATATCTTTTAAAGAAATATCCTTACGCTTCCAAAATGCTTCAGCAAGTGTCTTTCCATCTTCTTTGCCTTTACCACTTTCTACTTCCTCTATGTGGGGGATACTAAAACGTTTACGGAAAAAAGCCATTGCTGGTATCAACATAAGAATTACAAAATAAACAGCCATCATTAAATTATCAGCTACAACCGTTGCGGATACCATTTCGCCAGGTGTTTCATATTTTGCGGCTAACGCTGCGAAATTCACACCGCCTCCCGTATAAGAACCACTCATCATCGCCCCTATTTTTTCCAAGTATGGAATATGATCTTTTAATAAGAAAAAACTAAGTATTGTTCCTGCTACTGTACCGACAGAACTAATAAAGAAAATAATTAATAGCTTTCCACTTTCCTGCCAAATCTTTTTAAAATTCACATGGAATAATAATAGAGGGATAGCCAACGGTACAATAACACTCCACACAGCATCGTAAACAGACGATTCAGTAGGAATTACCCCTGTATTTGATAAGATGATAGCACCAATAAGTGCAATAATAGCTCCAGAAATTTTTGATGCCCAACTGAATCGCTGTTCTAAGTAAATACTAAATGATGCCCAAACAATTATAATTCCCCATAAAGTTAACGTGTCGTCTGCTTGAATAAGTGATTCTCCCATTTATATTACCTCCTTATTTATTTTCTGAATCAAATCGCTTTTGCATAAATTGATTTGCATTATCAAAACTTATTGCTTCCATTTCTTTTCTGGAAAACCCCCTCTGCTCCATTCGAAATAATAATTCGGGTATTTTAGAAGCATCTTCCAATCCGTTCGTCACCGTTCGCATTGGTGTCCCTCCAAGGTCATAGTCTTTTAGATAATCAATAAAATCAAAACCGAAACCGATATATTCATAACCTACCAAATTGGCAATATGTATCGCGTGGTCAATGAAATGATCTACATTTGGAGTTTCTGAATGAACAAATTCTCCATATGCGTTTAAACCAATAATTCCATCTCTTGCAGCAATAGCTTTAATTTGTTGATCAGTTAAATTACGTTCGTGTTGGCAAATCGACCTCGAATTGCTGTGAGAAGCCATAATGGCTTGATCAGATAAATGGTAAATATCCCAAAAGCTGGCTTCATCAAGGTGAGTTACATCCACCACCCAGTTATTAATTTCACCTTGCTTAAGCGCAAACTGCCCTAAATCTGTTAATCCGTTTGCCTGACTAGACACTGCACCAGTACCTGTCGCAAGGAAATTATGTTCATTCCAAGAAAAAATAGCATGATTCACTTTTTCATCAGACAACCAACTGAATCCGTTTTCAATTTTGGCTTGTAAGCTTGTACCTTTCCATTCCTCCAAAAAGGTTAATCCCTCTGTTCCAAGATAAACAGAAACTTTATCTGATGAAACTACTTTCGGATTACCAGGATCTTGAATAACCAGATGCCGGGAACTTTTTAAATCCTCCATTACATAACTAAAGATCCTTTGGAACCGTTCAAAGGCTTGGTTACGAAATTTAGGCTCCACCCAGAATACACAAATAAGTGCATCTACACCTCCAGCTTTTAAGTACGGATAATGTACAGTATCAAAAACGTTCGTTTCTCCTCGTTCTCTTCTCCATGCTATATCAGTGAAAAGATCAGAATGTAAATCAAATACTTTCATGGTGATCCCCCCTTAGTTACAAAAACAGTCAATTTTTGTCGATAATTATGTTATAG
>NZ_BAZS01000054.1 GCF_001310895.1 Virgibacillus halodenitrificans JCM 12304 | reverse complement strand
TTTATCCTGTTTGTTATTATAATTAATTTACAACTTATTTTGTGTGCTCATTTTCAACTACACATATTAATTGATAAAATAAGCAACTATTTTCAACCTATTATGTATATTATAACTCACGTGTTAGCTTGTCATATTTTAGTTATAAATAGAATATATATACTTTATAATAGATTTTTTATAATTAATATGATATTGTAATTATTATAAATAACTATGGAGGTGCTTTTATAATGAGTGATAAAAATAACAATAATAATAAGGTAACTACTGCGGCAGGTGCTCCGGTACCGGACTATCAGAATTCCATGACAGCTGGTCCAAGAGGGCCTTTACTTTTACAAGATGTCTGGTTCCTCGAAAAGCTTGCTCACTTTGATAGAGAGGTTATACCAGAACGCAGAATGCACGCGAAAGGTTCTGGTGCTTATGGGACTTTTACCGTTACGAAAGACATTACAAAATATACAAAAGCAAAGATTTTCTCAGAGATAGGGAAAAAAACAGATATGTTCGTACGTTTTTCTACTGTAGCAGGTGAACGAGGTGGAGCTGACGCTGAACGTGATATTCGTGGTTTTTCTATGAGATTTTATACCGAGGAAGGCAACTGGGACATCGTTGGGAACAATACGCCTGTATTCTTCTTTAGAGACCCATTACTATTCCCGGATTTAAACCATGCTGTTAAGCGTGATCCCCGCACAAATATGAGAAGCGCGAACAACAACTGGGATTTCTGGACGAACCTTCCTGAAGCACTTCATCAGGTTACGATTGTAATGAGTGACAGAGGAATACCTAAGTCTTACCGACAAATGCATGGCTTTGGCAGTCACACTTTCAGTATGATTAACGATAAAAATGAACGAGTATGGGTGAAATTCCACATGCGTTCCCAACAAGGGATTGAAAATCTAACTGATCAGGAAGCACAGGACCTTGTTGGCGCCGACCGTGAAAGTCATCAACGTGACCTTTATGAAAACATAGAAAATGGAAACTTCCCTAAATGGAAGATGTACATTCAAGTAATGACAGAAGAACAGGCAAATAATATGCCATACAATCCATTTGATCTTACTAAAGTTTGGTATAAAAAGGACTTTCCTTTAATTGAGGTTGGAGAATGGGAGCTTAACCGTAATCCTGATAACTACTTTGCTGAAGTAGAGCAGGCTGCTTTCACGCCTGCTAACGTAGTACCTGGTATAGGATTTTCTCCGGACAAAATGCTACAAGGCAGATTATTCTCATACGGTGATGCTCAGCGCTATCGTCTTGGTGTGAACCACCACCAAATCCCGGTTAACCAACCTAAATGCCCATTCCACAGTTTCCACCGAGATGGAGCAATGAGGGTTGATGGTAATAAAGGCAGCCAATTACATTATGCTCCGAACAGTTATGGTCAGTGGAAAGACCAACCAGAATACAAAGAACCAAGCCTTGCAATACACGGAGATGCTGACAGATGGGACTTCCGAGAAGATGATGACAACTACTTTGAGCAACCAGGACGTCTATTCAATTTAATGGACGCTGAACAAAAACAACTATTGTTCGAAAACACCGCCCGTAACATGCGCGGAGTAGATAAACACATCAAACTACGTCATATTAATCATTGTTATAAAGCAGACCCTGCTTATGGCGAAGGCGTAGCTAATGCTTTAGGAATTTCCCTAAGTGAAGTAGAAGCTGCAAGTGAAAAAGAATAATTTGTAAAAAGAAAGAGGATGTTCTTAACGTAGAACATCCTCTTTCTTTTACTTTTCGTTTTTAATCATTGATAGAGCTATTCTACCTTTATTTGCATCAATTTGTTCTACCCATACAGTCACTACATCACCAACTGACGCTATATCCATAGGGTGTTTCACAAAGGAGTTAGACATCTTGGAGATATGCACAAGCCCATCCTGTTTAACTCCAATATCAACAAACACACCAAAATCCACTACATTTCTTACTGTTCCTTGCATTTCCATACCTGGCTTTAAATCTTCCAAGCTCAGAACATTTTGCTTTAGAAGAGGCTGCGGAAAATCATCACGGGGGTCACGCTCTGGTCGACCGAGAGCTCCGATAATATCCAATAAGGTTGGTTCTCCTATTTCCAATTCTTTTGCAAGTTTCTTTTTATCTACTGTTTTTACTTTTTCTCTTAACTTTTCAGAACCAATATCATTTAACTCACAATCAAGTAATTTTAACAGTTGTTCAGTTTGCTTATAACTTTCCGGGTGAATTGGCGTACGATCCAATGGGTGATCTCCATCAATAATACGCAAAAATCCAATTCCTTGCTCATAAGTTTTGGCACCTAAACGAGGGATCTTTTTTAACTGCTTTCGATTAGTAAACTTCCCTTCTTCGTTCCGCTGTTTTACAATATTATTAGCGACGGCCTTACTCAAGCCAGATACATATTGCAATAGAGAGGAAGAAGCAGTATTAACATTTACTCCAACCTGGTTAACCGCAGTTTCAACCACAAAGGTTAAAGACTCATTTAACGCTTTTTGCCCGACATCATGCTGATATTGTCCTACACCAATTGATTTTGGGTCAATTTTAACTAGTTCAGCTAGTGGATCTTGAACTCTTCGCGCAATTGAGGCCGCACTTCTTTCTTCTACCTGTAAATCCGGAAATTCCTCCCGTGCTAGTTTAGAAGCTGAATAAACACTTGCTCCCGCTTCATTAACAATAATGTAGGGAATTTCTAGTTTATTATTACTTATAACATCTGAAATAAATTGTTCAGTTTCTCTTGAAGCAGTACCATTTCCAATTGCTATCAGTTCAACCTGATGCTTTCTTATCAATCCCATCGCTATCTTTTCGGCGCCAGCTATATCATGCTTTGGAGCTGTTGGGTACATAACACCAACATCAAGTACTTTCCCTGTCTCATCTACTATCGCCAGCTTACAACCGGTTCGAAATGCAGGATCGACCCCTAAGATGGTTTTTCCTTTCAATGGAGGTTGTAATAATAAATTATTAAGATTTTTGGAGAATACTTCTATTGCCTGTTGTTCTGCTTTTTCAGTTAACCCACTCCGTATTTCTCTCTCTACCGATGGCTGAATTAATCTTTTGTAACTATCATTGATTGCTTCTTTTAACAATGCAACAATCTGCTCATTCGCATCCCGTTTAATTACTTTTTTAACAAGATAGTCATGGATTTTTTCAGCAGGTGGTTCTATTGTAACCTGCAGCACTTCTTCTTTTTCTCCACGATTCAATGCCAAGATGCGATGAGATACCATTGAACGAATTGCTTCATTAAATTCATAATACATTTCGTATACACTTTTTTCATCTTTTTCAGCAGCTTTTAATTCCGAATTGATACTACCACGCTTAAAGGTTTCTTCTCTAATATACTCACGGTATTCCGGGTCATCAGAAATCCATTCGGCAATTATATCGTTTACGCCTGCTAACACATCTTCCATGGACTGAAGTTCATGCTCCTCTGATATGAAATTCTCGGCTTCGGTAGTCAAATCGACCAGTTGCTGATCCCAAACTTGTTGTGCCAGGGGTTCTAGGCCTTTTTCTTTGGCAATGGTAGCCTTTGTCCTCCGTTTTTGTTTATACGGACGATACAGATCCTCTACCCTTTGCAATTGAGTAGCCTCATTAATCTCTTTCTCAAGTTCTTCCGTAAGCTTACCTTGTTCATCAATAATTCTTATTACTTCTTGTTTTCTATCTGAGAGATTTACCGCATATGTCCATTTATCTTGTACAGATTTAATTTGAACTTCGTCAAGCCCACCTGTAATTTCTTTTCTGTAACGTGCTATAAATGGTACCGTATTTCCTTCATCCAGTAAATCGATAACTTTATGTACAATTGAGGTATTAACCTTGGTCTCTTTAGAAACCCATTGCATCAACTGCATGTTTAACTCATTATCCACATGTCTTCCTCCTTTTTCTATACCATTATTTTATCACTTAAAAAGAGAAGACTCCATTAGAAACGAACCCCCCAAAGTCTTAGATATGGTACATAATCCAATTTAGTTGATAACAAGTGCTGACTTAACAAACACTAAGGTGTGAAAGCGTCCGCCTGAGAAAACAAAAAAAGACCGACACTGTCAGCCTTTTAAATTTTTTACTTATATCTAATTGCAATTAACGTTGTATCATCTTCTCTGACTTCCTCGCTTGTATACTCAAAAACATTTGTGATCATTTCCACATCTGTATTCAGTAAAAATTTCTGCGAAAGATCTTTATCTGAGATCCCATCAGAGAACATAATAAAATTCGTTTCAGGCTCCAGTTTTTCCTGAACCACTTTAAAAGGACGGTGATACCCAGCTAAATAGCCAGCATTAGGTATATTGCGAACTTTCTTTTTACCCTTGGGGATGGTCATTACCCCTATGTTTCCAATTGAAGAAAAGGAATACGTTTTTGTCTTAAAGTCGAGCTTTAAGATACCAACGACCACCCCTCGTTTTCCGGTTAGTTGCTGATTACATTTCTTTATAAGGTGTTCAATGGAAGAGTGGATATTACTTTTTATTATATCAATAACGATTTGAGAGGATTCCTTAGCAAATTCACCGCTTCCCAAACCGTCTGCAATAGCGCAGACGAACTCATTTTCTGTTTCCGTATAAAAGTAACTGTCTCCACAGTAGTAATTACCTTTTTTTGCCTTTTGGAACACAGATACATCTACTCTATTATAACTCAATCAAATACCTCCGTGCTTTCAGCTTGTATGGCTTCCCTCAATTTATGTAGAGAACGGCGCTGTAGCCTGGAGACGTGCATTTGAGAAATCCCTAATAATTCACCAGTTTCTTTCTGGCTCATATTCTCAAAATAAGTACACTGCAAAATCTGCTGTTCCCTTTCTGATAAGATAGGTAAAATTTTCTCCAGCATCATTTTTTGGTCCACATTATTATATCCACTTTCATCATTTCCTACCAAATCCAGAATGGCAACAGTACTACCATCGGAATCTGCTTCAATCTTTCGATCCACAGATAAAGCCTTATAGCTTTTACCCATTTCCATTGTTTCCAGAACATCTTCTTCAGTGACTTCCAAATAATCCGCAATTTCTTTAATTGATGGGGATATTTGGTTAGCAGTTGTTAATTCATCTACCGCTTTTTTAATTTTTGGACCAAGTTCTTTGATTCTTCTGGGAACATGCACACTCCATGTTTTATCTCTTATGAATCGCTTTATCTCTCCTATTATTGTCGGAATAGCAAAAGATTCAAAGGATTTACCAAATGATGCATCATACCTTCTCACTGCTGCTAATAATCCAATCATACCTACCTGTACAAGATCCTCGTGAATGGCACTATTTTTGGAGTATTTTCTAGCAATGGACTCTACAAGATCCTTGTATGTTAGCACAATCTTTTCTTGCACCACTTCATCGGTTGGCTCATCTTGCAAGTACTCAATCCATTGGTAAACCTCATCTCTTCCGCTATTGTGTGGTTGAGATTTGGTCGTCATCAAAGCCCACCTCTGCTTCACTAAGATACTTGGTCATTAAAACTATAACCCCATAATTGTTGCTGATTTCTACTTTATCCATTAGAGCATTGATAAGGAATAAGCCAAACCCACCTTCTCGCAAACTCTCTACAGATTCTGTATTTTTATATGGTCCGATATCATCTTTAATTTTATTCAAATCGAAGCTTCCGCCATGATCAGCAACCATAATTTCCAAGCGGTCTTCATAAATTCCAAATCCGATTGTTACTTCTCCCTCATCCTTTTCGTTATAAGCATGAGTTACCGTATTCGTAATGGCCTCAGAAATAGCAACCTTCAAATCTTCAATATCTTCATAAGAAAAACCCATTCGATTGGCAATTCCTGAAATGCTTAGCCGTATAACCCCAACATATTCCGCTTTTGCAGGCACCTTCATTTCTACAAAATCAAATTTTTCCATTATTCACTTCCACCCCGAATCGCTGAATTTATGTCCATAATCTCATCTAGACCTGTAATTTTGAATAAACGCAAAACCCGATCCTGAATGTTAACTAGCTTCATTTTGCTACCATGCTCTTTCGTTGACTTTAAGGCACTTATAAATACACCAAGTCCCGTACTATCCATATAATTCACATTTTCCAAATCAATTTCCACTGTATGCTCTGGTGTCTTCGTTAATGGTAAAACGGCATCTTTTAACTGGGGGGCTGTATATGCATCAATTTCACCTGAAAGGTTTACAATCGATTTTTCTGATTCATTGGTTATATCAACTGATAAATTCATATTTTATATCCTCCTAAATAGACACAATATATGTAGTAGTAACATTTTTATATATTGTTATAAATTCTCTACTATCCTTTAACCTTGTACCCAATTTAGTATAATGCTAAACCTCTCTGCGCAAAATTAACAGGGTGAAGTCATCTCTTAATTCAAAATCCTGTAGCCTCTCAAAATGCTTGTACACCTTGTTGACCATCTCTTGAGCGGGTAAATCTTCATAGGATTTTATTACTTCAAGAATTTCTTCGCTTTCAATAAACCGATCCCCATCTCTACATTCCGTAACCCCATCTGTTAAAAGGATAACCATATCTCCTTTATTCACCTTCAGCTCATACTGCTCATACTCAGCATCTGATGAAACGCCAAGCACGAGACCTTTTGTTTCAATTTCAGTAAACGTGCCTTTTTCTGCATCATAATAAAAACCTGGCTCATGCCCTGCTGAAGCATAGTGGAGCTTATGTTCACATGGAAGATACTGAGCATAAAGCATGGTAATAAACATGCTTGCATCCACGTTTCTCTCTACTACCCGATTTAAATTTTTAAGAATAGATTTTGGCTCCATAGAATCTTCAGGATAACTATCCATTGCGTATTTAATCATGGACATACATAAAGCAGCCGGGATCCCTTTTCCGATAACATCTGCTATTGCTATTCCTAATGAACCGTCCTTTCCCTTCACAAAATGATGATAATCTCCATTCATCTGATGGGCAGGAACACTAACAATACCTATATCTAACCCTTCAATTTCAGGCTTCGTCGTCCCCAATAATGTATTTTGCATACTTGCAGCAACCGAGATCTCAGACTTAATTTCATATTGTTTTTCTCTTAGCATTTGGAATTCTTGATGTGCAAGCCCGTAGGATATCATGGCTTCCAGTAAAAAATCCATGGAGTGTTGGAATTTCTCTGACATCTCTGGATATAGTTCAGCAAGTGCTTGAATATGCAAGTTCACAATTTCCTCAGGAAGTATATGGTTTTTAATAAAGGACTTACTGACCTGTTCAACTCCGTACAGAGATTTCTCGTCTTGTGTGTCAATGTAATGTTTTAATAAATCTTTATAATTTGCAGCATCTAATTTTATTACGTCATCCATCCTAAATCTCCCACCCTTATCCTCATCAAATTCCTGTCCTATACAAAGATGTGCACAACCTTTTAAGAGGGTGTGCACACTTTTTTAAACGCAGGCCGAAAAGAAGTTATCTGGCCCACTTAATTGCTTTAATTTTCGTGCCTACTCCTACCTCAGATTGAACATCAAATTCATCCATTAGCCTTTTGACACCTGGAAGTCCTGCTCCTAAACCGCCTGAAGTGGAGTAGCCATCTTCCATTACCCGGCCAATATCGTCAATCCCTGGTCCGTTGTCTGTTGATAGTATTACTAAACCTTTTCGGTTCATATTTTCAACTACTTCAAAACAAATTTGGCCGTTTTCAGTGTATAAATAAATATTACGAGCTAATTCCGATATCGCTGTTGCTATTCGAGCCTGGTCAACCGTACCAAAACCCATTTTCTTGGCAATATCTCGCCCTAATTGCCTTGCTCCAACAATATCCCACTCTTTTTGAATTGTTACACAAGATTGTGGGGTCATAATCATTCCCCCAATTCCTGGTACAGTTTAATTAGACCTTGCTCTAAGTCAAGCGCAGTTGGGACATTCTTTAGATGAATACCCAAATCTATTAAGGTCATGGCCACTGCAGGTTGAATACCAGTCAATACTACTTTCGCCCCCATTAAATCTGACATTGTAACAACATCCCCTAGAACTTTTGCAATGAATGAGTCAATTATGTCTACGGATGTTAGGTCAATGACAACTCCTGATGAACCACTTTGATGAATTTTATTTAATAGATCCTCTTGAAATTGTATTGCTGTATTATCATCAATCTCGGTTTGTATGGAAATCAAGAGATAATTATGAAGCTTTAAAATTGGTATTCGCATTCAGATCACTCTCCTCGTAAAGACTCGATCATTTTTTCAATACTTTCTTCATTGTCTTCAAGGTCAATAACTTTTCGGTTTGTAATTTCCAAAGCTCTAGTAAATCCTTTTCTTAGAGAGCTTTTTGTTGGAAATTTACCTAAGTCAATACCTAGATTTACAATTGTTTGTGCTATTTCAGGGCGAATACCAACTAAGATACAGGTAGAACCGATGAGTCTTACCGCCTCAGCGGCCTGTATAATATGATGGGCAACCATCGTATCTACCACAGGTACACCTGTGATATCAATCAATACTACTTCAGAATTATGTTTAATTACACCTTCGAGCAGGTTTTCCATAATTAGTTTCGCACGTTCTGTATCTATAGTTCCTATCAAAGGCATAACAGTAATTCGATCCATGACAGGGATGAGCGGGGCTGATAACTCTTGCAAAGCAACTCGTTGGAGGGATACAATATGCTCCCAGCTACCTGAGTACTCATTTACAAGCTGTCTGATAAGTGGTTCCACCCAAACATCTACACTTTTCATTACGTCTGAGATATGTGCGGAATCTACTTTTACAGACTGACCTAGAATATAATCAACGGAAACTCTTCTAAAAACCTGGAGTCCATCGGTGATATAACTTAGCGGCCAGCCTAGATTTATAATTTTTTCAGAAAAATCCTCTACGACTTTTACTGATCCTTGGTTTTTAATACTTGTAAAGATGACATTAACAAACTCTCTATTTGTACTTTCGAATAATTCGTCTGAAATATTCGCTGTATAGTTGTCCTGTTTAAGTGAGTTAATTTCTGACATCCACATTTGTACAATTGAGTCACTGTTTTCAATGACTATCTTTTTAAAATCCTGGCTCATTCTCTTCCCCCCATAATCGAGTCTACTGTCGTTATTACGACTAAATTCGCCAACTGTTTTATTGTATAAAGCACAAGTGCACGAATCGGTAGTTTTATATGGTTTTAATTGTACCATAAAAGGATATTTTTTTAAAAAAATCCCACTCTATACCTTTTTATGAAAAATAGCAACTCCTGGTTAGCTGAATTAAAAATGAAAATAACTACACTCTCTTCAGTAGCAACGCTTATCTGCCAGAGTAAAATTGTGCATCCTAACAGGCTGCCGTATGGAGATGACAAATAAAATAATTTTAGTCAAAGTCTTATAATTTTCTGATTAACCATTAAAAGTGCTATTGCTTACAGCAATAGCACTTTTAATGATCATACATATCTTTCAGCCCCAGACTAATTTCCAGAGCCTGATTTATTTTATTCATCATTTCAGCATCAAGTTTAGTTATTTTATCTGTTAATCTCTGTTTATCCAATGTACGGATTTGTTCCAGCAGAATAACAGAATTCCGGTCGAATCCGTAGCGTTTTGCATTAATTTCAACATGAGTAGGTAACTTAGCCTTTTGAATTTGCGCAGTAATAGCTGCCACAATAACGGTCGGGCTAAACCGATTACCTATATCATTTTGAAGGATCAATACCGGGCGCACGCCTCCCTGCTCCGATCCAACCACAGGGGATAAGTCGGCGAAATATACTTCACCTCTTTGAACGATCAAATTGTTACACCCCGATCACAGAGCGCTCTAAGGTGTTTTCAGCCTCCTCTTCAGCTTGAAAAGCTTCCGAAGCAATTGTTAGATTAATGCGACCCATTTCTTCATAGCCTTTTTGCATTGTCTCACGGAATTGTTGGATATGTTCGTCTTTTTTATGCTGCAAGTAGCTTCTTGTAGCCTGACAAATGAAATCACTTAAGTCACTATTTTCATATCTCATTAATCCATCCACCTCATTCAATAGGTTTTTTGGTATTTTCACTAAGATCTCCTGTAAGCTCTCTGACAAAACCATACACCTCCGCCAACTGTTGAACGAACTATTTAAAAGTCATTATTTATGATAGCATTGAATCCAGTCGTTTGCAAAGGGTTATTGAAAGTTTTTTCTAAAAAAAGCTGTTTTTGTCGTTTAATATTTGAAATTTGTGGAATAAAACATGGTTAGCACCTATTCATTTTTATACAAGCGTGGAACCCGTTGATTGATTATACAAGGAATCTCATAATTAATTGTTTCTGCATGGGCGGCGATTTCGTCCATCTCAATTTCTGCGCTATTTTGCTTACCTATCAGTGTAACCTTCGTATCAATAGGATATTCCCCATCAAGTCGAATCATGGTTTGATCCATACATATTCTCCCTACAATAGGCATTCTTTTTCCATTAACCAGTACATCTACCCCTTGTAGCTTCCTTATCCATCCGTCTCCATAGCCAATTGGAATCGTTCCAATCCATTCGTCTTTTTCCGCTTTATAGGTTGCGCCATAGCTAACTGTTTCTCCAGCAGCTATCTTCTTGACGTGAGCCAGTCTGCTGTGCAAGGAAAATGCTTGCTTTAATTCGACGTCTCTTTCAGACTTTACCGTACCAGATGGATATAATCCATACATAGCGATTCCGAAACGGATATAATCATACATTTCTTCAGGTAAACGAATCGCACTAGCACTATTACCAATGTGAACATCAACCGGCTTCCCCCATACCTCGGTAAATGTTTTCAGCATCTCTTCAAAACGGCTTTTCTGTTCATAGAAATAGGACATATCAGCTTCATCAGCAGTTGCAAAATGTGTGAACACTCCTGTTAAATATATGCTGGGATTTTCATTTAATGCATAAAGGAGTTCTTTCAGTTCAGATTTTGTCCTTACACCAATTCTCCCCATGCCTGTATCCCATTTCATATGGACATGTAGCTTATCCTCTAATTGATAAGTACTTACTTCCTGTAGCCATTCTTTTTGAAAAAAAGTTAAAGTAATATTGTTAACAGCAGCTATCGGTGCTGCTTTTGCAGGGACCCAGCCCAGCACTAAAATAGGGACCGTAATTTCTGCCTTCCTAAGTGTTAATGCCTCTTCAAATAGAGCAACAGCCAATGCACTAGCCCCCGCTTTAATTGCCCTCTTCGCAACCTGCACACTCCCATGTCCGTAACCATCGGCCTTCACTACTGCAATGATCTTCGTCTTATTGGAAATACGCTTTTTAATTTGTTGAAGATTGTATTCAATCGCTTCCAGATCTACCTCTACCCAGGTATTTCTGTATATGGTGTCCGACATAGGTCATGCTCCCTTCTGTAAATAACTAAATTAATTTTAGCAGAAAACAGCACGTGTTCCTATCTCAAAATATTTCTATCAAGAACCAGTAATAAACATTATTCAAAGGTTCTCCCTTTTGTAGTTTATTAGGCAAATAAAAAGCAGACCCCCCTCTCCATATAAGAGTCTGCTTGCTATTTTTACCCATATTACTTCACTTCTTTATTTTGCACCGATTGAGCTACCTGAATTAATTCCTCTCTCGTCAATTCTTCGCTTGCAAGAATAAAATCTACACCATCATACGTCCACTCAATCGTATTTTCTGATAGTGCTCCTACAGCATTTCCTAAATTGACAATATCACCTGAAACTTCCTTTGGTGCCGACATAGTAGTAATCGCTTCTGACTTTTCTTCCACTAAAGTAAAATTCTTTTCACCTGAAAATGACAGTATAACCCGCTTCCCCTTTTCAAGATCTACTTCTTTTTTCTCCGTTAACTCCGCGCCTGCCAGATAGGAAGGAAACAGTACTGTAAGCGTGTCATCCTGTACTTCTGCGGATGCTGTTGTCTCAGATTCTCCTGTAGCCATATTTTTGTCCATAGAGAAGTCATCCTCTGCAAACTTGGCTTCCGTATCAAACGTTGTAAACTTCACTTCAACCAACGTGTTTTTATCTTTATCCTTCACCTTAACGAGTAATGGGGTGTACGTTTTTTTGTCAAAATGAATTTCCTGGTATGGCAAATTGTTATTGCTTTGGTAATTAGTCTTTGTTTTGAAAATATACGCTGATTCAGTAGATTCAAAATCTGCTTCCTTATCCTCTTTAATATCCTTTACTAACGATTGATATAGATATGGCTGACTGCTATTATCCGGCCACTCGGATTGAAATTTAAAGCTTTTATCAAGGGCTGGGGTAAGCACAAACACACCATCTTTATTCTTCAGAATAATTTGGTTGCCCTTTTCGTCCTGGTCATTTTTTAATGCAACTCGATACATGTCACTTTTTTTATGCCAAATACCAATGTTAAAGTTTTGCTCTTCCTGCCCCGTATTCATGTTCATTGTTGCTTCTGCTTTATAACCGTTCATCTTTTCCATTGTATCCTCTAATTTACTTAGTACATCTTCCTGGGATTTCTCTCCGCACGCTGTCAACAAAATGGTTACAACAAGCAAAATCAAAACACTTAAATGTCTTTTCATAGTCATGTCTCCCTTGTCTCAAGTAAAAACAAAGGGAACGTTTATCACGCGATTAGAAAGCACGTAAGATGAATTTACTGTGAATCGTTAGTTATTAAGTAAGCTCTTAAAAACTTTAGGGATGCCTGTAATTACATCTGTAGCAAGTAAATCATGAACAGTATGGTTTGTACTTACTGCTAAGTCAGCCGACTTACCATGGAGGTAGCACCCATTACAAAGCCCTTCAAAAATGGATTGACCTTGCATGACTATGGCTAAGACCATCCCAGTGAGCACATCTCCACTACCTCCCTTTGCTAGTCCAGGGTTACCTGTAGTATTTACGGCTTGTCTGCTTCAGGAGAGGATATAATGGTATGAGTGCCTTTTAGGATGACATAAACTCCATGCTCCATAGCAAAATTTCTGGAATAATAAAATGGTTTATGCATTAACTCCTTTACAGACAATCCCATAAGCATCGCCATTTCCCCAGGATGTGGTGTTATAATAACAGGCTCTTGCTTACCTTGAAGAGCGGATAAGTCATCCTTGATATGAAAAAGACCATCTCCGTCAATTATTATTGGACACTCTGCTTGGTGCAGAATGGTTTTGACAAGTAGTTCCGTCTCAGGATCTCTCCCCATTCCTATGCCAATCGCTACAGCATCATACGCATCCAAGTCAATAGACTTTTTATTCGTTAAAGCTCCATTGACTTCCGGTAAAATTTGATATGTCGCTTCAAGGTTTTGACCAGCAATCGCACTTCTCACTTTTTCTGAAGTTGCACCTGTAATAAGCCCGGCCCCCGTACGTAATGCTGCTTGCAATGTCATTGCAAATGCTCCCGGCATTTCAGAACTTCCTCCAATGACTAGCCCTCTACCATGATCACCCTTGTGGTCATTTAACTGACGTGACGGCATTGTTTTCAGAAATTGGACTTCATCCCACACCTCTCTGTCACTTGCTTTAAAGGCCTTCAGTGGCAATCCAATGTCTAAATTGGTCCATGCTCCATAATAAGCTGCCGTATGTTGCAAAAACGCACTCATTTTCGGTGCGCCCACGGTGAAAGTGTAATCTGCTTGTACAGCTGCAAAATCATGGATCCCTTCATCAGCAGGCAAACCCGATGGTATATCAACAGAAACAACACAGGATGCTTTTTCATTTAGAATAGATACGAGGTTTGCCATCGGCTCTCGAAGCATTCCTTTTACCCCTATTCCCAATATTGCATCAATAACTATTTCAGCATCATTTAAATATGTTGAAATGTTCTCTGTCTCTTTCATTAAGGTAACCTCACCACCACAATTAATGTAAAGATTCTTGTGATAGAGAGCATCCCCAATAATCTTGTCATTTGGCACAACTTGTACAACTTGAACAGAATATGACTTATTCAATAATGTACGGCCAATAACAAAGCCATCTCCCCCATTGCTGCCAGGACCTACAAGAATACAGATGGTTCCTTTAGAGCTGGTTAAGCCTTCCACTTCCTGAGCAATAGCTCGTCCGGCATTTTCCATTAAAAGCTTACCTTCCATGTTCATTTCTTTTATTGACAATTCATCTATATCGTACATTTCGTTCGCGGTGACAATATACACTTTGTTCCCTCCTGCCCGCACTAAAATATATGAGACAAACTAATTAAATATGCATGACCTTATTCTGCTTCAATGATAACTTGGGCTGTTGCATAGGCTTCACTATGTGAGATGGATATAAAAATTTTCTTCATATGATATCCTTTCACCTTCATTTTTGGACCCCCATTATCACCATGAGTGATTTCTATGTCCTTAAAACTTAACTTACCTATACCTGTCCCTGTTGCTTTCGCAAATGCTTCTTTTCCAGCAAATCTCCCTGCAAGATATTCCATTTTCCTTTTCTCCGTGGGAAGTTTGTAAAAATAAAGTTGTTCTTTCTCCGTCAAAATCCGTTGGGCGAACCTCTCATTTCTGCGGAAACTATCTCTAATGCGCTCTATTTCAACTAAATCAATACCTATACCTTCTATCAAAAAATCACCTCTTTGCACAAGTACCATAAAACAATTGCCATTTCACAATGTATTTTAGTACGCTATGATTGGTCATATGATACAATATTTCTTACTATAATACTAATACCCATTTTAATGGATGTAAAAATAACTTTTATTCGGGGGTAATCATGTTTCTACGTAATGAGAGAAGTATAAAAGAATTTATGAGCTATTATCCGGTCGTTTCGGTGTTGGTATTTCTTCATTTAGCTTTATGGTTTATAATAGACTTTCTCCAGCTTCCTATAGGGGAATCCCTCTATCAGTGGGGTGCTGGAAGCAATTATTTGATCAACCAAGGGGAATGGTGGCGTTTAATAACACCCATATTTCTCCATGCCGGTCTAATGCATGCTTTATTTAACTCCTTTTCCCTAGTACTATTTGGCCCAGCCTTGGAACAAATGCTAGGTAAGACAAAATTTGTTCTTGCATATGTTGGAGCTGGATTTATTGGCGATTTAGGAACATACCTTTTAGGTCCTGATTCCTTTTGGTATACACATGTAGGAGCTTCAGGAGCAATATTTGGACTGTTTGGTATTTATATTTTTATGGTAGTATTTCGCAAGCATTTAATCGATCAGGCGAATTCCCAAATTGTAGTTACCATCTTTGTGATTGGACTTGTTATGACATTCGTACGGTCAAATATAAATATTTATGCACATATTTTTGGGTTTATTGGTGGTTTTGCCATCGCTCCTCTGGTCCTCACAAAAGCAAGAGCATATTCACCTTGGCGGAACAGGCGCGATTATGACCCAAATGATACCTCCATCAAATTTGACCCAAACCGCTGGAAGAAACGCCGAATGCCTGCACAGCTTAAGAAAAATATCTTTTGGATTATCTTTGGCGTACTTGTGCTACTTGGATTAATCAGCCGCTTCTTAAGATAAAATATCCCCCTAGTCTATGGAAGACTAGGGGGTT
>NZ_BAZS01000053.1 GCF_001310895.1 Virgibacillus halodenitrificans JCM 12304 | reverse complement strand
GAGCTCTAATGGACAAAAGCCGCCTAGAAGTCAAGAGAACTGTCCAATAGAATTGTCTCAAGATAGACACATGTGCTTCTTCTATGAACAAAGAAATGTTAACTGAGCTAAAGTAAAAAGGCTGCCAGGAAATTTAATTCCTGACAGTCTTTTTTAGAGAGAAACAACGAGTTTATGATGAAATTTCTTTTTTTGCATATAATATTTTCTTCGTAAGCCATGTTTGCAGCATTAAAAATAATCCGCCAGTTGCCCAATATAACGGAAGGGCAGCTGGTGAGCTTATAGAGATAACGCCAATCATGATCGGCGATAGAAGCCCCATAAAAGCCATTTGCTTTTTCTGTTTTTCATCCATTCCCATTTGAGAAACCTTAAATTGGAAGTAGTAAATGACAACAGCAATCAACGTCAAGGCAATATCTGTTTGGCCCAAACTGAACCATAAAAAGTCATGTGTAGCAATTTCAGGCGTTCTGCGAATAGCGTAATAAAATCCAAGTAATATTGGCATTTGAATTAATAATGGCAAGCAGCCTCCGAACATAGCAAAAGGATTGGTGCCATGTTTTTGATATAACTCCATCATCTCTTTTTGCTGTGCTTGCATGGACTCTTGGTCTTTTTTATCTTTATATTTCTCCTTTAATGCATCTAAGTCAGGCTTCATTTGGTCCATTTTTTCTTTCATGTCCATGCTTGATTTCATTTGTTTTACCATAAAAGGTAACAGCAGCAATCGAATAATTAATGTTATTAGGATAATGGAAATACCATAATTGTCATTAAAAACATTCGCAATGGATTTAATTAGCAGTGTGAATGGATAAATTAAATACTCTATACCGTTCAATTGATCCGGGTTCAGTGGCTCATTTGTAGCAGCAGAGCAGCCGCTTAGAGTTAAAACAAGTAAAGATAAAAGCATTAATTTCTTATGTCTATTTATAAATGTGAATACAGATTGTCCCACAAAAATCCTCCTCGTAATTGTTGTCTAGGTTTAAAACTACGAGGGGAAGCCGGTTCTGATTCATCATCCTGATGGGCACAACGGACATACTTTCGATAGATCCAGTTCTTATCTTCTTCTGTTGTTAGATTTATCTTCTGTGCTGGCAAAATAATTGCTTCCTTGGCATGCAATTGAAGTGTATAGACATTATTGTCTACTCGCCAATACCTTGTATTTGAATGAAGTAGCTGATATGTGCTGAAGACAGTTACAAAAATACTTACATACATATAAATAGGCGAAGCATCCAAGAACAAATCATTTATTAATTCGAACAATCTGTATTCACCTCCTGTCTGATTAATATAGATAAATTATAACATATCCGTAAATGTGTTGGGTATTAGAAGATAGCTGGAAAATAGTTAGCTTTAACCCCAAATTCTATCTAACATGTTTCGAAATAATTCGTCCAACCTCCTTGTTTCTTCTATTTTCATGGGATGGATTTTCTTCGCAGCAGCTTGCAGAACAGCAAGCTCTGTTATTGCATGTTTTATTAGCTTACTTTCCTCTGTTCCGAGTTGCAGATTTAGCCTTTTTTCTTTAGCTAATTGTAAGTAGGATTTCTTAATTTCTCCTGAATAAAAGTCATCTATCATTTTTGAAAAATGAAGTGGATGGAATTCATGATGTTTATTGATCCATTTTGCTGCAATAATTGGTTTAATTATGTTAAGTGTGTCCTTTGGTTGAGGATTCATATTCTTTTCGTATCTGTGTAAATTGGCTTTTGCCATATTCGTATAGTGCATGATACAAGCTTTTGGATTAAAAACGCATGGGAGGATGTCTTTCATTTTCTTTATAAGAAAATTATCGTTTTTATAAACAATAGGTGAATGGATCCACTCGAGTAAAGACGGATTGGATTTTCTGAATAAGCGCAAAGCTTTGGTGAGTTCCCAGCCACTTATATCCCAAGAATCGCTTATGGGCTTTTCTATTACCTCTGGAAATTCCTTAGTACCCACTGGATCAATACGTAAATAGGTGGTTGTTGGGTACACATAAAGAAAACGAATGTCATAATCACTTCTTTCATTGGCAAGTCCCCATGCTCTGCTTCCAGCCTCACATGCGTAAATTATTTTTATTTGATGCTTATATTCAAGGGATTCAAGCACCATGCTAATTTTTTTATTCATAAACGTTACTCCTTAAAAGCATACTATTGAACGATCAACCATCTAACTCTATCTTTATAGAATACCACTTCTAAAGGGATTTATATTAAAATTGTATACTCTACTCTTACTACGTTTTGCATCTAAATAGCAGGCACCATCCCATCTAAACGAGAGGAAAATCCTTTCACATATCTACTATATTATTTTCTTACAAAAAAAGAGGAGCAGCCACAAACTTGAGCTGATCCTCTTTCTCCTTATCTAAATTTATTTTGTTTGCTCAGTAATCAGACGTAATGCATGGATTTGCCCTGTATGCTGTGCTTCATGGTAAGTAGCTAGTGTTGTTAATCCGCCAAATGTTTCCTGACCTAAGAATGGTTTTTCCAATTCTACATTAAGTTGTTCTTCGGGGATTTCCATGACACGCTTGAGCTGTTCCTGTAGCTCATTTGTAAGCTTATCTACAGACGGAACTTCTCCTTGCCAGTCGGCTGGTTTTGTTCCGTTACCAAATAATTCTACGTATTTTTCCGGCAAATACTGTGTCTTTTTTGGAAAAGCAAATAAAAATTGCTCAGCTACTGTGAGGATATGGCCAATTTGCCAGTGAATGGTATTGTTATATCCGTCGAGCTGTACATCAACAATTTCTGGGTTAATCTTATTAATCTCCTTAATTAATGAATCTCTTGTGAATGTAAACTGTTTTATAAGTGATGTATTCATGTATTTCTCTCTCCTTTGCATTTGTTTCTCCTCTAGTATATCAATAGAACTATAATGATAAAATGAATGCGCCTAAAGCAATCTGGTATTCAAAGTCTAGATGAGAAGTGGTACTCTCCAATTAGTTAACCTGTAAAACACACATTTTACCGAGAGAATGGAATCGTTTTAAGGCATCATATTCATTTGTACAAATAAAAGCTATGATAGAAGGAAAGGAGGATTCTGCTGTTGATGTGTGGAAGAGGAATATAGCTGCTATGTTTATAACGGACCCTATTTAATAGAAAAGACCGATAATCGCTGTGATTGCTCCAATAGTACTAATACCGGTACCTACTATCCACTTGAGTAACTTTAACTGGCTTTCTTGCAATAATGCGTGCATTTTTTGTTCATAGCGGTTAAGCTCTGACTTTGTAACTAATTGTTTATCCTTAATCAGTTGATCGAATATCAAGTACATGTTTTTTTCAGAAGTAGCGTCATTATCTTTCTCCAAGTTGCTAAGCCTTTTCCTCAATTCTTTTAATTCTGCCTCAGTTTCCGTACGCTGGTTTTTATCCTTGTTTATTATAATCACTTCCTTTCTTATCCAGCAGAATCCTTAACATATCTTATGCGGCAAAGACAGTGTAACGGAAAGGCGAAGTTAGCTAATTATACAATGTTCCACAATAGGACTATCATGTAGATAGAACTTTTGTCGTAAAAAAGGGTATTTAACCTAAATAGAGCTTTGGTTTTCCTTTTATGGGAGTATTTTTCTCGACCATTAGTCTGCGGATTAAGCTATAAGTTGCTGAAAATGATTTCATTTTTGTTTTCTATATTCATTTGGTGTACTATTCATGTACTTTTTAAAGATACGAGAAAAATAATTGGGATCTTTAAAGCCTGCTATACTGCTAATTCTTTGAATTGGCTCATCTGTTTCAATTAGTAGCCTCGTAGCCTCATTCACACGCATTTCATTTACCATTTTTTTGAAAGGGTGACGTGCAGAAGAAAGTAAATAGCTTAAGTAATTCGGACTGATTTCCAAGTAATCGGCCAGATCTTCCAGACATAAATCGGGATCACTAAAGTTATTTTCGATATAAAACAAAGATCTTTCCAAATAGCTGAAATCTCTTTTCTCCTTTTGTATTCTAGAATTATTAATTACTTTAATACAAAATAAAATAAGCTCCTGAACAATGGAATAAAGGATAGGGCTGTTTAGGATAATATCAAACATACGATGATATTCTGTTTCTATTTCAACCGTTTTAGTCAATTTATAATTTTTTATAAAACGTCGAATTTGAGCTAGAATACTGGTTAATTGAATTCTGACTAATTTCGGATCAGGGTAGTTTTCATATGATTTATTGAAGGATTGATATAAGTATTCTTTTATCTTCTCGATATCCCCTTTCTCTAGACTTTCCATCCAGAATCGCTGTTCAGAGGTTGTAAGAAAAGGGTCAATTGATTGAAAGACAGGCAAATCACTTGTGTGAAAAAGTTGTTTAAATCCTTTATAAAACTTCATATTAAGTGCATTTTTTGCTGTTATATATGCTTGCTGCAAATTATCATTATTTATATGGCTGTCATGTATAGCAATGTTAATATTGGAATGAAAACTTTCTTCCCACCAATCAAGCATTTTATACGCTTCCAACTTAATAAACTCTAAACCGTCCGTCTCATGTGGATATGCAAGACAGACAACCATACTACTCAATGGGTATATTTCTTTCTCAAATGGTAACTTAATCTCCAATAACCACTGATGCAGATTATTGTTTAACTCATTTACCTCAGGTTGAAAAAGTAAGAAAAATGGCTTTATAGGATCAATCAACGCTGTTTTTATGAATAAAGAATGATAAATCTCTTGATTTCTGGATATTCGCATACTATCAGGTAACTGTCTATGGTCTATCTTAGTTGCTTCGATAAGTGCCTTTTTTAATAAATTTAAATTAAATGGCTTAACCAGCAAAGAAGAGCTTTGTAATTCAATAGATTGGAGGGCACGTTCAAATAGTGGCTCTGCGGTTACTGAAATTATTGTTTTTGAGAAGCGAAATATGTTTCTGGTGAAAGCCTTCATTTTATCCCTACTAAGCATTTCCAATTCAATTACAACGAGATCAGGTTGTTTTTTTGTTAACATCACGTTTGCTTGCTGTATTGTTTCTGCATGGTAAACCTGTTTAATAGGTAATTGATTGGACTTTATAAACCATTCAATACCTAAACGTTCTGTGCTATCTCTATCTATAATTAGCATGTCCATTTCAAATCCCCCTCTATATACAAGAAATTTCTTGTATATCATAAAAAAATCCTATTTTATACATAGCATTAATCTCTAAAACAAATAAACGTACTAAAATTTGTAGAAACATCTCTTCATTTAATTTATCAGAAAAATTATAATAATAACAACAAAGGATATTTTTTAAGACATAATGTATACATTTAGAAATGATTTAAATGGGTTAATTGTTTTTTTACCATAAAGGAGGAAATTTCAATGAAAACAAGCGAAACAATGAAAGCGCCAACAGGAACAAAGCTAACTTGTAAAGGTTGGCAGCAAGAAGCTGCTATGCGAATGCTAATGAATAATTTGGATCCGGAGGTGGCCGAGAATCCTGAGGAATTAGTCGTTTACGGAGGTATCGGAAAGGCTGCGAGAAATTGGGAATCGTTCCATAAAATTATTGAAACATTAAAGGAATTGGAGAATGATGAAACACTTATTGTTCAATCTGGAAAACCTGTAGCTGTATTTCGTACACACGCGCATTCGCCAAGGGTACTAATTGCTAATTCCAATATCGTACCAGCTTGGGCTAATTGGGAACATTTTTACAAGCTGGAAAGTGAAGGTTTAATGATGTTTGGGCAAATGACTGCTGGAAGCTGGATTTATATCGGAGCACAAGGTATTTTACAAGGGACTTATTTGAGTTTTGTAGAGGCAGGAAAGAAGGCATTTGGTACAGCAGACTTGGCAGGAAAACTGATATTAACCGGCGGAATGGGAGGAATGAGCGGCGCTCAACCTTTAGCTGGTAAGATGGCAGGCGCTGTTACGCTTGTAGTGGAAGTAGAGAAAAAACGAATTGAAAGGAAAATAAAAGAAGGATATTGTGATTATCTGGTCGAAGATTGGATGAGGCGTTAGAATTAGCGAAACAGTTTCAAAACAAGAAAGAGGCAGTGTCAATTGGATTGGTTGGTAATTGTGCAGATATGTTCCCGGCGATCTACAAAAAAGGGATTATACCTGATCTTGTTACAGACCAAACCAGCGCGCATGATCCGCTAAATGGATATGTACCACATGGCATGTCTTTTGAAGAAGCGATTTCTTTAAGAAAGAAAGATGCAAAACAATATGAGGAAAAAGCAAAAGGATCAATGGCCGTCCATGTTCAGGCAATGCTGGATTTTCAAACAGAAGGTGCAGAGGTATTTGACTACGGAAATAATATTCGGGCATATGCACAGGAAATGGGCGTAACAAATGCGTTTGATTTTCCTGGCTTCGTTCCAGCATATTTAAGACCATTGTTCTGTGAAGGAAAAGGCCCATTCAGATGGGCAGCGCTATCTGGTGATCCTGAGGATATCTATAAGACAGATAGACTTGCAAAGGAAATGTTTGCAGAAGACGAATCACTTGTACATTGGATTGATATGGCACAGAAGATGGTGAAATGGCAAGGGCTTCCTTCCCGAATTTGTTGGTTAGGCTATGGTGATCGACATCGTTTTGCTTTGGAGGTTAATAGAATGGTAGCTTCCAGGGAAATTAAAGCACCCATTGTATTTGGCCGCGACCATCTTGACTCTGGATCTGTTGCTTCTCCAAATCGGGAGACAGAGGGAATGAAGGATGGTAGTGATGCAGTATCTGATTGGCCAATTTTAAATGCATTAGTAAATACTGCAGGTGGAGCCAGTTGGGTAAGCGTGCATCATGGTGGCGGTGTTGGCATGGGGTATTCACAGCATGCTGGACAGGTAATTGTTGCAGATGGTACAGATGAGGCTGCAGAAAAAATAAATCGGGTACTTATCTCAGATCCTGGAATGGGGATCGCAAGGCATGTAGATGCGGGCTATGAAATTGCGATTGAAACTGCAAAAAAGAAAAACGTTCATATTCCTATGTTGGATAATAAATAAAGATTGCGAAAGAGGAGAGGGGCTTGACTGCATATAAGTTTGCCCCTGTTATCATTTAAAAAACTATAAAGTTAGCAAACAGGATAATGTTTTAAAGGAGTGTTGGTGAATCATATGGGAAAATATATGTTAGTTTCTAATGCAAATCAAGTTGTTACAATGGCTGGTCATACAAATAAACCTGCTACAAAAGAAGCAATGGCACAACTTCGGATTATTGAGAATGGCAGTATCTGGGTTGAAGATGGAAAAGTTGTGGAAGTAGGGAAGGACCAGGAAATTCGAAATAAATATAAGCATGAATTGAACACTGCTACTGTAATTAATGCCAAAGGAAAAACAGTTACACCCGGGCTTATTGACCCACATACGCATCTGGTACATGCCGGGACAAGAGAAAATGAATATGCTATGCGTTTAAAAGGAAAAACATATATGGAAATTATGGAAGCAGGTGGTGGAATCCATGCAACCACGCGGGCAACACAGCAAGCAAGTTATGAGCAGCTTTTTGAAGAATCGAGAAAGCGACTAAATCAATTTTTATTATATGGGGTGACGACAGTAGAAGCCAAGAGTGGCTACGGATTAACCTTAGAGGATGAACTAAAACAGTTGGAGGTAGCTGACCGTCTTCAACATGAGCATCCTATTGATGTAGTGTCCACTTTTATGGGAGCACATGCAGTACCACTCAATGAAAAGGATAATCCTGATGATTTTGTAGAGCGTGTAGTCAATGAAATGATTCCGGAAGTAGCACGAAGAAAGCTGGCAAAATTTAATGATGTTTTTTGTGAACGGGGGGTTTTTACTCCTGAACAATCACGAAAAATTCTTGAAGCAGGTAAAGCACATGGACTTATTCCAAAAATCCATGCAGACGAAATTGAGCCATATGGTGGGGCCGAACTGGCGGCAGAAGTAGGAGCTATTTCAGCAGACCACCTACTGAGAGCTTCTGATGAAGGAATTGCAGCAATGGCAAAAGCGGGAGTTATTGGAGTATTACTACCTGGGACGGCATTCTTTTTAATGGCTGAATTTGCTCAAGCACGCAAAATGATTGATGCTGGTGTAGCGGTTGCGCTATCAACCGATGCTAACCCTGGTTCTTCGCCAAGCCTTTCTCTGCCATTTATTATGAACTTAGGTTGCTTGAAAATGGGGATGACACCTGAAGAAGTATTAACTGCTACCACAATTAACGCAGCGCATGCGATAGGGTGTGCGAATGAAGCTGGCAGCCTGGAAGCAGGTAAAAAAGCGGATATAACTATTTTTAATGTACCAAATTATTTAATGCTCTCGTATCAATATGGGATGAACCATGTCGATACAGTTATCAAAGCCGGAAGGCAACTTGTAGAAGGCGGTCAATTACGATGAGTAATTGGCTTTCTTTTTTTTTATTTATATAACCATCAATTATCTTAAAAAGGTAATATATTACGCATCTCCAATAATTGGTTATAGAGTAAAAATGTAAGAGTGTAAAGGGAGATAAAACGATTTACCAAGCAAGCATTCATGTAAGCAATAGTCTATCTAGTTATTAATTTATATAGAATTCTCTTGTTGCTAAATATTGCCGGTATAAATCTCCTTAGAATCTGATTTAAACTAATTAGTGGAAATGCTGGGATAGGACCAGGAATATAAAAAAAGGGGCAACGATTATGGGGGAAATTAATAGTATACAGACAGAAGATAAATTAAGGCTAGTAGCTGAAATTAACGGAAGGACTTTTGACTCTGTGATGTGTTTATATTTACAAGAAAAATTTATGGATCGTCTTGCTGCATCGCCTTTCGGGGACAGGCTTATTTTGAAAGAGGATCCGATGTTCTTTTATAATACTAAATTACCAACAAAACAGAGCACTAAGTTGAAATTATTATCTTCTTTTACAAACCATGGGATCGGTTTCATTGCAGATGTTTTAAAAAAAATCTGTACACCTTTAAACAAAGTAGACGAGGTGTATTTCGATAGTGATAAGATAGAGGTAACAGAAAAATGGGATGTGGAAGGAAGGCAAATTAATATCTTACTACCTGCATATTTGGTAAAGAATAAGTACCATTTGGAAGTGACTTTACTTACTGGGGATATTCTTACACCAAATCGGAAAGACCTTCTCTACCAAGGGATATTGACAAATAAACCGATAAGAGTAACAACCTATCCGGCGGAAACACTAATTGCAGATATGCTTGAGAAATGTGTTTCCAATCGGTTAAAAATGAATTATTTTTATAAAATCTTTCACTTGGCACTTGAATATGATTATGATGGAAGGGTATTGCAGGAAGCAATTTGTGAAACCTTTCAAAGAAGGGGAACTGATTTGGTTAAAGACCTTCCTCTATTTACAGAAGACTTTTCTATGAAAGACGAAAAAGAGAAGGAATGGGAAACTTTTATAAAAACAAATGGTTATGAAGAAACTGTCAATTATAAATCTATCATGACAACAATACGTATATTTCTTCATCCGATCTATGAGTCGATCATTAGGGAGGAAGAGTTCTTTGGAAATTGGAAGCATGAGCTGCAGGTATGGGGTTAGGGAGTACGAAACAAATTTAAAATAATTCCTGATTAAAGTAAGAACATTTTAATTTTTTTGTATTATCCATTGACTTGTATGTGTGCTTTTATTACAATACCGTTAATTGATTAAAATATAATTTTCAATAATTCTCTTATCAAGAGAGGCTGAGGGACAGGCCCTGTGAAGCCCGGCAACCCGTTCTATCTTTATAGAAAAAGGTGCTAAATCCTGCAAAACCGTATCGTTTTGATAGATGAGAGAGAGCAACCTGATATTGTTTTCATAGGGTCTCTCCATAAACGCGGAGAGGCTTTTCTTTTAGTTTGTGTAGAGTCGAAGTAGTATAGAATTTTTTAAAATGGAGGGGATGGGATGACTAAAACGAAGGTGGATGTGATAAAGAATTATGTTGGAGGAAAATGGGTGAAGGCAAACTGTGATCGCACAGCAGAAGTTTTTAACCCGGCAACAGGTGAAGTAATTGCCCATGTGCCGATTTCTTCACAGAAGGATGTAGACATAGCAGTTGAAACAGCGAGCCAAGCATTTCAATCTTGGAAGGAAGTAGCTGTACCAAGAAGGGCAAGGATTTTATTCAAATATCAACAATTGCTTGTAGATAACTGGAACGAATTAGCCGAGCTAATCACCATTGAAAATGGAAAAAGTGTGAAGGAAGCTTATGGAGAAGTGCAACGAGGTATAGAATGTGTAGAATACGCAGCAGGTGCACCATCATTAATGATGGGATCGCAGCTTCCATCCATAGCAACAGATCTGGAATCTGGTGTCTATCGTTACCCGATTGGGGTTATCGGAGGCATTACTCCATTTAACTTTCCAATGATGGTACCTGCGTGGATGTTCCCAATGGCCATTGTGACAGGGAATACGTTTGTATTGAAACCGTCTGAACGAACGCCTTTATTAGCAAATCGCTTAGCTGAATTACTTGAAGAAGCTGGCCTTCCAGAAGGTGTGTTTAATATTGTTCATGGCGGTCATGACGTAGTTAACGGTTTATTGGACCATAAAGATGTCTCAGCAATCTCTTTTGTAGGGTCTCAACCAGTAGCGGAATATGTATACAAAAAAGGTACCAGCAACTTGAAACGGGTTCAAGCGCTTGCCGGAGCAAAAAATCACTCTATCGTACTAAAGGACGCAGACTTGGAAAATGCAACAACACAAATTATTTCTGCTGCATTCGGTTCTGCAGGAGAACGGTGCATGGCATGTTCGGTAGTAGCAGTGGAAGAGGAAATTGCAGATCAATTTATTGAAATGCTTGTGAATAAAGCGAACGAGCTTAAAATTGGAAATGGATTAAATGAAGATGTTTTCCTTGGCCCGGTGATTAGAGAGCAACATAAGCACAGAACTCTGCAATATATCGAAACTGGTGAGAAGGAGGGCGCTAAACTCATTCGGGATGGCCGGGAGGATGCTGATACGAAGCGTGAAGGCTATTTTGTAGGACCAACTATCTTTGATCATGTAACAAGTGAGATGAAGATATGGCAGGATGAAATTTTTGCACCAGTATTGGCGATTAGTAGAGTGGGAAATTTAGAGAGTGCTATTAATCTAACTAATAAATCAAGATTTGCAAATGGCGCTTGCCTCTTTACTAGAGATGGCGGGTATGTACGTACGTTTCGTGAGAAGATTGATGCAGGAATGTTAGGCGTAAATATTGGTGTGCCTGCTCCAATGGCTTTCTTCCCGTTTTCAGGCTGGAAAGATTCTTTTTATGGTGATCTACATGCAAATGGAAAGGATGGCCTTGAATTCTATACAAGAAAAAAGGTATTAACTACAAGATGGGTATAAAGTAATATTTTTGAATAATTTTAAAATTCTTTCTTGACAGTAATCTGCTGTTTAGTTAAGATGAATACAATTTAAAAATTGAATAAGTCATTTCTTATCTAGAGTCGGGGGAGGAACCTGGTCCTGTGATCCCGCAGCAACCGTTACATGTAACAAGGTGCTAAATCCAGCAAGCGTGCAGCTTGAAAGATGAGATGGGTGGATATATTAAAAAACCTCTTCCTCATCGGGAAGAGGTTTTTTATTTAAGCGCTCTAAGCTTTTAAAACAACAAGATAGCACTAGTTGAACATAGAACTAGAAATTTATGGAACCAAATCACTAGGTGAATGTTTTATCAACAGTAATCGAGTGATGATAAGTTGGATTGGAATGCTTATTTAATAAACCAAGTAAATCGATTGGTAAAGTTATTTATTGTTTCAGGAAACTAATTTTAAAAAGGAGTTTTGTTACATGAAAAAGCAAATTCATTTAAATGGATTTATTCAAAATTCACCATCTCCACATTCGACAGGACTTTGGAAGTATAAGGAGGACCAAGGGACAGAGCATAATCAATTAACCTATTGGATTAATGCTGCAAAAACATTAGAACGCGGAAAGTTCGACGCATTGTTTATTGCAGATGTACTTGGAACGTATAGTGTTTATGGAAACAGCCATGATGCAGCGGTAAAACATGCGGTACAGTTACCTGCACATGATCCAGTTATCCCTATTGCAGCAATGGCTGCTGCAACGGAATATTTAGGTTTTGCACCAACTATTTCCACAACCTATGCCCAGCCATATTCTCTGGCAAGGCAGTTATCAACACTTGATCATTTAACTGGTGGAAGACTTGCCTGGAATGTAGTTACTTCGTATTTGGAAAGTGAGGCAGTTAACTTAGGGCTTTCCGGTCGACTACCCAAAGAACTCCGTTATGATCGAGCAGATGAGTTTTTGGAAGTTGTCTATAAGTTATGGGAGTATAGCTGGGAAGTAGATGCGGTGGTACATGATAAGAAAAACGATACATTTGCAGATCCAGCCAAAGTACACACCATTAATCATGAAGGTGGATTTTTTAAAGTACCTGGGCCTCATTTGGTAGAGCCATCCCTTCAACGGACCCCGGTATTGTTTCAGGCAGGAGCTTCACCAAAAGGAAGGGACTTTGCCGCCAAACATGCGGAAGCTGTTTTTACTAAGAACCATTCATTAGAGGCACTGAAAAACTATACTGCTGATATTCGCAGACGTACAAAGCAACAGGGACGGGATCCGCGTAACGTACTAATATTTCCAATGATCCTTCCAATTATTGGATCTACGGAAGAAGAGGCGAATGCAAAGCTCCATAAATTAACCAACCATGTCAGCTATGAAGGAACAGCCTCCCTGTTATCTGGTCATACAGGAATTGATTTCTCAGCTTATGATCCCAACCAATACCTGCAGGATATGGACACGGATGCAGTTCAAGGCAATCTCGATATGTATACAAAGGATCCGAATAAGAAATGGACGTTACGTGAAGCAATTAAAAATCATGGACTTGGAAATGGCACCGTTAAATTTATTGGAACTCCTGAGCAGATTGCTGATCAAATTGAACAATGGGCATTTGAAGGAGATGCAGATGGTTTTAATATTGCTCAAGCCTATTCTCCAGGTACGTTTACAGAATTTGTAGATCACGTTGTCCCAGAATTACAAAAGCGTGGTATATACAGAAAGGAATACGAGGGTGAAACGCTCCGAGAAAATATGTTTGGAAAAGGAAGACGTCATCTCCCAGAAGATCACCCGGCAAGAAAGCTAGGTCTTATTCAACCAACTTAAAAGTTAACTACTTTTCACGCTAGAAAATAAGGTTCTATTGCAAATGTGGGGTTCAGGCGTTATCTCGTAGATTCATAAAATTGCGGACTAGTGAGCGAACAAGTTTCATGGAAACAATAAATCAGCAGCAGAGCGGAGTAATCTGCCAGAGAATCAATAAATCGGCAGTACATATTCAGGAGCTAGCTGAGGATTGCTCGCCAAGCATTTTTCCAATACGGCGATTTGTAGCCTACCAAGCTACTATTTTGCGAATCATTGGATAACCTTACAACCAAAAATAAGAAGGAGGTTAATGATGGGTACTGTTACACTCTATACATGGATAGGTTTTGGTGCGTTTCTTGCCATCATGTTTGTCCTCAGTTTAATAAGTGCAAGAAAAACAAAAAATGTAAGTGATTTTGCTATAGGTGGAGGTAGTCTTGGTCCTTATGTGCTTGGACTTTCATTTTCAGCCACGTATTTGAGTGCTGCCACATTTCTTGGCTATCCCGGTTGGTCTCATGCCTGGGGTTATTCCAATCTTTGGCTCTTTTTAGCAATAATTGGAGGTGGACCAATTGGTGTACTAATGGTAGCAAAGCGTGTTAGAAAGTTAAATACAGGACAAAAATCACTTTCTCTACCAGATTGGCTTGGCGACTTTTATAAAAGTGATATTTTACGAGTAGGTAGTGGGGTTATTTTACTCTTCAATATCTTTTATATTGCTGCTCAATTTGTTGCAGGGGCACGTATTTTTGAATATCTTCTTGGGATGTCTTATACTGGGGGCCTTTTGCTAATCACCACCATTGTAGTACTTTATGTCTTTGCAGGCGGAGCGTTTGCAGATATTTACACAGATGCTGTTCAGTCGATAATGATGGGGATTGCCGGTACTTTTATCTTTATTTCCGGTATTGTTCTCTTTTGGAAAGGAAGCATTACAACAACCTTTACGGGTATTACGAATCAACTAGCTAGTCATGATGCTAATTTGGTCGAAGTATTTAACCCGGAATCCGCACATTTTTATTCTGTTGCTGTCGTAGTAGGAGCAATTGTAATTCAATGGGCATTTGCCTCGGCTCCACATCTTTTCAATAAAGTTCTAGGATTAAAAAATGAAAAAGATATCGGAAAAATGATTTTGACATACGTGATCGCAACAGCGTTTTCACTTGTCGTATTATTTGGCGGGATTTACAGCCGAGTAGCCTTAGGGAATGGAGTGGCAGAGTCTGATCTGGCATTAATGGAATACGCTGTTTGGGCCTTTCCAGCAGTAGTTGTGGCAATAATCGGTGTGGTTATTCTCGCTGCAGCCATGTCTACAACAGATGGATTATTTGTCTCAATTTCAACTGTATTTGCCAACGATATTTTCCTGAAAGTTCTGGTTAAAAAAGGTATCATTCGTCTCAGTCCTTCGAAAGCAGAAAAGATTGCACTGCAAATTAGCCGGCTTTCTGTACCATTTATCGGTCTTGCTGCATTTCTAATTGTACTTCGCCCTCCTGTTTATATGGGAGATATCATGTGGATCGGTATTTCCGGTGTTGCGGCAGGCACGATGGGGCCAATTCTTTACGCAGTTTACGGAAAGAAAAAAGCTTCCAAACGTGCGGCTGAGCTTTCAATGGGTACTGGTTTGTTGTCGTATTTGCTGCTTTATTTCAGTGGACTTGTACCAAGCACAATGACAGCAGGAGCTATTGCCACCTTGATAGGAATTGCAACCATTGTTCTCCTGTCAGCGATTCTGAGAAAAGACGCCAAATATGCAAAAGCAAGTAAACAATTAAAAGCTAATTAAGAGAGGATGAGAACTATTTTTGTGAATCCAATGCTGTCTATCTGGTTATATGGTTTTATCTTTTTTCTATTGATTGTCGGACTATCGCTTTGGAAGTGGTATTTTAAATAGAAATTTTGTTTAGGAGAGAGCAAGGTAAGATAAATGCTGTATTTTTTGAATAACAAGTGAAAAAAGAGAGGATGATCACATGCGTGAAGTTGCCATTATTTCTGGAAGTCCTTCATTATCTTCCAGATCCGATAGAGTATTAAAGTATTTAGGAGAATTATTGGAGAGGGAACATTTCACTATTAAGCATATTAGTATCAGGGAGATTCCTTCAGATGACTTGTTTCAAGGAAACTATGATAGCCCTTCAGTTCAACAAGTCGCTAAAACGTTAAACGAAGCAAGTGGTGTTATTGTAGGTTCACCTGTGTATAAAGCTGCTTATTCGGGAGTGTTAAAATCGTTGTTTGATATATTACCACAGGACATATTGCAGCATAAACCGGTTCTGCCACTGATGACCGGAGGAAGTCCATCTCATATGCTTGCACTTGAATATACAATGAAGCCCTTACTAGCAACATTGAAAGGGCAGACACTAAAAGGTATTTACATGCTTGATTGTCAGATAGATAAACAAAAGTATAATCCAATTGTTGATGAAGATATTTGGAATCGAACGAAGAAGCAATTGAGTTATTTTATTGAAATTCTTAAAAAGCAAGAGGCTACGACGGTAATAACTGATTTGTAGTATAAAGAGCTTGTAACAAAATATACTATTTTATTAAAAATCGAACCTAATTCAACTCTATGTTGAATTACAGTTCGTTTTTTTATTGGTGCGGATTAGCAAAATGTTCCCCTTAGGGGAGCGCCTCCCACTTTTAATGTCGTCACTAAAGTTTCTCTTTTTAGTTAGCTCCCAGACTTTTTGTAGAATAAGTTAAGCAGAGGATTTGCTACTTATGATTTACT
>NZ_BAZS01000052.1 GCF_001310895.1 Virgibacillus halodenitrificans JCM 12304 | reverse complement strand
AAAAGATACACTACTAAAATATATTTTAATACGTTTTGATGATCATCTACCGCCATTGATTTGCGTTTCAGGCGGACGCTTTCCGCCGGCATGGCCTTAGCCGCTTCCTCCGCTACGCTCCGTCCAGGGTCTTCGGCTCATGCTATTCCGGCAGGAGTCGCCGCCCTCCACTCCAATCAATTGGTATGTGCTAATGATTAATTTGAGGTATTGAATAAGTAGCTCTTATCTTTAATAGCTTTGAGATATACACCTTAGCGAAGGGGAAATATGGAGACTCCTTGAAAATGGAATTACACATTTTCTTCGTGCGATGCCTTGCTGACGTAGCTTTCCTTGTCCTGCCGGAGAAGAGGCCTCGATGAGACACCGGAATGCGATATAGTGGCTGGAAGGCTAAAGTCGCGACGTCCTGGGGCTGGGACTGCGATTACTCGTCCCATCAAAGACCGTTTGCGCATACTCGCCCCACCAAACCCCATTGTCGCAACGCCTTCATGGCCAACATCGTGTTGGCCCGAGGCTCATCAGCCGCCCGCGGAAAGCGGAATATTTCCCCGTAGCGGTGATTTATGCAGTCTCTATATTCTAAGTTACGTCGCAGTTTCCTCCTACTATGAAACAGTAAAATTATTCGAGGTGGCATATGTACCTTAACATTTGCAATAGAACAAAATAATTATTCACTCTAATAATAAAAGCCCCTCTCAAGTTGGGAGGGACTTATCAAAGAATTAGGATAGCTTTTCTATTTGAGAGAAGTCCAACTCCACTGGAGTCTCTCTGCCGAACATATTTACATGAACTTTTACTTTTTGTTTATCAATATCTATGTGTTCAATCGTGCCAGTAAAGTCTGTAAACGGCCCATCTGTCACCTTAACGCTTTCTTTCACTTCAAAGTCTACTTGTACAGCAGCTTCTGTTACGCCCATACGTTTTAACACAGCTTCTGCCTCTTCAGGCCATAACGGTGTCGGCTTTGTTCCACCACCACTTGAACCGATAAAGCCTGTTACTCCAGGAGTGTTCCGCACAACATACCAAGAGTCATCAGTCATAATCATTTCAGTTAATACATAGCCTGGGAAAAACTTCTTTTTAGAGACCTTCTTTTTACCGTTCTTTATTTCTGTCTCTTCATCTTCGGGAACAATCACACGAAAAATTTTATCCTCCATGCCCATCGTCTCTACCCGCTTTTCCAAGTTCATTTTTACCTTATTTTCATATCCGGAATACGTATGAACAACATACCAATTTTTCTCCATTTGTCCAGGACAATTTATTTGCCCTTCCCTCCCTTTATATGGAATAATGCTTTCCAGCAATTTATTATCAATGCTTAGCAATGTTTTTTTGCAATTTAAAAAACCCGTTTACCGGGTTTTCAAATTGAAATATTATTATCCATTATAGCATAAATATAATATTATTATTCAACTAATATCATTAAAGTAAGTTTAATAATTGCGAGATTCCTAAATCAATTAAAAAGAAAAATACTGCAACAAAGGCTACTGTAGCAATAACAGTTATTGTATAGCTTGTTAATTCTTTACCCTTGGGCCAGCTTACCTTTTTCATTTCTCTCGATACATTTTTAAGAAATTTAAACATGCTTGTACCCCCAAACTCTACGTAAAATCCAGTCTCTATTTTGTCTCACGATGCAACGTATGCTTACCACATCTCTTACAATATTTCTGTACTTCCAATCTTGTAGGTTGTGTGGATACATTCTTCGATGTCGTATAGTTTCTATTTGAACATAGCGAACATGCTAATGTTACTTTTTTACTCATCTTTCTCACCCCAAAGCCTGGGAATCTATAATTTATCTAAAACGTGTCGTTTTCAGCCTGCTAGTATAAATGTAGCATGGTTAGAAAAAAGTGTCAACGCTTGCCATTAAGAGTTTTTACTGGCCTCCATCAATTGTTCCAATTTACGCTTAACACGTTGAAGTGCATTGTCTATTGATTTCACATGCCTTTTCAACTCCACTGATATTTCTTGGTAGGTTTGGCCATCTAAATATAAATGGAGCACCTGCTTTTCCAACTCGCTTAATAATTCAGATAATTTCGTTTCTAAATCTCCAAACTTCTCTCTGTTCACTAGTAATTCCTGTGGGTCAATTGCTTTTGATCCCGCTATTACATCCAGAAGCGTTCGATCAGATTCTTCGTCATATATTGGCTTGTCCAAAGATACATAGGAATTAAGCGGCAGATGTTTTTGACGAGTCGCTGTTTTTATTGCTGTTATAATCTGTCTGGTGACACAAAGCTCTGCAAAACCTTTAAAGGACGATAATTTCTCTCCATCATAATCACGTATCGCTTTATAAAGACCGATCATTCCCTCTTGAATAATATCCTCTCTATCTGCACCAATGAGAAAGTACGTTCGCGCTTTTGCACGAACGAAGTTTTTATATTTATTTATAAGAAAATCCAGGGCACGACTGTTACCCTGTTGCACTAAAGCGATTACCTCATTATCATCCAGTACACCTAATTTGCTATCGTCTATGTCCAGCTGATCGACATTCACTCAGAATGACCTCCTGACTAACGTGCAGTCATTATAAAAGTCATTATACAGTAAGCGCTTCACTATAGTCAATATCTGGATAAAAGCTTTCCCCCATTTACAGAGGGGGTTTATCTTACTTTTGGGTAGCATTATAAATCCCCTCTGCGCCACTTTTCAAACTTTTCCAGTATCCTATCATCCAAAGGAATCTTTGCCTTTACTTTAATATTTTTATGCGAGTCAATACTTTCTTCGATTTCTTTTTCGATATTTTTTAACTCAATGTACAGTTCTCTTGCAGACTTCCTTAATGCACCACGCCCAAAAATGGTACGTTGCTCTGCAAAATCGGAAGTGGCAACATATACCTGTGTTTGGACATTTTTTAACTTTTTAACAAGCTTTTCAATACATTCATCTGCGGTCTCTTTCTCTTTAGTGTAGATAATCTCTACTTTATAAGCCTCCTGCTTACTTGCTATTCCCTTAACATAGTAAGCATCGAAGACCACAATTACCCGATAACCTGAATATGCTTGATATTCTGCCATTCGTTCTATCAGTCTGTCTCTGGCTTGTCCAATATCTACTTCTTTTAATCGTTGCAACTCTTCCCATGCTCCGATAATGTTATAGCCATCCACCACTAAAATAAACATTACTTATCACCAATTGCGAACCTTTTTCGATATACTTCATAAAGTAATAGACTGCATGCAACAGAAGCATTTAAGGAAGAAACCTTTCCTCGCATAGGCAGGCTAACTGTCCAGTCACATTTTTTGTGAACAAGTCTACTCATCCCTTTTCCTTCATTTCCTATTACCAAACCAATTGGTAATGCACCATCAAGTTTGCGGTAGTCCTCTGTTGCGTCCGCTTCTGTTCCAACAATCCAAACATTTCTTTCCTTCAATTCATCTATCGTATTTGCGATGTTAGTTACACGGGCAACAGGAATATGTTCTATTGCTCCAGCAGATGTCTTTGCCACAGTGGCTGTCAGTCCAACCGAACGGTGTTTTGGAATAATCACTCCATGAGCGCCCGTGGCATCCGCTGTACGTAAGATGGAGCCTAAGTTATGTGGATCTTCCAATTCATCCAAAATAATAAAAAACGGTTCTTCTTCTTTATCAGCTGCACTTTGAAATAGATCCTCTAATGAAGCATATTGATAAGAAGCAACATACGCAATTACTCCCTGATGATTTTCCTTCGTGAGCTGATCCAATCTATTCCGGGGCACTTTCTGTACCACTGTCCCAGCTGATTTGCTTAGACTAATTAATTTCCCTTGCGCACCGGCGTTTAATTGTTCTGAAAGAAGAACCTTATTTACCGAGCGCCCGGACTTCAACGCTTCAATTACCGGATTTTTACCAACAATTATTTCCTGATCCATCTTAATCGTTCCTCCCTTCTAAAAAAAGTACCGCCTTTTCCATCAATTCATTTAACCTGTCTTGATTATTCAAAAGATAATGATACCCAAGCAGCGCTTCAAATGCGGTACTGTAACGATATGTCTGTACACTTATATTCTTAGGTATGGAGCCGGATTTGGCGTTTCTCCCTCTAGCAACTACCCGCTCTTCTTCTTCAGAGAGCGTACCGTTTTCCAACCAGTATAACACCACTTGAGCCTGGGCCTTCCCAGATACAAATTGTATTGCCTGTTTGTGGAGCTGCTGAGGTTTCACCTGGCCCTCTTTAAGAAGATGCTCTCTTATATAAACTTCATAGATAGCATCTCCCATATAGGCAAGTGCCAAACTCTTCATCTGTTTAACATCCTGTTTCATGATTAGCCCCTTCTCCAGCGTACCCCTTGGGCAGTATCTTCCAACATAATTCCTTTTTCCTTCAACATATCTCTTATTTCGTCTGCTCTAGCGAAATCACGAGTTTTTCTCGCTTCATTTCTTTCTGCTATTAATGCTTCAATGTCTTCATCAAGCAAATCCGCTTCTTCTTCGACAGTTACCCCTAATACATTCATCAAATCACGTATGGATTCCTGAAAAGCCTCGATGATTTTAGTAGAGGTTTGACTTTCTTGTAAGTAAACATTAGCTTCTTTCGTAATGTCAAAGATTACAGAAATCGCATTAGCAGTGTTAAAGTCATCATCCATTTCTTCCTCAAATCGCTTCTTCAGCTCCTCGATTTTGTTCAACCAATCTTCCTGTTTCTGGTTACTTACTAAGTCCATACTGGAATTTTTCCTGTGCTCTAAATTGGAATATGCTGTCTTAATTCTTTCCAGGCTATTCTCCGCACTTTCAAGTAACTCCGCTGAAAAGTTAATCGGATGGCGATAATGCACACTTAGCATGAAGAAACGTAACACCTGAGGGTTATACTGATTAATTAGGTCTCTCGTCAACACAAAATTCCCTAGTGACTTAGACATCTTCTCGTTTTCAATATTAATATACCCATTATGCATCCAATATCTTGCAAAGGATTTCCCTGTCATTGCTTCCGACTGAGCAATTTCGTTCTCATGGTGAGGGAAAGTAAGATCCTGGCCACCTGCATGGATATCAATTGTGTCACCAAGATACTTCTTAACCATTGCCGAGCACTCAATATGCCAACCCGGACGACCTTCTCCCCATGGAGAATCCCATGCTATTTCTCCATCCTTCGCTTTTTTCCACAAAGCAAAATCGAGCGGGTCTTCCTTTTTCTCCCCAACCTGAATTCTCGCTCCTGAACGCAATTCGTCAACAGATTGATGGGACAATTTACCATAACCCTCAAAAGCTCGAGGTTTAAAATAAATGTCGCCTTCGACTGCATAGGCATAGCCTTTTTGAACCAATGCATCAATGAATTGGATAATATCCTCCATCGTTTCCATTACTCGTGGATTATGTGTTGCTTGCTTCACCCCTAGTGCTCCTACATCTTCCAGGTAAGCATCAATAAATCTTTCTGCAACCGCAGGTACTTCTTCCTCTAATTCTTTTGCTGCTTTAATAATTTTATCGTCTACATCCGTGAAATTTAGCACATAATCAACATGGAACCCTTTATACTCAAAATATCTTCTCACGGTATCAAATACAATAGCAGGTCTGGCATTCCCGATATGAATATAGTTATATACCGTTGGTCCGCACACATACATGCTGACATGCCCTTCTTTTAATGGTTTAAACTCTTCCTTTTGCCTTTTCAATGTATTATAAATTTGTATCGGCATGACGGTTGCCCTCCTTCAATTTGTTTATTTCCTGCTTCAATAAATCAATCTCGTTTTGCAGATTGTTACATCGTTCCTCTACAGGATCCGGCATTTTATGATGATCCAAATCCCTTCTGATTTTTTCTCCGTTTTGTATTACTACCCTTCCTGGGATACCTACTACAGTTGAATGATCCGGTACATCTTTCAACACAACAGAACCGCCACCAACTTTGGAGTTTTCGCCAATGGTGATAGACCCAAGCACCTTAGCTCCTGTGGCAATTAAAGCATTATCCTTCACTGTAGGGTGTCTTTTTCCTTTTTCCTTACCGGTTCCTCCTAAAGTCACCCCTTGGAAAATGGTAACATTATCACCAATCTCGCATGTTTCCCCAATGACAACACCCATTCCATGATCAATGAACAGCCTTCGCCCTATCTTAGCGCCAGGGTGGATTTCAATCCCGGTAAAAAAACGGCTTATTTGCGAAATAACTCGAGCGATAAAGAATAACTTTCTTTTATAAAAAGCATGAGCAAGACGGTGTGACCAGACCGCATGTAGCCCTGAATAGGTTAGAAAAACTTCTATATATGTTCGCGCAGCTGGATCCTGTTCAAATACTACATCCATATCTTCCTTCATTCGCTTAATAAATCCCATCTTATCAACCTCCCCATAATTAGTTTAAAAAAGCTTAAGGGAATTCCTTACACAAAAATTTATAAGATCTTGTTGGAAAAAGCGCTTTTTTGGAACAACCATAAATTATAATACCAAGTTTTTCCCAGTATTTATTTTGTAAATTCTATCGTTTTCTATGGACCTAAAAAAGCGCCTCTGTGCATATACACAGAGACGCTTTTGCGCGGTCCCACTCTGTTTGGAGAACTCTCCCAACTCTTACTCTCATAACGGGAGAGCCTGCCGCCGTTATGTACTTTACTTTTCCATAACGGACTCTGAGGAGCACTTCAAAATCGATGCTTAAAATCACTCTCAGCCTAGGTGATTCTCTCTGAATAAGCTATTCGAATTTTACTTTCCCTCATCTTCGTTCCATATTTTATTAATACTATATACTATTTTAGTTTAGGTGTGAATAATTATGCTCCCAATTGTTTTAAAACTTTATCAAGACGGGCCAAAATCACTTTCTTACCTAATAGCTCTATTGCCATCGGCAGCTCCGGACCATGCGTTTGGCCAGTAGTAGCAACCCTGATCGGCATAAATAGTTTCTTTCCGCGATGTCCTGTCTCTTTCTGTGTTGCTTTGATTTGAGACTTAATGGAGGCAGCTGTGAAGTCGTCCAAATGAATAAGTTTATCTGCGAACACCTGCAAGACTTCCGGAACCTGCTCCTCTTGAAGTACATCCATCGCACCTTCATCATAATTTATTTCTTCATTGAAGAATAGCTCTGTTAGTTCGACAATCTCTGCGCCATAACGCAGCTGTTCACGGTATAGAGAAATGACTTTCTCCGCCCATTCTCTTTCCTCATCACTCATATTTTCAGGTAATTTACCTGCTTCAATAAGGTGAGGCATAGCCAGGTCAATAACCGTACTTAATTCAGCAGCTTTTATATATTCATTGTTCATCCACTTCAATTTATGACGGTCAAAGATTGCTGCAGAAGTTGACAAGCGCTCAGGGTCAAAAATCTTGATCAACGTTTCTTTATCAAAGATTTCTTCTTCGCCTACTGGTGACCAGCCTAATAAAGTGATGAAATTGAACAATGCTTCAGGTAAATAACCTAAGTTACGGTATTGCTCAATAAATTGCAGTATATGCTGATCGCGTTTACTTAATTTTTTACGCTCTTCGTTTAGAATTAAAGTCATATGTCCAAAAGTAGGAGCAGTCCAACCAAACGCATCGTAGACCATCATTTGTTTCGGTGTATTGGAAATATGCTCTTCCCCACGTAGAACGTGCGTAATCTTCATTAAATAGTCATCAATTGCTACAGCAAAGTTATATGTTGGAATACCATTTTTCTTTACAATTACCCAATCACCGAAGTCACTGGATTCAAATGTTATATTCCCACGCACCAAATCATGGAAGGTATATGTTTGGTTTGCTGGCACACGCATACGAATGCTTGGCTTTCTTCCTTCTTTTTCAAATTGATCGATTTCTTCAGCTGTAAGATTAGCATGAGCTCCGGAGTACTTAGGGACTTGTCCTTTTGCACGTTGCTCCTCACGCTCTGCCTCCAACTCTTCTTCTGTCATATAACATTTATAAGCTAATCCTCTTTCAAGAAGCTGATCCACATACTTGTTATATAAATCAAGCCTTTCCATTTGACGATATGGTCCATAATCTCCGCCGATATCTGCACCTTCATCCCATTCAATACCAAGCCACTTTAAGAACATAAGCTGGCTTTCTTCACCACCAGCTACGTTGCGCTTATCGTCTGTATCCTCAATTCGAATAATAAATTTACCATCAAAATGCTTAGCATATAGGTAATTGAATAATGCTGTACGAGCATTTCCTATATGCAAATGACCAGTTGGGCTTGGTGCATAGCGTACACGAACTTCCTCTGTCATGATGTTACCCCTTTCCATAATCTGCTTTAATTTTATCTTTAATTAGGTTCTACTTCAACTATCTACATAGTTCCTTCACGTTGCCTGATTTGTTTATCCTTACTACCACAACAGACAGGGTATAACCTTTATTATAATCCTTCATTAAGTATAACAAAAAGTGATAACATTTTCTGTTATCACTTTATTAGTTATACCCTTTTTACTGTGCTTTTTCAAGTAATTTTGGTTTGGCAAAGATCATTCTGCCTGCAGAAGTCTGAAGCACACTTGTAATTAAAACTTCTATTGTTTTTCCAATGTAATCTCTGCCTTCTTCCACTACAATCATTGTTCCATCGTCCAAATAAGCAATACCTTGGTTTTGCTCTTTACCATCTTTAATAACCTGGACAACTAACTCTTCTCCCGGAAGAACTACCGGCTTAACTGCATTAGCAAGATCATTGATATTTAGTACCGCAACACCCTGCAGATCACAGACTTTGTTTAAATTAAAATCATTTGTAACTACAATACCATTCATTACTTTTGCCAGTTTTATCAGCTTACTGTCTACTTCCTGAATTTCCTCAAAATCGCCTTCATAGATTTCTACCTTTACAGGCAATTCTTTTTGAATACGATTCAGCACATCCAGTCCTCTTCTTCCCCTGTTCCGCTTTAAAACATCCGAAGAATCAGCAATATGCTGTAATTCACCTAGTACAAATTGCGGTATTACAATCGTACCTTCCAAGAAATTCGTTTGACATATGTCCGCAACTCGTCCGTCAATAATTACACTTGTATCGAGAATTTTAGGTTTTGGAAGGGATACGTCCTCATTGTCCACTTCTGTGACTTTCTTTTTATCCCGATCCTTCTTATTTATATTCATCAGATTAATAAACTCTTCTCTACGTCTGAAGCCTACCTGGAATCCTAAATAACCTAATAGTATCATGATAAATAGCGGTATAACCTGAGATATGACCTCAATATTTATATCCTGCAGTGGTCGATTAATAAAATAAGCAATAACAAGACCTACAATTAATCCAATACTACCAAAAAATAAATCTCCAGCGGGTAACTTAATTAAAGCATCCTCAACCCACTTCAAGAAACCTACAATATACCCTGCCAGCCAATAGGATACGATAAAAAATATAATTGCACCAACAGCTGTTCCTAAATATGGGGATGTGGCCCATCGTGCGTCTGTAAAATCTAATAAATTAATAATATCCGGTATATATAAATACCCAATGGTACCGCCCAAAATAATAAAGAATAAATGAACAATCTTTCTTAGCACCACTGTCACCTCCTAGCTTATATTATTACCTTTTTCAGTAAAAAATAATCCTACGAAAGAAACAATTATGAAACCTATTGCATTTTCCCGTAAAAAATAATAATTCTCAACACAAGAAAAAGTCTTACCTAACAACATGCAGCTTCTTTTATAATTTGTTTCATCATAGCATACATGGGCAACATGCTCAATAAATAAAATCTTATATTCTATCACATCTGAATATTCATATCAATAGAAATGCTATCTGCTCACACCTATATCCAGTGCTTCCTGCACCGTACTAACACCAACTACTTCAATATTCTTCGGTATCGTCCAGCCTTCAAGATTATTCTTTGGGCATATCACACGTTTAAATCCTAGTTTTGCAGCTTCTTGAACACGTTGTTCAATTCGGGATACTCTTCTTATTTCACCTGTTAACCCTACTTCACCAACGAATATATCTTCAGGATTCGTGGGTTGATCCCTAAAGCTTGAAGCAATACTCACTGCTACTGCCAAGTCAATTGCCGGCTCATCTAATTTAACTCCGCCAGCTACTTTTATATATGCATCCTGATTTTGCAGCATAAGCCCTACTCTTTTTTCCAGTACAGCCATTAATAAAGGGACGCGATTATTATCAATGCCAGTAGCCATCCTTCTTGGATTACCAAACGCGGAAGGAGAAATTAAAGCCTGAATTTCTACCAACACAGGTCTCGTTCCTTCCATAGAAGCTACAACGGTAGAGCCAGCAGCTCCTTGAGATCTTTCCTCCAGAAAAATTTCAGAAGGATTCATTACTTCACGAAGTCCTTCCTCTTTCATTTCAAAAATTCCCATTTCGTTTGTACTTCCGAAACGATTCTTTACCCCCCTCAGGATACGGTAGGTATGGTGCCGCTCTCCTTCAAAATATAGGACTGCATCCACCATATGTTCCAATAAGCGCGGGCCAGCAATTGCGCCCTCTTTCGTAACATGACCGACAATAAAAATTGGTATTCCGTTTGTTTTCGCTATTTTCATCAATTCACTTGTAGATTCTCGAACTTGTGAAACACTTCCTGGCGCGCTTGTTACCTCTTCTCGATAAACTGTTTGGATCGAATCGACAACAACTAGAGAAGGCTTTACTTCTTCAATCTGCTTAGCGATATCAAATAAGTTCGTTTCAGCAAGGACATATAGCTGATCAGCCTTAATTCCTAACCGATCGCACGTAGCTTTGTTTGTCTTGTAGATTCCTCGCCCGATATATAAAGAACTGGTAATTGCTTCTCTGCCAATTGGGAAGAAATCTGAAGTAGCAAGGTAGATTTCCCAATCCCAGGGTCCCCGCCAATTAATACAAGAGAGCCCAGAACAATTCCGCCCCCAAGTACCCGATTAAATTCCTGCATGGTCGTAGTAATTCTCGGTTCCTTTTGTGATTCAATGGAAGTAATACTTTCTGGTTTCCCTGCAGGTTTTCCACCAACATTGAATGTATGGTTACCTCGCCCGCCAGTTGCTGCAACTTCTTCCACCAACGTATTCCAGTTGTTACATCCCGGACATTTCCCCATCCATTTAGCTGATTCATAACCACATTCTTGACATACATACTTTGTTTTTCTTTTTGCCAACAGACTCTACTCCTTCACTATCTATTGTATACGAAAAATATAACCATAAAGTTACAGCAATCTATCAATTTATAAAAAAAATTCCATACCGTTGCCACATTTAATACTGTTTACCTCAATAGCAGAGCTTGATAATACGCTGGAGAACAAATTAATCAGCAGCAGACATTCACAAACTAGCTATAGTGTGTTCACCATAAGTTATTTTCCAAAACGGGAGTTTATCTATCTTGCGAAGTAATGCATAACCCTAACATATATTTTATAGCCCCAAAATAAAACCTATTTAATGAGTAAAAAAGCTAGAAGTATAATACCTCTAGCCCTTTTACAACTATAGTCCATATCCTAGGTTTAGGATAGGATAGTATATTCACCTTTGTTATTTAAGCCTATTTTCACTTTCTGTCCAATAGCAATGTTCTCTTTTAATAGTTCTTCAGATAATAAATCTTCAATGTTCTTCTGAATTGATCTGCGTAACGGACGTGCGCCATACTCTGGATCAAATCCTTCATTGGCAATTTTCTCAATGGTTTTATCTGTTAAAGAAAGCTCGATATCCTGTTCCTTTAACCGATCTTGTAATTGTTTAACCATAAGCGTTACAATATCTTTCATATGTTTTTTCTCAAGAGAATGGAAGACAATCATTTCATCAATACGGTTTAGAAATTCAGGGCGAAAAGCCTTTTTCATTTCTTCCGTAACCTTTGCCTTCATATCTTTATAATCCTGATTTTCTTCTCCTAAGTTAAAACCAACATATTTGTTACGCTTCAACTCACTTGCTCCGACGTTTGAGGTCATGATAAGAACCGTATTACGGAAATCCACTAGTCGTCCCTTTGAATCTGTCAGACGCCCGTCTTCCAATACTTGTAATAGTATATTAAACACTTCAGGATGTGCCTTCTCTACTTCATCAAGAAGAACCACTGAATAAGGCTTTCTGCGCACCTTTTCTGTAAGCTGTCCACCTTCCTCATATCCAACATAACCTGGAGGTGACCCGACTAGTCTGGAGGTAGAATGTTTTTCCATGTACTCAGACATATCGATGCGGATCATGGCGTCCTCATCTGCAAACATTGCTTCGGCCAATGCTCTCGCAAGTTCTGTTTTACCAACACCAGTAGGTCCTAGGAAAATAAATGAACCGATTGGTCGCTTAGGATCTTTTAATCCTGCACGGGCTCTTCGAATTGCCTTAGACACCGCATTAACTGCCTCTTCCTGACCAATAACACGGCTATGCAATGTTTCTTCCAGATTTAGAAGACGATTACTTTCATCCTTTGTAAGTTTAGCAACCGGTACACCTGTCCAGATGGATACAACACTTGCGATATCCTCCATCGTTACTTCCGTGTCTGTCTGGCCTTGTTTTTCTTTCCATTTGTTTTTAGTATCTTCTAGTTCTTCACGAAGTCGTTGCTCGGAATCGCGTAAAGAAGCAGCTTTTTCAAATTCTTGGCTTTGTACAGCTGCATCCTTTTCTTTGCGAACTTCCTCTAGCTTTTTCTCAAGTTCTTTTAAATTAGGTGGAATGGTATAAGAACGTAAACGTACTTTTGAGCCAGCCTCATCAATAAGATCAATTGCTTTATCTGGTAAAAAACGATCTGTTATATAACGGTCCGATAGACTTGCAGCAGCTTCAATTGCTTCATCGGTAATAGTAACTCGATGGTGGGCTTCATATCTGTCACGCAATCCATTAAGAATTTGTACAGTTTCCTCCAATGTTGGTTCATCAACTTGAATTGGCTGAAATCTACGCTCCAACGCAGCGTCCTTTTCAATATATTTCCGATATTCATCCATCGTAGTAGCACCTATACACTGCAACTCACCACGGGCAAGGGAAGGTTTTAATATATTTGATGCATCAATAGCTCCTTCAGCGCCTCCTGCTCCAATTAATGTATGCAGCTCATCAATAAATAGAATAACATTCCCGGCCTGGCGAATTTCTTCCATTACTTTTTTCAAACGATCTTCAAATTCCCCACGGTATTTGGTGCCTGCAACTACAGTTCCCATATCCAATGTCATTACACGTTTATCTCTTAACGTTTCTGGAACCTCGTTATTAATTACCTGATGTGCCAAACCTTCCGCAACAGCAGTTTTACCCACTCCAGGTTCTCCAATTAATACAGGATTATTTTTCGTACGGCGGCTTAGTACTTGAATGACTCTCTCGATCTCTTTGCTACGTCCAATTACAGGATCAATTTTGCCTTCCTTGGCGCTTTCTGTTAAGTCTCTAGCCAAAGAATCTAATGTAGGCGTACTGGCATTAGACTGCTGGCCACGTCCCTGTCTTCCTGCTTGAGACTCATTACTTCCTAATAACTGTAGCACCTGCTGTCTCGCTTTATTCAAGCTTACACCCAAATTGTTTAGCACTCTGGCAGCAACGCCTTCTCCCTCACGAATTAATCCTAAGAGAATATGCTCTGTGCCAACATAAGAATGCCCCAACTTTCTTGCTTCATCCTGAGATAGTTCTACTACCTTTTTTGCTCTCGGTGTATAGTGAATGGATTGCATTGGCTGTTTGCCAACACCAATTAATTTTTCCACTTCTTCTTGAATCTGTGACACTTCCAGCCCCAAAGATTGAAGCGCCTTTGCAGCAATGCCATCCCCTTCTCTTACAAGCCCTAAAAGGATATGCTCTGTTCCTATATTATTGTGGTGAAGCCTGACAGCTTCTTCCTGTGATAAAGCTAATACTTTTTGAGCTCGTTCAGTAAAACGTCCAAACATCATATAACTATTCCTCCTATCTATTTTTCCAACTGTAATCGTTCCCGTATAAGTGAGGCTCTTAAAATGTCACGTTCATCAGGGTTTAACGTCTTACTAGCATATTGTTGTAAAAATCCAGGCTGTGTTAATATCATTAATTCATTTAAAATGTTTTTAGACACATTAGTAATAATACCCATATCTATACCTAATCGAACATCGGAAAGACATTTTGCTGCTTCCTTAGATTCTATTATCCGACTATATTCTAAAACACCATAGGAACGATAAATACGGTCCTCAAGTCTTTTACTCGATTGTTCCATAATTTGCTTCCGTGCTTTTCGTTCATGATCAATGAGTTGTTCAACAACACTTTGTAAGTCTTCAACAATATCCCCTTCTGATTTCCCAAGTGTAATTTGATTGGAGATCTGATAAATATTTCCTACAGCTTCACTACCCTCACCATAGATCCCCCTTACCACAAGGCCTAATTGGTTAATAGCAGGAATCATTCTGTTAATCTGCTTGGTAAGTGTTAAAGCAGGCAAATGCATCATTACAGAAGCGCGCATTCCTGTTCCAACATTTGTTGGACAACTGGTCAAATAACCTCTTGTTTCATCAAATGCATAGTTAATTTTTTCTTCAAGCCAATCATCAAATTCAAAGGATTTTTCTAATGCTTTATTTAACTGAAACCCAGGTAAATAAAACTGAATTCGAATATGATCCTCTTCGTTAATCATGACAGATACCTGCTCGTTTTCTGAAATCAGCGCAGCTGCAGTATCCGCATGCTTGACTAAATGAGGACTTATTAAATGTTTCTCAACTAAAACCTGACGCTCTACTGCTGATAAATTCTGGATTGGTAAAAACGAAAAATCTTTATATTCCTGGAAAGATTTTTTTTCATAATTATCCTTAAAGAAGTCCCGGATCTCTTCCAACTGGTTTGGGTCAGCTAAAATGGGATAAGTTGTATTCGCAAAGTTACGAGCTAAACGAATACGACTACTTAGCACAATGTCATTGTCTGGTCCCTCTTCTCGCATCCATGGACTAATTGCTTCATTCATAAAATTTTGCAATGTCATGAGTTATCACCTGCTTCCGAGTTACCCGTGTCATTTTCAAGTGCTTTAATTTTATCTCTTATTTTTGCCGCATCTTCAAAGGCTTCACTTTCAATTAAATGCCTTAACTGGGTTTTGTAGTTACTAATTTGTTTCTTTTTATGAAGGTCTCCGCCCTGGCGTTTAGGAATCTTTCCATGATGTTGTGTGTTTCCTGCATGTACGCGTTTAAAAATTGGGTCCAATCGATCAGCAAATGTTTCATAACAAACTGCACACCCAAATTTACCTACACGCTTAAATTGCGAATAACTCATTTCACACTTGGGGCATTGTAATTCTTTTACTTGGTTAAATATACCTTCACTGTTTGATTCTTGTTTCAAGGAATCAAAGTTAAATAACCCTGAAAGCAGATTGTGCAAGGAGTAACCATCCTCTGGATACGACATATAACCTTTTTCCTTGGCACACACTTCACACACATGCACTTCTGTTTTATTTCCATTGATTACCTGAGTAAAATGAAGTGTTGCAGGTCTTTCATGACATTCCTGACATTCCACCACAGATACCTCCTTACTCATTTAAATATTTTAACGTTGATAGCATTGCTGTTAGTAATCGAGCACGTACTTCATCTCTTAACGGCAGCTGAAAGGCCAATGTATTTCGTCCAATTGCACTTAGAATGAGCTTTGCCTCCCGAGTAGTAATCAAATCTTCCTCTAAAAGACGTTCCAGTACATCTACAGCAGCCTGCTGTGTAACAGTTGGATTAATCATTTCAATAATTTCATCAATTAATTCTGATTTGTCTTGGTGCTTCACCCGCATAATACGGATATAGCCACCGCCTCCACGTTTACTCTCTACTATATAACCCTTTTCCACAGTAAACCTTGTGTTAATCACATAATTTATTTGCGAGGGGACACATTGAAACTGATCTGCAACCTCACTTCTTTTTATTTCAATTACATCTTGACCTTTAGCTTGCAAGATTTTCTTTAAATGCTGTTCAATAATATCGGAAATATTACTCATATGCCCACCCCCTTATCACATATGTTTTGACTTTGACTATCTTTGACATTACCTATATTATACGATAATCAAACAAAGATGCAAATAGTATGTTCACTATTAATCTTTGACAAAAACGGGGGAAACAAAACCTGTAGATCATAAAGCAAACGTTTTCTTTTTTATAAGAGGGAAAAAAGAAGGGAAAAGAGTGCTACTTTAATTCATTCACACTCTTCACCTCATCAATTGATGCAATACGATTAAACACCAGAACAGGATCTGTCTGCTTATTCGGTTCAATTCTAATAAAAATATTTATCATATTACTTTCCAATTTAATAATTTCCACTTTTTTAATTTGTAAATTGACGCTTTCAAAAATGGAAACTACCTGACCGATTTCTAACTGAGGGTGAGCTACAATTTCAATTAATGAAGCTTTACTTCCTTTTGTGAAAAGTTTCTCGAGATTATTTAAAAATATAAGACTCAGCAAGATTACAAAGGTAGTAAATATGGCTGGCGCATACATTCCAGCTCCCACTACCAAACCAAGTCCGGCAACGGTCCATATAGAGGCCGCAGTCGTTAACCCTCGAATGGTACCTCCGTAAACAATAATGGTACCTGCACCTAAAAATCCGATTCCACTAATTACATATGATGGGATCCTTGCAGGGTCGAACCTTATATTTTCATATTTATTAATCCATTCCTCAAAACCATAGAGGGATAGAAGCATCATTAGACATGCTCCAACTCCTACTAATATGTGTGTACGGAAACCAGCTGAGTGATTTTTCAACTCTCGCTCAAAGCCAATTAGACCAGATAACACAAGTGCTACTATAATTCTTGTCATCATTAGGAAAAAATCATCATCAGCTATATGCTCTAAGATGTCCTCCAGTGTCGGTCCCCCCTAACTAACTTAATTTTCTTATATTTTACCTTATGTAAAGCTGTATGCACAACAATAGCAACCGTCACCTCTTAATATATATGCTTTGGTTGAGATCAATATTATCCAGAGCTTTCAAGTAATGTTTCTATTATTTTTGAGAGATCAGTGACCACCACATTTAGTACAGAGCCGACTTTAGTTTACAATATTAATACAAAAAAGCATTGCGATACTTTATGTATCACAATGCTTTTTGCTTTG
>NZ_BAZS01000051.1 GCF_001310895.1 Virgibacillus halodenitrificans JCM 12304 | reverse complement strand
GATCTTCGGTGGGACGAGGTGACGCAGTCCCAGCCCCAGCTGAAGATCCCGCAGGACCAGGAAATCTTCTATGAGAACCCATCGCACGCAGAAAAAGTGGGTTTCTTTTTCAAGGAAGTGGTTTTCTTCCGAGGAAGCTGAAGCGTTGCCCACGGAAAGCGAAGTGTATTTTCCGAAACGGTCATTTACAAACAACCAAGTTACGTCGCAGTTTATCTAAAATTCACCTATCTAGCTAACCCAAGTCACTTTTTTACAATAAATGTAAATAGTGAATCAGTACAAATCGGGGACTCTGCAGGAAAATATGGGGACATCCTTTCGGAATTTAGCAACTGTACTTATATCAAGTGTTTCTACCACCGTCTCCACCTCTGCATCACTACCCGTCTTCAAACAATTCCCCCATGGATCAATGACCATTGAATTACCTGCAAAATCAACACCGTCATACTCACCTACACGGTTACAAGCAACAATATAGATTTGATTTTCTATTGCCCGGGCAATTAAAAGAGATTTCCAGTGGTTTTTCCTAGCAGTTGGCCATTCTGCTACTACATACACAATCTTTGCCCCATTTAAAGCTAAGCTACGCGTTAACTCTGGAAAGCGAAGGTCAAAGCAAATAATTATTCCGGCTTTTACTCCATCAAGTTCAAATACTTTAACTTTGTCTTTCCCTCCGGTTAAATAGGCAGGCTCATCAAGCATAGGAACTAAATGAATCTTATCGTAGCGATAGACAACCTCTCCATTCCGATCAATGATTATACTCGTATTATAAAACCTGTCGTCTTTCTTATTAGCAAAGGATCCTCCTATAATATTCACATCATGCAAATATGCCATTTTTTGTAAGAAACCAGTAATTGGCTCCCCGTTTTTCTCCGCTACACTTTCCAGATTAGGAAGTGTATAACCCGTTGTCCACATTTCCGGAAGAACAACAGTATCCGGTCTTTCTTCTTTCATCGTACTATTTAACCAATCAGCTACTTTTTCCTTGTTTGCTGGTGGGTCTCCAGGTATGATATCCATTTGATAAATTGCGTGTTTCACTATAAGCCCCTCCCCACAATCCTTTTTTATAACCAACCATTCTCCTTGAATTTGGAAATTGCCTCAATACGATTTCCTACTTCCAACTTTTCCAGAATAACAGATACGTAGTTTCTTACCGTCCCATTTGTGATGGCTAGCTTTTTAGCAATTTCTTTTGTGTTTTTCCCCTCAGCAATAAGTTTTAATACTTGTGTTTCTCTATCCGTAAGCGGATTTTCAGCGTTGTAAACCATATCCACTAATTCAGGTGAATAAATCCTCCGACCCTCCATAATTTGGCGAATAGATGTCGCTAATTCATCGCTTGGGCTATCTTTTAATAAGTATCCACTAACCCCTGCATTTCTCGCTCTTTCAAAATATCCTCTTCTTGCAAAAGTGGTTAAGATAATTACTCTACATGCCATTGCTTTTAGTTCTTCTGCTGCTTCCAGACCGCTTTTTAGAGGCATCTCAATATCCATTATACAGATATCCGGCTTTTTGAGATGTACGAGATCAAGGACCTCTTTCCCATTCTTTGCCATCCCAACTACTTCCATATCCTCTTCAAGGTTCAATAAAGATCCTAAAGCGCCAAGCAGCAGTCCTTGATCTTCTGCTATCACAATGCGAATCATTCCTCTTTTTCCTCCTTTGACTGTTGGATAATGTTCGGTACACTAATTTTTAAAGTAGTACCATTCGCAGGGATGATTTCCAGGCTACCATTAACAAACTCAAGTCTTTCTTTCATTCCACGTAATCCATGACCATTAAAGATATTTATGTTTTCTTTTGCTCCAATACCATTATCTTTAACAAGAACAATTAATTCACTTGAGCTTTCTCTTATTTCGATATGGCATTTGGAAGCTTGGCTATGCTTAACGATATTTGTTGCAGCTTCTTTTAAACACATGCTTACCACATTTTCAACGAGTAAGGGGGTATCATTCAATTCTGATGTTCCTTGGAAATGAAACTCCACCTCTGCTGCTTCCATGACTTGTTGAATGCGCAGAAGCTCTTCTTTAAGTGAAATTGTTTTCATATTTGAAACCATTTCTCGTACCTCTTTTAATGCTGTCCGAGCAGTTGAATGAATATCATTTAGTTCTTTCTTCGCTGTATCTGGCTCTACATGTACAAGCTTCCCAGCCAAATCACTCTTCAGACCAATTAATGAAAGCTTCTGACCAAGCGTATCGTGGAGATCTCTTGCAATACGCTGACGTTCTTCATACACCAAGAGCTTAGAAATTTTTTGGTTTGCACTATCCAATTGCAGTTGTAATCTCTCTGTTTTATTTCTTACATATAAATTAATAGGTAATAAAATAACACCAATAATACTAATAACTACGAAGGGAAATTGTGCTAAAAAAAGCGGATTTTGATTGTAAAAGCTAAAAGCCGCAGCGCAAATAGTTGTAATTATATGCACTACATATAATGTTATAAACCCGGCTTTATTTTGTATATTCCCAATAAAAAAGGCCAGAAACAAGGCGAAATAAATATAGCCAAACAATAAGGTCATTCCAATACTTATAGCCATTTCTATTCCAACAGAAACATATACCGTCCAGCCTTTTTTAATAAAAGATAAACGATACGTTGCAAAAAAAAGAATAATTAAAATAACCCCAATTATAATTTCAACAGTTGTTGTGGAGCGGAAGATAAAATAAGATGGAAGGATACAAAAAGCTATCCAGGCAAACGCACTAAGCCCTGTGTTTTTAGGTATAATATGAAACCAATTCTGCATATGTCATCTTTAACCTTTCCAGCCATATTCACTTTCAAGCTTTTGTACAGTATACCAAAAACCCCACTATCTTACATAGCGGGGTAAATAAAAGACATTATTTTTCTGGAATACTCGGTCTTTGTGGATTAAGTTGGATAGAAAGCTTTCTTTTTCTAATGAGACTTTTTACTTCTTTGAATGTAACAAATGACCTTGTTGCTTCATCATATAAACGAAAACGTATCGATTTTAGACTTGTCGCTAATGTAATAGTAGTTGCCTTTTGTAATGGCGGAGTAGATTCATGTGCTTTCTCCAAGTGATAGTTAGGTACTCTCGGACTCAGATGATGCACATGATGGAATCCGATACTCCCAGTCAACCATTGTATTACTTTGGGCAACTTATAATAAGAGCTGCCATCTACTGCTGCTTTCACAAAATCCCATTCGTCCTCATTTTCAAAATAGGAATCTTCAAATTGATGTTGCACATAAAACAACCAAATCCCTAATGCTCCGGATACAAATAAGATAGGAAGCTGAATCATTAGAAATGCCTGCCAACCTACAACCCAAATTAAAAGAGAATATATAACCATAATGGACACATTAATTAAATACGTATTCAAACGTTCCTTTCGTTTCGCCCCTTTTCGATTAAACCTGTTAGACAGGAGGAAAAGATACAGTGGCCCAAACCCGAACATAACAATGGGGTTACGGTAAAGTCGATAGGCAAGTCGCTCCCAAACAGAAGCTTGCACATATTCCTCAACTGTCATTACCCAGACATCGCCGGTTCCGCGTTTATCCAAATTACCACTCGTCGCATGGTGAATTGCATGACTTCTCTTCCATTTTTCAAATGCAAAGAGAGTAATAATACCTGTTATCGTCCCAACAACTCTGTTTGCCTTACTGCTTTTGAAAAATGAACCATGAGTACAGTCATGGAAAATAATAAATATCCGTATGACAAAGCCTGCAGCAATTACAGATAACGCCACTGATAGCCATATGGAAAGAGATAGACTTTGATATGCCAAGAACCAAAGCAGAAAAAACGGCAGAATTGTATTTATCAACTGCATAATACTTGCTTTCATATCTGAATTTGCAAAAGATGCAACACTTTTTCTTAATTGTGCTTGTTTTTGTCTACTCATAATTACCTCCTAATATAGAGAAAACGTTCTGTTTCATTTATCATAGTGCAAATCAAAATGCTATGTAAGACATAAATGTCAATAATGTAATATGACAAATGTCATGGGTTGGATATATAAACAGTGACCGGATACTAATTCTACCCTGTTTTTACATAGTAATTTAAAGTTTTTTTTATATGCCCTACAAAAAAGAAGCAGGCCACATGCCCGCTCCTTTCTTAAATTTATCCATTATGCGCTTGATGAAGCGGTGGGGGTACTAACCAGCCCTTTTCTTTATTAAGCCTTAATAGCTTTGCTCCAAAAGCTGCTTTTTTCGTATGGATCTGCCCAAACATCATGGCAATATCCTCTCGAATGGATTGACCCATTACCTGACTTGCAGCAACTAGGCCAGCTGCAACTCCAATAGACATGGCAGCTGCAATTTCCGGATCCTGCACACGTGCACCTGTTGGGATGTCCTCCAGCGATGCAGTTGGTCTATCAGGTGGTGTCGGTGGTAAACCTACTCCATTTGCCTTTAACAATGCTTCTAATTCCTGAATTTCCTGGTTTCCTTGCTGAATCGCTTCTTCAATAAGTTTACGAAGATCCTCATCACCTGCGTGGTTTAAAAAGGTTTGGTGCCCTGCCACCATCCCCTTCATCGTGTTTACTGCTGTCCAAATACTGTATACTTCTCCATAATGCATCGGTTCATCCGTCGGATTGCCACTTAGTATGCCCATTTTCAGCCTCCTAATAATTTTCATAGTCGTGCCACCTTCCTACATTGCACTGTCATATGTTTCCTTAAATAGCATCCCTTTATACCCAAGAAATCACTTGTTGGTTTTTCTCAACGATATGCTTGTATAATAGTAGGTGGCTAACGATCATATAGATATTTAGAGGAGGTATATAAATGAAATTAGATAAAGTAATGGACAAATTGCAGCATCGCAAACCATCTATTTTAGGATATAAGGACTTCTTTAAATCGGCCGTTCTATTACCCCTTATTGATATAAATGGTGAAACCCATATTTTATTTGAAATTCGATCCCTAAAATTACGCAGACAGCCAGGTGATATTTGCTTTCCGGGAGGAAGAATAGATACAGATGATCCTACCCCTCGTGCTGCTGCACTTCGGGAAACAACAGAGGAATTAGGTATTCTTGAAAGAGACATTGCAGACGTGGTACCACTTGATTATATTGTCTCAGATTTTGGCAGGATCGTTTATCCCTTTGTTGGTAAAATATCTGCAAGCTCTTCCTTTGCGCTTAATAAAGAAGAAGTAGAAGATGTGTTTACGGTTCCACTGGATTTCTTTCTTAATACAGAGCCGGAAATACATTATGTGAACATGCAAATTACTCCTGAGCCTGATTTCCCTTATGCTTCCATTATAGGGGGAGAAGATTATGACTGGCAGGTTCAGCGAATTGAAGAGATGTTCTACTACTATGAAGGTAAAGTGATTTGGGGATTAACAGCCAAGATCCTCACACATTTCCTTGAACTGCTAAAATCTGAATAGCCCTCCCTCTAAAGGAGCACTACAAAGTGTAGAATGCCTTGTTTAGCAATCATTGAATAATAGCATAAATTTATGTCGATAAAAACACATTGTTTAAAACTATTTCATTCTCTGCATAGTTGGAAAAAAACGCGAACTAGTGTGGGGACAATCAGCGTCGGGACGGAGATAATCTGCCGGAGAATAAATTAATCGGCTGCAGAGCTAAGGAATCCGCCGGAGAGCAAAGTAATCGGCTGCAGAGCAAAACTATCCGCCGGAGAGCAAAGTAAACGGAATGATTCAGCAGAACCAATAAAGAAACCATGCCAACATTCTCGGCATGGTTTCTTTTCTACCTAGTTCCAATCTATATTAACAGGTAATACGGCTTCTATCTGATCTTCATAAAGTTGTTTCTGTTGTTCTTCTATCCATAACTGAATAGCTCCATGATCATTACTGCTTCTAATTAAGCGGCCGATTCCTTGTCTTAAACGAAGCAACATATATGGTATGTCGACTTCATAATCCGGGTTTTTTGCATGCTTGCGCTTTGCCTGAAAAACCGGATCCTTTGGTGGAAACGGCAAGGATGAAATAATAACCTGTGTCAGCGCCTCTCCAGGAATATCCAATCCTTCCCATAAGTGATACGCACATAAAACGGAAGATGCTGTTAATTGGAAAGTGCGAACTGTCTCACTTATTTCGCGATCTCCTTCATAAAGAACTTGGAAAGAAAATGACTGTAAGTTAACCCATTCCCTAAATTCCTCCATGTCTTCCATTGTAGAAAACAGGACCAGGGAACGTCCTTCATTTTCTCTCAGTTGCTTGCCTATTCTTTCCCATTTGATCTGTTTATCACTAGCGATATGACCAGCTATTTTCATCTGCTCCTCATAATCAAATGGGGAATCAACAGAAAAGGAATCAAATGATTGAATACCTAGACTGTTAGCCAAATAAGAGAAGTCGCCTGCTTGAGCTAGCGTAGCAGAAGAAAAGACAAATGGGATGTCTTGGGAGAATACTTCCTTTTTAAGTACCTCTTCTACTAATCGTGGCATAATTACCAAATTAGTGGATGTGTCACTTTCCTCTAACCAGTAAATACCTTTATCATCTTTTAATAAAATGGACAGCCCATAAGAGAAAAACTCCAAGTATTCTTCAATAATTTTGATATGATAATCTTCCATCGTAAATAGTTCCGCATCGAAAACTAACTGTTCAAGCAATTGCTGAACTTTTTCATACAAGGATTGAGCCATTTCAAGCATTGTAGAAGAAAAATTTATTTCTTTTCTATTAGAACCTTTTACATCAGTCGTATTCTTACCAAGTAACTGAAACCACTCGTCATTCAATGTTAAGATATCCTCAACTAAATATAACGTTTCCTCCCGTACATCCTGACCCATATAGGCTGTTAATACATTGGACAATGTTTCAAAATTATATCGGTAGGTTAGCCCTTTTTGTGCTGCGAATTCTAAAAGATGGCCCTCATCAAATACGACACAGCTGGCTTCCGGCAATAATGGCATTTGACCTTCACGCTTCCTGGAATCCTTCGTCCAAATATGTTCCATGTAAAAATCATGTGAACATATAATTAAGTCTGTTGCATGTCGATAGTACTCTCTGTTTAATGTTTGGCCACTACGGTGACGCCATTCACAGGTAGAGCATTGTTCAAGTGGGTCCCAGGCAATCTTTTCCCAGCTTTCATTAGACACCCACGGATATTCTTTTCTGTCTCCATAGCGTTCAAAGGATTTCATCATAGCACTCGTATCAAAGACAAAGTCCGGAATAGCATCATGCACTTCATGAATAGCTTCATCGTCTGTCTGCTCGACAAGTGCATCTAGTTTTCGTACACATACATAATTTTCTCTTGCCTTGGCAAGCCTTACATCAATAGACAGGCCAAGCGCTTGTTCTAATTTTTCTATGTCGCCATCTTTTTTTACCAGCTGTTCAATCAAAGTTTCATCTGCACAGGAGATAATCGCCGGTTTACGTCGATAACGTGCATAACAGATAGCATAAAGCAAATACACAAATGTCTTTCCCGTACCTACACCGGCCTCAGCAAATATTGTGTGTTTATTTTTAAAGGCCTGTTCTAGTTGAAAAGCCATATAAATTTGTTCATCACGCAGGTCATAACCCTGCTCTGGTAATATATCGTAAAAAACATCACCAATATAATCACCAAGACGATCAAAGAAATTTTCTGTTTTGGAAATGGTAAAAGGAAGTGAATTTGTTCTCATCATAGTAAACTCCTCTTAAGTCGTTAAAATAGTTATTATACGTGACAGAAAAGTCTCTGTCACGTATTTATTTATCCCTATCGAATCATACACAATTCTACCCCTTTTTCCAAACAAAAAACCGATTTTCCCTCCCCCCAGAGGGAAATCGGCTTTCATCTATATAATAACCCTTTTCTGAATCCACTATAAACGATTTTTTGCAAATCAGCTAGTACTGCCCACTAGCTCCTCCATACTCCCATTCTTCAAAAAATTAGCATGCCAAGAAAATGCTTTTTCCATCACATGCGGTGTTTGCCCACCATATTTTAATGCCTCATTATAATAGTCCCATAATTGCTCACGGTACATCGGGTGGGCACAGTTTTCTATTATAAGTGGTACCCTCTCTCTTGGAGCTAATCCACGTAAATCTGCATATCCCTGCTCTGTCACTACAACATCTACATCGTGTTCCGTATGATCAATATGGGAAGCAAAAGGAACAATACTGGAAATGTCTCCGTTCTTAGCAATTGACTTTGTTACAAAGATAGCTAATCTGGCATTTCTTGCAAAGTCACCAGATCCTCCAATTCCGTTCATCATTTTCGTTCCTGTTACATGTGTGGAATTAACATTTCCATAAATATCGAATTCTAACGCAGTATTAATTGCGATTAGTCCGAGTCTACGAATAATTTCCGGATGGTTTGATATTTCCTGTGGACGCATAATCAATTTATCCCGATATATTTCAAAGTCCTCGAAAACTTGCTTCATTTTATTTTCAGAAAGCGTTATAGAGCAGCAAGAGGCCGTTTTTACTTTTCCCGCATCAATGAGATCAAAGACCGCATCTTGAAGCACTTCTGAATAGACTTCTATATCTTTAAATTCCGAAGTCAACATGCCATGTAATACAGCATTCGCTACAGAACCGATTCCAGATTGTATCGGAGCAAGCTCTTCTGTGAGTTTACCTGCTTTTATTTCGTTCCTTAGGAAATTCAATAAATGATTAGCCATCATTCGTGTTTCCTCATCTGGGGGAACTATAGTAGAAGGAGAATCTTGTTGATTTGTAACAACAATCCCCGCTATTTTATCTAAATTTACCGGAATACCAATAGTTCCAATTCGATCCTTAACGTTCGTTAAAGGTATTGGTGTACGTTCCCCTTGCTTTTCCGGACTGTAAAGATCATGCAAGCCTTCTAATAATTCAGATTGAGCTGTGTTTATCTCAATAATAATATTTCTCGCATGTTCAGCAAAAGCCATGGAGTTTCCGATGGATGTGCTTGGGATAATTTCGCCATGCTCCGTTATAGCAACCGCTTCCAAAATAGCATAGTCAACAGTTCCCAGTGTATTTGATCGTAACATTTCAGCTGTATGTGATAGATGATGGTCAACAAATAAATGTTCACCTTGATTTATCTTCTTTCGCATTACTGGATCTGCCTGAAACGGTAACCGTTTGTTAACCATACCCACTTCAGCGAATAGCTTATCCACATCTGAACCTAAAGAAGCGCCTGTAAATACATTTACTTTTAACTTTTCTCCTTTAATCACACGATCTGCAAGGGCAGTAGGCACTGCTTTCACATCCCCTGCACGGGTAAAACCACTCAATCCTAATGTCATACCATCGTGGATCAGTGACGCGGCTTCTTCCGCAGTGATCACTTTTTTAAGGAGCTGGGAATTTTTAATACGCTCATTTATTTCTCCCATAAACTTACCCCACTTTCTATTTCATAAGGTTAAGAATAATTGTAATATAAGCGCTTTCTTAATTGGGGTTTTATGTGAATATAAGTAAATTACTGATTAAACTACAAAAATACAGGCTTAAACCAGCATATTTTTATCCTTAGAATCCAAGTAATTTTCTGAAGTAGCTGGAGTAGGATTGGCTAACTGGAATTGTCGCGCCATTTTTCATAGATAATAAGAAGGTCGAATGCGTATCAGGAAAAATATCTACAATGTAATTAACGTTCACTATGAAGGAACGATGACAGCGAATAAAGGATTCTATTGGTAAAATATATTCAAACTCCTGAAGCGTATGTTTATGTATACCTGCAACCTCACCTGCGATCACATGTGTTTTCCGCTCTTTCACTTCTAAATACATAACTTCCTGAAAAGGAATTGGTCTCCATCCATCAGCGGTCTTCACTGTTACAACAGACTTTCCTTCTGTCATCGCAGGGTAAATAGCCAATACCGCCCCTTCCAAGTCTTCCTCTTGATAGAATGGAACCGCCATGCCATGGTATGGTACACCATACACATTTCTATTAATGAACTCGGAAACCTTTTGTTCGGATAGCAGTGCCTTACTGGCAAGCGTCCCCTCTTTTATAGCATCCCCTGGCCTGATTTTTAAATCAATCCGTTTGCTTGGACGATAATAAATATATTCACTTTTATTTGTGACCCCAATAGAAACCTCATCAGAAAATAGCTCTCCGATAACATTTAATAAGGATGTGATTGTTAATTTCTGCATAGAAAAACCTCCACAAAATAAAGCACAATCCCTTTCGCAACGGAATTGTGCTAATAAATTTAACTGTTTATTTTGCAGTAAATGTCTTTGGCATTACTGCTGCTGTGACTTCGCCTTTCGCACAGCATTGATCTCCTGCAAACACTTCAGTATGTATCTTCCACTTCTTAGGGTGTATTTCTTCAATTGTACCAACAGCCTTCAACTCGGTATCATGGGGGGTTGGTTTTAAAAAGTCAACGTGAAGCGATGCAGTTACAAATCTGGGTGGCTCTATTCCATCGCCAGGCTCATGCCCATTTTTCCGATGCAAAGCGAGTGATGCAGAACCGGTGCCATGGCAATCAATTAATGAAGCAATTAATCCTCCATATACAAAGCCGGGAATGGCAATATGTTCCTCTCTTGGAGTGTAAACCGTAATTGTTTGATCTTCATTCCAGCTCGTTTTAAAGTGTAAGCCTTCTTTGTTCAACCTTCCACAACCGTAACACCAAGCATAGTCATCTGCATAATCCTCTTGTATTGCCGGGACCTTTTCCTTCATCATCACATTGCCTCCTTTTCATCTAATTATAGCATAAACATATCCCAATCAAAGGATGACAGAATTGTACTTCTCAGCTAAAATGGGAAGTATACATATGATTTAAACAGAAGTGGGGTTTTGTTATGAGAAGAATGGTGATTTTAGGCGGGGGTTATGGAGGCTTAAGAACTCTTTTGGGCATGTTAGAACATCAATTACCGAATGATGTAGAAATAACGTTAGTTGATCGCAATCCTTATCATTCGATAAAGACTGAATTTTATACGATTGCCGCTGGTACCGTTGCAGAAAAGGATGTCCGCTTGGATTTCCCTGAAGACAAACGCGTTACCTATTTTTATGGGGAAATTAAAAAAATTGACACTAAGAATGAGCAGATTCTATTTAGTGATACAAGTCAGACGCTTCCCTATAATTATTTATTAATTGGCCTGGGTTGTGAGGATGATTATCACGGAATTGAAGGGGCAGAGGAATATACGCATAGTGTTCAAACCTTCGAAAAAGCACGAAAGACAGGTTTAGCTGTTGGTAATTTGAAAGCATATGGTAAAGTAACTATTGTGGGCGCAGGGCTAAGTGGAATTGAAGTAGCTTCAGAGATCAGAGAAAGCAGAAAGGATTTAAATATTCGGTTGCTTGATCGTGGTGCTTCTGTATTAAAAGCCTTTGACTCAAAAATACAAGAATATGTAGCAGATTGGTTTATTAAAAATGATGTCGATGTACTTCATCACTCCAATGTAGAGTATGTGGAAAAAGATGGTGTTTGCAATAATGGTGTTTGTTTTGTTAACGATGTAACCATTTGGACAGCGGGCGTAAAACCAAACTACCTTGTTAGAGAATTACCATTTGAAAAGGATCATCAGGAGAAAATTATAGTAAATGATTTCTATCAGGTTCCAGAGCAACCGAATGTTTATGTAGTTGGTGATTGTGTTGCTTCCGAATTTTCACCAAGTGCCCAGCTGGCTGGACAGCAAGGAGATCAGATTGCAGAGATTCTATTAGCTATATTAAATAACAAAAAACCTAGTAAACCGAAAGAAATCAAGTTAAAAGGTACGTTAGGTTCACTTGGCAGATCAGATGGCTTTGGAAATATGATGCAAAAACCAATGACTGGGTTACTGCCACGACTAGCAAAATCAGGTGTTCTTTGGTTGAACAAGCGTCACTAAAAATAAAACGTTTTAAGTTGGAGCTGGGCATGGTATAGCCCTTTCTTACAATAAAAAGCTGCACTGTCTTCCCTAATAGACAGGCAGCTTTTTTTATGTTTGCACCATAACTATTTGAAATTAAAAGGGTTCTACTATATATGTTGGAGTTATCATACAATGATTCGTGAAATAGATATATTGCGACGTAACTAAGGATATAGAGGCTGCGCAAATCACCGCTCCGGAAAACACTGCGCTTTTCGGGGGCGGCTGATGAGCCTCGGGCCAACACGATGTTGGTCATGAAGGCGTTGCGACAGGACGTCGCGACTTTAGCCTTCCAACCTAAATACCGCGTTCCGGGGTCTCACCTATGCCTCATCTCCCCCAGAAGTCTCCGTATTTTCCTCCGCTTAAGTGTTACTTTTTATCGATAAATGAACTTAGTATTAGATGTAAAAAGGTCACTTTCCATCGTCAAGGACAAGTGAAAGGCCACTCCGTATTTGGAATATTAAAAGCTCATACGAATTGATTGGAGTGGAGGGCGGCAATCTAAGAACGCCACGTCCTGGGACTGCGCTAACTCGTCCCACCGAAAACATTTGTGGCAACGATTGCATGACCAACGTCCTGTTGGCCCGCGACTCCTGCCGGAATAGCATGAGGCGAAGACCCTGGACGGAGCGTAGCGGAGGAAAGCGGCTGAGGCCATGCCGGGCGGCAAAGAAGACACTGTGAGTTAACGAACAGATGTCGCACTTGTACCCGGAGGTGTGAAAGCGTCCGCCTGAAACGCAAATCAATGGGTGCTTCCTCTGTAAAATGAATTACTCCGTCCAACACAAGTTACGTCGCAGTTTTCTCCTACTATGAATGTACGAGATAATGTTTGTCTCTAACATTAGCAATTATGAACTATTTACATATACAGACTTACCAACAGTGGGGTGATTAGAGAGACAGCAACTGCACTCACAATCATGGCAATGGTACTTACTGAGCCTTCCAACTGACTACTTTCCATTGCAGATGCTGTACCAATCGCATGAGAAGCTCCTCCCATTCCTACTCCCCTCCCAATAGGGTGTTTGATCCGAAACAATTGAAAAACAGCTGAACTCATAAGCACACCACCAATCCCAGCAATCATTACAAATACTGCTGCAAGTGGAGTAGTTCCCCCAAGCGACTCTGTAACGGCCATAGCAACAGGAGTTGTCACAGATTTTGGGGTTAATGAATAGATAATCGTTTCTTCAAAACCAGCCCACTTTGCCAATAATAAACCTGAAGAAACCCCAACAATCGCACCACAAGATGTCCCTATAAGAATTGGCGCCGTTAATTTTTTTAATGTCTCTCTCTGTTGATAAAGCGGATAAGCCAACGCTACCACAGCAGGGCCAAGAAGCTTTTCAATCCAGCCACCCCCAACCATGTATGTTTCATAAGGAATACGGAAGCTTAAAAGGAGAATGATAATCAAAACCGTTGAAGTTAGAACAGGAACAGTAAATGGATAATCAAGCTTTCTATGTAATTTTACTGCTAAAAAATACACCACTATCGTAATAACAATCGCCACTATACCTATAGCAAATTTACTCATTTTTCAATTCTCCTCTAACCACCAGCCACTGGCTTATTAATCCCCCACATGTCATTACCAATATCGTACTTCCTAGTGTAATGGCAACAAGCAAAATACCTTTGCCGGCGAATATATCGTAATACTCTAATACGCCAACAGTAACAGGGATAAAAAAGAATGCTAGATTATTAATTATCAATGTTGTTCCAGCCTCTATCCATGAAGTTTTGAGAATACCAGTCGACAGAAATAAAAATAAGAGCAACATACCAATAACACTACCTGGCACCACCAGATTAAAAACAGACTGCATCCAATCACCTACAAGGTAGAATAATGATAATAAACCTATTTGAATAATTATTTGTATGACTTTAAACACGTTGAACACTCCAATAAATTTAGATGAATTCAGTATAGCAAAAAAGATGATGGATCGTCGTGCTCATCCATCATCTTAAAACAAATTCTATTAAACTTGCATATAAAGATTAGCAACACCTTCATGCTCCTGAATCCATTTTTTATTTACTTCCAATTTCCCAGCTATGATGCTTAATTGCTCTTCTACTCTGTTCTTAGCCGTTCCTCCCGCTACATCTCTGGCATTTACCACTGCTTCCGGAGTTAAAACACGGAAGATATCCTCTTCTACAAGCATAGAGAACGAGCGAAATTCCTCTAGAGTAAGATCAAGCAAATACTTGTTTTGTTGTATGCAGTGCAATACGATCTGGCCAACTACTGCATGTGATTCTCGAAAAGGCATCCCTTTCCCTACCAAATAGTCTGCTAAGTCTGTTGCATTTGAAAAATCCTTGCTTACTGCTTCATACATCATATCTTTTTTAACATACATAGTATCAATCATAGGTGCAAAAAGAGCAAGCGCCCCTTTTAGTGTCTCTACCGTATCAAACATGCCCTCTTTATCTTCTTGCATATCCTTATTATATGCTAGGGGAAGCCCTTTTAGAGTCGTAAGCATACCAACCAAATGTCCATACACTCGGCCTGTTTTTCCTCGCACGAGTTCCGCTACATCCGGATTTTTCTTTTGGGGCATCATACTGCTGCCTGTACAAAATGCATCATCCAATTCAATGAAATTAAACTCTGCACTAGACCATTGTACAAGCTCTTCACATAAGCGAGACAAGTGCATGGATACCATGGATGCTGTTGAGAGAAATTCTACCACGAAGTCCCGGTCACTAACAGCATCCAAGCTATTTTCACAAATTCCATCAAAACCTAATTCTTGTGCTACAAGCTCCCGGTCAATTGGAAAGGTGGTCCCGGCCAAGGCACCTGCACCAAGCGGTGATTTGTTCACTCGCTTCCAGCTATCCTGTAATCTTTCCAGGTCACGTTCAAACATAAATCCATAAGCCATCATGTGATGTGCGAAAAGCACTGGCTGAGCACGCTGCAAATGAGTATAGCCTGGCAGGACTGTTTCCAGATTTTCCTGTGCTTGTTTATAAAGTGCTTCTTGGACACTAATAAGTAATTGACTTAGTTCAACAATTGCTTCTCTTAGATAGAGTCGCATATCAAGGGCTACTTGGTCGTTTCGACTTCTCCCTGTATGCAATTTGCCACCAACAGCCCCAACTTCCTCAATTAAAAGCTTTTCCACATTCATATGAATATCTTCATGCTCTTCACTTAAAACTGCTTCTCCATCTTTGATTTTTGCTGCAACTTTTTTCAAACCAGCTGCAATACTTGTGGCGTCCTCTGCTGAAATGATATTACATACTTTTAACATTTCCACATGTGCAAGACTTCCCTGAATATCGAATTGGGCAAGCTTTTTATCAAAAGATATAGACGCAGTATATTCATCTACCAGTTGGTTTGTTGGTTTTGTAAAGCGTCCTCCCCATAGTTTCATTGTTTCACAGCTTCCTTTACATCTACAACTGCTTCCTCTGTGGAAATCGCCTTCTTAGCATGCGTTTGATTCACTGTAGCGTGAACCTTTGTTGGTAAGCCCCAAAGTTTTATAAAGCCTAATGCTGCTTCATGATCAAATGCATCTTCGGCATTATATGTTGCTAAATCAAAATCATAGAGGGATTGAGCAGATTCCCGGCCAACTACCTGAGCATGCCCTTTATACAATTTAACCTTTACAGTACCAGACACGTGCTGTTGAGTTTCATTAATAAACGCTTTAAGTGCGTCTGTTAACGGGGAGTACCATAAGCCATCATATACCGTTTGAGAAAGCTTCTGCTCAATCATTGGTTTGAATTGTGCAACCTCTCTTGGTAGAGTTAAAGCTTCCAGTTCCTGATGTGCTGCAATTAATGTTAACGCTGCAGGGGCTTCATAAATTTCCCGTGATTTAATTCCTACCAAACGGTTTTCTACATGGTCGATACGTCCGACACCATGCTTTCCGGCAATTTCATTTAATTGCAGGATCAGTTTTTCAAGTGGCATGGAAGTACCATCAAGAGATACAGGTTTTCCTTGTTCAAATGTTAGTTGAACAACCTGAGGTGTATCTGGTGCATCAATTGGGTCTACTGTTAATTCATACGCTTCTTTCGGCGCTTCCACCCATGGATCCTCCAGTACGCCACATTCATTACTGCGTCCCCATAAGTTTTGATCGATACTAAACGGGTTATCCACATCCACTGGGACAGGTATTCCATGCTCTTTTGCATATGCAATTTCCTCATCACGGGACATTGCCCATTCACGCACAGGCGCAACAATCTTTAGAGAAGGATTTAATGCAGTAAAAGCAACATCAAATCGCACCTGGTCATTTCCTTTTCCTGTACAGCCATGAGCGACAGCAACTGCTCCTTCCTTTTCTGCAATATCTACCAAAATCTTAGCGATCAGCGGACGTGACAAAGCAGAAATTAATGGATACTTTCCTTCATATAATAAATTTGCCTGTAATGCTGGAAGAACATATTCCTCTGCATAAATAGATTTGGCGTCAACAACATAGGATTTTATAGCCCCTACATTCAACGCTTTCTCTTTTATAAAATCAAGGTCTTTTCCTTCTCCTACATCCAGGGCTACCGCAATAACATCATAATTATAGTTATCCTGTAACCACTTCACTGCCACTGACGTATCAAGCCTCCAGAATATGCCAAAACAACTTTTTCTTTACTCATCTATCTGCAACTCCTTTATAATTATATTCGGTATGTATTATTATGCGTTATTTTGAATAAATATTCAAGTGTATTTGCATAAAAATTTTATATAAAAAATAAAAGCATGGTAAGAATCCCTTTTCAGCAGAGATTACCATGCTTTTATTACAGCGTATTATTTAGTTATGTTAAGACAATGCTTTTAGTCCTGTTACTCCTATAATAATTGCCAGTAGACTTATAATCCTTGGCGTGTTCTTTTTTTCACCGAAAAAGATCATATTCATAATGACAGCACCTGCTGTTCCAATCCCAATCCAGACTGCATAAGCAACACTAACCATTAAATAAGAAAAAGAGGCGTATAGTAATACAAAAGAGGCGGCTAATCCTCCAAAGTAAAGCAGGCCATTTCTAATGTTCTTATTCTTACTAAAAAGTTGTAGACCTAATACACCTATCATTTCGCTTATTGCTGCACCTGCGACATATAACCAACCCATTAATTCACAACCTCCTTTTCTCCCTTATCAGGTAAATTATCTGCTAGTTTTAATCCAATTACCCCAGCAACAAGAAGAACCATAAATAAAACCTTTGGTGTACTTAAATTCCCATTAAAGATATATACATCCATTAAGGCTGTACCAACCGTTCCTGCAGCCGCAAAAATAGCGTAAACCGTTCCTGTTGGCAAGTTCTCACAAGCCTTAGTTAAAAAGTGAAGATCCAAAGAGATACATCCTAAAATAATAGCCCAGTGCCACCATTCACTAGCTACGTTAAAACCAAAAATCCAAATTAATTCAAAAAGACTTGTTAAAATAACGTATATCCATGATTTATTCATTCTTGCACCTCTTTTTGACTGACATTCAGTCATTTTTGTCGTAAAAAAATTCCCGTTTTATTTTTTTAGTCCATGTTTAATAAATGAAAATACCTCTTCTTTTTTTCTCTCTATAATGGAAATTTTTTGGTTATCATATAAATAAGACTGCTCGGCAACTGATTCAATTAAGCCAATAATTAATTCTGCTGTATGTTTTGGATCAATATCTTCTCTAATTTCACCCTCCAATTTAGCGTTTTCTAAAAAATTACTCATCCATTTATAGTACGGCTGGTAAATGGTCTCCCATTGAGCAAGGTAATCACTTGAGGCTAAACCAGCATAAATGAGTGCCATAATTTCTTTATATTCTTTTGTTATCTCAAAAACTAATTCAATAATTTGTTCCAGCTTTTGATCGAATGGTGTCTCTTCTTTAATTTCTCTTTCTATTGCTTCCATGGTTTTTTCCACCATTTTTTCTGCAATGGATGGCATTACAGCAAGCTTTGATGAAAAATATAAATAATAGGTTCCTTGGGCAATCCCTGCTCCTTTAACAATTTCAGAAACTTTTGCCTTTTCGATTCCTTTTTCTTTAAAGACTTCAATAGCAGAACGGATAATTTTCTCTTTTTTATCATCCATGTTAATACCTCCACATTAAATGACTGACTGTCATTCATTATACTGTATGTTTAACGAATTGTCTACTTCTACGAAACGAGTAGTGAGAGACTCTCGATTTGATAGTTATCCTAACCAAATTTAACTATATAAACACGAACTAGGATACTTGCTTATAATAAGAATTCCCTCTACAATTTCATTTGTCAAAGTTGGAGTAAACATCGAACTACTTTTGGTGTATAAATTAACTTTGAAAAACTTTGTTGCTGTAAAAATCACCAAAATTTTGAATCTGGTTCCACCACCGCTACGGAAAACACTTCGCTTTTCGGGGGCGGCTGATGAGCCTCATCTCCCCCAGAAGTCTTCGTATTTTCCTTCGCTTAGAGTTACTTTTTTAGCAATAAATGACTTTAGTATTAGGTGTGAAAAGCTCTCTTAAGGAAAAGTGAAAAGCCCACTCGGAATTTGGAGTTTAAAAGTCATACAAATTGATTGGAGCGGAAGGGGGCAATCTAAGAACGCCACGTCCTGTGGCAACGATTGCATGACCAACGTCCTGTTGGCCCGCGACTCCTACCGGAATAGCAT
>NZ_BAZS01000050.1 GCF_001310895.1 Virgibacillus halodenitrificans JCM 12304 | reverse complement strand
AAAATAAAGAGATGACCCATACTTAATTAGGGTCATCTCTTTATTATGTTGCAATTAGAAAAGGGTATTATTTTATAGTAAAGATTTTACATGGTTTACTACATTTTCAACAGTAAAGCCATATTCTTCTATTACTTTATCTCCGTTAGCCGAAGCTCCGAATTTATCGATAGCAATAATTTTTCCTTCACTACCAACATATCGTTCCCAACCGAAGGAAGCTGCCATTTCAATGGCAACGCGTTTTTTCACTTGTGGTGGAAGAATTGTATTTTTATATGTCTCTTCCTGAACATTAAAACGATCCCAAGAAGGCATGCTGACAACCTGCACGTCAATTCCTTTTGTAGCCAATTCTTTCTGAGCTGCAACTGCCAACTGCACCTCAGAACCAGTTGCAAGCAATAGCGCATCAGGAGTATCCTTTTCAGCCTTACTTACAATATACGCACCTTTTTTGACACCTTCATAGGCATGTTCCTTTGTTCCTTCTAGTGTTGGTAAATTTTGTCTTGTAAGAACTAATGCTGTAGGTGTGTCTGTAGATTCCAAAGCAAGTCTCCAAGCAGCCTGTGTTTCATTTCCATCTGCAGGACGAATCAATGATAACCCAGGCATAGCACGTAAAGCAGCTAAATGCTCTACAGGTTCATGTGTCGGTCCATCTTCTCCCACAGCAATAGAATCATGGGTGAAAACATAAGTTACAGGAACATTCATGATGGATGATAACCTTACTGCTGGTCTTAGATAATCACTAAAAACAAAGAAGGTTCCTGCATACACGTTTAAACCACCATGTAAAGCCATCCCGTTCAAAGCAGCACCCATTGCATGTTCCCTTACACCAAACCACACATTACGACCAGCGTAATTATTCCGTGTAAAATCATCTTCGTCATTGATGGTAGTTTTGTTAGAACCAGCTAAATCGGCACTACCACCAAAGAAGTTCGGTACAGCTTTAGCTATGGCGTTAAGCACTTTACCAGATGAAGCCCTTGTAGCCAACGTGTCTTTTTCAGGTTCAAATACAGGTAAGTCTTTTTCCCAATCTGCAGGAAGCTTGCCATTCAGTGCTAATTCAAATTCATTAGCTAGCTCTGGATATTTTTCTTTATATACTGCTACCTGTTGATTCCATTTTTCTTCAGCAGCTGCGCCATTGTCTGAAATTTTCCCCTTGAAATCTGCATAAACTTCTTCTGGTACATGAAAATCTTCATGCCCCCATTTATAGAATTCTTTTGTTAGTTTCACTTCATCTTTCCCAAGTGGTGCGCCATGTGAAGCAGCTGATGCTGACTTATTAGGTGACCCGTAACCAATAACTGTTTTGACCTCAATCAAAGTAGCTGGTCGGTATTTTCTTTCGCTTTTTTAATCGCAGCCCTTAACTCATTTAGGTCATTCCCATCTTCTACACGGATCACTTGCCAACCATAAGCTTCAAACCGTTGCTCTGTATTATCTGAGAAAGAACGGTTTAATTCTCCATCTAAAGAAATATCATTAGAATCATACAAAGCAATTAGTTTTCCAAGACCAAGATGACCTGCTAGAGATGCAGCTTCATGCGAAATACCTTCCATTAAGTCTCCATCACTGACTAAAGCATACGTATTATGATTAACAACGGCAATATCATCCTTATTAAACTTGGCTGCTAAATGAGCTTCAGCCATTGCCATACCAACAGACATAGCAATACCTTGTCCCAAAGGTCCGGTAGTTGCTTCAACTCCGTCCGTGTGATTTACTTCTGGATGACCAGGAGTCTTAGAATCCCATTGTCTGAATTCTTTTAAATCCTCAATTGTCACATTATATCCAGATAGATGCAGTAAACTATATAGCAACATTGATCCATGTCCCGCAGATAACACAAAGCGGTCTCTATTAAACCACTTTGAATTGTTCGGATTATGTGTCATAAAGTCAGTCCATAATGTGTAAGCCATCGGAGCAGCCCCCATTGGGAGACCAGGATGACCAGAGTTTGCGTTTTCGATAGCGTCAATAGATAAGGTTCTAATGGTATTCACTGATTGTTCTTCAATATTGTTTGGCATATAATAAGCTCCTCTCGTAAATACAACTTTAATATCCTACTTTATTCTATAACGAAAAAACATTAGTAACAAGTATTATAGGATTCAAAAAACAATTCTGTGATAGTTTGAACAAACTTTAAGAAATTATTTATTTATTTAGAGCAGTATTTAGCTAATGTTTTTTGTTTCTTTCTTGTAAGTCCCTCACTTTTTGAGGAGTAACGTCATTACCTTCCGGATCCATAACTGTCATGGTTTTAAATTGGTTTTTAAAAGAACTGCGGACATTTTTTAAATATTCTTCCCGCAACTTCTTTTGTTCTTTCTTCTCCTCCGTCGATAAACCCTCTTGCTTTGATTTTTTAGCTAACTGATTGATACGTTCTAACTTATCTTTGGATAACATTATAATTAAACCTCCTGCTCGAGTGAATAGCAATATAAAAAGACAGGAACGATCGTTCCTGTCTTTTTATATTACGCTCCATAATACTTATATTCAAGTGTTTTGAAACTCCTTAAATCTTCGATGTACTGTCGCTTTAGAAACAGAATATCCTAAACCATTTAGCGTTGTTGCAATTTCTTCAAATGTGAGATTTTTTTCTCTTAATCTGATTACTTCTTCTATAGGAAAGGAAATTCTATCTCTTCCTGGAGCTTTGTCTTGACGTGATAAATTATTTTGAGGCTTATAACCTTCTTTAACAGCCTTCTTCATCCCTCGTTTTATCTTTGTATTATGAATGATACGTTGATATTCTTCTACGATACCGACAATTTGTAAAACCATAGAGTCTGATTCAGATAACTCCAGTTCTCCTTCATGTATAGCTGTAAAAATTGGTATGTCGAGCTTTTTCAAATGATGGAATAAAGCAATTTTCGTATTTCCTCGCCCAAGCCTTGTTTCATCCTGAATAAGTAGACAATCCGCTCTATTGGAAGTAAAATAATCAAGCATTTCATAGATACCGTCTCTATTAATTTCATATCCACTTATTTGTTCTTCTATACATGCAATAATAGTAAATCCATTTTGTCTTGCAAGTTTTTGTAGTTCTTCTTTTTGCCTGCTTAAAGAGGTCTCCTGTGTTGATTTATCTGTACTTACCCGACAATAAATAATAGCATTCATTTAATAAACTTCTCCTGCCCTTTACTTATATACTACTCAGCTTGTAACCATAGAATAATACAAGAAACCTAAGGTTAAAGCAAATGCCACCAGATAGAATACGTCTGTTTTTGTTAATTTTCCAAACATAGTAAAATCCACCTCCCGCAAATTTAGAACCTTTGTTCGCTTATCTAATATGAGTATCGCACGAACATATGATCTTGTCAAGTCATTTTTCGAACGAACGTTTGCTTTTTCTATTTCTCAATGATAAACTATTAATAGTTAAACTATATGTGCGAGGTGTTTGATAGATGACAAAACTTTCTAATAGACAGCAAATGATTTTGGATTTTATAAAGGAAGAAGTTACTAACAAGGGGTATCCACCTTCTGTCAGAGAAATAGCTGTTGCTGTGGGGCTTGCTTCCAGCTCAACCGTCCATGGCCATCTTGCCAGACTGGAAAGCAAAGGTTTTATTCGCCGGGATCCTACAAAGCCTAGAGCAATTGAGATACTTGATATTACAGGCGAAGAAAGTATCCCAAGAGAGGAAGCGAGATATGCTCCTGTTATTGGTAAGGTAACTGCTGGTCTTCCAATTACAGCAGTAGAAAATATTGAGGAGTTTGTGCCTCTTCCAAGTAATACAGCAGGTCCGGATGATCATCTGTTTGTTTTGGTAATTGAAGGAGAAAGTATGATTGAAGCCGGGATACTTGATGGAGACATGGTTATCGTTAAACAGCAAAACACCGCCCAGAACAGCGATATTGTCGTTGCTATGACAGAAGAAGATGAAGCAACGGTTAAACGCTTCTTTAAAGAAAGCGATCATATACGCTTACAACCTGAGAACGCTACAATGGAACCCTTACTGTACAAAAATGTAAGCATACTTGGAAAAGTTATTGGATTGTATCGCAATATACATTAATAGTGCTTCTGCATAACACGAAACTGAAATGTGTTATTCGTCACTGAACCATTTGTGTTCTGTATCCCTTACTTCCATGAGCTTATGTGAGAAAAAGCAAAAAGACAATGATCATGTAGGTTAACTGCTAAAGATCACTAGTGTAAGAAGTTAAGCAAAACGGTTGCTGACTAAAAACCTGAGCACAAAATTATATTCTGTCTCATAAAAAAAACTGCCATTATGGCAGTTTTTTAGATTTTAATCAATCTTAATAGGTGCTTAAATATTGTTCTCTTTCCCAAGGATGTACCGTCGTACGGAACATATCCCATTCAATTTCTTTTGCTTCCATGAAATGTTCATATAAATGATCTCCAAGCGCTTGAACGATAACTTTATCCTGTTCCAATTCTTTCAAAGCACCCATCAGTGTCGACGGTAAATCCTTAATACCGTTTTCCTCACGTTCTGCTCTGGTCATTACATAAATGTTTCTGTCAACAGCTGCCGGTGGTGTTAATTTATTTTCCACACCATCAAGTCCAGCTGCTAATAATACCGCCATAGCCATGTAAGGATTAGCTGCAGGGTCGACACTGCGTACTTCAATCCGTGTACTTAGACCCCTAGAGTATGGGATACGAACCAACGGGCTTCTGTTCGCTGCAGACCACGCTACATAGGAAGGAGCCTCATATCCAGGAACAAGCCTCTTATATGAGTTCACCGTTGGATTAGTTACTGCTGTGAAGTTTGTTGCATGCTTCATGATACCGGCTGTAAATTGAAATGCTACATCACTTAGTTGCATGTCACCCTGTTTATCAAAAAACATATTTTCTCCATTTTTAAACAAGGACATGTTTACATGCATTCCAGAACCATTTACACCAAATAAAGGCTTCGGCATAAAAGTAGCATGTAGATTATGCTTTCTGGCAATTGTTTTTACTACTAGTTTAAATGTTTGGATATCATCGGCATGTTTAACCGCATCAGCATATTTAAAATCAATTTCGTGTTGGCCCGGAGCACCCTCATGATGAGAAGCTTCAATCTCAAAGCCCATTTCTTCTAATTCAAGAACAATGTCCCTACGGCAATTCTCTCCTAGATCAGTTGGCGCCAGGTCGAAGTACCCGCCCGATCATTCAACTCTAAAGAAGGATCCCCTTTTTCATCTAATTTAAATAAAAAGAATTCCGGCTCTGTTCCAATATTAAATGCATCAAAACCTAGTTCTTCCATTTTCTTTAAATTACGCTTTAGATTATATCGAGGACAACCCTCAAATGGTGTTCCATCCGGATTGTAAATATCACAAATAAAGCGGGCTACTTTACCTTTATCAGATGTCCACGGAAATACTACAAATGAATCAAGATCTGGATATAAATACATATCTGATTCTTCAATGCGAACAAAACCTTCAATGGAAGACCCGTCAAACATCATCTTATTATCCAGTGCCTTTTCAAGTTGACTCAGTGGAATTTCTACATTCTTAATAATTCCAAGCATATCTGTAAATTGCAGACGAATAAATCGTACATTCTCTTCATCGATTTGCCTTAAAATTTCCTCTTTGGTAATTCGTTTTCCCATCATTTCTCCTCCTGATTTGAGTTGGATTTATATAAAGAGAGAACTACTCTCTTCTTCCTAATTCCTAAAAAATCTTGATAATTCTCCTTGTCTTAAGCTCGCTTTCCCATACCTTCCTGCTTCATTTAACTCATTTCGTAAAATACTTCGCAGTTCCTTATCCGAAAGCTCTGATTTACCTTGGGCTTTTGGCAAATCTTTTTCTTCTTCAAGTAATAATTTAATACCGGCAATGTTTAGACCTCGGTCAAGTAGTGATTTAATCTTTAGTAATTTATCCACATCATTAAACGAGAATAATCTTTGATTACCTGTAGTTCTTTCGGGATGAATCAGGTTATTTTCTTCATAATATCTTATCTGTCTTGCTGTTAACTCCGTTAGTTTAATAACTATCCCAATAGAGAATAAGGGCATGGATCGTCTCTCTTTATCATTCAATACATAACCCCCTTATGTAATTATGTAACTAATTATAGATTATGTGAGATTAACTGTCAAATTGATGTTAGGTTTCCTCACATAAAAGAATAAATTAAAAGGAAGAGATAGCTACTTCTCTTCCTTTTCCCTTTTATAAAGTTAAAAAACCTTTTATTTGGAGTTCTTTTACTGATTGGGTAAGAGCTATCTTTACATGAGCATAGGTTAAACCACCCTGAACAAAAACAATATAAGGATACCGCAGTGGGCCATCTGCTGACAATTCAATACTTGAACCCTGAATAAACGTTCCGGCAGCCATAATAACTTGATCTTCGTATCCGGGCATCTCACTTGGATAAGGTTTCACAAATGAGTTGACAGGTGAACTTTCCTGAATAGCCTGACAAAAAGCTACCATTTCCTTCTCTTCTTGAAACGTTACAGATTGAATTAAGTCCGTACGAACTGCTTGATAATGTGGAGATGTTGTATAACCTGCTAATTCTAACAATCTGGAAGTGAAAACTGCGCCTTTTAAGGCTTCCCCGACAACATGAGGTGCCATAAAAAATCCCTGATACATTTCATGCAATGTATTCAGAGTTGCTCCAGTTTCCTTACCAAGACCTGGCGCTGTTAGCTATTGGCACACTTTAAAACTAATTTTTCTTTCCCAACGATATAACCGCCGGCACGGACCATTCCTCCACCCGGGTTCTTAATTAATGATCCCGCCATAATATCTGCCCCGACATGTAATGGTTCTATATCTTCTACAAATTCACCGTAACAATTATCTACAAAAATGATAATATCTTCATTTATATCCTTAATGAATTTAACCATATCCCCTATTTCTTCGACAGTAAACGAAGGCCGATCATCATATCCTTTCGATCTTTGAATCCCAATTACTTTTGTTTTGTCGCTTATATTTTCTTCGATGGAAGGATAATTAATGGACCCATTTAAATTTAAATTGACTTCTTTGTAGGAAATCTGAAAGTCTTTTAACGAGCCGGTATCAGTTTTACCACGTTTACCAATAACCTCCTCCAACGTATCATACGGTTTTCCAGTTATATAAATAAGTTCATCATTAGGTCTTAACAACCCGAATAAAGTAGTGGAAATAGCATGAGTACCTGATACCAATTGGGGTCTGACGAGTGCATCCTCTCCTCCGAATACATCTGCGTATATTTTCTCTAGGGATTCTCTTCCCATATCATCATAGCCGTAGCCGCTTGTCGAATTAAAATGACTATCGCTCACACGATTTTGCTTAAACGCATCTAGCACTCGTTTCTGATTTATCTCTACAGTTTTATTAATCTTATTATGAATATGCTTGCAATCTTTTTCTGCTTTTTCTACTAATTGTTCTAACATTGGTTGTTTTTACTCCTCTAATAGGCTTTCTAAAGCGTGATTTTTCTGCATATAGCCTTTTACTATATAATAATTTTTTTCTTCATTAAAATATTTATCCTTGACGATTGTCTCTAACTCAAGTCTGGTCATTATTTTTCCTTCATCGGGGCGTAATTCCAGCTTGTAATACTTCCACTCTTTTATTAAAGATTCTTCAATTTTGGTTTGCAACAAATCTACATCCCCATCTTCATAGGCGCTCATAATGAAATAAGGGTGGTTTGAAGGTATAAAATCTTTTTCCATTAAATCCTTTTTGTTATAAATGGTTAACATAGGAATTGTATCTGCATGTAATTCTTCCAATAATATACGGACAGTATGTTGGTGTTGTTCCAGATCAGGATTTGAGCCATCTACGACATGCAGAAGAAAGTCCGCTTCAGATACTTCCTCCAACGTGGACTTAAATGCTGCAATTAAAGATGTAGGTAAATCTTGAATAAAGCCTACCGTATCTGTTAGTAATGATTGGAAGCCCGACGGCAGTTTAATTTGTCGAGTTAATGGGTCCAGAGTAGCAAAAAGTTTATCTTCTACCATACTTTCACTATCAGTTAAACGATTGAATAAAGTTGATTTTCCAGCGTTTGTATAACCTACAACGGCAATTTGAAATACTTCATTGGCTTTTCGTCTCTTTCTATATTGCTCTCTTTGCTGTGCTACAGAGGACAGTCTTCTTTTAATATCATAAATCCTACGTCTAATATGTCTTTGATCTGTCTCCAGCTTTGTCTCACCAGGACCTCTGGTGCCAATCCCCGCTCCTAATCTGGACATGCTCGCTCCTTGACCACGGAGTCTCGGTAGCATATATTCCAACTGGGCAAGTTCTACTTGGAGCTTTCCTTCTTTGGTTCTAGCCCTTTGTGCAAATATATCGAGGATTAATTGGCTTCTATCGATTATCCGTACGCCAAATTCATTTCCTAAATTACGTAATTGACCTGAAGAAAGCTCATCATTTGAGATAACCAACTCGATATCCAGTTCCTCAATTTCCTGTTTTATTTCTTCCATTTTCCCAGTTCCAATGTAATTAGCTGGATGAATTCGGTCTCGTTTCTGTACCATTATTTTCTGGACTGCCCCGCCAGCAGTTTGACTTAAAGAAATGAGTTCTTCTAAAGAAGATTGAAATCTTTCTTCATTTTGTCTCGGTCGCATAACTGCAATAACTAGTATTTTTTCTACTGTCATATTTAAACCTCTTTCTATCAACCCTTAACGTATTATCTACATGTATTATCATACCAAACGGAGCATCTGATAACCAAATATTGCGCTATCAATTATCGAACAGCAGATCTTTTTCTGTTAATGTAATCAACTCGTCTGTAGTTAGGTTATTCCTTTTTAACAGGCGAACTGCATGAAGCCTGATTGCATTTTCAATTACATTTCTTACATAGCGGGCATTGGAGAAATTACGGGCTTTTTCTTGAGTTTTTTTATATAAATGCATTCTTAATTCCTGTTCCGCTTCTTTTGTTAAACGATATTCACGCTCTGCTGCCATTTGCCTGGCTATTTTCATTAATTGACTTATTTCATAATCCTCAAAATCTAATATAAATGGAAACCTTGACTGTAAGCCAGGATTTAACGTTAAAAATCTTTCCATCTCATACGGATAGCCCGCTAAGATTAGTACAAAATCATTATGGTGATCTTCCATATGTTTTACTAACGTATCAATAGCTTCTTTTCCAAAATCCTTATCGCCGCCTCGCGCCAGTGAGTAAGCTTCATCTATAAACAGAATTCCTCCCATTGCCTTTTGAATAATAGTACGGGTCTTTTGAGCGGTTTGACCAATATATTCACCAACAAGATCGGCTCTTTCAGCTTCAATAAAGTGCCCTTTTGACAATAAATTCATTTCAAAATATAGCTTTGCCAACTTCCTTGCCACAGTAGTTTTTCCTGTCCCGGGATTTCCTTTAAATAGCATGTGGAGAACTTGCTTAGAGCTCTTTAATCCTAATTCATGTCTTTTTTGATTAATTACTACTGTTGCATAAATTTCTTTTATTGTTTTTTTCAAATCTTGCAAGCCAATAATCGAAGAGAATTCTTGATTTATATGTGTAAATGGATTGTTTTCAAGTGACGAAATTGTTTTCTGTGATTTTCCTTCATCGTTTTTTTGTTCTTTTAAAACAATATTAATTTGACTTTTCTTATTCCTGATTAATTGTGTTTCCATACCATCACCTCTCAGTCAATTCAGTATACGCACTTAATCAATATGGTGTGACATTCGCCTATATATCTGAGAGTATTTTTGATAGTTCGTTTAATGTATACAAAAGGCCCCAAAATGCAAATACAACAAGGGTCGGAGTAATAATTTACTTCTGTAGATAATGATTTTAAAGGAGAGTTTGTTCCTCAAAATATTCAATTCAAACTTATTTCAGATAACTTCTTAATAATTTACATATAAAAACGGGTGCTAAGCAGCACCCGTTTCAACATCTATTCTGTTTCTAAAGACACATTTTTAACTGGAGCGAAAGTGGAAATTGCGTGTTTGAAAATTAATTGTTGCTTTCCTTCTGTCTCAAGTAAAACTGTAAAATTATCAAATGCTTTTAATGTCCCTCTTAATTGAAATCCATTTGTTAAGAAAACAGTTACTGCGATGTGATTTTTTCTTAATTGATTTAGATATTGGTCTTGAATATTAACATTTTGAGCCATTATGTTTCCTCCTCATTTCTATCTATATATAACTATTTCTATTTGTCTTGCAATAATCCTGCTAGATCATCTAAAATCTTTATAAAATCTTCCTGATATGTATCTGGATTAATGGAATACCAACTTATTTTCATCTTATTGCGAAACCAAGTATATTGCCGTTTTGCGTATCTTCTTGAATTTTTCTTTAAATTTTCAACCGCTTCTTCAAATGGCTGCTTTCCATGAATATAGGGAACTATTTCTTTGTAACCGATCGCCTTCATGGAACCATATTTTTCATAACCCTTTTCATATAACGATTTCACTTCTTCAACCAGTCCGTCTTTAATCATCTTGTCTACACGCTGGTTAATCCGTTTATATAGTAGGTCTCTCTCCATTTCCAAGCCGATAAAAATAACGTTGTATGGAGACTCTATCGTTTGCTCTTTTTGGAGCTGAGACATTTTCACTCCTGTTATCTCATAAATCTCTAATGCTCGAATTACTCTTCGATAGTTATTTGGATGAATTTTTTCAGCCTGTTCCGGATCAATTACACGTAACCGGTCATATAGATGTTTAACTCCTAATTCTACCCGTTCGTTTTCCAATCGCTTCGTAATTCGCTCATCACGTCCTGCTGGAGAAAAATTGTAGTCAAATAAAGCGGACTGTATATATAGGCCGCTTCCTCCTACAATAATCGGGATCTTTCCTTTGGCATCTATAGATTCAATACATGTTTGCACATGGTTTTTAAAATCTGCAGCAGAGTAAGGTTCATTAGGCTCTTTTATATCAATTAAATGATGTGGGATTTCTTGCATTTCCCGCTCATCAACTTTTGCAGTCCCAATATCCATTCCTTTATATACCTGCATAGAATCTCCGCTGATAATTTCACCCTCAAATCGCTTTGCTATCTCAATACTTAGTTTGGTTTTCCCTACTGCTGTGGGACCGACAATTGCAATTACTGTTATTTTCATACCTCTTCCCCTACATACTGATTATTTACTCATAAGCCTGATAAGCTCGGAACATCCATAGATTTTTTTCCAATTTTGTCTGTAATGAAATTAGTAAATCTTCAGTAGGGTAATCCTTGTGCTTATCAGCTAAAACAAGTCCCTCATCCCTAATTTCTGAAATAATTTGTTCGAAATCTTTTATTAGTTGAGATACTATTTCACTTTCTTTATCATCTGCATTTGCCTCTTCTAATGTAGACTCTTTTAAATACTTGGTCATCGTAGCCAAAGGTTTTCCTTCTATCATTAAAATTCTTTCTGCTATTTCATCTAGTTCACTGGCAAATAACTCATATAACTCTTCAAATTTTTCATGAAGCTGGAAGAAATGTCTACCTTGTACAAACCAATGGTATCGATGCAACTTAACATACAATACAAAGTAATTTGATAGTAACTGATTCAGAAAGTTAATTAACCTTTGATTTTCCATTTTTTACACCTCTGAGCTTTTTGTACTCATTATTCACTTGGTGTATTGTTTTTATACAGCATTTACATTACACGTTTAAACATTTTCTCTAGTTCATAGGAAGAAAAATGAATAATTATCGGTCTGCCATGTGGACAAGTGAATGGGTCTGTCGTTTTACGCAGATCTTCTAACAGACGAAACATATCATCATGGTTCAGATAGTGATTTGCTTTTATAGATCTTTTACAAGACATTAAAATAGCGGCTTCTTCTCTTATACTTTCAATATTCACTTTTTCCTCATTCATTATTTGGTCGATCATTTCACGAATGATCTCTTCCTCAAAACCATTAGGAAACCAATTAGGGTGTGATCGAATTACATATGTTTGATGACCAAAAGGTTCAAAAAACAAACCAACTTTTTCTAACTCTTCTTTATAAGTTTCAAGAAACAGGGATTCTTGTTTGGAAAATTCAAAAGTTAGAGGGATTAATAATTCTTGTGACTCATTGGTTGTTGTTCCAAGCTTTTTCTTAAAAAATTCATATTTAATTCTTTCTTGTGCAGCATGTTGATCAACCATATATAACCCATTCTCGTTTTGCGCTAAAATGTAGGTGCCCTGTAACTGACCAATGGGATACATAATTGGCACCCGTTGGGCATGAGTGGTAATCTGCTTTTCATTTAAAACTGACTCATCCTCCTTCATATCTACTTGAGAGGAAGGTGCATAAAAATCAGCTACAGGACCATTAGGTTGATACGTATTTGCTACTTCACCCTCTTTATTAGAAGGTTCTTCTGCTTCCTGGTAGCTTTGTTCACGTATAGTCTCTTCATGAGTAGGATATCTTACTTCTTGTGTTGAGCTGTCACCAAAATCCATCATATTTTGCTGCGTCACTTCTTTTTTTGCAGGTTTCTGCTGCATTTCTGGTATAAGGGTGATCTCACGAAATTTATGTTTAATTGTATCTTCGATGGCTGAAAACAGTTCCTTTTCTTTACTAAATCGCACTTCAAGCTTTGTTGGATGGACATTTACATCTACTAATATAGGGTCCATTTTTATATCTAAGACTACAATAGGAGATCTGCCAATAGGTAGCAAGGTGTGATATGCACGAATGATTGCCTGTGTTAAAGGAATACTTTTTATATATCTGCCGTTAATAATGGTAGATACATAGTTTCTGGAAGCCCTCGTGATTTCAGGTTTCGCTATATAACCATGAATGGAAAAATCCAAAGTCTTCTTCTTGATTGGCAGCATTTTGCGGGCAACTCCCATACCGTATACTTGTGATATAACCTGCAAAACATCTCCTGTGCCAGGGGTTTTAAACAATCCTTTCCCATTATGGGTAGCTTCAAACCTGATTTCTGGATGAGACAATGCAAGCCTATTTAACAAATCAGTAATGTGCCCTAATTCTGTGTGAATGGTTTTCATATACTTTAATCGAGCTGGAGTATTAAAAAATAAATCATCCACCGTTATCTCCGTACCACGTCGTGCATCCCCTTTTTTTCTTTCAATCATTTTTCCGCCTTCTAATTGCAATACAGTACCAGCATGCTTACCTTGTGAGGTTTTTATGGTTAGTCTGCTTACAGATGCAATACTTGCTAAGGCTTCTCCACGAAATCCCAATGTTTTTACATGAAATAAATCTGTTTCATTTTTAATTTTACTCGTAGCATGACGAAGGAATGCATGTTCACAATCGTCCTCTGCCATTCCTTCACCATCATCAGTAATTTTAATGTGCTGGAGCCCAGCTTCCATAAGTTCAACTTTAATCCATGTACTGTTTGCATCAATACTATTCTCTACTAATTCTTTTACAACAGATGCAGGGCGTTCAACTACTTCCCCAGCAGCTATTTTGTTAGCTAAGGCATCTGGCATTTGTATAATTTTCATGCAAACATTTCCTTTCCCTTAGTACTTTTTAACTTGTTTTTGCAAGCGGTACAATTCATTCATAGCATCAAGTGGGGTCAATGCGAAAAGATCCAATTCCTTTAGATCTTTAATTACTTTTTCTGAAGAGCCTATTTGTTTTTCATTAAGAGTTGGGCTAGAGGTTTGTACTTCATTAAAGAAGGATAATTGACCACTTTTAATTTCCTCTGTGTCTCCGTCCGTAGTGGGCTTTCCTTCGTTCTCAAGCTTCTCTAATATTTCACTTGCTCGATCTATTAGTTCATTTGGTAGTTCAGCCAGTTTCGCTACGTGGATACCGTAGCTTTTGTCTGCAGGACCTTCTTTTATTTGGTGAAGAAAAACCACATTACCTTCATATTCCTCTGCACGTACGTGAATATTTTTCAATTGTGGCAGGGATTCTTCCAATATTGTCAACTCATGGTAATGAGTTGAAAACAATGTCTTCGCCTGAAGTTTATTGTGAATATATTCTACAATTGCTTGGGCAAGCGCCATCCCATCATACGTACTAGTTCCTCTTCCTATTTCATCCAACAATATTAAACTGCGATCTGTCGCATGGGATAAAGCATGTTTCGCCTCTAGCATTTCTACCATAAAAGTACTTTGACCAGAAACAAGATCGTCTGCTGCCCCAATTCTAGTAAATATTTGGTCGAAAATAATCAGTTCTGCATCTTCACAAGGAACGAAGCAGCCGATTTGCCCCATAATGACGGTTAAGGCTAATTGCCGCATATATGTACTTTTTCCTGACATATTCGGCCCAGTAATTAAAAGCATATTCCTCTCCGAATTCAACGAAATATTGTTCGGAACAAATGTACCATCTTTCATAACTTGTTCAATGACCGGATGCCTGCCATTTTTTATAGTTAGTGTATTATTAGAAGAAAAACTTGGTCGTCGATAATTATTTATTTCACTCACTGTAGCAAATGCTTGTAATACATCGACTTTACTGACTACATCAGCAATATGTTGTAACTGTGGTATATGCTCTTTTATTTGGTCTCTGATTTCAAGGAATAGCTGATATTCCAACTCAATAATTTTTTCTTCAGCTTCTAAAATGAGCTGCTCTTTTTCTTTCAATTCCGGAGTAATATATCTCTCTGCATTTGTCAGTGTCTGTTTTCGTTCATATTTACCTTCTGGCAACAAATGAAGGTTTGCTTTCGTAACCTCTATATAATAACCAAAAACACGATTATATCCAATCTTTAGCGATTTAATGTTTGTCTCTTTTTTTTCTTTCTGCTCAAGCTCAGCTATCCATTGTTTTCCATTTCTAGAAGCATCCCTGTAAGTATCCAATTGGGAATGATAACCATCTTTAATTATCGAACCTTCCTTGATGGAAATGGGGGGATTATCTACTAAACTCGTGTTTAATAAGTCTACTAGCTGATTTGGAAATAGTATCTTATCAGCTAGCTTGTTTATTTCCTCACCTTGAAAGCCTGAAAGAATTGCCTTAATCTCAGGAAGTTTCTCTAAAGATTGTTTAAGTTGCACTAAATCCCTGGCATTTACATTTCCAAACGCTACTCTGCCTGCTAATCTTTCCATATCATATACAGACTTTAATACTTCTCTTAATTGGTCTCGCTCCATAAATGCTTGAATAAAGCCTTCTACTATTTCAAGTCTCTCTTCAATCTTTTTTTGGTTTAAGAGAGGACGTTCCAGCCATTTTTTTAATAGCCTTGATCCCATTGCGGTTACAGTTTTGTCCAGAACCCATAGCAGACTACCATGCTTTCCTTTTTTAATAATGGTCTCGGTTAATTCGAGATTCCTTTTTGAATACATATCCAATGAAAGATGATGCTGCAGGTCAATGACTTTCGCTTGCTGTAAATGGTGCAAAGAACGTTTCTGTGTGTGTTGAACATAATTCAATAACCGGCTGAAAGCTTTTAATAGCCTTTCATCATTTAAGTTTTCGCAAAGGTCACGGTATTCAGCATTAAAATCTACAATATCCTGATAGGATAAGGTAACATTTAACTTACCCTTTAATTGCTGTTGTAATTGTTCTGGTAGATTAGAAGAGATAACTATTTCCTTAATTGGCTGATTATATAATTCGTGAATAACTGCATCCCATCCATCCATGATGAGAGCTAATCTGTTTTCTCCTGTAGATAAATCATGATAAACAACTACGTACGATCCGTCCTGAAAATGGGAAAGGCTGGCTATATAATTATTCTCTCCTTCACGAAGCATTGCTGACTCCATAACGGTACCTGGAGTAATAAGTTGAACCACTTCTCTTTTTACCACACCTTTTGCTGTTTTCGGGTCTTCAACTTGTTCGCAAATTGCTACCTTATATCCCTTTTCAATGAGTGTCTTAATATAATTTTCCGCAGCATGGTATGGAACTCCGCACATGGGTATAGGTTCTTTTTGTCCTGAATCTCTTTTCGTAAGTGTGATTTCCAGCTCTCTGGATGCTTGAATTGCATCATCAAAAAACATTTCATAAAAATCACCTAGCCGAAAAAATAAAAAAGCATCTTTGTTCTCAGCTTTAATTTTTAGATATTGCTCCATCATTGGTGTATACTTTGCCATCATTTTTCCTCCACTTACCCATTTATTCTTTTGTCATTATAGCATATTTCCCTTCCTTCCGACGAATAACGCAACCAATAATAATAGCGCAAGCGTCTGAAATAAGAAAGACATGTTAGACCTGTCCTTTTTAATGCCTGTCTGACCTTAGAATTCAATTACTCGTCCTACTTCAGCTTTACCACACTAGAACGTCCGGCCAGTTTAACTGCAGGTGTCTTCTAAGGAGAACTTAGTAAAGCCTAAAATCAGATAAATCTTTTCTAAGAAAAAAATTAGGACAATATTAATAAAAAATCCCCCCCTTTTAACCTTACAAAAAATAAAATACGAGGATTAAATCCTCGTATTTAAAATTAGTCTTTATGATCCATAAATTCAGGATCTACGTCACCTAGTTCATCGTCCGTTAACTCAAAATCCCATCCGTCATCATCTTCATCTTCGTGATCTTTTTCCCAATGTGGGTTTACTTTAACAGAAATTTTCGTCTCACCAATTACTTGAACAACAAATTCTCTTTCAATTTCCACAACAATTTTATGTCCTTTGTTGGAGATTTTGCACTCAAGGCAATTAGGTTGCTGAATCACCTTGGCAATGACATCAAACTCATCATTTATGCAATGCTCATCTTTAACGGAGAGCGGGATAATATCACAATAAGTGACCCTTTCGGTGACTACTTCTGTTTTCGTATTGTCATTATACGAATACCAGATGTTTATATCATAACTACCATTGATTTCCACTGTGTCCTCCGACTTTTTCTTAGCATTGTATAAATGATTAATTACCCAGCACCCAAGTATGCTTGTCGGTTTATGGGTTGGCGTAATTGAATGGGATGTTTGAGTGAACTTTTTTCCTTTGCCACAAACGGCTTTCGTAATGATTTCTCTATAGTCACGGTTTAGAAAAGTCATAGCTACTTTTACCTCCTCTTTGTTCATAATCATTTTATGCAAGACAAATACCTAAAGTGCATAACATCTGAATAAGAAAAAGAGGAATGAATGAAGAAAAACTTTAGCCTTTGATAGCAACTTACAATTGTTAACCTTAAAAACCATTATTATAGCGTTTATTTAAATTAGAAAGAAGAGGGTAATTTGCTAGTTACTGCTCACAGGAATTGAACATAGCCATTTATTTATAAGAACATTATTTTTAAAAATAGAAAACCAGAAAAAACAACTTGTTTTTTCTGGTTTTCTTTCCTTAATTTAATGCCCACAACCCATGCTATTTTGCTTTTTGGAACCTGTTTCTCCTGCAAGGAGGTCTCCACCTGTGGATTCTATTACATTATTTGTTACCTCTCTTGCTATGGTCCCTGAAACTAATTGTAATACATCGTTCACTACAACCTGTGTTTCTTTAAACTCTTGCACAACAGGAATTGCGTCGATCTCTTCCTGCAAACGGTCAATTTCTGCTTCAACTTTCTTTAAAGCTTCTGATTTTCCATAAGCTTGGAAGTTCACAGCTTGTTTTTGTAGTGCCTTTATTCGTTTGATTAGTTGCTGTACCTTCTGATTTTCATTTATCTTTGCCTCTACCTGCTTAAATCGGTCAATCTCTTCCGTGCTAGCAAGCATACTCGCCAACTTCTTTGCTTCATTCAATATTTCTGTACGTGTATATTGAGCCATGTCAGTTCACCTCTACTGTATTTTCTACCATGATACCATTTAATGACCAAGTCTTCGCTTCTGTTATTTCAACTTCTACAATTTTTCCTATTGCTGATTTTGGTCCTTTAAAGTTAACAAGCTTATTCCTTTCCGTATAGCCGGCAAGTACATCAGGATCCTTTTTACTTTCTCCTTCTACCAATACACTAACAACTTTCTTGTCATACGTCTTCATTGACTCTGCCGATTGCTTATTCACCAATTCATTTAGGCGGTATAAACGTTGTTTTTTAACATCCTCTGGAATATCATCTTTCTTTCGAGCGGCTGGAGTACCCTCGCGTGGAGAGTATATAAATGTATATGCTGCTTCAAAACCTACTTCTTCCACTAAAGTCATCGTTTCTTCAAATTGTTCATCAGTTTCATTAGGGAAACCTACAATAATATCTGTGGTTAAAGTGGCGTTCGGCATGGCCTTTCGTATTTTATGAACTAATTCCAAATATTCTTCACGTGTGTATTTACGGTTCATTTTCTTCAATACTTCACTGCTACCAGATTGGACAGGTAAATGAATATGATCCAATAGGTTACCACCCTTTGCTAACACTTCAATCAAACGGTCATCAAAATCTCTTGGATGAGACGTCGTAAAGCGAACACGCGGGATATCTATTTTATGAATTGCATCCATTAAATCACCCAATCCATAGGACATATCATCAAAATCTTTTCCATAAGCATTCACATTTTGTCCTAGTAGAGTTACTTCTTGATAACCTTGTGCTGCTAAATGGCGCACTTCTTGAATAATGTCTTCTGGTCTTCTGCTCCGTTCTTTACCACGAGTCATTGGGACAATACAATATGTACAAAATTTGTCACAGCCATACATTATATTAACCCATGCCTTAATTTTCCCTTTACGCGCCTTAGGAAGATTTTCAATTACATCTCCCTCTTTTGACCACACTTCTATTATCTTTTCCTTACCAAACATTGCTTCTTTGACCAAGTGTGGCAATCGGTGAATATTATGTGTACCAAAGATCAAGTCAACATGCTGATGTTTTTTTAGAATCCTATTTACAACAGATTCTTCCTGTGACATACATCCACAAACACCAAGAATGAGATCAGGCTTTTCCAACTTCAATGGTTTTAAATGACCGATTTCCCCAAATACTTTATTTTCTGCATTTTCGCGGATAGCACATGTGTTAAGCAAAATAATATCTGCTTCTTCTGTTTCTGTTGTCGATTCATAACCCATTTCTGTTAAGATGCCTGCCATTACTTCTGTGTCATGTTCATTCATTTGACACCCGTATGTACGGATGAGGAATTTTTTACCTTCACCGATATTCTCCATGTCTTCAGGGATAGCAAAGTCATAATGTACATTTACTTTATCTCGTCCACGTTTACGTGCTTTATTTAAATTTGGAGGCTCATACGTAGTCTCAAAATATTTTGCAAAATCTGCACTTGTTTTTTCACTAAGTGGTTTTTCCAGACCGGATTTTCTGTCCGCGGCATCCACTTGTTTAATTTGTGCTTGCTCTTTACGCTGTTGTTCGTTCATTAAAGAAACTCCTTTCAATTTTAGCAAGGTTATACATTATTCCAGTATAAGCCCTATAAACAAAATTAACAATATGTAACCAAATAGCTAACAGGATAATTTCACTTGCCTTAAGATAATTTACTAAAATTGTCATAAACAACTATCCAGCAATAAAATTATAATCGGTCCACTTTTTACTATTGCTAATGTTATTTTATATATTCCTTCCGTACATTACAGTAGGAGAAACTGCGACGTAACTTTATTGATGAAAAGCTCAGTAAAATATTTGAGGAGAAGTGACCCATTGATTTCCGTTTCAGGCGGACGCTTTCACACCTCCGGGTACAAGCGCAACATCTGTTCGTAACCTCACTGGGTCTTCGCCTCATGCTATTCCGGCAA
>NZ_BAZS01000049.1 GCF_001310895.1 Virgibacillus halodenitrificans JCM 12304 | reverse complement strand
AAAAGTGGTTAGATATTAACCCGCTATTTATGGTTTAAAGCAGATACAAATTGATTGGAGTGGAGGGCGGCGACTCCTGCCGGAATAGCATGAGGCCACTGAAAAAGTCCTCCATATATTAGGAGAAGTTATAATATTAGGAGAAGTTATAGAATCTGTGTTTTATCTTTAGTATACTAGGGTTACTAAATAAGAAGCGGTGATTTTTGATGATAGAACAACAAACTTCCTTGATCCTTAGTCCGTATGCGGAACTTTACGATAAGCTAATTCCCAAAGATAATTTTTTGCGTCGAATAAATGAACTCGTGGACTTCTCTTTTATCCTAGAAAAGTTACAAGATAGATATTGTAGGAACAACGGGCGGAATGCCGTCCATCCGATTCGGATGTTTAAGTATCTTTTACTGAAGCAAATTTATGATGTCTCCGATGTCGATATTGTCGAACGCTCCAAAACCGACCTGGCTTTAAAATATTTTTTAGATATGGCGCCCGAGGATGATGTAATTAACCCAAGTTCTTTAACGAAGTTTCGCAAGTTACGGATTGAGCCAACGAAAGAAGAATGGGACAAGGGCGAAGGAAGTCTGTTAGATGATCTGATTCAAAAGACCGTAGAGGTTGCGATCGAACAGGGTGTAATTGAAAGTAAAACAATTATTGTGGATGCCACGCATACGACTTCTCGCTATTGCGCAAAATCTGCCAGTGAATACTTAAAGGAAAAAGCCAAATTAGTTCGAAAAACGGCCTATAAATTCGATGCTCGATGAAAGAAAAATTCCCAGAAAAACCAACAGGCAGTGATATCAATGAGGCCAGGGAATACTGTGAAAAAATGTTGGAAGTCATTGAAAAAGAGGAAGCAATAAAAGGCGTTCCTGCCGTTAAAGAAAAGGTAAATTACTTACAGGAAGTGCTCACGGATTGTCAGACAGAGGCCACGCAATCCAGTGACCCGGACGCCCGGATTGGTCATAAATCACAAGATCACGCATTTTTTGGCTATAAATCACATCTTGCGGTCACAAAAGAACGGATTATTACCGCAGCGTCCGTAACGACAGGAGAAAAAAGTGACGGAAAATATTTGAAGGAACTCGTGAACAAATCCAGAGTAGCGGGAATGGACGTAGACACCGTTATTGGCGACACAGCATACTCAGGGACAGATAATTTAACGTTTGCGCAACAAGAAGGAAACTTCCAGTTTATTACGAAATTGCATCCGGTTATTACGAACGGGAAACGCAACGAAGATGACGGTTTTGAGTTTAATAAAGACGCGGATATGTTTGCTTGTCCCGCCGGGCACTTGGCCGTGAGAAAGCGAATAAAACGACGCAAAGCTGGTGATAACCGAAACCATCAAATGAGTTATTACTTTGATGTGGAAAAATGTAAAAAGTGCCCGTTGCAGGCAGGGTGTTATAACGGGACAAAAACGAAGAGCTATTCGGTGACGGTGAAGGCTGCAGTGCACGCAGAGCACGAGAAGTTTCAAGAAACAGAACTCTTTAAAACCCTCGCCAAAGATCGCTATATAGTGGAAGCGAAAAATGGAGAATTAAAAAATCAACACGGGTACGATCAGGCTAGTAACTCGGGTTTATTAGGCATGGAGCTGCAAAGTGCGACCACCATATTTGTAGTGAATCTGAAAAGAATATTGAAGCTAATAGACCAAAAATAAGGAATGAGAGAAGCAAACGAGATGAAGAAAGATCAAATTTATCCATTTTTTGGGATGAATTTGATCTTTTTTATTTTTCTACCCCATCCTATTTTTTAATAAGGTAGTTTTTCAGTGGCCTCGAATAGCATGAGGCGAAGACCCTGGACGGAGCGTAGCGGAGGAAGCGGCTGAGGCCATGCCGGCGGAAAGCGTCCGCATGTAACGGAAATCAATGGGGATTACCTCTTCAACTATTTCAATGAGCTATCCAGCAACACAGTTATTTTACATAATCTAAACACGAATAGTTAGTTCGCATTTTACTCCAAATACGCAAGGAATAAATGGTGTATACCTCTGTAAAAGTGATAAAAGCTTAGAACCAAGCATTTTGTGGCAAAGATACGGAATGGGGCTCATGTTTTGTTACCGAAATGTTATTAACCCTATTGAAACCAGTCACCGCCTTATGTCCAGAGAGAATTGGCTGTTTTACCTACTTGAAATGTGGACATGATATATGTTTGAATGTAACTACCTACTAAAGAAAAGAGGGAATTAGATGAAGAAAATTATAATGGTGTTAGTGGCCCTAACGTTTACGATAGTATTGGCAGCATGTGGAGATAATGAAGAAGAAAATGCAAAAAAAGATGAACAACAATCTGCGAATAAAACGGAAGAACAAGCTCAACCACAAGAGCAAAATGTTGAAGTAACTGAAAAAGAAAAAGTAGATGAAAAGACTCCGGTTGTTAGCATTAATGGGGAAGAAATTAAAGGGGAAACTTATAATCCATTATATATGCAAATAAAAATGCAAATGGCTCAATTCGGTCAAGATGTAAGTGATGTAACTGCAGTGAAAGACCAGACACTTAATATGATTGTTGAACAAAAACTGATTCGTAATGATGCAAAGGATAAAGGGCTAGAAGTAACAGATAAAGAAGTTCAAAAAGAATTTGACACAATTAAAGAGCAGAATGGCGACCAACTGAAAAAAGTATTAAAACAGTTCAAGATGTCGGAAGAAGACTTTAAAAATCAGTTAGCAAATGATCTTGTAACCCAAAAGTATATAGATTCTGAGATCGATGTTAAGGTAACAGACAAAGAAATCGAAGAATACTACAATAAGATCAAGGAACAAAACAAAGAAATAGGTAAACTTAAAGAAGTAAAAGAACCTATTAAATCTCAATTAAAAAAGGACAAAACATCTAAGAAGCTACAAGAGAAAGTGAAAAAACTAAAAGAAGATGCAGAAGTTGAAAAAATGATTTAATACTAAAAGAAGCATCAGCTAATTATTGGCTGATGCTTCTTTTGAATTTTTCTTTTCTAATATATAATCCAGCTTCTCAAAGAAGGCCCTCATTTGTTCATCTGTTCCAATTGTAATACGTAAGTAATTATCAATACCTGGACTTTGAAAATATCTAATCAGAATTCCATTTTCCTTAAACCATTTATATAGATCTTCCGCAGCTTCTTTATAATGTGTGACGAAAATAAAATTGGCAGAAGAGGGAAGGACACAAAACCCTCTTTTTTTCATTTCCGAAGTTACCCATTCACGAGTTTGCTTTATCTTTGTTATTGTATAATCGAAATAAGTAGTGTCTTTTAATGCAGCTTTTGCCCCTGCAATTGCCAGACGATCTATTGTATAAGAATTAAAAGAATCCTTTATTCTGTTTAGGCCTTCAATTAGTTGCTTGTTTCCTAACGCAAAACCTACTCTTAATCCAGCAAGTGAGCGAGATTTAGAAAAGGTTTGGATAACAAGCAGATTTTCATACGTATTAATAAGTGATACTGCGGATGCCGAAGCAAAATCAATATATGCTTCGTCAATAATGACGACACAGTCGGGATTATTATCTAAAATTTCCCGAATAGCTTGGAGATCTAAATAAATACTTGTAGGAGCATTCGGATTTGGGAAAATAACCCCACCATCCGCTTGGAAAAATTTCCCGACAGGCAAGGTGAAATCTCGGTTTAATGCAACCTTTTCATATGGAATATCAAAAAGCTTTGCATAGACAGGATAGAAGCTGTAGGAGACAGCGGGAAATCGTATAATTCTACCTGGGTCAAAAAAAGCCATATATGAGAAGGCTAGCACTTCATCTGACCCGTTTCCGACAAATACCTGATCTTTATTCAATTGATAAGTGGTAGCAAGCTCCTCCCTAAGATCATCTACAGTTGGGGAAGGATAAAGCTGAAGGTTAGTGTCTATTTCTGACTGTATTGCTTCCTTTACTTGTTGAGAGGGCGGATAAGGGTTTTCGTTTGTATTGAGTTTAATTAAATTGGATACGTTCATCTGTTCTCCAGGTACATAGGGAGAACTTCTTTTTACTGCTTCACTCCAGAACTTACTCATCCTTGCCACCTTCTTTTTGAATATGCCTTTTGCGTAATTCCTTTTTTATATCTGAGATGGATACACCAAGTAACTCCATTAATACAAGTGAGTGATAAGTAAGATCAGCAATTTCCCATGTGACCTCTTGTTTATCATTATTTTTTGCTCCAATGATTACTTCGCTCGCTTCCTCGCCGACCTTCTTTAGGATCTTATCTATCCCTTCGTTAAATAAATAAGTAGTATAGGAGCCGTCTTTTGGATTATTCCTGCGCTTTTGAATGCGTGAAACTAAGTCAGGTATTACGTTGTGATTTACTTCCTCCTGCTGATACAATGCGTTTGTAAAACAGCTTTCGCTACCAGTATGACAAGCTGGTCCCAAAGGCTCTACCTGTACTAATAAAGCATCTGCATCACAGTCAAAAGTAATTTTTTTTACTTGTTGCTTATTTCCGGATGTTTCTCCCTTGTTCCACAATTGCTGTCTTTTTCTACTGTAAAACCATGTCTCCTTTGTTTCTATTGTTCGTTGTAATGCCTCTTTATTCATGTAGGCAAGTGTCAGCACCTTACCAGTCTCTGCATTCTGGACAATAGCCGCTATTAAATCATTATCATCAAAATTTAGTTGGCCAGTGTTTAATTCCAAGGTGTCACTCTCCTTTTCCTAACAGGAACTCCATTTTCAGCTAAAAGCTGTTTTAATTGGGATACTGAAATCTCATTATAGTGAAATACCGATGCAGCAAGTGCAGCGTCTGCTACGTCGGGCTGTAATACGTCTTGAAAGTGTTCTAATTTACCTGCGCCACCACTGGCTACAATTGGGATATTGACTGATTGAGCAATTGCCTTTGTTAGGGAGAGGTTGTATCCATTTTTCTCTCCATCTGTGTCAATGGCATTTATTACAATTTCGCCTGCACCAAGTTCTTCTCCACGTTTTGCCCATTCCAGTGCGTCTAAGCCAGTATCTATTCTCCCGCCATTTGTATACACAGTCCAATTTCCATCCTTATTTTCTTTTGCATCAATTGACAACACCACACACTGGCTACCAAACTTCCAAGCTGCTTCTTGTATGAGTCTGGGATTGTCGACAGCAGCACTATTTATAGAAACTTTATCAGCTCCGGCACGAAGAACCTTATGGAAATCGTCTATTGCGCGGATACCACCGCCGACCGTAAATGGAATAGCAACTTCAGCTGCTACCTGTTCTACCACATCAATGAAAATATTCCTAGTTTCATTGGAAGCTGTAATATCATAAAATACAAGCTCATCTGCCCCGTCTTCGTTGTATTTTTTAGCTAGAGACACAGGATCTGCAACATCTTGAATATTTTGGAATTTCTTCCCTTTAACTACTCTTCCTTTATCTACATCCAGGCATGGAATAATTCGTTTAGCGAGCATACGGATCACCAACTAAATCTTCTAGTGATAAGCTGCCATCATACAATGCTTTACCGATAATGGCACCATAGAGCTGCAAATCAGCCAGCCTGCTAATATCTTCTTTTGTAGTTACTCCGCCTGAAGCAATTATATTAGTAGAGGTTGCCTTATTGATTGTTTCAAGTTCTTCAGAGTTTGGGCCCTGCAGCATACCATCTTTTAAAATGTCCGTATAAATAACAGTTTGAATACCGATTTCCTCTAACTCTCTTATCAGATCAACTGCCTTGACTTTACTGGTTTTTGTCCAGCCATCAGTTGCAACATAACCATTTCTTGCATCAATGGAAACGGCTACTTTATTCCCGTATTCAGTAACAGCTTTCCGTAAAAAATCTTTATCATGAATAGCCGCAGTACCAATGATTACACGCTTTACACCAGCATTAATATAGGTTTCGATGGTGTTTAATGAACGAATCCCTCCTCCAACTTGAACTGGTGCCGCAATTGTCTTTGCAATTTCTTCAATAACCGGTTTATTTATAGATTCTCCGGTTTTAGCTCCATCAAGGTCCACGATGTGTATGAATTCTCCTCCTGACTGTTGCCACTGTTCAGCTATCGTAACAGGAGAATCACTGTAAATTTTCTCTTTGTTATAGTCACCTTGGGTAAGTCGCACACATTTTCCATCCTTTATATCAATTGCCGGAAATAAAATCATCCAATCAACTCCTTGAAATTTCTTAATAGCTGTAGCCCTGCTTCGCCACTTTTTTCCGGGTGAAATTGCATTCCTATTACATTATCCTGCTGGACAATTGCTGGTACAATTCCTCCATAATTGGTACTGGATACGAGTGTATTCTGCTGATAATCCTGAACAGCATAAGAGTGGACAAAATAAACATATTCTTCCTCTACTGTATCCTTTAACAAGGGACTGTTACGATGTTTTGTTAGTGTGTTCCATCCCATATGTGGAACTTTGACCGTATCATTCATTTTTTTTACGTTACCTTTAAGCAGACCCAGTCCTTCCCAAACTCCATCCTCATAGCTATTTTCATAGAATAATTGCATACCAAGGCAAATACCTAAAAGCTTCTTTCCGTTAGAGACCTCTTCTTTTAAGGTTGTTGCTAAACCGGACTGTTGCAGTTCATTAATAGCATCCTTAAATGCTCCTACCCCAGGGAGGATAATAGCGTCACTGTTTCTTATTTGTGTTGCGTCCGTAGTAACACATGAATGCATATTTAGCTTCTTTAACGCAAACTGCAAACTCTTAATGTTGCCAGCTCCATAATCGACGATTGCAATCATTATGATCAAATCCTTCCTGTTAAAGTATGCCTTTTGTTGATGGTATCCCGTTAATTCTAGGATTAATTTGACTTGCCTGATCAAGAGCACGTCCAAACCCCTTGAAAATAGCTTCAATAATATGATGGGAGTTTTTCCCGTAGTCGAGGTTTATATGGAGTGTTAGTTTTGCGTTACTTGCAAAAGCTTGAAAAAATTCTTCCACTAACTCTGTATCAAAGTTACCAACTTTATCTTTTAGTCCATCAACATGGTAAACGAGAAAGGAGCGCCCACTTATATCTAAGGAGATAGTCGCCAACGCTTCATCCATAGGTGAGGTAACTGCAGCATATCGGGTAATTCCTTCTTTATTACCGAGGGAGTTGGTGAACGCCTGCCCTAATGCTATTCCAATATCTTCAACTGTATGGTGTTGATCCACTTCTAAGTCGCCATCACATTTTAATTGAAGATCGAACAATCCATGCTTAGTAAAGAGAGTGAGCATATGATCAAGGAAACCAATGCCTGTTTGTATTTTGGAGTCCCCTGTTCCATCTAACTGAAGCTCCAGGGAGATATTCGTCTCTGTTGTTTTTCGATCAATTTTATACGTACGCATTAACGTTTCCCCTTTCTTATTTCAATCGAATTAGCATGTGTTGTTAATCCTTCTGTATTGGCTAACTTAATAATAGAATTCGTAGCTTTGTCTAATGCCGATGAAGAGTAATTGATAATGCTAGAGCGTTTTACAAAATCATAAACTCCTAATGGAGAAGAAAACTTTGCAGTTCCATTTGTTGGAAGTGTATGATTTGGTCCAGCAAAGTAATCACCAAGTGGTTCAGGAGAATAATTACCAAGGAAAATAGCCCCGGCATGTTTAATTGCATGAAGGTTATCCATTGGATTCTCAATCATTAATTGAAGATGTTCTGGCGCAATGGAATTAATTAATTCAAAGCCTTCACTTAGATCATTTACAAGTATAATCCGTCCATTTAACTCTAAGGATTTCTGTATAATATCCTTTCTTTCTAACTGTTGTACTTGTTTTTCTATCTCGGAGTTAACCTTATTAGCTACTTCCCGATCTGAAGTTATGCATATAGATGTTGCGGATTCATCATGCTCTGCCTGTGAAAGCAAATCAGCGGCAATATAACTTGGCGGAGCACTTTTATCGGCAAAAATACATATTTCACTGGGGCCAGCGATCATATCAATCGCAACATCACCGTACACCCATTTTTTTGCACGTGTACATAGGCATTACCCGGACCTACAATTTTTGCTACCTTTTTAATTGTTTCCGTTCCATAAGCCAAAGCTGCTATTGCCTGAGCACCACCTATTTTATACACTGTTTGTATCCCCAGTTCATTGGCAGCTGCCAGTACATATGGATTTACCTTACCATTAGGCTGAGGAGGGGTAGTGATAACTATTTCCTCTACGCCAGCCAGTTGCGCAGGGATAATATTCATTAATGCGGTCGATGGGTAAGCGGCTTTTCCGCCTGGAATATAAACGCCGACCCTTTCCAGAGGGGTGACCTTTTGTCCGAGCATAATGCCATCCGGTTTCGTATAAAACCATGATTTTTCCTTTTGGGCTTCATGAAAATCCTTAATGTTGCTTTTAGCCTGTATTAAAGCAGACAGAAAGTCATCAGTGACCAAGTCATTTGCTTCTTTAAATTCCCTCTCCGAAACAATCAGATTTTCCAGATTGACACTGTCGAAGGCTTCTGTGTAGTCGTACAATGCACGATCACCTTTCTCTCTGACCTCTCGGATGATTTCTTGAACTACGTCATCGAGCTGGACATCAAGCTGCGTAGAACGTGTATTTTTTTGTTGTAAGAATGTTTCTGTAGTAATCACTTCCATATAAGTTCACTCCAAGGCTTCTTTCAGCTTCTCAATAAATAGCTGAATAGAAGCAGATTTTGTAGCAAAGCTCGCTTTATTAACAATTAGTCTCGTACTAATGGCTTCTACCTCTTCTAATATAACTAAGCCGTTTTCCTTTAATGTCGTACCAGTTTCAACAATATCTACGATGAAGTCAGCTAGACCGATAAGGGGCGCTAATTCCACGGAACCATTTAATTTAACGGTATCCACTGTTTGCCTCTTTTTTTGAAAATGCTTTTTTGTGATATTAGGGTATTTTGAAGCAATGGTAAGTGTTTGATTTGTCCCAAGCTCTGTGTTTTGTTTGCCAGCAACTACAAATTGGCACTTTCCTATTTGTAAATCTAACATTTCATATACATCTGCTTGTGCTTCCAAAATATTGTCTTTTCCAACAATGCCTATGTCAGCTGCTCCTTTTTCTACGTAAGTTGGAACATCCACTGCTTTAACAAATAATAGTTTGATTGATTTATCGTTATTATAAAAAATTAGTTTCCTGCTATCTTCGTGGAAATCCTCAAATTCAATATTCATTTTTTCCAGTAATGCAATTGTGCTTTTGGCAGTTCGTCCTTTAGCCAAGGCTAACGTTATTGATTCCACTTACACACCCGCCTTTCCAGAGCTCAAAAAGGAAATAAGCTCATCTATATTCTTGAATTCAAACTCGCCTGCTTTTGTTTGCGCTTGTTTTTTCTCTATTGTCATCATAATTATTTTTGAGGTTGGTTGGTGATCATTCTTCCATTTACTGAGGGGGAACGTTAGAATCCGATAACCTTTGTTCCGTAAAATACATGCTGCAGATAGAGCGTTTTCTTGATGGTTATCATCATAGTAAAGTTGAAAAACATCTTCTTCCATGTTTGTTGCATCCAACTTATTCTGTTCATATGCTTGCAAAAGGAGATCAAAATGAAATGCAAAACCAATTGCAGGAAGTGTTTTTCCAAATTGTTCTCCAAGATGGTCGTACCTGCCTCCCATGAGTATAGGTTTTCCCACTTTATCTATGAATCCTTGAAAAATTACCCCTGTATAGTAATTCATATGGTTTATTAAACCCAAATTTAAAGATACAGATTCTCTAGCTCCATACATATCTAGTAATTTAATTACTTCACTAAGGTTTTCCAAGGTAGCTTGCATGTCCTCGTTTATCACATACTTTTTAGCCTGCTTCATAATCTGATTAGGGTCCCCGTGTAATAACGGGATGGCCATTATGGCTCTTTTAATCTCCTCATTAAGAGAAAATCGATTCAGAAAAGGTTCGATCTCTGCCAGATTTTTGGATTGGATAAGTGTCTGCAGTTGCTCTGTTTCTTGTTTTGAAAATGCAGCTTGTTCCATTAATTCCTTAAAATAACCAGCATGACCAATTTCTATTTTAAAGTTTGGAAATTTAAGATCTTTCAGGGTATGAATAGCCAGCATAATTACTTCCGCATCCACTTCTGGAGGATTTTCGCCAAGACATTCGACCCCAGCTTGTGTATGCTCCTTCTGCCTGCTTTCATCATTTGCTTGACGAAAGACATCCAAAACATAGAAATACCGGAGATTGCCACTAACTGTGTTTTCTTCCAATGCAGCCATCCGAGCGATAGGAGTAGTAACATCTGGTCGCAGTACAAGCACTTGTCCTGTAGAATCAATAACTTTGATCATATCATCTGTTTTAACCGTCCCACTTACGAGGGAATACATATCATAATCCTCAAATGCTGGGGTACGTACTTGATTATATCCATAGGTAGTAAAGCGATTTTTAAGTTTTGTTACAAGCTCTTCTCTAACCAGAAAGTCTTCCATACTATTTCTGACGCTGGCAGGGTAAACATAAGATTTCATATTTGCAGCTTCCTCCACTTCATTACTTTATCGCTTTATTACTTTATCTAAGTAAAGTTATATAGTATTCTAATAATTAATAACTAAAATGTCAACCTAGGGGGAGAGAAATATAATGTTTGATTTTCATATTCATAGTAATTTTTCAGCAGATTGTGAGACACCAATGGAAAAAACAATTGAGCAGGCAATTAAATCAGGTATTAAAGAAATCGCGTTTACAGAACATATTGATTATGAATATCCAGATCCGTCCATTGTTTTTGATTTTGACCAGGAAGCGTATGATAAAAAAATAAAAGAGATGCAGATAATATATGCAGACAAAATTAAAATAAAGAAGGGTATAGAGATTGGAGTACAGCCTCATTTACTTGAAAAGTATAATGAACTAATTAGTAGAAACAGTTATGACTTCATCATTTGTTCCATGCACACTGCCGATAAGAAAGATCTACATTCCGGAGCATTTTTTAGTGGCAAAACAATTGAGGAAGCCTATCAGCTGTATTATGAGGAACTGCTTTATTGTGTGCAAAATTATTCGCATTATAGTGTACTTGGGCACCTTGATTTGGTGAAGCGTTATACAAAAGAAAAGAGCAAACGAAATTTTCATGAAATTATTCGCGAGATCTTTCGCATTATTGTTTCAGAAGGAAAAGGAATCGAATTAAACAGCTCAGGAATTCGATACGGGCTTGAAAGTGGAATGCCTAGTCCAGATATTTTAAATTTATATAAAGATTGTGGGGGAGAAATCATAACCATAGGTTCCGATTCTCATGTAGAAAGCACAGTAGGCTATGAATTAAAGGAAGGATTGCAGCTTTTAGAGTCTGTAGGTTTTAAATATGTAGTAACATTTACCAACCAAGAGCCTGAGTTTCATCGTATTGACGAACTAATATAGCTTGATTTATAAATCTTAGAACAAAATTATTTAACGACTGTAATGAGATCATGAAGGACATTGGAACAAGTTTATTCATGTGTAATGTCTATCATCGACTTCTCTCAAGGAATTAAAACAGCCTACGTGGGAAAATGTTCGGATATTTGTCGTTTCACTTAGGTGGAGGCACGTTTAAAATGATATACTAAAGGGGATTACATTTTAGAGCTGGTGATGCAAATGGATTATTTTAAAAAGACGTTATTGGTTATCGTTGGGTCTCTTTCCTTGGCAATCGGGATTATTGGAATCGTCTTGCCGCTCATTCCAACTACACCGTTACTCTTGTTAGCGGCGGCATGCTATATTAGAAGCTCTAAAAAATTATATAATTGGCTGATAACTAATAAATATTTTGGATCATATATCGAGAATTACCGTTCAGGAAAAGGAATTCCCCTAAAAGCAAAAATTATTAGTATCCTTTTAATATGGATATCTATGTCTTATACAGTAATATTCGTCATTCCTTTGCTAGCAGTGAAGTTACTTTTATTAGCCGTAGCTGGTTATTTTACATGGTTTATTTTAAAACAGAAAACATTGCAAAAAGGTGTGTAAAAAAGGAATGTCTTTGAAGAAAAAGCAACTAACAGGAATTACATTCATAAGCCTTGCCGTAGTAGGAGTTGTTTTCCTATTATATGTTCCAGATAATACGCAATCCGAATATGAACCTGGAATCCCCACCGTTTTTGTACACGGATATAAGGGGACAGCTAATTCCTTTGACTTTATGTTAAACCGATTCGAAAATAAATATAATTGGGGAAACAAGGCAATTGTCTATTATGTATCAGCCTCAGGAAAAGTGGAGGAACATAATTTAAATAAAGGTAGAAAAGAACCAACCTTTATTCAAGTGGTTTTTCAAAATAACCGAGCAAGCTTTGCTACGACATCGTTTTGGTTAGCCTCTGTTTTACAGCAATTAAAAGAAAAATATGAAGTAGAAAAGGTTAATCTTGTGGGACATTCGATGGGAGGAATTGTCTCGTTAAAGTATATCAAGGAATATAATGAAAAAGCATACCCATCGGTTGCTAATTTTGTTACCATTGGAAGTCCATATGATGGTATTTACAGTGATGCTTATTTTCGGATACACCATGATCCTGCTGCAGAAGATTTAAAGCCTCAATCAAACGCGCTCAAGAGATTAAGAGAAGGTGAGTTTCCTAAAGGCATAAATGTTCTAAGTATTGCCAGTACAGGCGATACCGTGGCAGTCCCAGAAAGTGTACACGCATTACGAAGTATTATACCAAGTAATCAATTAGAAGAAGTAGTTATTGAAGACCCGGAACTTGGTCATAGTGCTCTTCACGAAAACGTTCAAATCGATCAATTAATTCACTCTTTTTTGTGGCAAGATCGAGAGCAATAACTTACAATGTAGAAGATGATTAATTACAGTTAGGAATAATTTTAAGGGAATGATAAGAGTGGCAGAATATCGTCATTTGTATGAGAAACTAACGGAGGTTACGCCACCAAAGAACGTTATGGTAGATGAACCTTTAAGAAATCATACGTATACACGTCTTGGTGGAAAAGCTGATTTTCTTGTTACACCAGAGACATATGAACAAGTACAGGAAATTGTGAAGCTTGCCAACCATCAGGAAGTAAAGTTTACGCTTCTTGGAAATGGATCTAATTTAATTGTAAAAGATGGCGGGATTCGCGGTATTGTAATGAATCTGAAAAAATTAACTGCAATTCGAATAGATGAAACATCCATCGTTGCCCAGAGTGGAGCAAGGATTATAGATGTATCCAGAGAGGCTCTAAAAGAGGAACTAAGTGGTTTGGAATTTGCTTGTGGAATCCCTGGTTCTGTTGGAGGAGCTTTGTTCATGAATGCTGGTGCATATGGTGGGGAAATAAAGGATGTTTTAGTTAGTACAAAGGTTGTCGATCGAGATGGGAAGCTTTTAACCTTAACAGCGGAAGAACTGGATTTGGATTATCGTACCAGTAATATTCCTGATAATGGTTATATTGTTTTAGAAGCTACCTTCTCTTTGGAAAAAGGAGAGTACAAAGCGATTAAGGCAATTATGGATGACTTGACCTTTAAAAGAGAATCAAAGCAGCCATTGGAGTATCCTTCCTGTGGAAGTGTATTTAAGAGGCCACCTGGATATTTTGCCGGAAAACTAATACAGGATAGTGACCTTCAAGGACAACAAATAGGAGGGGCACAAGTTTCCGAGAAGCATGCCGGCTTTATCGTAAATAAAAGTGAAGCCACTGCTAGTGAATACATTGATTTAATCCACCACGTACAGGCCACAGTGAAAGATAAGTTTGGCGTGACTTTAGAACGTGAAGTGAAAATTATTGGAGAAGATTTAAATTAATAGAAATAGAAACTGTGTGCGTATGGATATGCGGACACAGTTTTTTAGTTCTTAGGGGACTATAAAATTTAGCTTCCATATATATGGTGGGGCGTTCTTCTTTTCAAAGAAGGCTCCCTGTAATCTATCCAGTTACAGATAAAGGCAGTACCTCTCAAAAGGAGGTACTGCCTTATGTCTAGCTTCTGAATCTGTGCAGGAAGCTTTGAAGTCTTTCGTTTTTAGAATGCTCGATGACTTCGCTTGCGGAACCTTGCTCAGCTATCACGCCTTCATCAAGGAATAGCACTTTATCTGCCACATCCAAAGCAAAGTCCATTTCATGAGTTACTAAGATCATTGCCATTTCTCCTTCTTTAGCAATGTCGCGAATTACCTCTAACACCTCTCCAACCAATTCGGGATCCAAAGCAGAGGTCACTTCATCGAACAGCATGACCTTTGGGCGCATGACCAGTGCTCTTGCCATAGCTACACGTTGTTTTTGCCCACCTGAGAGCTGACTTGGATAGTTATCCAGTTTATCTCCAAGCCCAACTTTTTCAAGCATTTCTATGGATCGTTGCCGAGCTACCTTTTTTGCTTCTTTCTTTACATGAATAGGTGCCGTCATACAATTCTCCAAAATGGTCATATGAGGAAATAGATTGAAATGCTGAAAGACCATACCAATATCTCCTCGTACCTCACGAAGATGCTTTTCATTTGCCGCAACAAACTCACCATTCTTTTCCATTTTCCATAGATTTTGGTCGCCTACGAATATATCTCCTGAAGTAGGCTGTTCCAATGTCATCAGCATTCGAATAATGGTCGTTTTTCCGGAACCACTCGGGCCAATTACTGCCACCTTTTCTGCCGGCTTTATTTCTAAATCAATTCCTTTTAATACATCTACATCTCCAAATGATTTATGAACATCCTTAAATGTAACAATAGGTTCTGTCATTATGTGATCGCTCCTTCACTACTTTTTAACGCTTCTTTTTTATCAAATCGTCGATTCATTTTTCTTTCCAGCTTGTTAATCAGGATAGCAGAAGGATAGCTTAATACTAAGAACAATATAGCTACTATTGTTAGCGGTTCTAAATATGTCCAGTATTGAGAACCATAGCTGTTAGCCATATGCAAGATACCCACAACCCCAATTGTAGATGCTAAAGGTACTTCCTTGAACATGATAATCAAGTAATTTCCCAGCATAGGAATAGTTGGTGGAATTGCTTGCGGTAAAATTATTTTCGTCCACTTCTTTCCAGTAGGATAATTTAATGCTCGAGCAGCTTCCCACTGGCCTTTGTCTACACCATCGATCCCGGAACGATATACTTCACCAATATACGTACTAAAGTGAATTCCTAGTCCAAGTACAGCGCTGGTAAATGGACTTAAGGTCATGCCAATTCCAGGAACCATTGGCCATGCGTAATAAATAAAAAATAACTGAACAAGTGGTGGGGTGGATCGGATAAATTCCATAATCCAAGTGACAATCCAGTTTAGCGGTTTAAAAGGGACCCTTCGTAGGAAAATCCAAACAAACCCAAATATAAGAGCAAACAGATAACAAGTAAGTGTTAATCCAATTGTTATACCCAAGCCTTGTAGAACAATAGGGAAGGCATCTAAAAAGACATCCCAGCTCCAATTTTCCATTAGCTAGCAACCCCTTTCTTAGAAATGCTCTCCATTTTCCGCGTTAAAAATATTAACGGAAGTGCAAGAATGAAATAGAATACAAGTACGAGTAAATATACGATTGGTGCCTGTGATAAATTTGAACTTCGTAAAATATCTCCGTAATACAAAATATCATGTAATCCAATTAAGGAGACGAGAGAAGTTGCTTTAAGCATCTGAATGAGATAGTTTCCGAATTCTGGAAGCATCATTCGCACTGCTTGTGGAAATATAACGAGCCGCATGCGTTGAAATCGAGACATGTTTAAAGCAGTAGCAGCTTCTGACTGTCCTTTGGCGACGGATAGAATAGAACCACGTACGATTTCTGACATATATGCTCCGTAATTTAATGCAATAGCAATAACACCAGCCCACCAGTCACTACCTAAATCAATGCCGAACAAAATTGGAATTGCGTAATAAAGCCAAAATAATTGAACTATAAGTGAGGTACCACGGAATATTTCTACATAGAAGCCAGTAAATTTTCGGAGTACGATATTATTTGAGAGACGACATAGTCCAGCAATAAACGCAAACAAATAGCCGAAAAAGGCTGAGGCGATAAGAACCGTGATTGTTATGTTTATCCCCTTCATAAGAGCGGGGAATATTTCCTCAATTGCACTAATGGTAATCACTCCCTTTTATAATTTTAGTAAGTATTCCGAAAAAACATAGGGTCTGACTCCCTGGGCGAGGGAGCCGGACCCTATGGAGTAATCAATCTATTTATCGTTCAGCTTAGCTATAAATTAATATTCACCATTACAAACTTTTTCAGTAGTAACCTCAGCTTCCACCATATTATTCTCTTCACTAAAACTGTTTTTCTCTAATAGTTCTGCAACTGTTCCATCTTCTTTTAACTCTGCAAGCTTTTCATTATACGCATCGCGCAGGTCAGTATTATCTTTGTGAAATGCAGCTGCTCCGTAACTAGGTACCCCGTCAATATCCGGCTGCTCAAATCCTTCCACAAATTCTAACTTGTCTGAACCTGCAGACTCCAATGCCATTTTAATCGTCATCTCTGTTCCGGTCGTAGCGTCGGCTCTTCCTGATTCAACAGCAGAGAATGTAGCTGGAATATCAGGTGCGCTTTGAATTTGTTTTTCGCCTACACCCTCGGATTTAAGAAATTCATTTTCTGTCGCCCCCGCCATTACAGAAACAGTCACATCCGGGTTATCAGCAATGTCTTTGTAGCTCTTCAACCCTAATGGATTGCCTTTTTGTACAATCAGACCTTCCCCATACTTCATTTCTGGCTCTCCAAATGCAACATTTTTACAACGGTCCGGGTTAATAGCCATACCAGCAGTAATCACATCAAATTTTCCTGCTTTAAGACCAGGGATCAACTGGCCAAAGTCTGCTAGCTGTGAATCCATTTCTTCTATACCCAGCTCTTTAAAAACTGCAGCTGCAATATCAACCGCAGCACCTTTTAACTCTCCATCTTCTTCGTAAGCATACGGCTTCTCATTGGCAAATCCAATCGTGACCTTCCCCGCATCCTGTAGTTCTGCTAATTTACCGCTTTCTCCATCACTGCTGTTTCCTTCTCCGCTAGCGTCTTCACTGCTATCCGAACCGCATGCAGCTAAAGCAATTAATGATAATAATAAAATAGATGTAAGTAATATTTTCTTCATCTTAACTAATGACCTCCTTTAAATTTTTAAACATAGATACTAAGTAGTGGTGAGGTGTCTTTTATCCTAGGTATAAATCACCCCAATTGATGCAAAAAAATAGTATGGTCGGAGTTATAGGGGGGGTAAAAGCATTATATTTTAATGGTATAGGTATTGCGTATTTGGTTCAATCTCTATATTTTTAGATAATTCTTAATTAACCCCCAAATTATTGATTTAAATGAATTTAATGGAAGTATATAGATATATGCTCTGTTATCATCATTTTAGCTATTGGATACTCGTTATTTGCTTGGGAAATAAACTTGAATGAAAAGTAAATAGACAAAACAATATAAAAAAAAGTACCATGAAGATAGTAAAATAAAGCTTGGAGGGGATGGCGTGAGATTAGTTATACTGGGAGCAGGGGCTTTAGGAGCTTATTTTGGATTGCGTTTTCACGAAGCAAATGCAGATGTTACATTTTTAGTAAGAGAAAAAAGAGCAAAGCAGCTTAGAGAAAAAGGGTTAAAGATCCATAGTAAACAAGGAGATTATGAAGTTAACGATTTAAAAATTGAGACAACTGCTGAAAATATCCCATCAGCTGAGGTCGTAGTTGTTGGTGTAAAAGGATATCACTTAGAAGGTACCCTTGCGCAGCTGGATGTATTGGTGAAAAAAGGAGCATTTATCCTGCCAGTTCTAAACGGGATAGAGCATATTGATGTTTTGCAGGAGCGATATGGCCATGACCGCGTGTTAGGTGGTCTTGCATTTATTATTGCCACTCTGGATGAAAATGGACATGTCGTTCATTCAAGTGATTTTCATGATTTGGTTTTTGGAGCTTTAGATCCGAAACAAGAACAAGTGTGTGAACAACTGGATGAGCTTGCAGCTAAAGCAAATATGGATGCCAAAAACAGCATATCTATTTCACAAGAACTATGGAAAAAATATATGTTTATAAATGCCTTTTCCGGAATAACAACAGCAGTTAATTTGCCAATTGGACCGGTAAGAGATCAAAAGCCAACCTTTCATCTTGCAGAAATGATTGTGCATGAAATGAAATTACTCGCCAACAGTTATGGAGCTGAGCTTGCTGATACGGATGCTGAGAAGGCAATAAATAATCTGCTTCATCTCGATAAAGAAGCAACCTCATCCATGCATCAAGATCGCCGAAAAGGATTGACTCTTGAGGTGGAGCATTTACATGGTGGAGCTCTTCGTTTAGCTGAGAAAAAAGAGCTATCTCTTCCATATATAGAAGCAATTTATGGAACAATAAAACCATATGAACACCCGACAGAATAAAAAGAGAGGAATTATATAGACATGTCAACAACAACGATTGTAAGCATAGTTTCTATTCTAGTAGTAGCTATTGTGTTAATTTTGTCGCTTGTTACGATATCAAAAGGATATGGTTATAAGCATTCTATCGACCCTCATCCAGATGAAAAGAAAGAGAAAGACAAGGAAGGAGACGATAAAGAGTGAAGTTTTCTATCATTGGTACAAGTTGGATTACAGAATTATTTATAAAAGCCACTCAGCAGACAGGATTGACCACATTGCATTCTGTTTACTCAAGGAAAGAAAAGTCAGCAAGAGAATTTGCACAGAAACACGGAGCTATGCATTGGTTTACTGACATGGCTGATATGTTAGCTGATAATGAAACAAATTTTGTTTATATAGCTTCTCCTAATAGCTTTCATTTTGAGCATACTATGAAATGCCTGGAGAGTGGGAAACATGTATTTTGTGAGAAGCCCCTTGTATTTACGGAAAAACAGTGGGGAAAAGTTAAACATAAAGCAGATGAGCTCGGTCTCTATGTTTTCGAGGGTTATAGGCACCTGTTCTCACCAAATTATCATACACTTAAATCAGAATTGAAGAAGGTCGGTAAAGTTCGCAGTGCGATGTTTCAATACATTCAATACTCTTCTAAATATGATCGATTTAAAAATGGAGAGGAACCCAATGTATTTACAAAGGAATTTGCTGGTGGAGCATTAATGGATTTAGGTGTGTACCCACTTAGTATGACAATCGATTTGTTTGGTGAGCCACAAGAAATTCATTACTTTCCAGTACATTTATCGAATGGGATTGATGGGAGCGGTACACTCATTTTGGAATACGGCGAATTTAATGTAACCATTCTGTGTTCGAAAATTGCCCAAGCAACAATACCTTCAGAAATTCAAGGTGAAGATGGTACGTGGACGATGGACCATATCTCTCCTATTGATAAGTTAACTTTCTATGACAGAAAGACCAAGAATACAAATGAGTTTGCAGAAGAGCAAGAAGATGTAGACATGATTTATGAACTCAATGCTTTTATTAATATGATAAACCAAAAAGATAAAGCTTCTTATGAATTATGGATGGAGCGGAGCAGGCAGGTTGCCAAGTGGACGGAAATTGCTAGAAAGAAGCAAGGTATCCTTTTTCCTGGGGAATAAAAAAAAGTTGCACAACCTCGGTCGTGCAACTTTTTTCATAGCTTAGGAAACTGAAAATTTTGGTCCTTATATATAAGTTGGGTTGTTCAATGATTCGCAAAATAGATAAACTGCGACGTAACTTGATTGTTTGCAAATGGCCGTTTTAGAAAATAATGTATAGTGAAAAAAATTATAGCTAGTTTGCGAATGTCCCCGGCGGATTGCTTCGCTCTGCAGCCGATTAGTTTTCTCTCCGGCGGATTGCTTCGCTCTGCAGCCGATTAATTTGTTCTCCGGCGGATTGCTTCGCTCTGCAGCCGATTAGTTTT
>NZ_BAZS01000048.1 GCF_001310895.1 Virgibacillus halodenitrificans JCM 12304 | reverse complement strand
AAGTACAAGCAGCGAGAGCAGGGAAGTCATCCGTAGAAGAAATAAATCGCCAGCAGAGCAGGAGAATCCACGGAGATATTTAGGAACTAGTTTGCTTGAGTATATATTTGTCCAAATTGGCCGATTATAATCACATCAAAAGTTACTTTGTTTGAATAACCGCAACATATATATTAGAGACATTAAAACGACAAAAAAAGAAGCCATATATGGCTTCTTTTTATAAGATGGAGCATAGCGGGCTCGAACCGCTGACCTCTTGTCTGCCAGACAAGCGCTCTCCCAGCTGAGCTAATGCCCCGAGTACATAAAAGATTATATACGTATTTGAATTAGTTTTCAAGTATAAATAACAATTTTAACTTCTTCTAATATTCTATAGTTATGTATTATAATTGCAAGAAAGGAGGTAAGACAATATGCCTACAGAAGATGACCGCTTATTTTCCATGCTCATTTATGTTTTGAGTTTTCCATTCCCCGTGTTGGGCCCTTTGCTCATATGGCTGTTCAAAAGAGAAGAATCAGAATTTGTGGATTATCATGGGAAGGAATATTTTAACTTCCTAGTCTCTTTTACTATTTATGGCATTATAAGTGGAATATTAGTTTTGATTCTAATTGGTATCCTAATGTTAATTATACTCGGGATAATTGTGTTTATCCTAACTATCGTTGCAGCTGTAAAAGCCTACCAGGGAGAAAAGTATAGGTTTCCACTGACCATTCATTTTGTAAAATAGGGGGAGAGCCATGCTGGTTCTCTTTTTTCTTTGCCTTATTTACGTTATATTTATATTTATATTAATTTATTTATTATATAAGGAGAGTTAGCCATGCGGGAAAAAGAAGAGCAATTTAAGGTTGCGCATAGAGAAGCATTAATTGGCGTTGGCTTGGTTATTTTTAACTTTATTTGGTGGTATGGTTTTGCCTATGGAATGGGAAGTAAGAAGCCAGAAGAATATACCTATGTATTTGGGTTACCTGCCTGGTTTTTTTACAGCTGTGTCCTTGGTTTTATTGTGATGGCTATATTAGTCACGGTAGTTGTGAAGAAGTTCTTTGTAGAGATCCCATTTGAAGAGGAGCCGGAGAAATGAATTGGCAAGCACTCGTACCGTTAATCGGAATTCTATTAATTATTTTTGCTGTTGGGGTTTGGGCTGGTAAATCCCTCCGTTCCTCGACTTCCTTTCTGCAGGATTACTTTCTTGGAGGCAGAAGTATGGGCGGCTTTCTACTTGCTATGACGATGACTGCTACTTATGGAAGTGCCAGCAGCTTTATCGGTGGGCCTGGAACTGCCTATACCCAAGGTTTAGGTTGGGTTTTATTAGCAATGACTCAAGTGGCGACAGGATATTTTGTACTTATGATTCTTGGTAAGAAGTTTGCTATTGTCACCCGGCGATATAATGCTTTAACATTGGTTGACTTTTTAAAAGAAAGGTACCAGTCCAAGTGGGTAGTTTTGCTTTCTGCTATTAGCATTATTATCTTTTTATTTTCTGCAATGGCAGCTCAATGGATTGGTGGAGCAAGGTTAATTGAATCCCTGACTGGAATTAGTTATACAAGTGCACTGTTTATTTTTGCTTTATCTGTGTTGATCTATGTAACCGTAGGAGGGTTTCGTGCTGTCGCTTTAACGGATGCAATTCAAGGGAGTATTATGTTTGTTGGAACCTTAATCTTACTTATAGCCGTCATTATAGCAGGCGGAGGGATTACCTCCATCATTACAGATTTAAGGGTAGAAAATCCAAATCTGATTACTCCTTTTGGCGCTGAGGGTACACTAACCCCTGCATATGTTTCTTCCTTTTGGCTATTGGTAGGAGTGGGGGTGGTCGCATTGCCTCAAATAGCTGTGCGGGCAATGTCATACAAAAATTCCCGTTCCATGCATCGTGCCATTATAATAGGCACAGTAGTGGTTGGTGTGATTATGCTGAATATGCATTTAATTGGTGTTTTTGCCAGACCGATTTTGCCAGGAATAGAGGTAGGGGATAAAGTAATGCCTTTAATTGCATTAGAGGTAATGCCCGCTTGGCTTGCAGGTATCGTTTTAGCGGCTCCGATGGCTGCTATTATGTCCACTGTAGATTCACTCTTATTACTGGTGAGTTCTACCTTAGTGAAGGATATTTATCTCAATTATGTTCAACCAAATGCATCAAATGAACGAGTAAAGCGATTAAGCTTTGGAATTACTGCTCTTTTAGGAATCTTCGTCTTCATTATGGCTTTAGATCCTCCAAATTTAATTATTTGGTTAAACTTGTTTGCGTTTGGTGGCTTGGAGGCTGCATTTATCTGGCCAATTGTAATGGGGTTATACTGGAAGAAGGGGAATAAATATGGTGCTTTAGCATCGATGGTTTCTGGTGTAGCATTATACATATTGTCAGATCAGTTTTTCCCTCAGCCATTTGGAATGCACTCCGTCGTATTACCTGTATTCATCTCGTTTGTATTTTATGTAGTGGTAAGTATGATGACAGACCGAAAATTATCTGCTAACTTATAGAGAATAAAATCAGTCTTTGGTCGGAGATAGAATACGTCGGTAGCTACTTTATTGCTTGAATGTAACTAGTGTAAGGTAGGACTAACGATAAATCGAGATGGAGGGGTAAGAGTGGCTAATTTTATAAAAACGGTAAAAAATAATGTGGAATATGGTAGTACTACAGAACAGTGGACGATTAATATAGATAAACTAAGTAAAATAAGAGTAGAAACAGAGGAGGCGAAGATAGCAGTTATAATTCAAGACACCCCTGGAATAGAAGTTGTCTTAGAAACATACGAGGGTGGGCCTGAGTTATCTACTAACCTGACGAAGGATGAACTCGAAATAAAAGCACTTTCTACTAAGCAAACTTTTGCGCAAAAAACATAATTGCCGGCTTATACTTTTCGTCTCATCCTCTATTGCAGACAATTGGGAGCTTCTTACAAGCTCAGGTGATGTGCATCTTACTCAACTTGTAACAAATATACTGAAATGTAGGACTAGCTCAGGGGAGATCCTATGTCAGCAATTAACAACAAAAGAAACACATCTAAAAACTTCTTCCGGAGATATCACTTTCTCCGTATTGGAAGATCAGAACAATGTAGAGAATTCTGGTGCTCCTTCTGGTGATACGTATTTATCTACTAGTTCAGGAGACGTTAAGATAGAAAAGATTAAAGGAAGAAAGTTAAGAATTAAAACATCATCTGGAGATATTCACCTCCATAATCTCTTAATGCATGAGGCTACCTTACACAGTTCCTCCGGAGATATGACCGGAAAAGATATTTGTTTGGAAAAGTTGCTTTTCACTTCATCCTCCGGGAACTTTTTGATCAAAGAGGTTTCTGGACAACTGCAAGGATCGACTAGTTCCGGTGATGTTAAAGTAACAATTGTAGAACAGGCACCGTTAGAAATTGGGACAAGCAGTGGGGATATAAGCATTGGTTTTCTCAGTTCTATTTTGGACGGGAAGATTAGAGTTGAAACAGGTAGCGGAGAAATCAAAAATAATTTAGTGATGGATATAGAGAAACAAGAAAGCAATTGTTTAGAAGGAAAAATAGGACAAGCACGAACCGTGTACCAAATGAAAGCAAGATCAGGAGATGTGTATATTTATGAAATATAAATAAGACACGAGCTATAGAAGGGTTCGTGTCTTATTATTTGTGAATTATATATAAAGGCAGCTACTAAGGGCTCTGCAAAAATCTATGAATCTTTATCCATTGCTAATTTGTCTTCCGCAAATTTGATAAAATAATTTAAGGAGGCTTCATTACTAAGTGCGCCTTTATTTACTACTTCATCAACTCTTTTTCCCATTAGTATTTTTTTAACAGGAACTTCTAATTTTTTTCCATTTAGAGTTTTAGGTAAATCATACACTTCAAAAAAATCGGTGGGAACATGGCGAGGGGAGCATTGTGTACGAATGTGATTCTTTAATTTCTTAATCGTTTCCTCCGTAAGTGTATATTCTTTTTTCATAACAACGAATAAAGGTGTAAATGAATCACCATTTTCGTTAGGAATATCTACAATTAAACTATCGGCAACTTCTTCAACCTGATCTACAGCACGATAGATTTCACTTGTACCGATGCGGATTCCGCCTCGGTTAATGGTAGCATCTGAACGACCATAAATAACACAGGTTTCCCGATCAGTAATTTTTAAATAATCTCCATGACACCAGATACCGGAATACATATCAAAATAACTATCTTTTAGACGTTCGCCATTTTTGTCTCCCCAAAAGTATATTGGCATGGAAGGGAAGGGTTCGGTTAAGACTAGCTCCCCGACTTCGTTAATTAGTGGCTCTCCTTTGTCATCAAAGCTTTCGATTTTTGCACCCAGCCCTCGACACTGTAGCTCGCCAGCATAGACAGGCAATATAGGTGCACCAAGAATGAAAGCAGTGCACACGTCCGTCCCGCCACTTGCCGATGCAATCCATATATCACTTTTAATATTTTCATAGCACCATTGGAAGCCTTCAGGTGGAAGCGGTGATCCAGTGGAACTAATACACTTCAAATTACTTAAATCATAATCAGTACCAGGGTGTATTTCGTCCTTCATGCAGGCGGTAATGTAGCTCGCGCTTGTACCGAAGACAGTCATTTTTGTTTCTTCAGCAAATTCCCAAAGCATGTTCTTGTCGGGAAAAGCTGGATTCCCATCATATAATAAAATAGTACTTCCGGTTAACAAACCTCCAACTAGAAAATTCCACATCATCCATCCTGTGGTAGTAAACCAAAAGAAACGATCGTTTTCTTCAAGATCAGCATGGAAAGTCAATGCTTTTAAATGTTCAAGCAAAATCCCACCTTGACTCTGAACAATTGGTTTTGGCTTGCCGGTTGTGCCGGAAGAAAACAAAATCCATAAAGGATCATTGAAGGGCACATGTACATAGTCTAATATTTGATGTTCTTGGTCTTGGAGAGCCGTCTCCCATAACGTAACATTTTTTAGTTTTGAAAAATCCGCATTTGCGTTTAAGTATGGGATCCCAATGGTTGCTTCTAAAGTAGGTAGTTCTGCTTGAATTTGTTCTACTACCTTACTTCGATCAAATCGTTTTCCACCATAACTATATCCATCTACAGTGAACATTACTTTAGGTTCAATTTGTTTAAACCGGTCAATAACACTCTGTGTGCCAAAGTCAGGAGAGGCACTGGACCAGATTGCTCCAAGACTCGCTGTAGCAAGAAAAGCAATAACAGTTTCATAGATATTTGATACATAGGCAACCACTCGGTCACCCTTTTTCACCCCTAGTTCCATTAGCTTTTTTTGTATGGAAGCGGTTTGCTGATAGAGCTGCTGCCACGTAATTTCTGCTGTCTCTCTAATCTCCGAACGGTGTATGATAGCAGCTTTATTGTTTTTTCTATTTCTAAAAATATGCTCTGTATAATTTATATTGGCTTCAGGGAACCACTTTGCCCCTGGCATTTGATGTGTTGATAGTATTTTTTGATAGGGAGTCTGTGATTGTATTTGGAAATATTCCCACTGTGATTTCCAAAATTCTTCTACTTCTGCAACAGACCATTGCCAAAGAGAGGAATAATCGTTAAATTGCTTTTCTTTGTTTTGTTTTAACCAATCCATATAGGCGTATATATTGGAAGTCTTTATTCGGCTCTCTGTTGGCTCCCATAGCAATGTTCCTTCCTCTACGTGTTTCATCATATCCCTCCCGAATGTATTAACACTATTATATGAAACCGTTTTCTTCGTGTAAAGAAAAGAAAGTGGGGTGACAAGGGAAGAAAAGTAGAACTCTTCAAAATAGAAGAGTTCTAAAAAAGAATTATCCGTTCGATCGCTTTTGATATTGCGCGAACTTTAAAAATGTATTTTCGTCTTCAATAAGCCCGCAGGATCCACATTGAACTCGATAGGAGGGTCCATTATAACTCATATGAAAAACCTCCACATTTTCATTTGTATACTCTTTTAGCACTTCGCCAGTTTGCGGATCCAACTTAACAGGCTTTGCGGTTTGTTCAATAATGTTAAATCTTGAACTGTTTGTTTTGCAATTAGGACAACGATACGGTTCATTCATAAAAAACACCTCCATAGATAATACTTATTTTGTGAAGAAACAGAAAAAAGATGTATACAGAAGTAAATTTTGGTTTTAACTACTTGTATTTTGGGTATATAAATTGCTAGTGTAGGTATTTGTACATAAAAAATTATAGAGGTGAAGGGATGAAGAATGTAAGCAAGGTATTTTGGTATTCCATTTTGATCTGTGCTGCCATTGTCGTATATGGTTCAATAGCACCGAAGCAATTGGAAGCCTTTACGAGTGAAGTTACTACGAGTATTTCTGTGAATTTTGGATGGTATTATTTACTTATTGTAATGCTCATGCTAATTTTTTGTATTTACTTAGTTTTTTCTCGATATGGAAATATTCGATTAGGAAAAGAAGGGGAGAAGCCTGAATTCAGTTTGCCATCTTGGTTTGCTATGTTATTTAGTGCAGGCATGGGTATTGGATTGGTTTTTTGGACAACAGCAGAGCCGATTTCCCATGCATTTACGAGCACGCCGGGGGCAGAGACGGGTTCGGATACCGCAATAAAAGAAGGATTAAAGTATTCCTTTTTTCATTGGGGTTTGCATGCATGGGCGGTATATGGACTTGTGGCATTAGTCCTTGCTTATTTTAAGTTCCATCGTGACTCTCCTGGATTAATTAGTGCCACGCTAGTTCCCTTATTTGGTGAAAAGAGCATGCGGGGAGTTGCAGGAAAGATCATTGATACACTTGCTGTAGTGGCAACTGTAATTGGGGTAGCAGCTACACTTGGGTTTGGTTCTGCCCAAATATCTGGTGGTTTTGCTTTCTTGTTTGGTACGCCTGAAACCTTCTCCGTACAATTGTTAATTATTGTAATTGCTACTATTTTGTTTATTATTTCTGCATGGTCTGGTATTGGAAGAGGAATCAGATATTTAAGTAATACTAATATGGTAATTGCGATTATTTTATTGATTATGCTATTTATCGCTGGCCCAACGCTTTATATCTTAAATATGTTTACAACAACGCTTGGAAGCTATGTATCAGACTTTTTTGACATGAGCTTACGTTTGGCTCCACTGAATAATGAAAATAGAGGCTGGATTAATAGCTGGACGATATTTTATTGGGCATGGTGGATATCCTGGGCTCCATTTGTTGGGGTATTTATTGCAAGAATATCGAGGGGAAGAACAGTAAAGGAATTTTTAATTGGGGTACTGCTAGTTCCAAGTATCATTTGCTTTATCTTCTTCTCTGTCTTCGGCGTGTCTGCGTTGAATCTTGAACAAAATGGAATAGCAAAAATTTCCGAACTAACATTGGAAACATCTACGTTTGGTGTTCTGGCTGAATATCCGTTAGGTTTTATTATGTCCTTAATTACCATCGTTGTCGTAGCTATTTTCTTTATAACTTCAGCTGATTCAGCGACATTCGTACTAGGTATGCTGAGTACGGATGGTCTGCTTAACCCGGCAAACTCAGTGAAAATTATGTGGGGGCTTGCCCAATCTGCTGTAGCAGCTATTATTGTTTATTTTGGTGGCACGCAGGGACTGCAAAACATGCTCATTATTGCAGCATTGCCTTTCTCCATTGTTATGTTGCTCATGGGAGCTTCCTTCTTTAAGGCAGTTAGAGAGGAAGCCGGCCCTCACAGGAAATAAATTTTTAACGATCTGTACAGAAAACGTTTAAAAGGGCAGGGAGCTGCTACGCACTATTGCGAACAAGCTCCTTGCCCTTTTTAGTTATATTAGCTTTTAACAAGACAAGTAAAATCGCTTAATTTGTCTTAAATAGACGGCTTATTTTTTTCATGAAAGAAGGCTTAGCGGTTTCGTTCTCTTTTTTTTCTTTAACAATTTCTTCTTCTTCAATAAAAATGTTTTCCTTTTCTACTGCATAATCATAGGCAAGTACAGCGCCGATATTTGTATCTTCTTCCTCGTTCGTCACGGTAGTATAGGAAATGTTGTATTTTTCTGCCAAGGCTTTTTCTTCCTTTAAAAAGCGATGTGATACATGCCCATTTATTAAGAGCTGGGCATCTTTATTTTCTTTCATTGCTTCTTCCAGTTTTTTAAGTCCCTTGTCAGACATCACCTGTCCTTTTGTAAGAGCAAGTACAATTCTTTCTCTTAGAGTACCAAGGTATTGCTTTCTTTCTTCTTCTTTTGGTCTGCGGGCACCGTAAATACCTTCTGTTAAATAATCATCCACATCTTTTGGGGCCATAGTAAAACCTCACTTCCACTAAGTAAAATGATCTTCTATGCTAAGTATACAAATAGTGTAGCTTGAAGGCAAAAAAGCAATTCACTTTTTAGTGAATTGCTTTAAACGATTTATTTTCTTTTAGCGCGTTTGTTTGCAGCTCTGCTTCTTGCTTGTGCTTCTTTATCATTTTGGTCTGCAAATTCTTCAGAAAACTCTACATCAATTCCATCAGATAATTGATTTTTGGGTGTTTGTGCAAGAAAACTGTTTTTGGACTTTCTGTGCTCATCTCTTCCCATAAAGACCACCCTTTCAGTTATTAATGGTTCCTCTTTAGTATGTGTGAAAGGTTAAGAAATCTACATGGTAATTTTTAAAATTACTTACGGTCGCCCCCAAGAATATCAAATAATCCTCCGGCTATACTACCTTCTCCTTTTGAGCCTCCACGTTCTGGTGCGGCAGCAAAAATTCTGCTTGCAAGTCTGCTGAATGGTAAGGATTGAACCCATACTGTTCCCGGCCCTCTTAGAGTAGCAAAGAATAAACCTTCGCCACCAAACAAAGCTGTTTTTATCCCACCAACATATTCGATGTTGTAGTCAATATCACCTGTCATAGCCACAAGGCACCCTGTATCTACTCGAATGGATTCGCCAACCCCAAGTTCTTTTTTATATATCGTTCCACCAGCATGTACAAAAGCCATACCGTCTCCTTCCAGCTTCTGCATAATAAATCCTTCACCACCAAAAAAACCGGTGCCAAGTTTTCGTTGAAATTCGATCCCAACAGTAACTCCTTTGGCTGCTGCTAAAAAGGCATCCTTTTGGCAAATTAACTTTCCACTTATTTCACTTAAGTCCATTGGAATAATTTTTCCAGGGTATGGGGAAGCAAAGGATACATGCTTTTTTCCGACTCCTTCGTTTGTGAATGCAGTCATAAACAAACTTTCGCCTGTAAGTACGCGTTTTCCTGCACCAATCAGTTTTCCCATAAGTCCACCTTGATTAGAAGAAGAACCATCACCAAAAATGGTTTCCATTCGGATCTGATCATCCATCATCATTAAACTACCAGCTTCCGCAATAACTGTTTCCTCTGGATCAAGTTCCACTTCTACAAACTGCATATCATCTCCATGTAATTGGTAATCAATTTCGTGATTATTCATCTTTCCAGCCCCTTATCTATTCGTATAATAGATAATACGCTGGGTATTTCTGAAAGTTTCAAAAATAATTACATCCGTACTATTTTATTCTATAGTTATACAATGCAAAATTGCTGACGTAAGGGCCTAAATAGAAGATCCCGAAAAAGGTGACTTGCAATTATAAAGCAAGTCACCTTATTATCTGAAATTCTATTCGTATTAATGTGGCATAGTTCCTTGTACAGGAGCGAAACTGTTTCTATAGTTTTGCATATCCTGTGGTTGTAATTGTGGAGTTTGATAATACTGATTTTTATTTTGGTATAAAAATACCTCGTAAGCCATTTCAATCATGTTTGGTACACTATCTGCAAACACTCTTCTTAAAACTGGATTGGTCATTTCCAATGCCGTCATTGTAAAAGTAGATGCATTCTGTTTCAAGGCTCCCATCATAAAGCCGGAAATACATTGGTCATTTATTTCACTTACTGACTGTGCGGGTGTTTTCGGTTGGGAAGGCTGCATGCCATAAACTACATTATTACTTAGAGCCATTTCATATGTTTGTGTTTTTACTGAAGGCTCTTGTCCAGTTTTTAATGTTTCCACAATGGTATTGTACAGTTGAGTTAAGAAAGTTTTGTGCTTTTGCATCATTGTCTTTAACTCTGGGTCCTGGATATGCTGTTCATAAAATAAGCTTTGCTCCATTCCTCCAATTAGGCCGGAAATGGCCTCGTGGGCGTCAAACATTTCATGGCCACCATGGCTTTGCTGTGTAGGCATTTGTGTTGATTCTTTAAAATTTTGAGTGTTTTGCTGATGTTGCATATTGTTTCCTCCTTTTATAATAAAACTGTAATGGGAACAGGTTTATTTTTAGCTGTTGTGTGTAAATTATTCGTTTGTTCGTTGAAGGCCATGAATTATCTACGTACTATATGTTGAAATATGCTACTATGAAAGTAATAAATTTTCCATAAAGGGTGGGGAATTATCATGCATAAGAAAAATCCGATAAGACTTGGTCAACGGATACATCTCATAGATGGTTTTGACCTTGATGTACCAGACCGAACAGGAACATATGTAATTGATGAGGAAGAATTAACATTGATTGAGACAGGGCCAAGCCCATCTGTTAAATATGTGAAAAAAGGCTTGGAACAACTTGGATTTGCTTTAGATCAGGTGAAATATATTATTGTGACACATATACACCTTGATCATGCAGGAGGAGCGGGTTTGTTAGTAAAGGAATGCCCTCATGCAAAGGTGGTTGTTCATCCAAAAGGAAAAAGGCATCTGATAAATCCGAGAAAACTGGCCGCAGGAGCAAGAGCAATATATGGAGAAAGCTTTTCAGAGTTATTTGACCCTATTGTTCCCATTGCTGAGGAAAGATTACTTATAAAAGAGGATGGAGATACATTACAGGTAGGTCCAACTGTTCCTTGGAATTTCTTGATACACCCGGGCATGCAAAACATCATTTTAGTATTTACGATCCAATAAGTAATGGGATGTTTACAGGAGATACGGTTGGAATACGTTATCAACAATTAATTAATGAGGGAGTCGGACTTTTTCTTCCTTCTACTTCACCAAACCAATTCAGCCCGCATGATATGAAAAGTTCTATAGAACGAATGCAGGAGAGAAACCTCAGCCGAATTTACTTCGGGCATTTTGGTATGACAGAAAGCCCTGATAAAGCATTGCGGCAGGTAGTTGAATGGCTTGAAATTTTTATGGAAGAGGCAGAGCAGGTAGTTGATGTAGAAAAAGGATATGATGAGCTATCGAGAAGAATGCTTGTAAGGGTAAGAGAATATTTACGAGGAAAAGGGATAGACGACAATCATGAGGTTTATATACTCATTAATTTAGACATGCAAGTTAGTGCATTGGGTATCATTGATTACTATAAAAAATTAAAACAATAGTAAAAATAGCACTAAATCCAAAAATTGCGTTAAAGCAGCATACTAAAAAGCCGAACGCGTCTGCAAGGGATTGTTCGGCTTTTTACATCTATGGTAGATTATTTTACTTCTTCTTCTGTCTTCATAAACGTTAAAATTAAAAATAGTAAAAAGCTGAGTAGTAAGATTGAGCCACCAACAATAAACAATACGGTAACTAATCCATCAGGTAAGTTAAATGGTCTTAAATAATACAACCACATGCCCGCAGTTAGACCGATAGCACCAATAATGGCTGTCCAAACATGAGCTGTGGCTACCTTAGTGCTGGCAGGAGTGAAGATCTTATAATACACTGCCCAAGCAAACAAGGTAAGCCAACCTACTACAAGGATATGGGCGTGCACTGTTTTAAATTCATAACCTCCAGCTCCGGCCATATGGGAGCCTAAAAATGCTCCAATCATAGCAAAAACAGCTGAGAAACGAAGTAATGTTTTACTGTATTTATTCATGAAAAGAATCGCTCCTTCGTATAATTAATCAATAATTACAGGATATACTAGTTATATGAACAGAAGATGAACTTATGATTACATCCCTGATTTTACTCTCATTTTCCGTAATCAGGTTGGTTGATTTATTTTTAGCATAACCGGGCAATGGTCACTGCCCAATACTTCGGCATGTATTTGGGAATCGATTAGTAGCCCTGCTAATCTTTCGGAAACAATCAGATAATCAATGCGCCAGCCAATATTTCTCTCGCGGATTGTTTTCATATAAGACCACCATGTATAGAGTCCTTCGGTATCCTTATAAAAGTAACGCAATGTATCAATGAAGCCACCTTCATCTAATAAACGGGTCATCTTACCTCTTTCTTCTAAAGTGAAACCTGAATTTCCATGATTCGTTTTATAATTCCTTAAATCAATTTCCTGATGAGCGACATTTAAGTCTCCACAGTAGATCACAGGTTTATTGGCATCAAGCTGTTTTAGGTATTCAAACAGCTTATCCTCCCACTCCAGCCTTTCTTCCAATCTTGTTAAATCACGCTTAGAGTTTGGAGTGTATACATTTACCAAATAAAAATCGGCATACTCTAACGTAATAATCCGACCTTCAATTTCGTTTTCTTCATCACTCAAACCATAGGTGACCTGTTGGGGCTTCTCTTTAGTGAAAACGGCTGTTCCGGAGTATCCTTTTCTCTCAGCATAGTTCCAGTATTGATAATATCCCGGCAAATCTAATTTAATTTGTCCTTCTTGTAATTTGGTTTCCTGAAGACAAAAAATGTCTGCATCTATTTCATGAAAGTATTCTAAAAAACCCTTTCGTACACATGCTCGAATTCCGTTTACATTCCAAGATACAATTTTCATTGATTTAAAATTAACCCCCTTTTCCCTTTATCTAGTACAGTTTAACACAGAATAAATAAGGGGTGCTTTATTTGGTTTTTCAAATAAATTAAAAATGTATTGACTATTACAGTGTATTAACCATATAATACAGAAAGAGAATGTATTACGTGGTTAATACACTTTTTTGGAATTAGTGTACTAAGGTATTAATACACACAATAAAAGACATCTAAGAATCAGAATATGGGAGCTGTTGCTATGAGGGCTAATTTTAATAATCGAGACCCTGTTTATATTCAAGTTATTCGTCAGTTCAAGGAAAAAATAGCTGCTGGAATGTTGGAGCCAGGTCAAGAAATCCCTTCAAGAAGAGAATTGGCCAACCAATTAAAGATTAATCCAAATACGGCTCAACGAGCATATAAGGAGATGGAGGAACAGAAATTGATTTTTACGGAAAGAAATAACCCAAGCCGAATTACCAAGGATGAAGCTGTGTTAAGAGATGTTCGTGAAGAGTTAATTGCTGAAGCAGTAAATTCCTTTGTAACAGCGGTTCGCCCGATTAATGTACCACTTAATGAAGTGATTGGAATGATTGAAAAAAAATACAAAGAAGAAGCTTAGTGGGGAGGGATAGCCATGATAGAAGTAAGAGACATTAAAAAGAAATTCGGACGTAAGAAAGTACTTAATGGAGTATCATTTACGGCTAATAAAGGAGAAATCACCTGTCTTATTGGCATAAACGGAGCTGGTAAAACGACAATATTAAATGCGATTATGGCACTGACACCTATTTCGGGTGGAGAAATATTGATCAACGGAGAAAAGCTTCATAAAGAGACATATGAAAGAGTAGCATTTATTCCTGATGCTATTACAATGCTGCCCCAGATGACCATTGCTGAGGCAATGGAGTTCATGAAGGATTTTTATAAAAAATGGAACCAAAAACGTGCAGATGAACTGCTTTCGTTCTTTCGGTTGAAACCGGAGGAAAGAATCTCTAGTTTATCCAAAGGAAATACAGCCAAGATGAATTTATTGCTTGGATTAGCTTTGGATGTGGAATTTCTTCTCATGGATGAACCTTTCTCAGGAATTGATATTTTCAGCAGAGAACAGATTGCCGAGGTGTTTACAAGCCATTTAATTGAAGGACGTGGTGTCATAATTACTACACATGAGATAAATGATATAGAGCATTTGATTGATAAAGTAGTTCTCTTAGATGATGGTATAGTAATTAAAGATTTCCATACAGAAGAATTGCGGGCACAGGAAGGGAAATCTGTTGTTGATGTAATGAGAGAGGTGTATAGACAATGAACTATCTGAAGCTTGTTAATTTTGAAGTGAATCGTTTTATTAAAATATATATTGTCTTACTTGGTATAACGATGGTTTCTCAGATTGCTGGTGTTATTGTAAAAGCTAACCAATATGTAGGTGATGTAAATCAGGCTATTTATGAAGAGCTTACACCAAAAGCAGAGTTTTTAGAGATGTATGGGCAGATTAGTATGGGGATGTTAACTCGAAGTATGTGGTTCACCGGTCCAATTGCACTATGTATTGCAGCTCTTTTATTTTACCTGTTTCTTATTTGGTACAGGGATTGGTTTGGGAAGAATACATTTATCTATCGTCTGCTTATGCTCCCGACAGCCAGATTGAACCTGTTTTGGTCAAAAATCACCACAATATTTTTAATGGTTTTGGGATTGGTTGCAGTACAGCTTCTTCTTTTGCCATTAGAAAATCTATTTTTAAGAATGATCGTCTCAAAGGATTTCCGCACGGAATTATCAATCATTCAAATAATCGAACAATCAGGCTACATGAGTGTATTTATACCAACACAACTATTGGAATTCTTTATTAATTATGGAATTGGTTTTATGGTTGTCGTTGTCTTGTTTACAGCTATCTTATTTGAACGCAGTTTCCGATTCAAAGGCATGTTTCTTGGGATCGTTTATGGAGTTAGTTGCACGTTATTATTCCTATCTCCAATACTAATTACGGAGTTAATAGGTGTAGGTGCTAATTATTTTTATCCCAATGAGTTATTCTTGATTGAATTGGCTTTAGGTCTAATTATTGTTGCGGCCTCCATTTATGTCAGTCATTTTCTAATTAAACGAAAGATAACAGTATAGGAGGGGTCACCATGGGGAAATATTGGAAACTATTAACAATTTCGGTTGTAATTGTGATCAGTGTTGGTACATTTTATATAACAACCGCTATTGCTGAGAACTCCTATCCGGATTTTAAATTTAAATTGGAAAAGGGAGATATAAAGGATATACAAAACCTGAAATTAGTAGGTGATTATATACACGGGATGAATGGGGAAGGCGTAGCAATCACTTCAAATGATACGGTATATTCAAGTGAATTATCATATTTTAGCCAGCTGAATAACTCCTTTTATACTGAACCAGCTATTCAGCAACTCCAAAAGGATTACCGCGGTTTTATGCGCGGCAAAACATGGCACACAGCTACTATTAGCCAAGATGAAGAGCAGGTTGTTTATGCAAATGTAAAAGGAAATGATTTTACCAATAAAGTGAAGGAATTTGAAATTGAATTGCTGAATAAGAAAACAAACAACAAAACGATATTTACAGTGGACATACCACATCATGAAAAATATAACTATGTGAATGTAGAAAACGTAAACCTGATAGATGGGAAGGTAAAATTGGTTACGTTAAATTATTTACGTAATCAAGATCAAACGCAGGAGGAGATCCATCTATTTCAGATCGACTTGAAAAAACAAAAGGTGATTGAAAACAAAGTTATTTATTCGAATACAGTACAGAAACAACAAAATAGTAGCCTTTATAGAGTAGAGAGTGGCAATACGACTTCTTTTAATCATTACACTGTTTTTATGAAGGATACTTTTAAAGAAATGAAAGATGAGTATGGAAATTATTATGAAGAAATAGGTGAAAGTGAGCTTATAGCTGTAAACATGCAAACTGGAAAAGTAGCCACATTGCCTATACCGCCGGAACTTGATCTTATGCGAGATGGTTCAACATTTGCAGTTTCCGGGTCAAAGCTTTATTTTCTTCAAGCAGATGGTAAAGGTTATGAAGTACTGGAATATGACTTGGAGAAAGCTGCTTTAAACAAAAAACCAATTACACAGCTTCCTCAATCGGATAGCGCACCTGTTATGCGTAGACAAGTTAAAGCAGAAAATAACAAATTATATATCGTTATACAGGTGCAAAGCCAAAAAGCACCAGCAGATGTTTATGTCATTGATCTAAAAAAACAACAAACGATAGTTGAAGGGAAATTGGTTCCTGAAAAGATAACCAATGATGCTGGGGGCTATGAACTTTATATTAACGATTTCTATGTAAATGAATGAAAAACATGGTTGGCCCTTATTGAGGGTCAACCATGTTTTTATATATCTTATCCAATTTTTCTTCCAATAAATCCATGTGAACTATTCTTGCTTCCCGTAAATATTCTTTTCCTTCTATTAATAGTAAAAGGACTGGAACAGTAAATATGGAAAATCTCCCCGCTATTTCTGGGACTTCTTGTGTATCTATATGTGCTATTTTTATCTCGGGATACTTGTTCATTAGCTCCTGTACTTGTGGTTTCAAACCATGACAGACGCTACAATTGGGACTTGAAATATAAATAAAAGTAAAGGGATGCTGAGTAATGAATTGCTCGGTTTCTTCTAAACTTTTTATATGATCGAATTCTCGCATGTGCTTGCCTCCTCGCTATTATCATACCAACTTTTGATACTTTTAACACAACTTATGTTTATACCTATTAATGAAAAGGAAAACAGTAGAAAAGCGGAGAAGAGGTGATTATATGAACAAGAACGAAAAAGCCAATCAGCATAAGAAAGAAGATAAGCAATACGAAATTGATAAACATGACGAACAAAAATTAGTAGACGACATTCCTATGGAGGAATTAGATAAAGATATGAAGGATGAAAAGAAAAAGCATAAAAGCAAAAATTCATCTGAGAGTGAAAAGAAGTATTAGATCTCTTTCAAGTCGCAAAACAACCCCTTTGGAAACATAAATGTGCTATCTGTACAAGGGATGTGACGGGTCTGAAGATGAAACTTATGCATATATATATTGTAAGCCGCACCCCCCATAATTACTACTAGAGAAAGCCGTTGATAGGCTTTCTTTTTTTTTATGAAATTTATTTTGCGTTTCTAGTCTACTAACCTAGTAATGATAGAAAATATGCGCTTGTCCGCGGTCATCTATCTATTCACTTTAAGAACCTTTACATATATATAGTAGCGTAAGGAAGTTTACTACACATTGTCTAATAGGCAAATGGTAGAAGCTTTCATTACAAAATAAAAAGGAGGAAATATAATGAGAAAAAGTTTTTATGATACGTGTGGAGGACATGGAAAAAAACACCATTGTTGTGGCTCTTCCCATGGTGGAAGAGATATTGATGTAAGCTTGGAGGATATTTTAGTTCAGCTACAGAAGCAGCTTCAAAGACAACGTCAGAACCAGGCACAAGCTCAAGCACAGGATAATGATCAAAGTCAGTTGGATTTTGATAGAAATAGCTTCGATGATAACAACATTGGTAACAATAAATTCGAACCAAAAATTTATATTAAAAATGACATCAGTGTGGTAGCAGTAGCGGTAGCAGTAGCAGTACTTGTTGGTGGCGGGCACAGTGGCACTGGAGGAGCTTTAGACATGGATACTATTCGTGAACTGGTTACTATGTTTAAAGAAGAAAACACAGCCGCAATGGAAGAATAGAGATTTCTTGTAAAAAGAAAGTTGATAGGAGGGAGAAACATGAGTAAAAATGACTTCAGAGATTTAGAAGTGAAGTTAGAAGATATTATGGTGCAGCTTGAAAAGCAACTACAAAGACAGCGTCAAAACCAAAATCAAGCTCAAGCACAAGATAATGATCAAAATCAAGTAGACTCAGACTATACGTCGTTTGATAACAATAATATTGGAAACAATAAATATAAACCAAAAGTGTATATTAAAAATGATGTTACTGCAGTAGCTGTGGCGGTAGCCGTTGCTCTACTGTTCGCTGATAGTGATGCACCTGCCCCACGGTCTTAGCACAGATTAATAAAATTTCCAATATTAAATAGTAATAAAAAGTAAGATCCACAACTCATAAATGTTTAACTGGGAGGCAATGAAACCTCCCAGTTTATTTTTTGTAACTATTTTATAAAGGTTTAACCTATTATAACTTAAAATCCACTTCTTTATCTTCTTGCTTTTCATATCCTTGCATATAGTTAATTCTCCGTTGTGCAGAGGCTTGGCTTACTTGTTCATCAGCATGATAGGATGAGCGGACCATAGGCCCTGATTCACAATGTCTGAATCCTTTCTCAAGAGCAATTTCCTTTAATTCCTGAAATTCATCTGGATGATAATATCTTTCCACAAGTAAATGCTTCTTCGTTGGTTGCAGGTATTGCCCAATTGTCATAATATCAACGCCATGTGCCAGTAAATCATCCATTGCTTGTATAATTTCTTCCTTTGCTTCACCAAGGCCTACCATAATGCTGGACTTTGTAGGTGTTGTAGGGGCAATTAACTTTACTCTCTGGAGGAGCTGCAGAGAACGGTCGTACATTGCCCTTGCACGAACACGTTTTGTTAATCTGCGTACTGTTTCAATATTATGATTGAAGATATCTGGTTTGCTGTTCATTAATGTTGATAAGCTTTCATAGTCACCTTTCATATCAGATGGTAAGATTTCCACCGTACATCCAGGGTTCAATTTACGAATGGCTCTTACTGTTTCAGCGAAAACAGCAGCCCCACCGTCGTTTAAATCATCTCGGGCAACTGCTGTTACTACCACGTGTTTTAACCCCATAATTTCAACAGATTCTGCCACTCTTTCAGGCTCTCCCCAGTCTAATTCATTAGGAAGACCCGTTTTAACTGCACAGAATCGGCAACCACGTGTACAAGTATCACCCAGGATCATAAATGTTGCAGTTTTTCTTTCACTCCAGCATTCGTGAATATTTGGGCATCTGGCTTCTTCACAGACAGTATTTAATTTTTTGTCCCTCATGAGCTTTTTTAGCCCAGTGTAGCTTTTATTTGTATTAATTTTCGTTTTTAACCATTCGGGTTTGCGTATGTATTCCTGTTGTTTTGCCATTTCTTCAGCTCCTAACCATTTTTTTATTTATGTCTTGATATTTCCTTTCTGCCAATTCGTAGACTTCATCCCATTCTTGGGAGGAAAGAACAACAGGATTTAACTTAATATCCAATCCTTTTTTAAAGCCAGCAATAAACGCTGTTTTTACTTCATTATATGTATATCGCTTCTTCGTTAATTCATTTATCGTGCTCGCCTTTTTAGAAAATTGCTTTCTTTTACGTTCACGTATCTCCTCGTTTGGAAATACAAACAAGTCAAAAAGCATATGGTCGTTGATTTCCAAAGGAATGGAGCCATGCTGTAAGAGGACACCTTGTTTTCTTGTTTGAGCATTGCCGGATATTTTCTTTCCATTCACGACTAATTCATAGTACGCCGTTTTTTCAAAGCAGACAGCTGTTCTATCCTTATTGGCCGTTTTGTCCGGTACGGCATAATCCGCTTGTATTCCCAATTCTTGATAACCTGCAAGAACACCTTTTGATAATACATAGTAAGCGTCACGAACTGATTTGGGTATGGCAGGATGGTTCTCCGTAACTACTACACTGTAGGTTAGCTCATTATCATGCAAGACTGCGCTTCCACCTGTTAATCTCCGCACTAATTGACATTGGTGCTTTTTTATAGCTTGTAAATGAATGGATCTCTCTACTTTTTGAAAATGACCTAATGAAAGACTTGGTGTTGACCAGCCATAAAAGCGTATGGTTGGAGGGATTTTACCTTTACTATGCCAGTTTAGAAGGGCTTCATCCAAGGCCATATTAATAGCAGCATCATTACAACCTGAATCTAACAGGTTCCATTCTTCGCTCATTCTGTTACCTCCTTTTAAAAGGGAATTTTGAATTATAAACAATTTCTGGTACTAATCCTGTTTGTGTGGTAATTTTTCAAAATAAAAAGACTGCATTTAAGAGAAAATGCAGTCGGTTATAAATTAGCGTTCCATCCAATTTACAAAGGTGACCTCATTCCCCACGCTAGGATTATCTAGTTCGAGTTCAAAGGGTTAAAACAAATCTGTTTCTCTCAGCCGCTTATGCAGCACCCCTAGTGTCTTACGCCATGTAGTTGTGTTTTATCTAAGTAGTTTTTCTAGATATATCTTAACATTCTTAACTTTAAAGTAAAGGTTTTTGGTTAGTTTAATTTAAAATAGTAATTATTTCCTACACACTTATATAAGCTTAAAAAACGGGGGGAGGGGGAAAATGA
>NZ_BAZS01000047.1 GCF_001310895.1 Virgibacillus halodenitrificans JCM 12304 | reverse complement strand
ATCCAAATGTCATAAACTGTCCAATCACCTCTCTAATGGACAAAACCCCACCCGAACGCCATAAACTGTCCAATAGCTCATCTCTAATGGACAAACCCTCCATCCAAACGCAAAGAACTGTCCAATAGCACCTCTCTAATGGACAAAAGCCCCATCCAAATGCCAGCACATGTCCAATAGCTCTTCTAAAATAACGAAATATGCAGCCAACTGTGACTTCAACCTATCAGAACCCCATAATCTCCATTAAAATAAAAAAACTGTGACCAACCTTCATGGTAAATAGGTTCAGTCACAGCCTCTCTAGCTTTTTATTTCGTAATAAAGTTTTCTGTATAGAAGGGCATGGAATCCTTATTGAATGCCACACCGACAGCAAGTGTACGGTATTCTTCTTTTAATATATTTTCACGGTGGCCGAGGGAATTCATTAGACCTTCGTGAGCAAAGATACTGCTGATTTGCCCAGCGGCAATGTTCTCTCCAGCAATTTGAAAGCCAATGCCATCTTCTCTCATTCTTTCAAAAGGGGATTGTCCATCAGGGTTCACATGGCTGAAATAATTATTTTCAGCCATGTCCAGGCTATGATCACGCGCTGTTTTTCTTACATGCTCGTCCCAATTCAACGGGGAAAGACCATGCTCCACACGTGCTGCGTTTGTCAGATCAAATAACTGGTATTCAAAGCCTTTCTTCAATTCTTTACTCGCTTCAGGCAGATAGGCTTTTTTTTCAGCTTCCAGATCACCACTAATCATTTGGATCGCTGTAACTGTGTTATCTTCATGTTTATCATAGAAAATAGTTACATAGTTATCATTTATTTGGAAAACATCATATTCATTTTTACTATCAATCTGGTAGTTGATGAATCCTTTTTTTATACTTTTTAGTGGCTCACTTAAGGCATTTCGGACGCTTTCTTTTGAACTGCCTATTTTAATGTTATCCTTTGACCGCAATAAATCCTGATTGGTGTATAGTCCAACAACTTGATTTTGCTCATTGTATGCAGCCATAAAGAAATTTTGATAATTGTCGTGGTAGGTAACCCAATCGACACCATATTCATTCATCGTGGCACGCTCTGGTTTTCCCACCTGATTTTCTAATTCCGCTCTATCTGTCCCGAGGCCAACATTGTGAATAGTAAATGGTTGCTCTGTGGGTGACTCCAGTTTTGGTTTATCAGCCTTACTATCACTTTGCTTTTCCTCTGGTATTTGCTTATCAGTAATTGATGCAATTAAGGTTTGTATTCCACTATTAATATTTTCTATCGTCTCGATTACTGCGGGATTTTCTTTAATTTGATGAACATCTGCTTCCATTTCATTTATTACACCAGAAGCACCAGACTGTTCAAATGTGTCTCCATAAAAATGCCAAAATGCCCAACCGATAAGAAGAATAAAAATAATGCTACGTAGTTTCGGCATCCTGCCACTCCCGTCTATATATGTTTACTCCATTGTAGCCCATACAAGATGTTTTATACAACTTGAAAAGAATGGTATCTGTTTTAAACAAACACTACTTTTTCGCATATGTAAAATTGAAAATTATGTTAAAATATAGAAAAAGAGATAAAATGGAAGTAGGGGTCAAATGAGAAAGCATTTTTTTTGGTTGTTGCCAGTGATTGTAGTGCTTGCTGGCATTGTTTCTTTGGTGGTACAAAATCTGCAAACTGCAACAGAGCCACCAGAAAAGGGGTGGAGTAGAGCATTGCCAATTGGGTCTACAATGCTAAATAAGTTCCCGGTTATCAGGCAGACCGAGGAAGGTAATATCATTATTCCTTCTTATGAGAACGAGGCTTTAGTAACAAAAACCCTTGATGAGGAGTTTACATTACTAGAGAAACAAGAGGTATCTATACCGATTACCAAATGGACACAGGTGTATGTAAATGATGAGCATGTGATTTATCATGATTATTACCATATCTATAATAAAGATCAAGAGAAAATAGTATCGGATGTGTCTCAGTTTTATCCGATGAAGGATTCTATCTTGTACATAAAAGAGAATAAGTTGTTTCAGCTAAATCCAGCAACAGAAGAATCGACTGAGTTAATGAAGCTTCCGAAAAATACCGAGGAAATTTCTTCTTATGAGAGTGAAGAAGGACTATTCTTCATGACAGAGCAATCCGAAAATAACCTGGTACACGCAACTATATATAAGGTGACTGATATGCAAGCAACCAAGGTTGTAGAGGGTGATTTAGAGCTTGCTCCCGGACATGCTTCCGAGCAAACAGCTTTTGCAGTTCGAAATAATGAAGTAGTATTAATTATCCAAGCAATACAAAAAAGCACACAAGGTTCTCCAGAGTTTTTCACTTATTTGGCAATGACGGAGAACAGCAAATTTGGGAAGAATGCACTAAATAAATTACTGTTTGAAGATCCAATAAATGGAAGAGAACTCCAAGAAATAGGGACAGTGAATATTCGTTTCAATAAGGATATACCATCACTTGTTTTTCAGGCAAATGGTTTTTCACGTACGAAATTCATGGGTGATAAAGCATTTAACATTTATACAGCTAAACTGAAAGATGGCAAGGTGACTGAGGTACATCGAAAAAGTAATACACCAGATGTCTCAAATAAACCTGTATGGGTAGATGAAAATACCATTGCCTGGCTGGAAGCAAGTTCAGGCCATAAAGATATGTTTATATCGTCCGGTTCACAAGCCATTATTGAAAAGGCAAATGGAATAAGTTCTGATGACTGGTTGCGAATCCTGGGGAAAACAGGTGGTATGCTATCCATATCGCTATTAACATTTTTGATTTCTGGTATTTGGTATATTTGGCCGATTTTATTTATTGTGATTATGCATTTTTGGAAATCCAGGAAGGTCCAGAAAGATCCATCATGGATATTTTTTACGGGGATTGCAATCTATATGCTGGCAGTACTCCTTTTTAAGAGTCAGTATTTTGTACCGGCAATTGCTGCAAAGGCACCTGCTTATTTAACCTTTCCAGGTAGTGCCTATGTGTATATAATTTTGTTCGGCATTGTTGCTTATGTTAGTGCACAATCTACCAAAAATACTAGACAATGGGCTGGGACGGCACGAATCAGTCTGTTTATTGGAGCACATATTCTTATGATTGCAGCTGTATTCGGTCCATATTTAACTGGATTCTAGTATTTGAAGGGCCAAAAAGAATATTTACATTAATGAAGTCCGAACTGATTTAATTCATAGTTCGGATTTCTTTTTGAGAGACTACCATGTAATTACTTAAGGTTAGGTAAAACTTTTACCTCCTGCTATAATAAGTTTATCGATTGTTTACTACTTAAATGAAGGAGCTGTTTATGTGCGCCAGAATCGTCAATTGGAAATTTTATTGTACTTACTAAAAACGAAAAAAACAACAAATGCAGAATTAGCAGCACTATTTGAGGTAAGTATAAAAACGATCCAACGGGATATTGATGATCTTTCAGCAATGGGTGTGCCAATTACGAGTAAACAAGGGAATCAGGGTGGCATTTACATAGAAAAGAATTATAAATTATCGCAAAGCTTTCTTAATAATAATGACTTGTATCATATTGCTCTAGCTCTATATGCGTTTGATAATATTTCTTCTGTAGAACATCGTGAGGATATTATGAAAAAGCTGGCACTTGTTTTGCCTGATTTAATTCATTTATTTGAAAATGATTTAAATGATTACTTTGTAATGGATATATTTGAAGAGAAAGTTGGCATGGATGAACCAATATATGAAGCAATCAATTATTGCTTTGATGAAGAAGTATGCCTTTCTGTTTCTTTTGATAATAAAGAGATGACTGTAGCACCGATAAGCTATGTGCTAAGAAGTGACGGACTTTATTTATATGCGTATTCAATGGGTTATGAATTAATAAAAATTACTTCTATTTATTCTTATAGGATTACGGAAAAACAGTTTGAGCGTTCGTTTATTCCTTACAAACAGAATATAGAATTAAATTCAAATAAGACATGATATGACCAGTTTGAGTAGTAGTGTTGTCTATAGAGGTGATTACACTGCATTCAAACATTTATGAAAAACATTCTGTAAATAAATTAATTCTAACTTTTTCTTTACCTGCTATAGCTTCTTTATTAGTTGAAACCCTAACGATAGTTTTAGATACTTCGTTTGCAGGGCATCTTGGTGAAGATAGCGAATATGCCCTTGCAGCTTTAGGGCTTCTCTCTCCAGTAATGACTTTCTTTCTAGCGTTACAAACACTTTTCGCAATGTCAACAGCTATTATGATTTCTACCCAGATGGGGAATGACAATCCATTTCGTATCAACAATTACTTTCAAACCGGAGTTCTTATGACATTACTTATAAGTATAGGAGCATCCGTATTCACGTGGATCGGTATGGATGAAATTTTGGTAAGCCTCCATGCTAGTGGAGCTATATACACGCAAGCAAAACAATATTTATCGTTTATACTACTAAGTAATGTATTTAGTTCAATTGGTTATACAATGACGAGCGTCATTCGTGCGTTTGGGTATCCGAAAATGGAAATGTTGCTAATTTCTTTTTCCGTTGTCGTGAATATAGTAGCGAATGCTATATTGACATTTGGTATGAGTCTTGGGATCCAAGGAATTGCTTTAGGTACTTTAATTAGTGAATTTGTGTGTGCTTTAATTGCAATTGTCTTTCTGCTCCGAAAGAATCTTATGTTTCGGATAAAGAAAATCTCAGTAATAGATACATTGAAGATGGTTTATGAAATGGCTAAGATAGGTTTGGCCCAAACGCTAATTCAACTACTTGGTGGCATATCTGCTTTGGTAATCAACGAACAATTAATGCAAACAGGAAGTTCAGGTTATGTGGCGACCTGGAATATAGCTAATAAGATATATATGCTTATGATTATGCCAATTGTAGGAATAACTCAAGCAGTACAAACAATCATCTCGTATTTCAATGGTAAAGGAGAAGAGTCTAAAAAGAACTTAACAGTAAAAAGAACGATATTAATTTGCTTTATTTACGGAGTTTTTAGTACTATGATAGTGTTGTTTGGTGGTAAATATATGCTCTATCTGTTTACTACAGATAAAGAAATATTTGGTAAGGTCATGGCTATTATTAAAGTTATTTTCCTGACATTTCCTTTACTGGGAATTACTTATACCATTATGACATTACTTCAGGTAACAGGAAAAGAACTTCGCGCAGTAAGTCTTGGTGTTATTAGACAGGTAATTACAATTATTCCACTTGTCATTATGCTGCCTTATCTGTTTTCTGCTTGGGAAATTGGGGGAATAGATGCAGCTTTTTCTATCTTTTTTGCAGTACCGGTTGCAGATTTATTAACATTATTTGTAGCTATTTTCTTTATTGTGAGTAAGAAACGATTAAGCAGTTAGCTAGAATCAACTAGACACGACAACAATTTTTAAGTTATGATTATAATATACATTTGATATTCTCTCAAATGTTTGTTATAATTAAGCGCTTTTAAAAGTTATAAGGGGGAGCTTTTTTGTCAACTGAAATAGGTAGTAAAGTTAAAGGAAAAGTTACTGGTATCACTAATTTTGGAGCTTTTGTCGAGCTGCCGGAAGGTAAAACCGGACTCGTTCACATTAGTGAAGTGGCTGACAGCTTTGTAAAGGATGTCAATGATCACTTGACGGTTGGTGACGAAGTGGAAGTTAAAGTCATCAGTGAAAAAGAAGGTAAAATAGCCTTATCAATTAAGAAAGCGATCGATCGTCCGCGTCCGGAAAGAACGCCTCGTCCGAATAGGGATCGCAATTCAAAGGATTTCCGTGGTAAAGGCAGTGGCTACAAACCAAAGGAAAGCTTTGAAGATAAGATGGCTAAATTCTTGAAAACCAGTGAGGAAAATCTGTCCACGCTTAAACGCCATACAGACACTAAACGTGGAGGTAGAGGCGGAAGACGAGGATAACTCCTTTTATACCATATCGAAAAACAAGCCCTAGTGGCTTGTTTTTTCTTATATTGATTGCTTTTTAAGCTACTGGATTATTTTTTCGATTCTTCGTTAAAACTTGCAAAAGGTTATGTTTGTACATATAGGAGATAAAGTTTAATACTTTTCCTGATAATTTTTTTGGGAAGTATTCTTGTTTGTAAAAATGGTGGTATGCATATGTTAAATCACGCCATTGCTGACATTCTTTTTCTTGTTGGAAACGGGCGACATCAATTAGTTTAATTGTTTCGTCTGGTGTTAGTATTATGTTTTTTAGGTGAATATCAGATGGATTCAGTCCTCGATTTTTGGCAGCATGTAATGCCTTTTCCACCTGGTAAATTGTTTCTTCTTTTATAGGAATGCCTTCAATTAGACAATCAAATAAGGTTGTGCCCTCTATATAATCAATGACTATAAAATTCTGCCCTGCTTCATACATTTTCGGGTAGAAATGAACGCCTTCAAGCTGTCGATATATATCCGTTTCAGCCTTCGTAATCGAAGCAAAATAAGGGTGAAAAACCTTCAATGCCAGGTCTGTATCATTAATTAAAAATACGGCAGCACTTCTGCCAGAAGCAATATATGTGAGAAAAGCTTTATTATAAGCTTCCACTTTTATTTCTCTCGTTAGTTTAATGTCTTTTTCGAATCGTATTGTATCAACAAGCTCATGAATTTGTTTCAACAGGATGGCTCCTTTCCTCTACCTATTTTTACTATATGGGAACGGAACAAAAAATTATGCTTATGAAATAGTATTCGTACACGTAAAATTTCATGGGTGGGTGTGTGGACATGGTTTCATTTTTCTTTCATAGGGAAAAGAAACCATGTTACTACTAAAAGAGTGGCGACTTTAAAAAAAGGAGTTTTATTATGCGAAACGTTCTTAAACATTATATAAATGGAGAATGGATTAAATCTACAGAAAACGAAACAACTGAAGTAATTAACCCTGCAAACAAAGAAGTAATCGGAAAAATTAGTCTGGGGACAGAGGAAGATTTGGATAAAGCTGTCCAAGCTGCTCGTGAAGCTTTTTCTTCTTATTCTACTACAACACGGGAACAACGTATTGATTTATTGGAGAAAATAGCAGCAGAATATGAAAATCGAAAAGAAGAGTTAATTGAAACAATAACGGAAGAGCTTGGTTCTCCAATAACCAAATCTGAAGGGATCCATTATCAGATGGGATATAACCATTTTAAACAAGCTGCTGAAGAATTAAAACAATTTCAGTTTATGGAGGAACGGGAGGATTCCACGATCATGAAGGAATCCATAGGTGTAAGTGGTCTGATTACACCATGGAACTTTCCAACAAATCAAACCACTACTAAAATTGCCAGCGCGTTAGCTGCAGGTAGCCCAATGGTTTTGAAGCCTGCTGAGATAACCCCCTTTGCAGCGATAATTCTGGCTGAGATTTTCGATAAGGTTGGCGTACCTAAAGGTGTATTTAATTTAGTGAATGGTACCGGCAGCACAATTGGTAATGGTATAAGCTCACATCCGGATATTGATTTTGTCTCCTTTACTGGATCAGTAGGTGTTGGACAAAAGACGATGGAAAATGGGGCGAAAAATATTAAGAAAATTGCCCTCGAGCTTGGAGGGAAGTCACCACTTATTGTGCTGAATGATACAGATCCGGAATACGCTGCAAACACTGCAGTAACGCATATGCTAACGAATACTGGTCAGGTATGTACAGCTGCAACCCGAATTATAGTGCCGAAAGAAATGAAATCCGATTTTGAAAAAGCTTTACTACGCGTATTACCGAACTATAAGGTAGGAGACCCACAAGACGAGGATACGTTTACAGGGCCGTTAGTTGCTGAAAAGATATGGGATCGTGTACAGGAATATATTCAAAAAGGTATTGATGAAGGTGCGACCTTATTAACAGGAGGAACTGGAAATCCAGAAGGTCTGGACAAAGGATATTATGCGAAGCCAACTATTTTTACGGATGTGGATAATAAAAAAATGACCATTGCTCGGGAAGAAATTTTCGGGCCTGTATTAGCTGTTATTTATGTTGATTCGCTTGATGAAGCTATTGAGGTGGCTAATGATACGCCTTATGGACTTGCAGGCTATGTCATTGGTAAGGATAAGAATCGTTTAACGAAGGCAGCTCAACATATTCGCGCTGGTCGGGTTACGATTAACAATGCGGAAGGAGATTTCTCTGCTCCATTCGGAGGCTTCAAACAATCTGGTATTGGACGTGAGTGGGGAGATTATGGAATTGACGAATATCTCGAGCCGAAGACTATATTAGGTATGAAGTAAATACTCTCAATAGCAATCCAGACATTAAAAATATGTCTGGATTGCTTTTTATGGTTTTAATATATTAGGTGGAATTATCATAGTTCGCATAATGATAAACTCCGCTTTGCAGCAGATTAATCACTTCTGGGGAAGATTGTTCCTACACTAGTACGCATTTTAATCCTACTAAGAATTTAAGAGATAACGTTTTTACCTCAACAATTGCAGCAAAACCTTTTTCCAGCCATCACCATCTATTCATATAAGGCTGAAGTATATAATAAGGATAGCTGTTCTACAATTTTATCAAGGTTTACTTCCTCAGTCTCTACACACTCCCATAAAAACATTTCATTCATAAAATACCAGCTTTTTGCAGCAATAGGTGCATCAAATTTTGTACTAACAAGGTTGTTTGATTGGGAATAGGTGATATCATTTGTAATACTTTCAATAAATTGCTTCCTAATTTCCAGCCATCTAGCTTCCACAACATCACTTATGCCAATTGCTTCTTTAATTACTTTTAGCATATTTTTTTCTTCAATAGCCAGCTCCAGGAAGGCTCTCACTTGATTCAATATTTGTTCACGGGCAGCTACAACCGAATTGGGATGAAAAGTTTGATCTGCGACCTGCAAAAAACGTTCCATTACACTTTCCATTACGGTAACAAACATGGCATCCTTGTTTTTAAAATATACATAGGCAGTACCGTATCCTACACCAGCCTTTTTAATGATTTCTGAAATGGTTGTCTTATTAAAGCCGTTTTTCAAAAACACCTCGTGCGCTGAGCGAATGAGTCGTTTTTTTGTTTCCAATGCCTGCAAATCACGTTTGGTTAGATTCTTATCCTCCATATAAACCACCTTTTATTATATGTTATTTCACTGATATCGTGTCATTGACAGTTTGTCACTATTATTGTATCATAAAACCAATAGTAAAATATGTCTGATAATTAAATGAAGTTCTAATATAAGGATATAGGAGGAATAAATGTAATGGCAACTAATTTTACAAGAGAAGAAGCGAAAATGATGGATCAACAAGATATATTACGATCATTCCGGAATGAGTTTTACTTAAAAAATGATGGCGTTTACATGGACGGTAACTCACTAGCTTGCTTAGTAAACGCGCCGAAGAGACAACTCATGAGTTACTGAATTCTTGGAAGCAATATGCTATTGATGGATGGACAGAGGGAGAACAACCGTGGTATTACCTTTCTGAAAAACTTGGCGAAAGCATGACAGAGTTGGTCGGCGGTAAAAAGGAAGAGGTTATCGCAACTGGTTCAACAACAGTGAATTTGCATCATCTTGTGTCAACATTTTATAAGCCTGAAGGAAAGCGAACAAAGATATTAGCTGATTCACTTAATTTCCCAAGTGATATTTATGCACTTAAAGCTCAGTTGGCACTGAAGGGTTATGATGATACACATCTTATTCAGGTGCCAAGCACGAATGGGCATGTACTGGATGAAGAAGATATTATTAATGCAATGACTGATGAAGTGGCATTGATTGTTCTTCCAGGAGTCCTTTATCGAAGTGGCCAGATTTTAGACATGGAGAAACTTACAAAGGTCGCACACGAACGTGGTATTCAGATTGGATTTGATTTATGTCATTCGATTGGATCCGTGCCTCATCAGTTACATGACTGGGGGACTGACTTTGCGTTTTGGTGTACGTATAAACATTTAAATGGAGGACCTGGAAGTGTTGGCGGGCTATTTGTCCACGAAAAACATGCAGGTATTACTCCAGGATTAGCAGGATGGTTCAGTTCGCGAAAAGACAAACAGTTTGATATGGAACATTCACTTACACCTGCCGAAGATGCCGGCGCGTTTCAAATTGGTACACCACATGTATTAAGTGCAGCACCACTCATAGGTGCCCTGGAATTATTTAATGAAGCAGGAATTGATAGGGTGCGTGAAAAATCGTTGAAGTTAACGAACTATATGATGGAATTAATTAAGCATGAATTAGATGAATTCGATTTGAAAATATGTAATCCAGTTGATCCAAAGCAACGCGGCGGACATGTGTATTTGGAGCATCCGGAAGCCGCCCGTATATGTAAGGCACTAAAAATGAAAAAGGTTATTCCTGATTTCCGTACGCCAAGTGGCATCCGTTTAGCTCCGGTAGCATTGTACAATACATTTGAAGATGTGTATGAATGTGTCCATATCTTAAAGGAAATTATGAGAGAAGAGCTTTACAAGCAATTTGAAAACAAAAGGGAGATTGTTTCTTAATGACAAAATGGATTGATATTTCACAGCCGTTAACAAATTCAATAGCTCACTGGCCAGGAGATACAAGCTTTCAATATGAAACTGCTCTTACAAAAGAAGAAACCGGATCTGTCAATATTGGTCGAATAACAACAAGTGCTCATATAGGTACACATGTTGACGCACCATTTCATTTTCTGAATGATGGTAAAAGAATTTTGGATATGGATATCGACCGTTATATCGGGCCATGCAAAGTCATTGACGTAAGTGAATTCCCTGCAATTGACGAGGCAGCTTTGAAATCAAAACAATTGACACAGGCAGAACGTTTACTCATTCGCACTTCTTTGCCAAATAATCCTGAAAGATTCCCGGATGAAGTACCACCAGTCACTCCAGATGGAGCTGCTTATATGAAGAAATTAGGTGTCAAACTGGTTGGTGTAGATACACCGTCTATTGATCCGGTTACAAGCAAAGATCTTGCTGGCCATCATGCATTGCACGAGAATGACATTTATATTTTGGAAAATGTCATGTTGGATCATGTCGAGGAAGGCGATTACGAGTTAGTTGCTTTACCTTTGCCACTAAAAGAGGCTGATGGTAGTCCCGTGCGTGCCGTAATTAAACCACTAGAAGGAGACAGCAAATGATGACAAATAAAAATAAACATGAAGCATTTAAAAACGAGAAAAGCATTCATACTGATTTCAAAGAAAAAATGACTTACAGTGATTACTTAGGTCTTGATACACTATTGGCAAGTCATCATCCATTGAGTGATCATCATGATGAAATGTTATTTATTTCGGTTCACCATGTGAGTGAAATCTGGATGAAGCAGATTCTACATGAAATGAATTCAGCTATTCATGATATTCAGGCAGACAATTTACGTGAGGCGTTTAAAAAGCTGGCGAGAGTTTCTCAAATCCAAATGCAGCTAAAAAATGTATGGGATGTGCTGGCTACTTTAACACCTAGTGAGTATATTGAATTTCGCGATAAGCTTGGCAATGCTTCCGGCTTCCAATCGTATCAGAATCGGCTTATCGAGTTTGCACTTGGTTACAAAACCGATTATGTAATTAAAATCTATGAGAAAAATCCTGAGCTACATGAAAAGCTGAAGGCAGCGTATGAGGCACCGAGTATTTATGATGTAGCAATACAAGCACTGGCTAGAGCTGGGCTGTCAATTGATCAGGAAGTCCTGGACAGGGATGTAAGTGAAACACATCAAAAAAATGAGAGTGTGAAGGAAGCGTGGAAGACAGTATATAAAAACGTTGACCAATATTGGGAGCTATATGAGCTTGCTGAGGAGCTAGTTGATATTGAGGACCAATTCCAGCAGTGGCGCTTCCGTCATATGAAAACAGTAGAACGAATTATTGGCTTTAAGATGGGGACAGGCGGATCAGGTGGTGTCAGCTATTTAAAAAAAGTGCTTGATCAATATTTCTTCCCTGAACTTTGGCAGCTTCGTACAGAGATCTAATCATAGTTTGATAGATAAAGAAGTTCTTATTTCTTAATCCAAAGGGGGAAAATTAATGAAAGAATCAAGAGAACAATGGTCTTCTAAGTTAGGGTTTATTTTGTCATCTGCCGGGGCAGCCATCGGACTCGGAGCAATATGGAAATTTCCATATGCTACGGGTATGAATGGCGGTGGAGCGTTTTTCCTAGTGTTTGTGCTATTTACTATATTTATTGGTTTACCAATGTTAATTTCAGAATTTATCATTGGAAGGGGAGCAAAAAGAGAAGCAGTTTCTGCTTATGACCATTTGGCTCCAAATTCCTCTTGGCGGATAATTGGAAGACTTGGCGTTGTGGGCTGTTTTTTACTGTTATCCTTTTATAGTGTTGTGGGTGGTTGGATCGTCCTTTATTCCGGATTAAGTTTAACAGGTAACGTTATTAAAGAAGGAGCAAATTATGGAGCTTTATTTGATACCATTATTGGTACACCATGGATGGGGCTTGGAGGATTAGCAATATTCCTGCTCATTAATGTAATTGTGCTTTTGTTTGGTATTAAAAATGGCATTGAAAAAGCGAGTAAATATCTCATGCCGCTTCTATTTATCTTTTTCATTATTCTTGTAGTGCGATCTATTACGTTAGACGGCGCAATGGCAGGGATAGAGTTTTTCTTAAGTCCAGATTTTTCCCGCATTACAGGTGAGGGTATCCTGTATGCGCTTGGTCAGTCCTTTTTCTCTCTGGCTGTAGGGTTTTCCTGTATGGTTACATATAGTTCCTATTTAAGTAAACAGGAAAGCATACCTAATTCAGCGGGGAGTGTAGTAACTTTAAATATATTAGTATCCTTGCTCGCAGGATTAGCCATTTTTCCAGTAGTTTTTGCATTTGGATTAGAGCCAGCAGCAGGACCGGGACTATTATTTGTTGTCTTACCAACAGTATTTAGTCAAATGGCATTTGGTTCTGTGTTCTTAGCTTTGTTTCTATTACTATTTTTATTTGCTACATTGACATCCTCATTTAGCCTATTGGAAATTATCATCTCGGCATTCATTGCGAATAAAAATTATACAAGGCGTAAAGTAACATTAATAACAGGCTGTATTGTCTTCCTGGCCAGCATACCAGCAGCATTATCGTTTGGTGTTCTTGCAGATGTTTCTATATTTGGTAAATCCGTATTCGATGCGACTGATTTCCTCGTTAGTAATATTTTGCTTCCATTAGGCAGCTTGTTGATTGCAATATTTATTTCTTTTCGTATGGATCAGGCGATTGTTATGGAGGAATTTAGATCAGGATCCAAAGTTGGTATGGGCATTTTTAAAGCATGGCGGTTTCTCATGCGCTATGTAGTACCTGTAACTATTTTAATTGTTTTCATTTATTCATTAGGATTTATTTAGATAAAATCTAAATCTATAAACACCTAGATGCGAAATTAACTGAAAATAAGTGCAATTTAAGTGAATTTCGTATGAAATTGCATGTGTGAAAACAGGAATAAAAAGAGCGTCATCCTATTAAGGGTGACGCTCTTTTCATTGCCCGGGAAATGATATAATCGTTTCAGCAGTAGATTGCTTGATTGATCTAATTATAAAGAATTTATAAAGTTTGTTTTTATCTGTTTTTACCATGATATAGTAACACTATACAGGAGGAATCAGCATGCAAGCACGTATTCTATTAGTTGAGGATGACCCGGAAATTGCTCGGGTCGTACGAGATATGCTCATACGCGAAAACTATGAAGTTACCTGGGCAACGACCGGGCTGGAAGGTTGGGAGGATTTTCAGGAGAATTTATACGATCTTGTATTGGTAGATTTAATGCTACCTGAAATGGATGGCTTTACACTTTGTAAAAATATTCGTTGGAAAAGTGATATCCCCTTAATCATAATTAGTGCCCGCAAGGAAGATGAGGATAAGGTTGCTGGATTACACTTAGGAGCAGATGACTATGTTGCAAAACCATTCAGCCTGGTAGAACTAAAAGCAAGAGTAGCATCTCAATTACGCCGATGGAGGAGATACCAAGGACAAGAAGCAAGAGCTAACACTTCAACATATATGCATGGTTTGAAAGTTAATTGGGACCAGAAGCAGGTTACTCTGAACGAAGTAAAGGTTCCTCTCACAAGCAAAGAGTATGAATTATTAGAAGTGCTTGCTAAGCACCCTGGGGAGACATTCTCCAAAACAGAACTATATGAGCATGTTTGGAAACAACTCGAAGCAGATGGCGTTCCTACTGTCACCGTCCATATAAAAGCATTAAGAGAAAAATTGGCTGACCCAGTCAAAAACCCTAAGTTTATTCAAACAGACTGGGGAAAGGGTTATCGATTTATAGGTGAACCCCTATGAAGATTAAAACATGGTTACTCATCTCGTATTTTGTTGTAATGGTGTTGCCATTAATTGCAGCTTATCTTTTGTTTGGCTGGATTCAGTCTTACAATAATGAACAAAAAGTAACAGAGCATGTGGAGACCGTCTCTGCTTTACAGTCGTTGAATCAGTCACTAAGTGATCCAAAGCTTTATTCATCAAAAACATATAGAAAACGCTTGGATACTATTGCAAATACAAAACAATCGATTGCATTGTTTAATCCGGATGGGGTTGTTATTTATACATCAAACCCTTCCTTTATGCCGGCCCATTACGGAATTGGAAAGCAACAGCTGTATGAAGATCTCTATTCTTTGGAACGGGGATACCGTACGTATACATACAAACAACCTGTTTTCTCCGAAAATGAGCTTGTCGGTTTCTTTCATGTAGAACTAGCACGTGATACGTGGGTAGCCGGTGTAAAAAACCGTAGTTTACTAGTTGGTGGATTATTTACCCTCGTCTTTATACTTATTTATATTTGCATTATCCGACTTGTAAATAAAAAGTTAAATAGAAGACTTACCGGATTGATGAATGAGATGACAGCATTTGCTGCAGGGAACCAAGTAAAGGAAAAACCAACAAATAATGATGAGATTGGTAAGTTAACAAAACACTTTTACGATATTCGCAGGCAAATAAACAATGCAAGAAGTTATCTTGAGCAGGAACAGCAAGCAAAGGAATATTTAATTGCCAGTGTTTCCCATGATTTGAAAACACCACTCACATCTATTAAAGCTTATGCCGAATCATTACAAGTGGAAAAGGATTTGTCACCATCAGAAAAAAGAGACTACCAACGTGTAATAAAGGAGAAGGCAGATTTCATGCAACAAATGCTTGATGATTTGTTGACCTTCACTCTCCTTCAGTCACCAAAGCATGATATGGAGCTGGTTGAGGTCGATGGATCAGAGTTCTTTGAGATGCTTGTGGGAGATTACGAACCTTTGTGTAATAAAAAGAAAATTTGCCTTCAAGCATACGCTGATGTTCAAGGATTTTTTGAAGTGAATCCAAAACAAATGATTCGAATAGCAGATAATTTGGTAAGTAACGCTATTTCCCACACACCGGAGAATGGGAGGATCTGGATAGCTGCTGTTTCTAAACCAGCGAAGCTAAAAGACGAAATATTTGATTTTGTTGATCCGGAAGATTTTCTAACTCCAATGCCTTCATCCTACTTTATTGTGCAAAATGAGGGGAAGGGAATCAAAGAAGAGAATTTGTTACGTGTATTTGATCCGCTTTACCAAGTAGATGAAGCGAGGAGTAAACGAGATGCACAAGGTACCGGTTTGGGGCTAAGCATAACAAAACAGATCATGGAGAAACATGGAGGGACAGTGAAGTTATTTTCTAAAGAAGAGGTGGGGACTTGTGTTATTTGTGTCTTGCCGCAGAGGGGAGAAAAGATTGTAAATGAAGGTAACTAAATGGAGGATGGGCATACTAACTACTTTTGGGGCATTAATTTTAAGTAGCGGCTGCTCTACCGAAACAAGTAGCTATTCACCTGAACAAATGATTAATAACGCCTTGGAAGAGGAGGAGAATCCTAACTATTATGGAGAGTCCCTCATGGAAATATATGATAATGGCGAAATGATCGAGAAAATGAGGATGAAGGAGTGGCGCAGTAAGGACGGAAAAATACGTATCGAAACGACGGATGAGAGTGAAAAAGATAAAGTGATAGTGGTAAACGACGGCCAAACAATCACAACATATGATGAAAAAGAAAAGCAAGCGACAATAATAGATGATAAAGAAATAATTGAGTTTAATCAACCGTCACCAAAAGAACAGGCAAACGCATCCTGGAAATGATTCAGGAAACACATGAGATTACCAGTGAAGGAGATGAAAAAATCGCAGGGCGTAATACTTTCCATCTTGTCGCCAAGCCTAAAGAAAAAAGTAGTTTACTAGGTAAGCAGGAATTATGGATTGATAAGGAAAATTGGATGGTATTGAAGATGTATTCTACCTCAGGTAATCAAACGTCCAAAGCGATTTATACCAAAATAGATGTAGGTGCAACTATTCCAGAGAAGAAATTTGCCCTCCATCTGGCAGAAGACGTAGAAATAAAGAATTTAAATGAGCTTAATAAGATGAAAACCGTCACCTTACAGCAAGCAAGGGAAGGCTTGGATACTCCGTTCCTTTATTTTCCAGAAGAAAACGGAATGGAAATCTCTACTATTGAGCAAGACGATCTTACAGGCTTAGTAGAACGTACGGAAATCAATATTAATTATAACAAAGAAGATATACCTTTTTTAACCTTGTCTGTATTCGAATCGCCAAAGGAGGAAGATGAAACCTATACGCTCCCGGAGGAAGAGTCGGTTACAGTTAGAAATCATGAAGGTTCCTTTATTGATATGGAAGGGTTTCGTAACTTGGTGTGGCAGGAAGAAGGCTTAACATATTCTATATTAATTATTGATCCGTCAATTCCTTTGGAGAAGTTATTGCAAGCGACGGAAAAGATGCAAATAGTGAAGTAAAAACAGGGGAGGGAGAAAGAATGCCCCAGGCTATGACAATCATTAGTTACATTGTATTAACAGGAATGATCGCTTTTATATCTTTTATTCTTCCTAAGCGCATTGGGAAGCTATTTGAAATAAGCGTCATCCTTGGCTTTCTTATTTATCTGTTTCTGACGTACGAGATTACAGAGGCACTTATGTTAATCAGTTTATGTGCTTTCGTGTACGGGAGTTTACTTGTTATTTTTGATCGGGATAAACAAGCAAAGCAACGCCAATTAAAAGAGGAGTTAAAGCAATCTTCCTACAAAAAGATTCAACAGGAAAAAGACGTGCGAAGACTAACCTTGGATATCTTTTTCGTTCTTTTAGTTAGCTCGATCGGACTACTATTTATTTTTTATGCACCAGAAACCTATGCACTTTTAAAGTTTTTTATTGGAATCTATTTTATCTTAACAATTACCCAATTTATTTCGAGAGTAACTAATTATGTAACTGCAGAACTCTATTTTCTTCCGGAACAAAATCGGCTTATTATCATGTCAGCCTTGGAACCAAGGGATTTACCTTTGGAAGAAGTACAGGAAATACGTAGGGAAACAGGTCCCGATCTGCTGCGTCTCCATCCGATGTTTACATTTATGTCGGAAAACATAGATTATACCATATCCTTCAATTCTGTACTCCGGCTGTCGTTTCCGGGAGAAACAATATACATTAACTTTGACTTGAAATCAAAAATTTTCAAACAATTAATAAAAGGTATGAAAGAAGATACGGAGCAGAAAGAAAAGAAAGTGGCAGCACTTTGGCATCCGGATAACTTAAAGCGTCTCTTTTGGAAAGGGTATTATGCTATAACGGTAAAGGGAGTTTCAGCCTATACAGGATTACTATTTATATTGATTTGGTTAGATGCTCCTTCCTATGTCATGATCAGCTTTGTATTATTGTGGTGGGTCTTTAATTTGTATATTTCTGATCGTGTACTTGTGGCAGCCTCAGACGCAAAGGAGCTTACAGAAGGAAAGTTATTCAATGAAGCACAACAGTTGTTTAAGCAAGCTGGAATAAGCAAAACACGTTTATATCTTGTTGATTCACCAATTCATAACGGACTGGCAACTGGAATGAACCTTGGGCGGGGAACGATTATGCTGACAAGTGCCACAGCACAGCTTTCCCTAAATACGATAAAAGCAATTATCGCACATGAGGCGATTCATATTAAAAAGAGGGATATACTAAGCAATCAAATTGCTCGCATGCTTTTTTTCGCAGTGATTGCTGGAGGGTCCTATCTTTTTTATGATCAACTACTGATGTTGACCGATCATATTGTGTTCCTTACGATTCTTATCTACTTCCTAATGATTCTATTCCCTGTGTATTTATCATTTATTGCACAATGGACAGAGATGCGTGCGGATTATCTAGGGTCTTTGCTCCTTGATAAACAAGGCTCTCAAATGGCTAATGGACTTTATGAATTAGGTAAAGCACAGGATGAAGCAGTTAAAAAGAAGCTATCTTATAGCACACAAGGTGCAAATTCGGTAAAAAGAAAACTTAGTACAGAACGGGAAGGATGGTTTCTGAGGTTTATTGAGTTTCAATTTATGGTTCATCCGCCACTATATTGGCGTATATATTCTCTACGTACGTATAAGGGGTGGAGATCAACGCTAATGGGTTGGGCTGGCGCAAGATTAAAAGAATCCCTGCCCGATTTTTTTAGAAAAAGTATCCATTGTAATGAGCAAAACACGAAGGAGGTTAATGCATGGAAATAGATCTTCTATGGGTGGGGCTTGGATTAGCTGCCATGGGTTACTTTATTGGAGACGGTTTAAAAAATTTCAAAAACCCATCTGCACGTAATTTATTTGAGGAAGCGGATGATGATCATGCACTGATTCATGAAAATGAGGTACATCATATTATTGGGATTTCCAACGCAGATACACAAGTGTTATTAAAAGAACATCCTGAAATACCTCATATTACGGTGAATAATACTGCTTATTATTCAAAGGTTAAACTATTGGAGTGGCTTAAAAATATAGAATAAAAGTTAGTAGAGGAGGTAAATAGATGGAGTGGTTACAATTACATGATTTAATTACCCCCACGAACCCTTATGCAGCTTTATTTTTTGGAATGCTCGTCACCCTTATTGGTTCTATTGCTGTGTTCACTCAAACCAAGAATAAAAAATCTTCCCTGCTTATTTTGCTAGCAGGTATTCTAACAACACTGGCTGGAGTTGCAACTCTTTACATGCTGGGCTTTTATCAATGAAAGTAAATTTAAATTTCTCGCAATTGGATGTTTGCCATTATAGGTAGACATCCTTATTTTTTGCTGGATGACTTATAGCGTAAGTTAAACAATTGGTTCTAATATATGTTGAGACTCTAATTCGTTAACCTTCTCGGAACCTTCAATAAATAATTTCCTTAGCTAAAAGAGCAAGTTGCTTACAGCTGTAGAAACGTACTAATAATGAAAAAATTATGATAAAATAATTAAACAGAAGACAGAGGGAAGAGGTTTTGTAATGATTAACCATGAATGGCTTCACTTGTTTCATAAGGAATTACGGCAGGAAGCGTATACACAGGGATATAGAAGAGAAGAAACTGAGCATGTTGTACGCCATGTTTCCAATTTTGATGAGAAAGGGTTTGTGATCGCGTCCACTTTAAATCAAAGTAATGCTCGAGAAGTGGTTCGACAAGAGTTAAGCTATTTTCAAAAGTTGGGGCAAGGATTTGAATGGAAGGTTTATAGTTATGATCAACCGGTAAACTTAGTTGACATACTGAAAGAGGAAGGCTTCCTTATTGGAAACACAGAAGCATTAATGATGATGAAGTTGGTGGAAGATCATCCATTACTTCACAGTAGACCTGCTATAGAGGTAAAAGAAATTACGGATCAAAAAGGAATCAAAGATATAATTAGTTTGGAAGAAGCTATTTGGAAGGAAGCGCATAATGAGCTCGGAGAAAGATTATGGCGTGATAAACAAAATTACCCAGAGTCGTTATATTTATATGGAATTTATGATGAGGATAGGTTAGTGAGTGCTGCCTGGATGTATTTGGAGGATAGCTCATCTTTTGCAAGCCTTTGGGGCGGATCTACACTATTGGAATATAGGGGAAGAGGATACTATCATGCTCTTTTGTCAGCAAGGGCCAAAAAAGCCTATGAAAAAGGATATTCTTTTTTAACTGTTGATGCAAGTCCAATGAGCAGAAAAATTTTAGAGAAACAAGGCTTTCTTTGTCTGGCTTATACATATGAATGTAATTCTCCTGTAATGGATTAGCACTGAAAAAAAGTCTAGCAAGTGTATAGTATCCCAATGATTTGTTTGAGTTATAATTACCAACAAAAGGAAAAATAAACCTTGTATCTTTGTTATACCCTTGCTACCCTTAGAGAAGTAACTTATAGCAAGGGGGATAATGGATGTGGAAAAAATGGTTAATTACATTAGCATTCACAGTTAGTTTTTCAGTAAAGGATCTCGGTGGGTTAAGTTATTTTGATTTGGTTGGGAACGAAGCAAATGAGCTCTTGACAAATAATTTTTCTGATGAAGATGAAGAATCTCAAGTGGAGAGGGAAAATAGCAACCCATCAGAAAAAGAGAACCAGAACCAGCAAATACCAAATAAAGCAAAAGAAAATGATGTAGCTGAAAAGAAGGAAGCCGAAGAGCAAGTAAGGAAAGAAGATAAAGAAACCAAAGAGAAAAGTACTCAAGATCAAGATAAAAAAGAAGATAAGGAAAAGGGAGTGAAAATGCCTGAGGATAAGGCGGGGTTTGACGAGTATCCAAAAGGACAATTCGCAGTGGAAGGTGCACAGGGAGAGACTGTGAAAACAGATACAGGTACGTTTGTTATTGAAAAACAATGGACGAATCTTTCAAAAGTATATGTAGGGCCGATGACGATTAAAATTAAAAATATAAACATCGTGAGTGGCGATGTGACGGATAGCGCAATTTCAGGTATCTCCGGAGAAAAAGTGAAATTCGTTCAGGTGGATGCAATCCTGCAAAATACAAGCAAGGAGCCAATTGGATTTCCATTTGCAGCTGCTACTCTTCATATTGGTAGTAAAAACTTATTCGCTCATGATATGTTCAGTGGCATGACCAATGTGAATTTTGATACACAAATACCTAGGAATACAACACTTGTATATATGTTAGATGACCCAACATTAAATATATCAGAAGTGACGCTAAAACTAGCAAAACTTCCCGTAAATAAAAAGACAAAAGAAGAAATGGGAAAAAGAACCAGCATTAATGTATCTTTGTAGCGTTGGAGAGGATATATAGATTTATAGATAATAGGGGGATAAATGGATGCATGAAAAACTAAATCTACAGAAGCAGAAGGATTTTTCTGGAGTAGTGTATGTTCAAAGAAAAGGAAAAGTAGAAGTTGAGAAAAGCTACGGCTATGCCAATCGGTCGCACTCGGTAAAGAATAACATCGATACACGATTTGGTATTGCTTCAGGATGTAAATTATTTACGGCAATAGCAATCTGTCAGCTTGTGGAGCAAGATAAACTTTCTTTTCACTCCAAGCTGAGTGAATGCCTTCCATATGAGTTTAAACATATTGATTTGGGAGTTACAGTTCATCAATTACTTACACACACTTCCGGTATCCCCGATTACTTTGATGAAGAAGAGATGGATGATTTCGAGGAGCTTTGGGAGCAAAACCCGATGTATCTTCTTCGAAAACCAGCAGACTTTTTACCAATGTTTTCAAATAAGCCAATGAAGTTCACACCAGGTGAAAAGTTCCATTATAACAATGCCGGATACATATTACTTGGTTTAATTATAGAAGCGATTAGTGGTATGGCATTCTCGCAATATGTTGAAAAGTATATTTTTAGAAAAGCAGCTATGGTTCACTCAGGATATTTCTCCCTTGATTCTCTTCCAGCAAATACTGCCTTAGGCTATATTGAACTCCCGGGGGAAGAGTTGAAATCCAATATATATTCCTTGCCAGTAAAGGGCGGGCCGGATGGAGGTGCGTTTGTAACTGCAGAAGATATGACAAAGCTTTGGTCAAATCTGATTCATTGTAAACTATTAAAAGAAGAAACTATCAAAATCTTATTATCACCTATGATACAGGCCAATAAGAACGTTTTTTATGGTTATGGCGTCTGGATAAGTAAAAAACCAACTGGGGAAATTTTGAAATATCATGTTATGGGTTATGACCCTGGTGTCAGCTTCCATTCAGCTTATTATCCTCAAAGTAGTTTTATTAGCACCATTTGCTCAAATAAATCAGAAGGTGCGTTTGAAATGATGCGTTTAGTAGAAGAAATAATATTGGAGAAGTAAGTAATAATATTGATCCTATTACAATCCATGAGGTGATTTTTTGGAGATACGTCTTCAAGCATATAATAAGAATTGGGTCCAGCTCTATAAACAAGAAACACTTGAACTGAAAAGCATATTGAAAGATGAGGTTGTCTGCTTTGAGCACTTTGGCAGCACCTCCGTTCCAGGCATGAAGGCAAAACCCGTTATAGATATCATGTGTCTTGTAAAAGACATTAGTAAAATTGATGCTTTTAATCTAACGCTTGAAACTATAGGTTATGAAGCTGCAGGTGAATGGGGGATCTCAGGACGGAGATTATTTCGCAAGGGTGGTGAAAACCGAACCCATCATCTACATGTTTATCAGAGTGACCATCCTGAAATCGAAAGGCATCTCCTTGTAAGGGATTATTTGCGTACCTACCCGAAAGAAGCTACTATGTATAGTCGCTTAAAGGAAAAGCTGGCGCAGGAGTACAATGATACACGTTTTTATAGTAAAGCGAAAAAGCCATTTATTCAGGAACTGGAGGAACGCGCCCTTCTTTGGGCAAAAGAAAACTAGTATTATTACTGAGTACTGTGAATAACGTGCAAAATGAGAGACAGCCCATCCCAGATGAGAGAGCAGCGCTAGAAATGAGAGACAGCCCATCCCAGATGAGAGAGCAGCGCTAGAAATGAGAGGCAGCCCATCCGAGATGAGAAAGCAACGCCAGAAATGA
>NZ_BAZS01000046.1 GCF_001310895.1 Virgibacillus halodenitrificans JCM 12304 | reverse complement strand
GAACGAATTTGTTGTCACTTCCAAAAACAGCGACTTGAATACTCTATCACGTTAACATTTAAAAGTCAACATTTTCGCGAGCGAGTATTTTTTAACATAAAAGCCAAATTCATGACAAACTTCTATGTTGGAAATCGATTATATCACTATACATTTACAATGTCAACCAACATTCTACTTTTTCCGAAAGACTTTCTGATAAAATATGATAGTGTTTTTAAAACAGCAAAATATATACTACTACTCATTAATTAGTCTGTCAACATGAATTCTTAAAAAACAACTTCTCCTTCCCAAGCAAGCATGCCTCCACTCATATTAGATACATCATAGCCTTTCTCTTTTAAATAGGTAGCTGCTTTCATACTACGGTTACCAGATCTGCAAATAAGCACATGGTGTTTCTTTTGGTCTAATTCGTCCATGGAATATGGCAGCTCCCCTAATGGAATATGCTTTGCATTCTCTATCATTCCTTGTGCTACCTCTTCATCTTCGCGAACGTCCAAAACGACAATGTTTTCATCTTCACGGACCAACTTTTCTACTTCTTTAGGTGTTACTTCTTTAATCTCTTCCATAATTAATTTCTCCTTTATTAATAATTCTAGTCCAGTTTACGATATTCAGGTATATCCTGCAAATAAATAACACAACATAAATTATATTCAAGACTGGAGAGATTATTGATGAGATATATATTAATTTCCTGTTTTATGATATATTTTTTGCTATTTACACAAGTTACGTTAGCAGATGAAAGAATGAAGGAAGTAACAATAAATTCCTATCATGTAGACTTACAACAAAATGGAACAAAAGAAAATATACATTTGAAAGGAAACCCTTTTTCTAAACAATCTGCCTATTATCCAAGGATATGGGCAGAAATAAAAGAAGATTCTTCCAAAGTACGAAAGATAGAATTAGGCGGGGGGTATAAACCTTCGTTAAAATTTATTGACTATAATCATAATCAAAAAGAGGATATACTATACCAGAGTTCTACCACAGAAAACGAAAGTGAAGTATTTAACTACAAACTAATTAGTATTAAAAAGGATAATATAGAAGAGATCCGTTTACCTAAAAGAGAGTACATGGAGCTAACATTTAAAGATAACTTTTATTTGACTGTAAAATTAACCCCCCAACTCAGTCCACTATCTATAGATATAAGCAATCGTTCAAAAGAGCTTACTCGACTGGGAATGTACAGCAGTAATGGAAAAGTATTAAAAGAGAAGCCAGTGATTAATCGTCATATCACCTCCTTTGACCCAATTGAATTAAGTGGTGGAAAGGGATATGGTTTAAAAAGTAAAATGAAGCTAAGCCTTTCTTCATCTTCTACTCATTTAGGAGTGATAGAGACACTTTGGTATTTTAAGGATGGAAAATGGACAATTTTAAAAACTAATTTGATGTAAGTCATTTATAAACAGAAAAACCTCTTCCATTTACGAAAGAGGTTTTTCTGTTTAATTAGCTACAATATTAACAAGTTTCCCTTGAACTACAATTACCTTACGAACAGTTTTTCCTTCAAGTAAATCACTAATTTTGTCATCCTCCAAGGCTATTTTTTCTAATTCTTCCTTGGAAATATCCTTAGAAACCTTGAGTTTATTACGTACTTTCCCCATAATTTGGATAACTATTTCTACCTCTTTATCAACCAGCTTTGTTTCATCGTATATTGGCCACGGTTCGTAGCTAATTGTCTCGGAATGTCCAAGACGGCTCCATAATTCTTCAGCAATATGTGGTGCTACAGGAGAAATCATTTTAATGAATCCTTCTACATACTCTTTTGTAAGGTATTCCGCTTTATACCCCTCATTAATAAATACCATCATTTGAGAGATTCCTGTGTTGAAATGTAAATTTTCAAAGTCCTCGGTAACTTTTTTAACTGTTTCATGATACACCTTTTCAAGGGTCGGATTTATTTTATCGCTAATCTTTTCTGATGGTTTACCATCTTCAGTGATCATTAATCTCCAAATGCGATCAAGAAAACGCCTTGCACCATCTAGTCCATTTGTTGACCACGCTACCGCTGCATCTAATGGTCCCATAAACATTTCATATAAACGTAGTGTATCTGCTCCATGAGACACTACAATATCATCTGGGTTTACTACATTCCCTTTAGATTTACTCATTTTTTCATTACCTTCCCCAAGGATCATTCCTTGGTTAAATAATTTCATAAATGGCTCTTTAGTTGGGACAACACCGATATCAAATAAGAATTTATGCCAGAAGCGAGCATACAATAGATGGAGTACAGCATGTTCAGCCCCCCCAATATATATATCAATTGGCAACCACTCTTGCAGTGCTTTCGGATCTGCTAATTGATTTGGGTTATCTGGGTCGATATAACGTAAGAAGTACCAACAGCTACCTGCCCATTGAGGCATTGTGTTTGTTTCACGACGCCCCTTCATGCCTGTTTCCGGATCAACCACATTTACCCAATCACTATTCGCTAAAGGTGATTCACCTGTACCAGATGGTTTGATTTCTGTCATAGTTGGAAGTTCTAATGGAAGATCTGTTTCAGGTACAGCGGTCATTGTTCCATCTTCCCAATGAATGATCGGAATTGGCTCTCCCCAATAACGTTGTCTTGAGAATAACCAATCACGTAAACGATACGTAATTTTTCGAGAGCCATTATTATTTTCCTCGAGCCATTCAATCATTTTACTGATTGCCGCATTTTTATTCAGCCCGTTTAGAAAACCAGAGTTAACCAGCACCCCATCTCCGGTGTATGCTTCTTTGGAAACATCTCCTCCAGTAACCACTTCCGTAATAGGTAATTCAAACTTCCTGGCAAATTCAAAATCGCGTTCATCATGTGCAGGAACTGCCATAATAGCACCTGTGCCATAAGACATAAGCACGTAATCCGCAATCCATATAGGCATCTTTTCCCCATTTACTGGGTTAATTGCATAAGCTCCGGTAAATACTCCGGTCTTCTCTTTTGCAAGATCCGTCCGTTCCAGATCAGATTTTGTTTGAATTTTATTTAAGTAACCTTCGACCTCTTCTTTATGATCATTTGTTACAATTTTTTCAACAAACGGATGCTCGGGCGCAAGCACTGCGTAGGTTGCTCCAAACAACGTATCAGGTCTCGTGGTAAACACAGTAAAGCTTTCTTCAAAACCGTCGATTTTAAATGTAACCTCTGCACCTTCAGAGCGGCCAATCCAGTTTCGCTGCATATCCTTAATACTTTCAGGCCAATCCACATCTTCAAGATCTTCCAACAAGCGATCAGCATAGGCAGTAATTTTTAGCATCCATTGTTTCATCGGTTTACGTACAACCGGATGACCACCGCGTTCACTTTTTCCATCTATTACTTCCTCATTGGCTAGTACCGTCCCCAATGCCGGACACCAGTTTACCGCAACCTCATCCATATATGCGAGACCTTTTTCATACAATTTCGTGAATATCCATTGGGTCCACTTATAATAATTCGGATCTGTTGTATTTATTTCTCTATCCCAATCATATGAAAAGCCTAACTCTTGAATCTGCCTCTTGAAGGTGGCAATATTTTTAGCAGTAAATTCTTTTGGGCTGTTACCTGTATCAAGAGCGTATTGTTCTGCCGGAAGGCCAAAAGCGTCCCACCCCATTGGATGTAGAACTTCATACCCCTGCATTCTTTTCATTCTTGAAAATATATCTGTAGCTGTATACCCTTCCGGATGCCCAACATGAAGACCAGCCCCCGATGGGTACGGAAACATATCAAGCGCATAAACTTTTTCTTTCTCTGAAAATGTATTGGTTTTAAATGTCTTTTTTTCTAACCAATATTCTTGCCACTTCTTTTCAATTTCTCGATGATTAAAACTCATTATTTTTTCCTCCTTATACATAAAAAAAGCCACTCATCCTACAAATAGGGACGAGAGACTTTAACTTCCCGCGGTACCACCCAAATTAACACAAATGTGTTCACTTGTATCTATAACGCAGATATACGGCAGAAATTACTTGTTTTCACTTCTGCAACTTTAAAGGTGAGTTCATATACACTTCAACGACAGTTTTCACCAATCACTGCCTCTCTTTGCCTGAGAATGTATATTACTAATCCTTCGCATCGTCGATATATTATGTATCTCGAATTGTAATGAAAGGAGATTGCTTTGTCAAGGAAATTCCTTGCTAGTTCTGTTAGAATAATTATATCCTCAAAAATGAAGGAGTTAAATATGTTAAAGGGAATATTAAATTTTGCTCATTATTTATTGGAAGAATCAGTAAATCCGGGAGACACAACAATCGATGCTACTTGTGGTAATGGGAATGATACCTTATTTTTGAGTAGAATTGTCGGAACGAATGGACATGTTATTGCTTGTGACATTCAACAACAAGCAATAGACGCTACAAGACAAAGATTAGTTGAACATAATCGTTTTAACGTTTCATTCATTCAAGATAGCCATGCACGACTAAAAAAATATATAAATAAGGATACCCAAATAGGCGGAGCTATATTTAATCTTGGATATTTACCTAAAAGTGATAAGTTGATTATTACAAATGGAGAATCTACTATTTCTGCAATAGAAAGTATTCTGGATTTCTTAAAGCAGGGCCGACTTATCGTTTTAGTCGTATATCATGGTCATCCAGGAGGAGAAGAAGAAAAGAACATTGTCCTGAAACACGTAATGAATTTGGATCAAAACGATTACAATGTAGTTCAATATGGGTTTATCAATCAAAAAAACAATCCACCATTTATTATCGCTATTGAGAAAAAACAATAAGAAATATCGTATTTTAAAGGAGGATTACTATGGAATACCACGCCTATAAAGGAAAAGTACCCACTGTACATGAAACAGCATTTATTGCTAAGGATGCCACTATCATTGGTGATGTATCCATAGACGAACAAACAAGTGTCTGGTTCAAAACTGTTATAAGAGGAGATGTAGCTCCAACCAAAATAGGTAAAAGAGTTAGTATCCAGGACTTAACGATGCTTCATCAAAGTCCGAATCTCCCTCTTATTATAGAAGATGATGTTACCATCGGCCATCAGGTAACCTTACATTCCGCAGTAATTAAGAAAAACGCTCTTATCGGTATGGGCTCTATTATATTGGACGGTGCAGAAGTTGGAGAGAATGCATTTATTGGTGCAGGTAGCCTTATTCCTCCGGGCAAAAAAATTCCACCAAATGTATTGGCATTAGGAAGACCTGCTAAAGTAGTGAGGGAATTGAATGAAAAAGATTATGCAGAAATGGATAGAATAAGAAATTCCTACGTAGAAAAAGGAAAATATTATAAAGACAATACAGATCTATAGTACAAAGGCAACTTAGGCTTTACAAAAACGTCCACGGCCAGTCAGTAAAACGATGAACAACATTATTCAGAATTAACAAAGGCAATTGCAGCTAATCCAACTGCAATTGCCTTTGATTTTAATTCAATGTTAAAGCTTTAAGCTCTTCTACTTTATCTGTTTTTTCCCAAGGAAATAATAGGTCAGTTCTTCCAAAATGTCCGTAAGCAGCAGTACTTTTGAAAATCGGTTTCTGTAGATCCAGCATACGGATAATTCCAGCCGGTCGAAGATCAAATAACTTGCGAACGGCTTCAACTAATACTTCTTCACTGACTTTTCCTGTTCCAAAAGTATTAATGGCAATAGAAACCGGTTCAGCTACACCGATTGCGTATGCTAGTTGAACCTCACAAGATTTAGCCAATTCGGCTGCCACAATATTTTTCGCAACATAACGAGCAGCATATGCAGCAGAACGGTCTACTTTCGTTGAATCTTTCCCACTAAACGCTCCTCCGCCATGACGAGCGTATCCTCCATACGTGTCTACAATTATTTTACGACCAGTTAATCCAGCATCACCTTGTGGACCTCCAATAACAAAGCGACCAGTTGGATTTATAAAGTACTTTGTATTTTCATCTAACAAATCATTTGGTACTACAGGCCGAATTACTTCTTCAATAATGTCGTTTTCAATTTGCTCTAAAGTAATATCTTGATGGTGCTGCGTAGAGATTACAATAGTATCTATGCGTATAGGTTGGTCATTTTCATCATATTCTACGGTTACCTGTGTTTTTCCATCAGGTCGTAAATATTCAAGTATCTTATCTTTTCTTACATCAGCCAACCGCTTCGCTAATTTATGTGCAAGAGAAATAGGCAGTGGCATAAGCTCGTCTGTCTCATCACAGGCAAAACCAAACATCAAGCCTTGGTCTCCAGCCCCAATCGCAGCAATCTCATCATCACTCATTTTCCCCTGCCGAGCCTCGAGGGCCTTATCTACTCCACCAGCTATATCTGGGGATTGTTCATCAATTGCTGTTAGTACAGCACAGGTTTCTGCATCGAAACCAAATTTAGCTCGTGTGTAACCAATGTCCTTTATAGTTTGTCTTACAATTGCAGGAATATCAACATAAGTAGTTGTTGATATTTCTCCGGAAACTAATACAAGCCCAGTTGTTACTGTTGTCTCACATGCAACACGGGCATAAGGATCTGTTTTTAAAATTTCATCAAGAATTGCATCAGATATTTGGTCAGATATTTTATCAGGATGCCCTTCTGTTACTGATTCAGATGTAAACAAACGACGATTTGCAGCCATATGGCGAAATCCTCCTTTTATAATTATTTTACGGACCTCTATTTATCAAGTATCATTATTTTTAAAGGATGATTTTGTTAAACAAAAAAAGCCCTTCCTACAATGGCGAGGAAAGGAATAGTGGCCTTTCGCTCTTATTGTTCAAGGAAATATCCTTGCACCAGATTAGCACCTTTTCACCAAGAGTGATGGTTGCTGGGTTTCATAGGGTCTGTCCCTCCGCCAACTCTGAATAAGAGAGTATCCGTTCGAATTTTAGCTTATCTAAACAGGACCCTGCTGTCAACTAAATAATTCTTCGCGCTTAATTGTCATACGAGTCACAATTATTAATATCGATAATAGTATGGACTATTATGTTAAATGTGTTATACTAATAATCAGATTATGAAATTCACTATAAAGTAGTGATATAAAAACTTTCCCATAAAGGCAGGTATCTTATATGAAAACAGTTGAGAGATCATCATTAAAAGAGCTTTACACACATGGAAACCTAAATGAAAATTTATCCGTTCCGGTATTAGTTGAGAAAATTCTCTCTCGGAATGAAGGTGTGCTTACTTCAACTGGCTCCGTTTGTGCGACAACAGGAAAGTATACTGGCCGTTCACCTAAAGATAAGTTTATAGTCAAAGATGAAGTTTGCGAAAAATATATTGATTGGGGAGCTGTCAATCAATCCATTGATGAAGAAACCTTCGAGAAACTTTATAAGAAGGTTATATCTTATTTAACCGAAAAAGAAGAGTTATTTCAATTTAAAGGCTTCGCTGGTGCCGATAAAAAATATCGATTACCAATTCAAGTAATAAATGAGTATGCATGGCATAATTTATTTGCCCGTCAGCTATTTATAACACCAACTAATGAAGAACTTAAAACACATCAGGCAGAGTTTACTGTTGTGTCTGCCCCTACTTTTAAAGCTGATCCGAAAGTGGATAATACTAACTCGGAAGCATTTGTAATTGTATCATTTAAAAAACGTATCATCCTTATTGGTGGAACAGAGTATGCAGGTGAAATTAAAAAGTCCATCTTCTCTGTAATGAATTATTTATTACCTCAACGAGATGTTTTATCCATGCACTGCTCTGCTAATGTAGGTCAAGAAGGTGACGTAGCATTGTTCTTCGGCCTTTCAGGCACAGGGAAAACAACCTTGTCTGCAGACCCCTATAGGAAATTAATTGGGGATGATGAGCACGCCTGGAGTCCAAATGGAGTATTTAATATTGAAGGCGGTTGCTATGCAAAGTGTATTAACTTATCAGCTGAAAAAGAACCTCAAATATTTAATGCTATCCGGTTTGGATCTGTATTGGAAAATGTAGTCCTTCATGAGGATTCAAGAATTGCTGATTATGATGATACTTCTTTAACTGAAAACACACGAGCTGCATACCCATTGGAAAATATCGATAACATTGTAACACCAAGTGTTGCAGGACATCCAAATACAATTATATTTTTAACAGCGGATGCTTCAGGTACTTTACCGCCAATTAGTAAATTAACTAAAGAACAGGCAATGTACCATTTCTTAAGCGGATATACCAGTAAGCTTGCTGGCACGGAAAGAGGAGTTACGGAACCGCAAGCAACATTCTCAGCTTGCTTTGGCTCCCCATTTCTCCCACTTGCCCCTGCGACATATGCAGAAATGCTTGGTGAGAAAATTGATTTGTATAACGCCAATGTATTTCTTGTAAACACTGGCTGGACTGGTGGTTCTTACGGTGTAGGTAATCGTATGAAACTATCCTACACGAGAGCAATGATTCATTCTGCTCTGGAAGGTGAACTGAATACTGCTGAAACAACGAAGGATGAAATTTTCGGTTTAGAAATTCCTATACACGTACCTGGTGTGCCAGATGAAGTCTTAGTACCAATTAATACATGGAAAGATGAGAAAGCATATGAAGCAACTGCAAAATCACTTGCAGTAAAGTTTCATGAGAACTTCAAAAAGTTTACCAAAGCTAGTGATGATATCAAGCAAGCAGGTCCTATATATAAAGGTTAACGATAAAATTTATTATCTCATCTTATAAGGACTTAACAATATGAGTAAAAATTCGTTAGTATGCTACTAACAGCCGATCTCGAAAAGGAGGTCGGTTTTTTATTTATGCTTTTTAGATATGGCATCGAAGAAGTTGACAATATAGATAAAATGCGACGTAACTTGTGTGTTTGTAAACGCCCGTTTCGGAACAGTTCTAATATAGCTAGTGCCTAAATTTTCGCTCTACCGCTGATTAATTTGCTCTCCGGCGGATAGTCTCGATCTCCTGCCGATTAATTTGCTCTCCGGCATTACCTCCGCTATGCTATTAATTGTTCTTACACTAGTTCGCAGTTTCCTCCAACTACGTAATAAAAACTACCATAGAAGTTTACCCTTTCTGTTTAAGGTTTTATTTAATTGGGCGTTCACACATTATTTATAAAAAGCATAATCTATTGTGACATACCAATTGGAAAGGAACTGAAAATATGAAAAATATAAAACTTCTTTTAATATGTTCAGCTGTATCTGTACTTATACTATCTGCCTGCAGTTCTCAAAAGACTACATCTATAAAAATAGCTGAAGTTACACGCTCACTCTTCTACGCTCCTCAGTATGTAGCCATAGAAAAGGGATTTTTTAAAGAAGAAGGTTTAGACGTAGAGCTACAAACTACGTGGGGTGGTGACAAAACAATGACCGCCCTCTTATCTGATGGTGCTGATGTTGCATTGGTTGGTTCTGAAACATCGATATATGTTTATGGACAAAACTCTAAAGATTATGCGATTAATTTTGCTCAATTAACACAAACAGACGGCACTTTCCTCGTAGCCAAGGAGCCGAAACCTGATTTTCAATGGGAGGATTTAAAGGACAGCACATTTCTGGGACAACGAAAAGGTGGAATGCCACAAATGGTTGGGGAATTTGTTCTTAAGAAACACGGCATTGATCCACATCATGATTTAAATCTTAAACAAAATATTGATTTTGCTAATATTCCAGGCGCGTTTGTTTCCGGGGACGCAGAGTATGTTCAACTTTTTGAGCCAACTGCAAGTACCTTTGAAAAAGAAGGTAAGGGCCATATTATTGCCTCCTTTGGAGAAGAATCTGGTCATGTGCCATACACGGTATATATGACAAAACAAAGCTTTATGAAGAATAATGAGAAGGCAGTTGAGTCTTTTACAAGAGCTGTCTACAAGGCTCAGCAGTGGGTAGAAAATAATAGCGCAGAAGCTATTGCCAGTGTGATTCAACCATATTTTGAAGATACAGATTTAGAAATGCTCACCTCCTCCATTGATCGCTATAAAAGTCAAGGTTCGTTCGCAACTGACCCTATACTTGATGAAAAAGAGTGGAACAACTTAAAAAACATAATGGATGAAGCAGGTGAATTACCAGTAGATGCCGCATATGATGAACTTGTAAATACTAAGTTTGCTGAAGAAGTGATTAAGGAATAAGGAGAGATTATTTTATGTCCTATCTTAATCTTGAACATGTTTCTCATCTTTATTTTACAAAAAAGGGGTATACAAGGGCTTTAAATGATATCAGTTTGTCTATCAAAGAAGGGGAGTTTGTTTCCTTGCTTGGTCCAAGTGGTTGTGGAAAATCAACAATATTATCTATAATTGCTGGAATCATAAAGCAATCCACCGGTACCATACGATTGCAGGGAAAACCAATAAACGAGTCTTCCCTGGCCATAGGCTATATGCTACAACAGGATTATCTATTTCCTTGGAAAACGATTATGGAGAATGTGTTACTAGGCCCAAAAATCTATAACAAAAATACAGAGGATGTTAAAAATAAGGCAATGGAAATGCTGGAGGAAGTTGGTTTACCCAACGTTGCTGACGCATACCCTGCTTCATTATCAGGAGGTATGCGTCAACGAGCAGCTTTAGTTCGTACGTTAATAAATGATCCGAAAATATTTTTGCTTGATGAACCTTTTTCCGCATTAGATTACCAGACGAAACTAAAACTCGAAGATTTAGTATCAAAGCTATTAAAAATGTATCAAAAAACAGCTGTTCTTGTCACTCATGATATTGGGGAAGCAATAGCAATGAGTGACCGAATCTTTGTCATGAATGCTAATCCCGGTACAATTGAAAAAGTATTCGAAGTACCTCTTGAACTCAGAAATGAGGACCCGTTTTTAGTAAGAAGACATCCCAAATACCAGCTTCTCTTTGATAAAGTCTGGGAAGAACTAAATAAAAATGAAAAGGAATCTGTACAAACAAAGGGGGTGCATAAAGTAGATGAATCCTAAAAATGATGCCCACTTATTTAAACAATATCAGCAAAGATTAAAAAAAGAAAAACGAATAGTGTGGATATGGCAGCTTAGTATTCTAATTGTATTCATCTCCTTATGGGAAGTATCCAGTAGCTTCTACTGGATTGATCCCTTACTATTTAGTTCCCCCTCCTCTATTATTGAACTTCTTTACACTAAGCTGGGCGATGGTTCTATCCTGTCCCACGTCCAGATTACCCTTTTCGAGACCATTGCAGGCTTTCTAATCGGGACTCTCGCTGGGGTACTTTTTGCTACCTTACTCTGGTCATCTCAGCGATTTTCAAGGGTAATGGATCCTTATCTGGTTATTATGAATGCTATGCCAAAAGTGGCTCTAGGGCCTATCCTAATCGTTGCTTTAGGAACAGGTTATATATCAATTATTGCAATGGGAGCCATTATCTCTGTTATTATCACGACCCTTGTTGTTTACTCAGCATTTAATGAAGTAGATCCAAATTATGAGAAAGTATTAAAGAGTTTTGGTGCAACGAGATGGCAATGTTTTAAAGAGGCAATTTTTCCGGCAACACTTCCGGCGATGATTTCTACACTTAAAGTTAATGTGGGCCTTTCATGGGTAGGGGTCATTGTAGGTGAATTTCTAGTAGCAAAAAAAGGATTAGGCTATTTAATTATATATGGTTTCCAAGTATTTGACTTTTCGCTGGTACTTTCAGCTCTTGTGTTAATAGCCATTTTCGCCGCCATAATGTATAAAGCAGTAGAGAGGCTAGAACGTTGGCTAATTAAGCACTCAGGATAAAAATGAATAATCATTAAAAATCGCCTTATTGTTAAAGGCGATTTTTAATGATTTTCAGACAATGAACTAAAACATCGTCCTTCATGATAAAACTGTACAATCGATTATGTTTTACGTCATTTGGCAAGGAATCCAGTAACACTGGTCCTTCCGTTTCAAAGTAAGTAGGTTGTGGAAACAATTCATCAATGACTGCAAAATAAACATTTTTAATTACATTTTCTCTTCTTCCAGAAACAAAGTACTGACCGATGTAATCCATTTCGGCTATTATCCCACCTGTTTCCTCCATTACTTCTCTTTTGGCAGCTTGTTCAGCTGTTTCCCCTATTTCTACCTTCCCACCAGGGAATTCCAATCCCCTTTCCTTATGTTTGGTTAAAAGCCATTGATCTTTATATTTACAGATTACCCAAACATGCTTCGGCTGTGAAGTAAACGGATGGTCTTCAAAAGATAATTTTACTTTGTTGTTATAATAATCTTTAAAAATATTCATACTCATTCAACTGCCTTCAATTCAAACACTCACTTATAAGTATTTGATATCGGTTATTTTCCACTCCTTTTGAAAAGTAAATTCAATTTCAATATGATATTTACCGTGCAACGGGCTATTATTTTCTTGAATTACTTTAACTTTATTACCTTCCATTTGTATTATATCATAAGCATTTTCTTCCACAAACCATGCCGGTGTCTCTGTAGGAAGAATATAAAGGCCATCATTCTTCTCCTCATAGTAAAAATCTACATACGGCTGAGCCACGTCGTTTGTCGTCACTTCCTCAAATGCATGAAGTAAATCTGTTTTCGTCTGGTATTTTTTAACTTTATAATTCTCATCCGCTTTTTGAATCAATATTTCCATAAACCGGGACGTTATATCAGTTATTTCACGTTGGCTTATTTCTTTGGAACTTACCTCTGTCGCCGCTTGTGTTTTTTCTGTCTTTACATCAGTGCCTTCCTTGGCATTTACTGGATTAGTATAATTGCTATTTACGAATGAAAAAAGAATGAACACAGCTATAATATACAAAAAGGAATGCCTTTTAAACTTATTTAACATGAAGAAACCTCCTAAAATTGAGTATGTATCTCTACAATACTTATTCCTTATTTCCATTCTTGATAAACATTGTATAAAGTCGCAAGCTCCTAAAAATATAGAGAAAAGAGACTTAAACTACTTGTCCCGAAAAAAATCATTTCTGATATGAGGTTGGGGTCTCAAAGGCCATTTATTATTCCTCTAACCCCATTTTTCATGCCCCGCTACTCCCCTCCCCTATAGTGACGTTTTTTCTTTTAGTAAAAGTTGTCTTGAAAGTAACCACTCACTGAGAGGACAATTTAAAAAAAACGTTTTTAATTAAAAAAGGAATAAGATACTTATCTCGTATCTTATTCCTTATATATCCTACATATGCATATCGCCTAAAATTCCCATTTCTTTAATATGAGCCTTAGCTTGTTCGTCACCCAATTCATATAACATTTGATAAGCTTCTTGTAACCCAGCATCATAAGAATCATTCGATTGATCATTGTGGTAAGACATAATTGGCACATGCGCACGAAAGAAAGTCCTTACCCCTGCATCATTCATGTTGTTAAATTTTTCACGTAAAAAAATAATTTCATCATCTGTGGCATGTATTACAAATTCTTCATTATTATCATACTTCACTTGAGAAATTTCACCTGAGCCTACATTCACATAGTATTTTTTCTTCTCCATACTACACCTCCTACTCTTAATTTGGCTTAAAAATAGAAAAGCATGTATAGGATAAGAAAAGCGCAACCGTCTTGAAGTATGGAAGACTGACTAATTTCATTTTTATTGCGGCCGATGTTTCAATATCAAAAACATCTGCATCAAGCAAACCACCGGACAAGTTTAAGTAAAAAGTCCCATGCTATTATAGGCACTGAAACTAAAAAAGCCGCTTATAATTCGAAATATAGCTTGAATTTCGGATTATGAACGGCTATTACTAAGGTGAAAAATTTATTTATGTGCTAAGCTAATTCAGTTGCTGTTTGTTTTTTAATTAAACAACGCCCTTTACCATGAGGGATGCACATCGGGGTGCCGAATCGCGGATCAAAGGTCACGTCACACATCATCTGAAATACTTCATGCACAAGATGACAAGTAATAATCTCTTCAGGTTTCCCTTGTGAGAAGATCTGTTTATCTTTTATTGCAACAATATGATGTGCATAGCGACAAGCAAGGTTTAAATCATGAAGAACCATAACTACTGTACGACCTTCTTTTTCATTTAAATCAAACAGTAAATCAAGTACTTCAATCTGATGAGTCATATCCAGATACGTTGTAGGTTCATCAAGCAAAATAATATCTGTTTCCTGAGCTAATGTCATGGCAATCCATGCCCTTTGACGTTGCCCACCAGACAAGGAATCAACGGATCTTTCCTTCAAGTGCATCATGTTTGTAGAGGTTAAAGCATTATTAACAGCAGTCTCATCATCAGACGACCATTGTTTAAGGAAACCTCGGTGAGGATGTCTACCTTGTTTGACAAGCTCATATACCGTCAGTCCTTCTGGAGTTATTGGACTTTGTGGAAGAATAGCTAACTTTTTAGCAACTTCCTTCGTACCCATTTTTGCAATATCAGCGCCATCCAATACTACCTCTCCAACTTTCGGTTTTAAGAGTCGGGCAAGGGAACGTAATAGCGTAGATTTCCCGCAACCATTCCCGCCAATAAACACGGTAATTTCCCCTTTAGGAATTGTTATATCTAAGTCATCTATAATGATATCGTCACCATAACCAAGTGTTAGATCAGTTGCTGATAATGTTTGCACGGAATCACTCCCTTGATGTATCAACTAAACTCGAAAAAATTCTCTACTCCTAGTCTATTTGCTTTTATCAACTTAGTCAATGACTTTGAGAATCATTTTCATTTATTCTTCTTTTCCTGGTAAATAAGAATAAAGATCTTTCCGAACAATTTTATTTGATGCATTTCTTGGCAATTCCTTTACAAAAATTATTTCCCTTGGCAACTTATATTTAGCCAAGTGACTCTCTGCATAAGCTAATACTTCCTCGGCATTTAGCAATTCATCTTCTGTTACGATAAAGGCAACCGGAACCTCTCCCCATGTACTATCTTTCATACCTATGACAGCAATTTCTTTAATTTGCTTCATACCTGAGAGTACACTTTCAAGTTCAGAAGGATAAATATTTTCTCCTCCAGAAATAATCAAATCCGCTCTTCTGTCCACAACATACAAGAAGTCTTCACTATCTAGATATCCCAAGTCCCCTGTAGCAAGCCAACCATCTATAAAAGCATTTTCAGTAGCATAATTATTTTTATAGTAGCCCTTTGTAATCATAGGACCTTTCACATAAATTTCACCTATACTCTCCTCGTTCGGATTATTGATTTTTAATTGTGCAGGCAATAAGGGTTTACCTGCTGAACCAACTTTTTGTAATGCATCTTTAGCACTCAATGTTACAATTTGCGAGGCGGTCTCCGTCATTCCAAAAGACTGAAAAACCGGGATATTTCTGTCCCTTGCTTGTTGCAATAATGGTTTAGGAGCTGGACCGCCTCCTAAAAGCATACAGCGAAATGATTTAGGATATGTATCGTCCTGGAGGAAGTTTAGCAATTGTTGAAGCATAATGGTCACAACAGAGACCATTGTTACATTTCTGTTCATAATTGCATCATGAACGGCGGCAGCGTCAAATTTATTTAACAGAAAAACGGGCATTCCATAAACGACACTACGAATAAGAATAGACAAACCACTTACATGGAAAATGGGCAGTGCAGCCAACCATTTATCAGCTGGGTTAATCCCTAAGTTTAATGCAGAACCAATAGCGCTCCACCAGTGATTACCATAAGTATGGACAACACCCTTAGGATGACCAGTAGTACCAGAAGTATAAATAATCGTGAATACTTTATTTAACTTAATTTCTTTTACTAATTCTATGTTTCTTTCTGGAAATGCTGTTAAAGCTGAAAAAGCTTTGTAATTTTCTACTTGCAATTCTTTTGCCTGATCAAATTTATCCTGTTCTGTTAAAAGGAATGATATCTCTGCGTCTGTCAGCTGAAAGTTTAGTTCTGCAATTGTAAGTCGTGTGTTTAGTAATACGGCCACTGCTCCTAAATAACTTAACGCGTGAATAGCAATTACCATCTCTTTGCAATTTGTGGATAGTATACCAACATGACTTCCTTCTGTTATCCCCCAGCTTGCGAGCTTTCTGGCATATGTACTACTTTCCTTCTGCAGTTGGAGAAAAGTTAGAGTAGAACCATCGAGTTCTTCGATAGCAACTTGAGAAGGTGCAAGACTTGCCTGCTTGTTTAACCAATGTGGGATGATCTCTTCCATATAAAAAACTCCTTAATCATTTTAGTAATTAGAAAAGCGCAAGCTCCCTCAAGTAAGTAGGTGTCCATAAAAAATTAGTAAAGCTCAAATTTCACACTTCTTACCATGGAAAAAACCTTTGCTTTAAGCAAAGGTTTTTTCTACTTTCATTAAATCACGGAAAACGAGGGAACTGCTTGAAATCCGGTTTTCTTTTCTCCTTAAATGCATCTCTGCCTTCTTTTGCTTCGTCTGTTGTATAGTATAAGAGTGTTGCATCTCCACCCATTTGCTGCAGACCTGCTAAACCATCTGTGTCTGCGTTAAATGAAGCTTTGAGAAAACGTAAAGCAGTTGGAGATTTTTCTAAAATTTCCTCACACCATTGAAGTGTTTCTTCTTCTAGTTTATCGAGTGGAACAACTTTATTTACCATGCCCATTTCATATGCTTCTTCTGCATTATATTGACGACATAGATACCAGATCTCTCTTGCACGTTTGTGCCCAACCATACGTGCCAAATATCCAGCACCATATCCTGCATCAAAGCTACCTACCTTAGGACCTGTTTGCCCAAAAATCGCATTATCTGCTGCAATTGTTAAATCACAAACAACATGCAAAACATGTCCGCCGCCAATGGCATATCCGGAAACCATAGCAATTACAGGCTTTGGAATCGTACGAATTAGACGTTGTAAGTCAAGAACATTTAATCTTGGAACCTGGTCGTCCCCTACATATCCGCCATGTCCGCGTACAGATTGGTCTCCACCTGAGCAAAATGCCTTTTCGCCTTCCCCGGCGAGAATGATCACACCAATAGAAGAATCATCTCTTGCATCGGCAAATGCGTCAATCATTTCGTTAACGGTAAGCGGAGTAAAAGCATTGCGCTTTTCAGGGCGGTTAATCGTTACCTTTGCTACTCCATCATGTTTTTCATAAATAATTTCATTATAGTTTTTTACTTTTTCCCATGTAACGGTCATAAGTAATCCTCCTTAGTATGTAAGAATTATTTTTGATCATGCTTGTCTAAAATGAACTCAGTTACTATTTTACCAAAAATCTCTGGTTGTTCCACGTGAAGTGCATGCCCAGTTTTTCTTACCATTTGAAAATGCGCGTGGGGCAAGGGCTCAGCCATTTTTTTATTCAATTGCACGAACTTTGTATCCAATTCTCCAGCTAACAACAGGGTAGGTAAATCTAAGTTAGTTAATTCTTCCCACCAAGAGGGCTGTTTACCCGTTCCCATACCTCTAAGTGATCTTGCTAATCCATTTGGTGATTGCGCTATGCGCTCCTCCCTAATAGCTGACTTAATATTACTTGGCAGTTCTTTTTGAGAATTAAATAGAGGGATATTTTCCCAGAAATCAACAAATGATTCGATACCTTCATTAACTAGCTTTGCTGCTAATAGTTCATCTTTTTTCATTCGTTCTTTTCTTTCCACGGTGGTAGACAGTCCTGGTGATGCAGATTCAAGGACTAGTGATTGAACTAGTTCCCGATAGTACATAACAAAAGATAAAGCTGTTCGACCTCCCATGGAATAACCTATCAAATGAAATTGATTAATTCTCAAATAGTTTATAAGAGTCTTTATATCATCACAGCATTCTTTCATCGTCTTAACATTCGATACCTTAGTGTTTCCATGTCCAGGTAAATCAATGGTAATAAACTGAAACTGATCTTGCCATGCTGTAATAAAAGGTTCCCATGTTTTTGAACTACCCGTAAATCCGTGTAATAAAACCACATGGGGACCTGATTCACCATGCTTTTCATACCAATATTTATCCTTCTTAATTGTATAGTACAAATAGAATCAATCCTCTGACTCAAGAATTTCTTGTTGAATGGTTTCCCACTTTTCCTGGTGCCATTTCACGTTATCCTCACGTAATGTATGAATCTCGACAACCGAAAGACCTTGATGCTGATAACTCTTATTAAGCGCTTTTTTAAGATCTTCTTCCGTTTTTGGTTGCTCATAATGGCCACCATACATGGTGATTGCCTGTTTAAATTCAATATCGACAGGTGTCCCAAATAAAGCCTCAAAATGCTTTTTGTCGCTTGCTTGCGGAAGAAAAGAAAAAATTCCTCCTCCATTGTTATTTATTAATAAAATAATAAGATTTAAATTATAATGTTTTGCTGCCAACAAGCCATTCATATCGTGGTAAAAGGATAAATCACCTAATACTAACGTAACTGGCCCGTTTGTAGCTGCTGCTCCGACTGCACTGGAAACCATCCCATCAATCCCATTTGCACCTCGATTAGCGAGCACAGAAACTTTCTTAGAAGTCGTCATAAAAAAAGTATCTAAATCTCTTACCGCCATACTATTTCCAATATACAAAGCACTTTCATTTGGAATAACGTCTAACAGGCCTCTTACCGCTTCTCCTTCAGTAATATTACCGTTAGAGCCTGTTGTTAATTGTTTTTTTGCAATGCGGTTCATATTTAACCATAACTTCAGCCAGTGATCATCGGGGTTTAAGCTGTAATCTGCTTGTTCACTAAGAATCCGGCAAAACTGTACTGGATCACTAAAAACGAATTCGGTCTGATTTCCTGCTGGTTCCCGAAATCCAATATTATTATCAACTACAATTTGGAATGTTTCAGTATGTTGTTGGACATAAAAAAGATATGCCTTTGAAACAGGCATGGCTCCAAAACGAATGATATAATCAGGCCTCAATTGTTCTCGGATTTTCTCATTTCTAAGAAAAGCATCATAACCTTCAATAACCATATCTTTGTTATGATTTCCTGCTCGTATTTGTGATAAAGGATCTGCAAGAACAGGGATCCTCCATGCGGCAGCTAGTTCAGTTATAGCTTCAGCCAAGCGATCTTCTGTTTGCGGCCCACAGACAATCAACCCTTTTGCTTTACTCTTTAACTTTTTTAACAGCTGGCTTACCTGATTTTCATCAATCAGCTTGCTTCCTTCCATCAAAGGGGCAGTTGATTGTGTATTTTGATCTCCCCATAAATTATCGATGGATAGGTCGGGCAAAAGCGGCTCACGGAATGGAAAATTCAGATGAACAGGCCCAGCATTTCCTTGGCTAGCAATATGGCTGGCTCTAGCTGCTTTACTTCTCACGTAATGAAGCATTTTTGGAGTCGCTTCTGGTAATGCCATTTCATGAAACCACTTGACATAATCACCATACAACTTAATTTGTTCAATAGCCTGCGGGGCGCCTACATCCCTTAACTCATGGGGCCTGTCTGCAGTAAGCACAACAAGTGGGACCCTACTGTAGTATGCCTCCACGATAGCTGGAAAGTAATTAGCTGCGGCTGTTCCTGAAGTACATACAATAACAACTGGTCGCTTTGTTTTCTTAGCCAAACCTAATGCGAAGAAAGCAGCTGAACGTTCATCAAGGATTACCCATTCTTTAATCATCTCGTTTTCTGCAAACAAATAAGCAAGAGGGGTTGATCGCGAACCCGGTGAAATAACCGCATCGGTAACCCCATTCTTACTTAGTTCATCAATAAAGCTCGCCGTGTACCGTGTCAGTATTTCTGTGTGATCCATATTCATCCTCCTAAAACAGACAGCATCGGTAAGAATTTAATATTTGTTTCCTCATATTCTTTTTCTGGGTCCGAATTTTTAACTACTCCACAACCGGCAAACAAGGATGCTTCATCATCTTGAATTAATCCTGAACGTATAGCCACAGCGAATTCTCCACTTCCATTGCTGTCAAGCCAACCGACAGGAGCTCCATACCAGCCTCTGTCAAGCAGTTCATTTTCCCTAATAAACGCTAGTGATTCTTCCCTCGGTGTACCTCCTAAAGCAGGAGTAGGATGCAGTTGTTCTATTATATCAAAAATACTATAATCACCTAATAACGTAGCAGTAACTGGGGTATAGAGGTGCTGCAAATTTTTTAAAGGATAAATGACTGGTTTTTCCGGAATATTTATATCTTTACAATAATGTGAGATTGCTTGCTTTATCATTTGAACTACAAATTCATGCTCTTGTCGGTTCTTCTCATCATGCAGCAAGCTTTTACTAATCTCTCTGTCTTCTTCTTTATTCTTACCTCTTGGCGCTGTACCTGCCAAACACGTAGAAAGTAACCTGCGTTTATCAAGCCTTACTAGCCGTTCTGGGGTCGCTCCTACAAAACAGTCCTTCCCTTTCTCGAAAGCAAAAATATAACTGTTTGGCTGGGTATGCAACAGTTTTTCCAATACAGAAGCAATGTTTACCGACTTGTTCAATTTCAATCGAATCTCTCTTGCTAACACAATCTTACTTGCTTTTCCTTTATCTATTTCCCTAGTTGCAAGTTCAACTGATTCCTTCCATTTTTCAGGTGCTACTTCATATCTATTCAAGATAGCTACATCCGCTGAAGGAAGGGTTGTGTCGGAAAAAAGGATTTCTTCCATGTCCCTAATTTCGTTTGCAACTTGTTCAGCAATGTCTCCCTTTCTCACTAAAATGTTTACAGTATAATAGTTCGCTCCATTGTTTTGAGTCAACAAAAATTCCGGAACAGTAAATTCACTATCACTGAAATTCTCCCATAGTGGAGTTCTTTCTTTTTTAGGATCAAAAGATATCCCCCCTAATGCGACAATTCCTGCCCCCGGAACCTTATTGTCGTTATATATAATCGCCTTATCCAGTATAGCTCTCCATTTTTTTTCAACTTCTTGGGAAGGTAGCCCTTCTACCCTTAATTGAGCAGTGTTACCAATTCCAGCTATGAAGAAATCTTCCTGCGTGCTTGACCAGAAGACTCGATCTTTTCCCGTAGAACTTGCCGCATGAAAAAAATGAAGAGGATTTATGTTCTTTACTGGTTTAGTTATACTAATTAACTGAGTATCATCCGCCGAATTTATATTAGGGATGGCTTCATCTATAATCTTTTCTAGTTGTTCTTCCAATATTTCTATCATGTATATAAACCTCCATTATCCTCCTGGCAGACTTCCACATCTTATTTTATTCCCTTTTGCAAGGATTCTCAAGGAAATCAAACCCGATTATTGACACTCTTTGTCAATTTGCCTATCATTGATATGATATTGAGCCAATCAGGAGGAAACTACATGCAAAAATCAGATATTAAAAGCGCAATGAATGAGAAAGGTGGCTTTCAAATATGGTGGCGATTATTAAGGCCACATACATTAACAGCTTCATTTATCCCGGTATTTGTTGGATCTATGCTGGCTTTCACAGACGGAGCTTTCCATTTTACCATCTTTATGGCAATGCTTCTGGCCTCTATCTTAATTCAATCGGCAACGAATATGTTTAATGAGTATTATGACCATGCAAGAGGACTTGATACGGAACACTCAGTCGGTATCGGTGGAACCATTGTGCGCGATGGCATTAAACCCCAAACAGTGCTCAACATAGCTTTTCTTTTTTTCGGGGTTTCCATTCTCTTAGGTATTTACATATGTATTCATTCAAGTTGGTGGATCGCCGTTATTGGTTTAATCTGCATGCTTTTCGGCTATTTATATACAGGTGGACCTTTACCAATAGCCTATACCCCTTTTGGGGAACTCTTTGCAGGTTTTTTTATGGGGACAGTTATTATCGGAATAAGTTATTACATTCAAACACTGACAATGGACTCCTCCGTTATTTGGGTATCCGTACCTATCGCCATTTTTATAGGTACTATCTTACTAGCAAATAACATTCGTGATCTTGATGGAGACAAGGAAAATGGCAGAAAAACAATTGCTATTCTATTAGGCAGGAAGAAAGCAATTCTATTTCTTGCCTGTTTATTTGCAATAGCTTTTATTTTAACTGGAATCCTAATTATCACGGGTATTCTGCCTGTCTGGTCCATCATTAGCTTTCTTGCTATTTTCAAAGCATGGAGTGTAATTCAACAGTATAAAGGCAAAACAAAACCGATAGAAATGATGCCTGCCATGGCTGCTACTGGCAAGACAAATACCATTTATGGATTATTGTTGGGGATATCTTTATTCATTAGTAAATTCTTGTAAAAGAGGAGAAAAAACATGCACTTTAAAAATACTTTAATGGATGCGTTGGGTATGGAGCTAATTTCTCTGGATAAAAACCTAGTGAAAATGACAATGCCCGTAGATGAGAGAACACACCAGCCGGCAGGTTATTTACACGGTGGTGCAAATGCTGCACTTGCTGAGACTGCTGCTAGTATTGGAGCATTTGCTCATATTGATACAGAAAAGTCACAAGTGTTTGGTATAGAAATTAATGCAAATCATATTAAAAGTAAAAAATCAGGTCTGGTAACAGCGGAAGCCAGACCTCTCCATATCGGTAAATCAACCATGGTATGGGAAATAAAGATAATGGACGAAGAGCAAAATTTACTATGTATTTCACGCTGCACCATCGGTATCATTTCTAAGTAAATACTAGAATGGAAAGGAGTTACTTATTTATGAGTGAACATTTAGATTCAGAAAAGCTAGATTATTTTAAAGAAAAATTACTAGAAATGAAAAAAGAAAACGAATCAAAAATAAGCGATAATGAAGGTAATAGTCCGAACGACACAATTAGTGAGCTGGCAGACTACGATAATCACCCAGCAGATATGGCTACTGAACAATTCGAACAAGAAAGAGATGCCGGTTTAAATATGGTACGTGAAGATAGACTTACGGAAATCAATGATGCACTAGAGAGGATAGAGAAAGGCACATATGGATACAGTGAGAAATCTGGGAAACCCATTCCTGTGGAGCGACTTGAAATAATGCCAACTGCCCGTAATTTGGTTGAAGAAGAAAATCAATAATTGCTTGAAACGGAATTCTAATTCAAATAATGGATAAACAAGATGTATAATTGAATTTACTGCGTAGTTGGAGGAAACTGCGACGTAGAGGATATGATTTT
>NZ_BAZS01000045.1 GCF_001310895.1 Virgibacillus halodenitrificans JCM 12304 | reverse complement strand
TTCCACATTTTAATATTAAATATAAGGATTGTTTAAATATAATTCACGATGGATTAGTTAATTATAAAAGAGATATAGTAGAAATTAACTTTATTAAATCAGTGCAAAATTATGAGCATATTTTTAATAGAATCATTCTATTTAAAAAACATTGGTTAAGATTGGCAAATATAAGAAGTAACAAAGAAAATGAATTAATTGAGAATGACCTTATATTTGACTTACCATTCCTAATATATTTTGCAAATAGCATAGAGGAATTTAGAGAAATAATTAATAAGGTAATCAAGTATTTCAATGGTATATTTAAACTATTAAACAAGAATAGTAATGACCGAAACGTAAGAAAGGTCAAAAATATATTGGTACTACTATTAGATGATTTAAGAAATGAGGAAAGAAATATAAATGAATTTAGTTGGATGTTTAAAATCAATGGGAATGAAATTCATAAAGAAAATAAAGATGATATCGAACTACATCTTCCACTTGAGGAAGAATTCGATGATAATTTACCTCTCTAAATTATATTAAATTTTTTTGGCTGTCCAGACAGAACGTAATGACTCTTAGGACAGCCTTTTTTTTGATAAAAATAATTAATTACATACTCTTAATGACTTCTTTGCTGTTCTAAAGCATAGCGCAATGAAATCATTGTCATTTTATAACTACATAGATTATAATCATATAGAATTCTGTGGGTTTATATAGAAGGAGACAGTAGCATGAATAAAAGGTTAAAAAGAAATAGAATTCGTTGTAAATGTTGCGGAGATATTATTGAATCAAAACAGATATATGATTTTCAACAATGTTCATGCAAAACGGTGGCGATTGACGGTGGACTGGAGTATGCCAAAAGAATTTTTCCTAGTAATCCACCTGAAAAATTTTATGATGAATTAGTAGAATATGAATGATTTCGTATATATTTGAAGAACTTAAACTGATCCACTAGCAAGTATTTATTGCTGTTCTAATATAGGTAATCGGTTGGTGAATTTCGAAAGATGACGTTGCCGTATTAATGGGGGTACACAAAAGAATGTAACGAACGATAAAACAATAATTTAGCATAAAAGTATAGATCACGAAACCTAATACAACTGAATCATTTCTAAAATATGTCAATAATAATAAATCCCTCTTATAGTTCAACTACTACAAAAAGAACCTACCCAGTTTGTGGATAGGTCCCTAATTTAATAATTACTCTACTGGTGACAATTCACTTTCCGTTACCCATTTGTGGTTTTTCACCTCTTCTCCAGAATCGGTAGCAACAAAATCAACCATATATACGGTTGTTTCTTCCGCTGAATCGATTACTGCAGTTGCACCGTCCATGCCCTTCATGTGATCTGCATTAAGAGTAACTTCAGTTCCCGGTTCAAAAGGTTCATCTCCTGCTTCTTTAACTTCTTCATGAATAACCCATTTATGATTTTCTACTGGTTCTCCACCAGTCGTTGGCGTGTAGGAAACAGTATATACCGTTGTATCATATGCGCCAATAACCGTTGCCTCAGCACCATTCATCCCCAGCATATGGTCGGATTCAATTATTGCTTGGCTGCCCACCTCATAAGTTGGGTTTTCCTCTTCTTGTAGGCCTTCGGGAACTTCGCCAGAGCTAGAATGGTTCATACCAGAATGCTCCATGCCTTCCATATCTTCGTTGGTATCAGATTCCTCCATATCCATTTCATCATTATTGGATTCCGTGTCCATATTTTCTTCAGTGCTTGATTCAGTTTCTGTGTTTTCTTCTTCATTCGCACCTGTACATGCAGCTAAGAAAAGCACTGTAAATAAAGTTAATATCCCAATTACAAATTTTTTACTTATCATTTAAACATTCCCTCCTAATTGAATTGCTATTGCTTTATTTTAACCAAGAGACTTGCAGAATATATGCAGATTTTTAGATACTAAGAATCATTTTGAATCTAAGATGAACCATTCACATTTTACCTTAATGTTGGTAACAATCATTATCAAAATGCTCTTTAAATACTACATTTTACCTTAATATCGATATTTTCATTTAGAATACAACCTACACTTTGAAAATTTAGTTATCTATATAACTTAATTTTACACTGAAAAGCAATTATCGTGTGTTAAGTACTATATCATTTTATTTATGTTGCATAAAAAAAGCTGATTTCCAAATAGAAAATCAGCTTTTTACTATGTTTATTAAGCTCCCACATCGTAGCCTTGTTCTTCAATAGCTTCTTTCATGGCATCAACATTTACTTTCGATTCATCAAAAGTAACATCTACTTTGCCAGCTTCTAAATTAACTTCAGCAGAGGATACACCATCTAATTTTTTCAATGCACCTTCAACTGACATTTTGCAATGACCACAAGTCATACCTTGTACATCTATTGATTTCTTTTCCATACTGTTTTCACCTCCTCTAAAGGATGTTTTTATAACTTCACTCGTTTTAGACGGAGTGAGTTAGTAACTACACTTACAGAACTTAATGCCATTGCTGCACCAGCAATCCAAGGCGCAAGTAATCCAATAGCCGCAACTGGTATTCCAGCCGTATTGTAGCCGAAAGCCCAGAAAAGATTTTGACGGATATTTCGAATGGTTGCATGACTGATTTTAATTGCCTTCGGTATAAGCAATAGCTCACCGCCAAGAATCGTTACGTCAGCAGCTTCAATAGCCACTTCTGTACCAGTTCCAATGGCAATACCAATATCCGCTATAACAAGTGCAGGTGCATCATTCACACCATCTCCAACCATTGCAACTTTCTTACCTTGTTCTTGGATTTCTTTTACTTTAGCTGCTTTTTCTTCAGGTAATACTTCAGCGATTACCTGATCAATTCCAACTTGTTTTGCTATTGCTTTGGCTGTTCGTTCATTATCACCTGTTAGCATAAACACTTCTATTCCTAAATCTTGCAATTGCTTAATAGCTTCTGGAGCCGTTTCTTTTATAGTATCTGCAACAGCAACTGTTCCCCGGTACTCACCATCAATGGCAATTAACATTGCTGTTTTACCATCTATTTCATATTGCACCAATTTTTCTTCATAACCTGCTATATCCACTTGATGATCTTTCATTAGCTTTCTATTACCAACAAGAATGTTTTTTCCAGAAATTGTTGCTTCAATACCATGACCCGGTACTGCCTCGAAATGTTCTACATCCAAAAAGTCGATATTATTCTCTGTAGCGTATGCAACAATTGCTTCTGCAAGTGGATGTTCGGACCCTTTTTCCGCACTAGCTAATAATTGTAATGCTTCCTCATCACCTGAAAAGTCAGTTACTTCCGGTTTCCCTTTTGTAATTGTACCTGTCTTATCAAGTACAATTGCTTCTAATTTATGTGTACCCTCTAGGTGTTCTCCACCTTTGAATAAAATCCCACTTTCTGCAGCCTTTCCTGTTCCAACCATAATGGACGTTGGGGTTGCGAGTCCTAAAGCACATGGACAAGCGATAACAAGTACAGCAATCGACGCAACTAAAGCAGATTCCATTTGTCCGGGTTGTACTAAAGTAATCCATATAATAAAGGTTAAGATAGCAATACCGACGACTATCGGAACGAAATAACCTGAAATAACGTCAGCTAATCGTTGTATTGGAGCCTTTGATCCTTGAGCTTCTTCAACAACCTTAACAATAGATGCTAATGCTGTATCTTTTCCTACTTTTGTTGCTTCCATTTCAATGGAACCATTTTTATTAATAGTAGAACCAATTAATTGTTCTCCTAAATCTTTTTCAATCGGAATTGATTCACCTGTAAGCATAGATTCATCAACAGAAGTTCTTCCCTTGATAACAATACCATCTACAGGTATTTTCTCCCCCGGTTTTACAATTAAATGATCACCAACAACTACATCGCTGGCAGGAATCATTATTTCTTTACCATCTCGAATTATACGAGCTTCTTTTGCTTGCAAATTGAGTAGTTTAGATAAAGCATTTGTTGTTTGACTTTTGGCTCTAGCTTCTAAATATTTACCGAATAAAATTAATGTGATTATTACAGCACTTGTTTCAAAATATAAATGCGGCATATATTCTGGATTTCCAATTGTCATGAATGCTTCATATAAACTATAAAAATAAGCAGCACTTGTACCTAAAGCAACAAGTACATCCATGTTTGCTCCACCATTTTTTAAGTTCTTATAAGCCCCAACATAAAACTGCCAGCCGATAATAAATTGAACTGGTGTTGCTAAAGCAAACTGGAACCAAGGATTCATGAAGATATCTGGTATACCCATGCCTAATAAATGTACAAGCATCGTAACTAATAAAGGTGAAGTAAGGATAGCTGAAACGATTAATTTGGTCTTCATATCTTTTAGTTGTTTTTCTTTATAAGATTGCTTCTCTTTAGCCTCTGCCTTGGGTTTAGCATCATAGCCAGTATTTTTGATTTTATCAATCAATGATTTTACATCAATTAACCCCGGATTATATTCAATCGATGCACTTTCTGTCGTTAGGTTAACAGTTGCAAGTTTTACTCCATCTTGTTTGTTCAATACTTTTTCAATACGGGTAGAGCAAGCCGCACAAGTCATCCCAAAGACATCTAGGTCCGCTTTCTCCGTTAGAACACCATACCCAACATTCTCTATTTTTTTCGTTATATCATCAACAGATGTTTTCTCCGGGTCATAATCTATCGTTGCCTTTTCAGTTGTTAAATTAACCTGAGCCTTAACCCCATCCATTTTATTCAAAACCTTTTCAACACGATTAGAACAAGCTGCACAGGTCATCCCTGTTACACCAAGTGTTGTATGATTTGTTTCACTCATAATAATTCCCTCCTTACTTGGAAAATTGCTTCATGACAGTCATTAATTCCTCAATAGTTTCCTTTCCTTCACCTTGTTTAATAGCATCACTAACACAATGGTTAATGTGTCTTTCTGTGATAGAAAATCCTACATTTTTTAGTGCTGATTGAATGGCACTAATTTGTACTAAAATATCTACACAATATCGATCATCTTCAACCATTTTCTGTATCCCACGAACTTGACCCTCAATTCGTTTCAAACGATTAATCGTTTTCTGTATTTCATCTTTCGTTCTTGGTTTACTTGGGTGATCATGTAAGAATCTCTCTTCCAAATGAATCACTTCCTTTTCTTTTATACAATTACTATACCCCCGTACAGTATATTTGTCAATGGGGAAACTTAACTTTTGAAAACATCTTTTAATATTTTACACTTTTTGATGTTAGTTATTTTCTTACATAGCCACTAATGGTAAATTGTTATCCAAGGTCTATTATTAGCTTTTTAATTGTTCTTTACCTATCCGTTTTAAAAATTTATGGAATGTCTCCCGTTTTTTCCCCATTTCAGCATATACAGCAATTATTTTTTCCACTGTATCGTATAATTCTTCTGGTGTTAAATTTTCTTTCAGTAAAGAACCTACCTCAGCATCTTTTCCTTTCGCTTTACCACCAACATATAAATTATAATGATCTTTATACTTCATTACACCTATGTCACTTAACATTGGTTCACCACAACCAATGATACAACCTGTATAAGCAACTTTTAGGGTAAATGGTACAGGTTTTCCTGCTATACGGCGATTTATTTCTTTTGCCACTGGCATCCCTTCCCTTTCTTCCCCTTTGCAAAAATTACAGGTTCTCAAGCTCTTTACGTAATTTCCAACTGGATAACATTTTAAACCGACACTTTCGAATTCTTTAATTACTTCGTCTTTATTATCCTCTGGAATCTCTATATAGAGTTGTTGAAAGGTAGTTAACTCCAGTTCATCTTCCTCACTCATGTATTTTGAAATTGTCATAAGTTGTTTGGAATTGAGTTTGGAACCGAACCCTATTCCCCCATTCACAGCGATTTTTATTTTATTCTCCATATTCTTATCTCCCCTATTTTCAATGTTTCTGGTAACAATGGATAAAATATATCTATATACAAATTAAACAGAATTTTGATGCAAACATCATCCTTTCACTATATAATACTATACCCCCCTAATGTATGTAAAGTAATAAAAAGTGGACAAAATTTTATCCTAAACAATATTAAGAGATCCTTTATCCTCATTGTTGTTATTACCCTAGATTAATTTTTGCTGAAATCTGCACAAAAAATGGACATATTTTTTATATGTTAGTTAATGGATAAAACTATTAAATTCAAAGTGAGTGAGTTGATATGTTCGAACTTTTTAATGAAATAGGCATTATGCTAAATGGACCACTTCAGCAAATTGCATATGGATATGAACACATTCCACTGTTATTTGCATTTTTTCTTGGATTAATTGGCGCCGTTGCTCCTTGTCAGCTAACAGGCAATATCAGTGCAATGACTATTTACGGTAACAGATCATTAGTCGAAAAAGTCCCTTGGTTACACGTATTTCTATTTGTTTTAGGTAAGGTAGTTGTTTTTTCAATAATCGGTTTAGTAGTCTGGTTACTTGGGAAGGAAATACACAGTACTCTAACACAAATGTTTCCGATTCTAAGAAAAGCAATTGGGCCTTTACTTATACTGGTTGGTTTATTTATGATAGGGTTATTTAGCTGGAGAAAAACAGGAAAAACGTTTAAAATACCCACTAAATTTAAAGATAGTTATCTAGGAAGCTTTTTAATGGGTGCGAGTTTTACGTTAGCATTTTGCCCTACTATGTTTGTATTATTTATACTAACCTTAATGCCAGTTGTATTAGAAACATCATATGGATTTGTATTACCTTCTGTATTTGGAATTGGAACCTCACTTCCACTTTTATTAATTATTTTTCTTATTTGGTATTTTGGGGCAAGTGGCATTATATTAAAGAGAAGCAGAAAAATAGGGTCACTAGTGCAGAAACTTGCAGGAGTTATCATTCTTATTATAGGTATTTTGGATACTTTAACTTACTGGTAAAAGAGGTCAATTATGTTTAATAAATTATCCTTAAAAATTGGACTATTATTCTTTGTGTTCATGTTAATTATCGAGGTTTTTGTTTATTTTATTCTATATACAAATATAGCAAATGAACGTATTGATGAAGTGATGGATAGTTTATTAGCTCGTGCCAATACACATAGTGCTGTCTTGGAAAATAACTTTGATTCATCAACGTTGGAGCATGTTGCTATCATGGAGTCAGAATCGGAATTTGCTGTTATTATTACCGATGCCAATGGTAACATCATCATTAATTCCGATCCTGTTGAAAAGGAAATGTTTGAAGTAATTGTTCATACGGATTATAAGGATATACCCAGTGTAGGAAAAGTAGTAGAACAGCGTTGGTCAGAAAAACAATATATAGCGGTTGATAGCCCCATCACTATTGATGAAGAACATCAAGGGCATGTCTTTATGTTTGCTAATACCAATATTGTAAAAAATATGGTTAATCATTTGAGTGATCAATTTGTCATAGTTGGATTAATCACCATTGTTCTAACAATTTTTACCGTCTTTATTCTTTCTCGTTTTATTACGTTACCATTAATGAAAATGAAAGAAGCCACAGAACAACTAAGCAAGGGAAAAAATAAAGTGGAATTACATAAGGAACGAAAAGATGAACTAGGAGAATTAGCTGGTTCTATCATGAGGCTATCTAGTGATCTAGAACGATTAAAAAATGACAGAAATGAATTTTTGGCAAGTATCTCTCACGAACTTAGAACGCCATTAACCTATATAAAAGGATATGCGGATATTATAAATAAGCAAGACATAACAGATGAAGAAAGAAAAGAATATCTGGATATTATACGGGAAGAAACAGAGCATTTGACGGTTCTAGTTAAAAATCTATTTGACCTTGCAAGAATGGATGAAAATAGGTTTGTAATTAATCGAAAAAATGTTAATTTTAGACAACTAATCCAAACGATTGAAGAACGAATTTCTCCAGTACTGGAAGAAAAAAATATTACACTTTTTGCTTCATGCCCAGTAGATATCATAGGTAATATTGATCCCGATAGGATCCAACAGGTTTTATTAAATATACTGGATAATGCCAGAAAACATACACCCGAAGGAAAGTCTATATCATTAGAGGTAACCCAGTATGATAGAGAAATTACTATAACTATTTCAGATGAAGGAGAAGGAATTCCAAAAGAGGAGTTACCTTATCTATTTGAACGGTTATACCGTGTAGAAAAGTCGCGTTCCAGAGAAAGCGGTGGAACGGGATTAGGATTAGCTATTGCAAAAGAAATTATAGAATCTCACGGAGGTACGATTGAAATCGAAAGTGAACTTGGAAAGGGTACAAGAGTTATTGTTCATTTAACAAGAGGTGAATATAATGGTTAAAGCTCTATTAGTAGATGATGAAAAACGAATGCTAGATTTATTAGCGTTATATTTGAGACCACATAGTTATATATGTAAAAAAGCTATTAGTGCTAAAGAAGCATTATCGTTTTTAAAAGAAGAAACTTTTGACATAGTACTTATAGATATTATGATGCCTGAAATGAACGGCTGGGAGTTATGCCAAGAAATTAGAAAGGATTCGGACATCCCTATCATCATGGTAACTGCTCGTGAACAGAAAGAGGATATTGTAAAAGGGTTAAAATTAGGTGCAGATGATTATGTAACGAAACCCTTTGACGAAGATGAGCTATTAGCAAGAATAGAAGCGGTATTACGTAGAATGAAACCTGCGAAGAAGATTGAAGTAAATGGTCTCTTATGGAATGAAGATGAGTTTGAGTTATCATATAAAAATAATACATTAAAGTTAACACCAAAGGAATTTACCATGCTAGGTTATTTTATAAGAAAACCAAACCAAGTGTTTACTAGAGAACAATTAATTGAATTAATTTGGGGATACGATTCACACACAGAAGGAAGAACAGTTGATTCCCATGTACGGAACATGCGAGATAAAATTCGGCAATCTGGATTTCCAATCGATGATTATTTAATAACTGTTTGGGGTATTGGATACAAATGGATAAACAAGCCTTCATTATAGGTATAAAAAAAGGTCTTTAATACAAATGTAAAAAAAGACCTTTTGTTTTGACACAAAACTTTTACAAAAATCAAAGCCTTATTAATACTATACAGGGGTATAGTATGGTATAGTATGGATAGAGAGATGAAAAATACAGAAAATAATAGGAAATTCATCTAAATATCCGTACCAAAGGAGGAGTAATAATGAAGAACAAAGGAAATGAAGGGAATCCACACAATCACAATAAGCATAGAGAACATGACCATCATAATCATAAACAACATGAGGAACAAAAACATCTTAGCCATCAACATCATAATCATGAACATGAAGATATGCATGGTTATCACAAACATGGACATGGAGAACAAAAAAATCACGATCACAGTCATGGACATAGTGGGCATCATGGTGGACACGGCGGACATCACGAACATATGGTAGAAGATTTTAAGAAACGTTTTTGGATATCCCTGGTTTTATCAATTCCTATTTTATACTTATCCCCAATGATTCAAATGCTGTTTGGATATGAGGTAAATTTCACAGGTGATACCCTCTTACTTTTCTTGCTTTCCACAATTGTCTTTTTCTATGGTGGAAAACCATTTTTACTTGGTGCATGGGATGAGTTAAAGGAGAAATCTCCTGCAATGATGATGTTAATTTCTTTAGCTATCATCGCCGCTTATGTATATAGCACACTGACAGCATTCTTTATAAAAGGCAGTGATTTCTTCTTTGAACTAGCTACTCTTATTGTAATTATGTTGTTAGGACATTGGATAGAAATGAAATCCCTTATGGGTGCTTCAAAGGCATTGGAAGAGCTAATCAAGTTAATGCCAAAAGAGGCCCATAAACTGGACAAATCCGGAAATATTGTTGAGGTAACAGTCGAAGATTTACAACCGGGTGACCAAATTTTAGTTAAATCGGGTGAAAAGATTCCAATTGATGGTGAAATTTACGAAGGAGAATCTACCGTCGATGAGTCGATGCTTACTGGAGAATCTGTCCCTGTTGAAAAAGCGCCCGGAATGGAAGCGATAGGTGGTTCCGTCAATGGTGATGGTGTATTAAAAATTAAGGTAAGTAAAACAGGAAATGACACCTACCTATCCCAAGTTATTAAATTGGTAAGCGATGCAGAAAAATCGAAATCAAAGGCCCAAGGCTTTGCGGATATTGCTGCTAAATGGTTATTCTATGTTGCTCTTGTAGTAGGGATTATAACCTTTGCAGTTTGGTGGACTAACGGGGATTTAGACTTTGCTTTGGAACGAATGGTTACCGTTTTAATTATTGCTTGTCCACATGCCCTTGGTTTGGCAACACCACTAGTAACATCTAGATCTACTTCCATTGCAGCTAAAAATGGCTTGTTAATTCGGAATAGAGTAGCATTTGAAAGTGCATTTAAAGTGGACCGAGTGGTGTTTGACAAAACAGGGACACTTACGGAAGGTAATTTTGGTGTTACAGATATCCATCCAAGCGAGGGTATTAGTGAAGAAGAATTATTGAAATTAGCATATTCTGTTGAAACACAATCAGACCATCCAATTGCTAAAGGAATTGTGAAAGAAGGAAATAATCGTAATTTGAAACCCTTTGATGTTAAGGATTATCAGAATTTAACTGGGAAAGGGTTAGTAGCTAAAATCGGTGATGCAGAAATTGCTGTTATTAGTCCCGGTGCTATGAAAGCAAATAAAATTTCTTTTGATGAAAAAACTTATGACCAACTGGCTTTACAGGGGAAAACAGTCATATTTGTCCTTAAAGATAATGTCTTACAAGGAATGATAGCCCTAGCTGATATCATCCGTGAATCTTCTTATAAAGTTATTAAAGAATTAAATGACCGTGGTATAGAGACGGTTATGATGACTGGTGACAACACACGTGTAGCAAATTATGTAGGAGAAAAACTGGGTATTTCCAAAGTCATCGCTGAAGTACTTCCCCATGAGAAATCAAATAATGTGAAATATTTAAAACAAAACGGAAAAAAAGTGGCGATGATTGGAGATGGAATTAATGATGCCCCCGCTTTAGCAGAAGCTGATTTGGGAATTGCTATTGGTGCGGGTACAGACGTTGCGATTGAAACAGCTGATGTTATACTAGTTAACAGTAATCCAGTAGACATTTTAAATATCATTAAATTGTCTAAGGCAAGTCGCAGGAAAATGGTTCAAAATTTAGGATGGGCTGCTGGGTATAACATCATTGCTATTCCTTTAGCTGCAGGTGTATTGTACAATGTTGGGTTTGTCATAACCCCTGCCGTTGGAGCTGCAGTTATGTCACTTAGTACCATTATTTGTGCAATAAACGCTCAATTATTAAAAATCGATTAATAGAAATAAATTGGCTAAGCATGTATGGTATTGCTTAGCCTTTTATTTTTCTGTAGGTAAATTTCTGTTCATAAATAGTACAAAGAATCTGCTTAATTTCTGCAAACTTGTAACGTAATCTAACAGAGAGTGTCTTTATAATACCACCGTTATACTATATTTCTATAAGGAGTGATACATACTTATGAGTTTGGAGGAAACGAAAAAGAAGAAGAAAAATAAAAGGAAAAATCGATTAATTTTTAGAACTTCTATATTAATTGTAATGGTTGGAGCTATTATATTTGCATTAGTGTCCAATATACAAGCGGATAAAACCATTTATCAAGTCGGAGATGAAGCACCTGACTTTGAATTAAAACAAATTAATAAAAATAATGAATTAGAATCTATACGACTAAGTGATTTTAAAGGAAAAGGAATTATGCTAAACTTTTGGGGTACTTGGTGTAAACCATGTGAGGAAGAAATGCCTTACATGCAAGAACTTTATCCCGTATATAAAGAAAAAGGAATTGAAATAATTGCAGTTAGTTTAGATAATACGGAATTGGTTGTAGATCGATTTATTGATAAATATGATCTAACTTTTCCAATTCCCCATGATAAAACAGGAGAAGTCAGGGATTTATACAAAATAGGACCAATTCCAAGTTCCATATTCATTAATCCGGATGGAAAAATTCAGAGAATTGTAAATGGGGCCTTATCATTAGAAAGTTTGGAGAGTTACTTTAAAGAAATATTACCAAAACAATAGACCGCAATTTTTTTAAAAAGGGGGATAAAATCTTTGAATGAAATAAATATATTTCTAGCTTTTGGTGCTGGTTTCCTTTCTTTTATCTCACCGTGTGTATTACCATTATATCCGGCATTTTTATCTTATATTACCGGAATGAGCGTAAGTGAGATAAATGAAGAAAATAAAAAAATGAATAAAAAGGCTCTTTTACATACCGTTCTATTTTTACTAGGGTTCTCAAGCATTTTTATTATGATTGGTTTTACCACCTCTTATATATCGGAATTCTTATTAACCTACCAAGATGCGATTAGACAAATTGGTGCTATTTTAATCATTTTCTTTGGACTAGTGATTGTCGGAATTTTTAATTTTAAATTTCTAATGAAAAACAAAAAAATCACATTCAAAAATCGTCCCGGTGGTTATGTTGGTTCTTTCATCATTGGAATGGCATTCTCCTTGGGATGGACTCCTTGTACCGGTCCAATACTAGCTATTGTGTTATCATTAGCTGCAACAAATCCTGATGTTGGTATGATTATGATGATTAGTTATGTTTTAGGTTTTTCGATTCCCTTTCTATTATTAGCATTGTTTATTGGTAAAATTAAATGGATTAAAAAACATAGCCTAAAGTTAATTAAAATTGGTGGATACATTATGATTTTCATGGGAGTAGCACTATTCTTTGATTGGTTGACGAAATTAACTTCCTTCTTAGCTGGATGGTTTGGTTTTTATGGATTTTAAAATATATTTTCCATAATTTATCTATTACATCTGCACGAATAATGCATATTTAAGCATTATAATTTGTCTTGTAGATTTTGTTACAAGTAGAATATCACTCGTTTTACATGGTAGTATATATTAACATTTAACAAATTGGATGAAAGAGGAGTCGAACAATATATGAAAAAAGGATTATTGGCAGTTTTTGGATTATTACTTATTTTAATAGTTGCTGCTTGTAGTGAAAGCGAAAGTACATCAAATGAAAAAGAACCACAAGACATCAAGAAAATGGTCCAAGATTACAGTGTCGGGGATTCCGATGATGTGTCTGCTTCTATTACTTCAGAAGAGCTTATTGTCACTGATAGCGGTGATAAAGAAACCACCTACGATCTTCCCGAAGATGAATTTTTTGTTTCCATCGCACCATTTGTTGAGACAACACACCCTTGTACCAATCATAGTTTAACTGGCTGCCAAGGGGAATTAGTGGAAAAAGAATTTGATGTTTATATTGAAGATGAAGAAGGTAATGTAGTTGTGGATGAAACCATGACATCATTAAAGAATGGATTTATTGATTTTTGGTTACCACGTGACAAAACATACAACGTGACGATTCAATACGATGGAAAGACAACTCAATCTGAGATTTCCACTTTTGAAGGTGATAATACTTGTATAACAACAATGCAATTAATCTAGTCGTATTTCCCCGTGATATCTTTTAAATTAAAAAATACAAAATAAAGGGTAATAGAAAAAAATTATATAGTTTTATAATATTCCCATTAGAATCGAGTGTTATCAAAGATAAAGCACTCGATTCTTTTTTGCTTAATTTTACTATTTAGAAATTTTTTGGCTCCCTTTTATCCTCGTTACCACTGACTGTAAACGAACTGAATTAGATTAATACCTGATAATAATATGGAAAATAAAAATTCACACTAATATTGAAGCAGCCTTGTTGGATAAAATACAATGTCAAGGGAATAGTAAAATTTGTATTTAATCTTGAAGCAAAGGGGAATTTTCAGATGGCCGTGTCTTATGAAGAGTGTATTAAAGCTTGTTTAGAATGTATGGAAGCTTGTAATGGGTGTTATGATGCTTGTTTAAAAGAAGAGAATGTAAAAATGATGGCTGACTGTATCCGCTATAATAGAGAATGTGCAGACATTTGCGCATTAGCAGCAAAAGCAATGCAATCGGATAGCCCTTTTGCTAAGCAGATTTGTAAGCTTTGTGCTGAAGTTTGTGAAGCATGTGGAAAAACGTGTGAACAACATAACCATGCTCATCACTGCCAAAAGTGTGCAGAGTCCTGTTTTAAATGTGCAGACATTTGCCGAACAATGGCATCTTAAATATAAAAACGGTGAACTTGCGTCACCGTTTTTATTAGTTTAAAGTTATGATTAAGACTTTTTCTATATTTAATTATTTAACAAGTGTTGAAAATGTTGATAGGTTTTTATTTGTTCCTCAGTGTCTGCTTTGGGGACAAATGACCAACCCATACGGTTGATAAAATCAGAATATCTTTTTTGAATTTCTAACTGTTGCAAAGCCATTTCCACATGCGCATTTCTAACATTTCTATCTTTCATTAATAAAGCAGAAGTATAATTTTCATTTGACATCAATTTGGCTCCAGCACGTGCTTCTAATGCAATCCATTTATCGTTGTATTTATTAACCCCTGTACCTTCTACTCTTCGGTTGCTTACATCATACATATCTAAATCCGGAACTTCAACATACTCATTATTATCAGGATTAATTAAAGATAACATTACCCTAACATGCGACATCATTACATTTATCTGGAGAGCAATAATACTTTTCAAATCTGAATTTGTAGTGTTAATATGATAGACTTTTAATTTATTAATCATTCCCTCGTGTGTAGACAAATGTTCTGCCATTAAGCCAAGGTCTACGGATGGTAAAGTTGACATATAACTCACCTTTCATTAAATAAATTCCCTTTAATATATGCTGTTTAATGAAAATCTGTTATTAATGCCCACTTTTATCTAAAAAGGGAAAATCGAGTGGACCAATGTAATTCAATACCAAAAACAATATTGCAATGGTAAAAATCATTAAGAATGGATATTTAAAAAAGGAAAGAATTTGTTGGTTGGCTTGTTTACGTATGGATTCTTCTGCTGTATATAAAACAAGTAACAAAATCATTGTTATCATCACAGCTATAATATTAATGATTGCATTCGGCCTAGTCATTGCTACCATATCTCCAAGCATGGCTCCCATCATCCCCCCATTAGTCCAGAAAGTATGCCATCAATGACAGCAGGAAGACCTATAGGTAATCCTGCTAAAAAACCAACAACCAATCCAATCAATATAGCGTAAATGGTTGATTTAAATAAATCACCATGATAGATGACTCCTAAAATAGTTCCCATTAGAATTCCTGCCGACATCCCTAATGACATGGAAATCAACATTCCATTCATTTTAGTTACCCAATTTCGGTAATACGCTACATATATAATGGTTGTTATAACTTGGGTGGCACACAACAAAAGTATAAAAAATAATGAAATTGACATTATTTCAACCCCAATCTTAGTTTGTCCACACTTTTATTGTATTCACTGTTAACATGCATTATGATATACCCATAGGAGGTTTATGTATTTAAAAATAAACATAAAAGAGTTAACTGCATAAAACTGTAATTTCATTATTAATGAGTTTAGATATTCCTTATGCTTAGTTAAGATAATAATATTTACTTAGCGAAAAACGCTCCAAGTTTTCAACTTAGAGCGTTACTAGGGTCTTATAGTTTGGTAAATACTTCAAATAAATCACATTAAACATACATTCCTTCAATGCTTTGGAAAAAGAATAGAAACCTTCGTTCCAATATTTAATCTACTATCTATCTGAATTTTCCCTTGATGTGCATCTACTAATGCCTTCACAATGGACAATCCAATACCTATTCCACCTGATTTCCTATCTCTGGATTTATCCCCACGATAAAACCTTTCATAAAGATAAGGAATGTCTTCCTCAGCAATTCCAATCCCTTCATCTTTCACAAGGAAACCTATATAATCAGTAGAACCCTCTAGCTTTATCGATACCTTTTTTCCTTTTGGGGTATATTGAAGAGCGTTATTTATTATATTCGTCAAAATCTGTGCAACACGATCACGATCCGCTTTAAACCAATATTCTCTTTTAGGTTTTTGAATGTTTAATATAACACCTTTATCCTGAAATACTGACAAAAATTGTCCTTCCATTAAACGTAATATTTCACCTGCTTCTATATTAGTTTTGTTCAACTTTATTTGTGGATTTTCAGCGGCAAGTAACTCTTCTAATTCACCGACAAGGCGCACTAAACGCATCAATTCATCATGACTTTGCTGCAACCTTTTTGGCGTTGGCTCAAATATCCCATCCTGAAAAGCTTCCATTTGACTTCTTAGTGTCGCAAGTGGGGTTCGTATTTCGTGAGCAAAATCAGCAGTAAACTGTTTACGAAGCACCTCTTCTTTTGATAATGATTCAGCAAGTCGGTTAAACGATTCACCAAGTGGCTTCATTTCATTTGACAATTCCTTAACTGGTACACGCGTTCGCCATTTATGGTCTTGTAATTCTTGAATAGCTTTTGATAATTTTCGAAACCCAGTTGTTAGGCGCTTAGAAAACAATAGGCTAAACACGAACGCTAAAACAACTGTAACAATAATAGCAAGATAAATATTCGATTTAATTGTATTTAAAAAAGCAATGTCTTCCCCTATCATTTCCTCTGGGTAATAAACTTCCATATTGCCTATATGTCTTTCATCAAATGTTAAATCATAAGAATGTGTCTGGTATTCCGTTTTCATATCGGTTTCCGAATGCATCCCCATGCTATCCATCATTCCAAGCATCATCGTTGTATCAGCTATTATTTGTCCGTCTTCATCAGAAATTCTATAAAATAAATTATCCGTCATAGCTTGTTGATGCATTAAATTTGTTAGTTGGTTATCAATAAGTTCCCCTGTTTCTTTATAAGAATTAATTGCTTCATTTTCTATAAGTTTACTGCTTTGCTCTCTATTATTTTGTAAATATTCGTTGAATTGATCTTCAAACCCCCATAATATAGAGAAACTAGTAAGAAAAATACCACAAAGTGACACAACTAATAGGTAAAACAGGATTTTAGAACGAAGTGTCAATCGACGCATCAGATGTTCCTCCAAACCTATATCCCATCCCAAAAACAGTTAAAATATATTCTGGGTGACGAGAATCTGTTTCAATCTTTTTCCGAAGGTTTTTTATATGCGTATCAACACTTCGTTCATATCCTTCAAAATAAGTTCCATCATCCTGAATCTTTTCCAGTAAATCCAAACGACTGTAAACTCGCCCGGGGTAGCTTGCCATAGCTATTAAAAGCTTATACTCAATAGGAGTTAGTGGGATGATCTGATTATTCAATGTAATTTCCTTCTTTAAAAGATCTATTGTTAGCTTTCCTTCATTGAACGATAAATGGTTTCCACTATTTATTCTTTTTAACCTACGTAAAATAGCCTTAGCCCTTATTACGACTTCTCTTGGACTAAAAGGCTTTGTAACATAGTCATCCGCCCCAATAACGATTCCGTTAATTAAATCGTCTTCTGTCGATTTTGCTGTTAACATAATGATAGGAACATCACTTTCATTTCTCGTTAATCTACATATCTCTTCACCTGATATATCTGGTAGCATAAGATCTAAAATAATAATATCCGGATTATTTTCTTTTATTTTTTTTAATGCTTCTATTCCATTAGAGGCAAGAATGGTTTCCCATCCCTCTTTTTCAAAATAAGCTTCTAACACTTCAAGAATCATATCTTCATCGTCAACAATAAGAATTTTAGTCATGTTAAACCACCTCTTTCATATAGTATCATCAATTAAAATGAAAATGATAATCTTCACAACTTCCACATAAGTTCACCACAAATTCTCCATATATGAAAGGTATGATGTAGTTAAGAAAGGAGATGTTTTATATGAAAAAATTAGTAGTAGGGTTATTAACTGGAGCGGTTCTATTAGGAAGTGCAACTTTTGTTGCGGCCGAATCAAATGGAAATGGCATCTTCAACTTTGAGGAAATGCAACCGCATATTGAAGAAATGCATCCTAATTTATCATCAGAACAGCAGGAAGAAATGTTTAATAACTGTCATGGCGACAATGGTATGATGCAAAACGATACTGAATTCCGTGATATGATGTATAATTTATAGATTAAAGAGGTGATCCCGTATAATGGGGATGATGAATATGATGGGTTATGGGTTACTTGGATGGATACTTAACCTTGCATCTATCGGTATCGTTGTGTATTATGCCACCAAATTAGCATTAAAAAATTATCATAAGGATTAATTTAATCGTAATCTCTTTATAAAGGAGCGACTGTAATTGTGATCATTCCTTTTTAATCATGATAATCGATGTTACTGTTTAACCCGTTTAACATAAAACTTTAACTCATGCATGAAATGATTGTATTTTGCAAATCAAAGAACCTTCAATATACGACCAATGTCTAATTGATTGTCTATTGAAGGTAATCCTAACACTTATTTCATCAAACTTCCGTTAGTTTAAATGAATTATTCACAATATTTATTAGTAAAGACTTATATATTACAAGAGAAAACACCAAGAGGATTTCTTGGTGTTTTTTTATTCCCCTGTCTCAGCAAAGTGTTTGATTCGATTGCCAATTTCATCACGAACACGCTGGAAAACTGCCCATTTTTCTTCTTCCGTTCCTTCTGCTCTTGCAGGATCATCAAATCCCCAGTGTTCCCTTTTGACTTTAGGTGGTGTAACAGGACATTTATCTTTTGCATCACCACAAAGGGTAACAGTTAAAGCTGCGTTGTTTAGTATTTCAGAATCGATAATATCCGATGTTTGATTTGATATGTCAATTCCTGCTTCTTTCATTGCTTTAACTGCATTCGGGTTCAGTCCGTGTGCTTCAATTCCACCACTTTTAACTTCCCATTCCTCATGGTTTAAGTATTTTTTTGCCCAACCCTCTGCCATTTGGCTTCGGCACGAATTCCCAGTACATAGAAAGTAGATTATTTTTTTGTCATAGCTCATTCTCCTTTAGAAAAATAGTAATGAAATATAAAGTCCAATTAATGTTATCAATAGGATGGGTATCGTTAAAACAACCCCAGTTTTAAAATATGTTCCCCAGGATATTTTCACCCCTTTTTGGGATAAAACGTGAAGCCATACCAATGTGGCGAGTGACCCAATTGGAGTGATTTTTGGTCCTAAATCAGATCCTATAATATTCGCATAAACAAGTGCCTCTCGTATTACACCTGATGTATTTGTTTCTGCAATTGCCAAAGCATCAATCATAACAGTTGGCATATTATTCATAATTGCAGATAGAATAGCTGCTATAAAGCCCATAGAAACGGTAGCAATTAACAATCCTTCTTCAGCCACTTCTTGAATAACACCTGCCAAGACAGAAGTAAGTCCTGCATTCCCTAATCCATAAACAACGACATACATTCCTATTGAGAAAAAAACAATATTCCAAGGCGCTCCTTTAATTGCTGATTTTGTATCAACTACTTCGCTTCTTCTAGCCATCAGAATAAAAAGTATCGCAACAATACCTGCCACAATGGAAACAGGAATATGAATGAATTCACTAGTAAAGTAACCAATTAATAATACCGTTAAAACAAACCAAGACAAACGGAACAATTTTTGGTCCTTGATCGCTTCTACTGGTTTTCTTAGTTTAGACAAATCGTATGTTTTAGGGATACTTTTTCTGAAATAAATGAGTAAGACGGTAATCGTTGCAATTAGTGAAAAAATGTTTGGAATAACCATCCTCACAGCATATTCGAGGAATCCAATTCCAAAAAAATCAGCAGAAACAATATTTACCAAGTTACTTAGATAAAGGGTAATGATGTTGTATCAGCAATAAAACCACTAGCAATAATAAACGGAAAGACCATTTTTTCCTTGAATTTCAAATGACGAACCATTGCAAGTACAATTGGTGTTAATATTAATGCAGCACCATCATTGGCGAATAATGCAGCAACAATCGCACCTAAAATACTCACATAGACAAACATTTTAATTCCATTTCCTTTTGCAATCCTCGCCATATGTAGAGCGGCCCACTCAAACAAACCAATTTGATCTAATATTAATGAAATAAGGATGATTGCAACAAACGATAATGTTGCGTTCCAAGTAATGTCTATTACTTCTAAGACATCACTAAATCCAACAACTCCTACTAAAAGAGCAATGATTGCTCCAGCACAGGCAGACCAACCGATATTTAATCCTTTAGGCTGCCAAATAACGAAAATTAATGTAGCAATAAAAATAATAAGTGCTAAAGTGAAATCTTGATTCAATCGTATTACGCCACTATTGCACTACCCTGTAGCATAATAACTTCAACAACAAGGGTGCGTGAATCCTTCTTGGATCAACGCACCCGGTTTGTTAAAATTGGAATGAGAATAATGCATTTAATGTGCCATTTTCAAACATAATATAAATCCCTAGCCCTATAAAACAATTGGAACAATCCAACGTTCATATTTCTCAACTTTTTCTGATACAAAATCCAAGGAAGCTAAGCGATAGCTGACATAACATAAAACCCCAACCATAATGAAAAAGACAATACTAGCAATAAGAATTTCAACCGCGTTTAATGCTGTGAAATAAGGTATATAAATAGAAAAGTCATCTGCACTGGAAGACAGCACAATAAATATAACTGTTAAATATAATTGATTAAACCGATTGGAGGAAAATAAAGATAATATATTGCTATCATCTTCATCTTCCTCACCCTTGATCCAAATCTTAATACCCAAATAAAGGGGAATAAGCCCAAGGAGACCTAAAACCCATTGCTCAGGAATTAACCATGTAATACCGAGGGCAACCAATAGACTTGCAGCTATAATAATTGCTGTACCTATGTATTGTCCAATCCATATATGTTTTGCTTGCCCTTTTTTTATTTGCGAAAACAAAAGGATTAAAATAATAAGATAGTCAATCCCTGTTGCTACATAAACTGCAGCTGCTGTAAGTGCCGTTGCAATCATTATTTCATCTCCAATACTTCTGGATAGGGCTTTTCAATGGCAAGAAAAGCCCTTAATTTTACACACACATATTTATATATTAATTTTCTTTTACCCGCATTAACCTTAAACCATTTAAAGCGACTAAAAGAGTTGCTCCCATATCTGAAAGGATGGCAATCCAAAGTGTTAGCCAACCGGGGATAACCAATAATAAGGCAATGAATTTAATAGCTAATGCGAATGTGATATTTTGCTTAATTATAGTCAGTGCTTTTCGGCTTAGTTTCACAGAAAATGGAAGTTTTCTTAAATCGTCTCCCATTAAAGCTACATCTGCTGTTTCAAGGGCAGTATCTGTACCAGCTCCACCCATTGCGATTCCAACAGTAGAGGCAGCTAACGCAGGGGCATCATTGACACCATCTCCAACCATCGCTACGTTGCCATATTTAGATCTCAATTGTTTAATAAATTCTAATTTGTCTTGTGGCAATAGTTCTGCTTGGATATCCGTTACCCCAACATGACCTCCAATTGCATTGGCTGTACCTTTGTTGTCACCTGTAAGCATGATGGTTTTTTTGATTCCAAGTTGATGTAACTTATGAATAATTTCCTTGCTGGATTCACGTACTTCATCAGCTACTGCAATGACAGCAAGGATTTCTTTTTCAGTTCCAACAACCATTGCAGTTTTCCCTTGATTTTGAAGGGTCTTAATAAGTTGATCTTGCTCGTTATTAAAATCGACTGATAGATTCTCAAATAATTTCGGATTTCCAATGTAATAAGTCGTGCCGCTGATAGTCCCCTTAATTCCTTTTCCTGTGATAGAAGAGAAATCATCCACGATTATATGAGTGTAGGTAATGTTCTCCTCTTCTGCTTTTTTCATAACGGCTGAAGCTAATGGATGCCCGGAACGATATTCTAATGCAGTAATGATAGATAACATTTCTTCTGCATTTACCTGATTATTCAATACGTTAAAATCTGTTACAACTGGAATCCCTTTTGTTAATGTACCCGTTTTATCAAAGGCAATCGCTTTTAAGGCGCCCATTTCTTCTAGATAAATTCCGCCTTTGATAAGCACACCTTTTTTAGCTGCATTTCCAATTGCTGAGACAATAGAAATTGGGGTTGAAATAACTAATGCACAAGGGCAACCAACGACAAGAACAGCTAGCCCTTGGTAAACCCATGTTCCCCAGCTCCCACCAAATAATAATGGTGGCACAACAGCAACCAGTCCTGCGATAATCATAATAATAGGTGTATAATATTTTGCGAATTTATCTACAAACGCTTGAGATGGCGCACGTTCCCCTTGAGCCTCTTCAACAAGGTGAATGATTTTGGAGATTGTTGTATCTTCAACCAGCTTTGTTACTTTAACCTCAAGTATTCCCTCTTCATTTAATGTTCCTGCAAAAACTTCATCATCCATCGTTTTCTCGACAGGGACTGACTCGCCTGTAATAGCCGCTTGATTAACAGCAGAGTAACCATTTACTACTACACCATCCATAGCAAGCTTTTGACCGGGTTTCACAATCATAATATCGCCAACAGCAATATCATCAACATGAATCATCATTTCTTGCCCATTTCTTCTAACAAGCGCCTTTTTAGGAGCAATATCCATTAGAGATCGAATCGATTGTCTTGCTCGATCCATAGAGAATCTTTCTAGAGCTTCACTAATTGCAAAAAGAATAACAACAATTGCACCTTCTGCCCATTCCCCAATAATAGCTGCTCCAATAATTGCCACTGTCATAAGGGTTTTCATGTCAAATTCAAAATGTAGCAAGTTTTGAAACCCGACTTTAAAGAGTGAATATCCGCCAATTACTATCGCTGCTGCAAACAATAGGGAAGTAATAATATTTTCCTCTCCATTAACAAACTGAGAAATATAACCAAAAACGATTAATAAAGTAGCATATAGTAACGTGCTGTGTTTTTTATAAAATGGCTCTTTTTCTTCTTTAACCTCTTGTTTCTCTTCCCTTAATGGTTTATCTTGAGTCACTTTAAGATTTTCAAAAGCACCGGCTTTTTCTAATTCTTCAATGTTTGTATCGCCATATACCTCGATTTTAGACGCACCAAAATTTACTTTTGCATCCTGAACCCCTGATAATTTTTTTACATTCTTTTCGAATTTACCCGCACAATTAGCACACGAAAATCCTTCAACCCGGTACACATTTTTATCCTGATGAACAACAATTGGTGCTTGCCGTTTTGGTTTTTCAGGCATTACTTTAAGATTTTCAAAAGCTCCTGCTTTCTCTAATTCTTCAACAGTTGCATCACCATACACGGATATTTTAGATGCGCCGAAATTAACTCTTGCGTCTTGAACATTGGGTAGTTTCTTAACATTTCTTTCAAATTTTCCTGCACAATTTGCACATGAAAAGCCTTGTACTCGGTAGGAAGTCATTTCTGATTCTGATTGTTCTGCTTGTTCAGACATTTACCTCCACCTCTTTCTTGTGTGTTAATGCAATCATCATAATTTGTTTGATATGTTTATCGTTTAACGAATAAAAGGAGAGCTTTCCTTCCTTCCGATATTTGACAATCCTTTGCTTATAAAGTGTTCGTAAATGATGAGAAGCATTAGCAACCGTAACTCCTAAGATATTTGCTATATCACAAACACATAGCTCATCATCTTGACACAGAGCATAGGTGATTTTTGCTCTATTTTCATCGGCAATTGCTTTTAACATTTGAGAAATACCAGAAATATCTACTGTTTGTAAATCACCCTGTATTCTATTAACCTTTTCCTCGTCATAACAAAAAACTTCACAAGTATCCTTTTTATTCAAATCATCACCTCATTCAAATATTCATTTGAATATATCATAACTTTTTTCCATTACATATTCAAGCAATTACTTGAATGATTTTAAAAAAGAACTGAGATTTCCCAATTCTGATAACATCTTCTTGAACTTTCATTTATTAGCCTCAATAAGAGCGTATACCCATAAAAATTTCGATAGTCCAAATAATAGTTCAAGAAAGAGCGAATATTATTCTTTGCTCAATAAAGCTAAGTTTCTCAAATATGACTTAAATAACAAAAAGTTGGTTATACTAAGATTAGAATAACCCAACATTCTATACTAGCGTGATAAAGATGTTTAGGTTGTATTTCTTTATAGAATCCCGTCCTTATTTTGATTTTAGCAGATCAATTAAAATAAGGATGGGATTTCTCATTATATTAGTGTTGATACTGTTTTTATATATTTGCTTTAGATGGTAAATGTAGTTATAATGTAAAGTATTAATTTTATTTTTAGTATCCATCTTGCTATTTCTATATTGTTTACTATATAATAACTATACTAAACTTTATAAGATTAAATCAAAATTTCATAATAAAAAAGGGAGAACCCCAAATCTATGTTAGGTCTTTGTTAGTTCAAAGGCGTACTTAGATTTGGGGTTCTTTTCTTTTTGCACAAGTTTTGGAGGGTTAAGTAATGACAATGTTAAGTAGAGAAATGCTAAAACAACAAAAAATATTAAAGAGTCTTTCATCTGTTTCTCTTCGTCTAATCCCATTTTTAGCGGCAAATACAGATTTAGACAAACGAATTAATGTAACATTAGAACAAATTGAAGCAGCTAATATTATGACTCCGCGACTAATAAAGGAAGCATTAGGAAGACTGGAGAAAGTTGAGTGGATCTATCGGGGTAAAGATGGTTACTTATATAGTAAATTCAATACTATTTCAACAGCTGAGAACCATAATTTCTACTATATAAACTTGTATAAATTCTTTCAATCTGATGAATTTAAAAAATCATACAAGCGCCAATTACAATTCCTATTTTATATTCTAACAGCAAAACTACCGGGCCACGAACATTCTTTAGCTATTGAACACCTTTATCAAAACCGGACAAATGCAAAGCATGTAAAGTTAGACTTTTTTATTAGTTTTGAAGATATGATATCCAACCTTTTAGATTTAATTAACAAAGGTTTTTTTGAAGTGCGACTTGGAGCGAACAGAGAAGTACTAAATAAAAATACTAAAAATCTTAGAGAAAGATTAAATACATTTGCTGAAAAAACTGGTAAAAGAAAGAAACGAATGAGTCATAAAGAAGAAAAACATCATATCATTCATATTCGTATAGCAAAAGATTTAGTTACAAAAGATCAAATTTGTGACATTTATGATATGACAAGATTGGCAACGTTGCAGGATTTAAAATCTATCGCAAAAGATTTTGGATGTAGTTTAGACAGCTTTGATGTAAAAGCTTTAGAGAAGGTCCATATGGTAAAGGCAAAAATATATAAGGAATTCGGTGATGTAGGAATACAATTATATCGTGAAGGCTTAAAAGATTTTTTCAAAAATAGAAGCCATTCTTTTCAAAATCTGATGGAAAATGGTAATTTTGGTAATACAATTAAAAACTTTTATGTTATTCCTAGAATTGAACAAAGACTTAAAACCTTATTCGAAGAGGTGAAAAATGATTATTTTACTAAAGTAAAAACATTGCCATATCAATCCTTAAATTTAAAACATGCTATTAAAGATAGTAAACCATTTATATCTTACATTATGGAAGAATCATATAACGACAACCTTATCATATTAGACCGTGAATTAGAAGCAGCATATAGCTTCATATATAGCCAATTTACACAGGTAGATAAGTCTTGGTATGAATTTAAAGAAAAAGTAGAAAAAATCTATAAAGATGAGGCCGAAGCTCATGGTAATGATAGGAATAAAGTATTTTATCTTGCTATCCAAAGGCAATTAAATCAAAAAGAACGTACTATCTCTAAAATCAAACGGGACAGTAACTATAAAAGAGAAAGAAGAGAAAAATTACTTTACAATCCTTACGTAGCAATTACCGAGTAATATCGGATCTTTTTAAAAAATTATTATTACTGTTTTTTTAAGATCCAAAATGCGGGAACTACCTAATAATAATTTTTTTAAAAATATAAAATATAAATTCTGCCTTTCTATCCTAGTGGAGAAGGGTTATTTGGCATGACCATTTTTCAAACAATACCTTTTTATAAAAATGTATAGGACGATTCTCTTGTTTCTGTATTGTATTCTTTCTCAATAAAGCTTTTTTTTAAAGAATAAAGTCCAATTACACCAGCAAATTTTTATAGTATCTGTTTAATATTTATATTTTAAGATAA
>NZ_BAZS01000044.1 GCF_001310895.1 Virgibacillus halodenitrificans JCM 12304 | reverse complement strand
TGGGGAATTGGGCGTGAATGTCTATTATAACCCTATGTGTAAAAGGATAAATAAAATTCTACCTAGGCTGCTTTTGAAATGATTCAGATTATTATTGAAATAATTAACAAAAGGTAGTATACTACATTACACGACTAATGCACTAACCTGGTTAGGAGGTTAAACACTTGAACCTTAATTCTGAGACGAGTAAACCGATCTATATTCAAATTGCAGAATGGATAGAGACGGAAATTCTTAAAGGGCATTTTAAACAAGATGAAAAAGTATACTCTCAATATAAACTTGCAGAAATCTTTACAATTAATCCTGCTACCGCCGCTAAGGGTTTAAATGTACTTTCAGACGAAAAGATACTTTACAACAAGAGAGGTTTGGGTAAGTTTGTAGCCTCACAGGCAATTGAACGTATTAGAGATAAACGAAAAAACGTAGTCTTAAAAAGATTGATTATAGAGTTAGTGGATGAAGCAGAGCAATTACAGGTGAGTGAGCCAGAATTAATCGCCATGTTACAGGAGTACAAAAAAGAGGGGGAGAAAAAGTGAATGTAATCGAATGCGATGGATTAAATAAAATCCGAGGAAAAGTAAATGCGTTACATAACCTTTCATTTACTATTAAAGAAGATACCATTACAGGTTTAATTGGACGTAACGGTGCAGGCAAAACAACACTAATGAAGGTCATTGCTGGAATGTGGAGGGAGACATCCGGTACTTTAAGAGTATTTAACAAGCAACCATTTAATAATCTATTTGTCTCGGTAAATAGTATTTATATTGATGATCAGCTTCGTTTTAATTCCTCCTTAACCCTTAGTGAGATATTAAAAGAAGCGGAGCGGTTTTACCCTAACTGGGATACAACTCTTGCGCTACGTCTATTTAGCTATTTTTCCTTTAACCCAAAGGATATCCATGAAAATCTATCAAAGGGTAAAAAGAGTACTTTTAACGCTATTATAGGGCTTGCCTCGCATTGTGCCTTAACTATGTTTGATGAACCAACAACAGGAATGGATGCCGCTGTGCGTAAAGATTTTTATAGAGCGCTCTTAAAAGATTATCTGAATAATCCAAGGACTATACTAATTTCCAGTCATCATGTTGATGAAATTGAGGATCTAATTGAAGATATTTTTCTCATAGAAAGAGGGGAAGTACTAGCTCATTTACCTATGGACGAATTTAAGGAATACGCAATTGGGTTGACAGGAAGAACGGAGATTGTCAGCCAATGGTCATCAAACAAAAAGGTATTATACCAAAAAACAAACGAAATGAATCGTACATTTATGGTTGTTAAAAATGAAGCATTTCCATTAGAGCAAGCAAAACGCCTCGGTATAGAGACTTCCAGCATTTCTGTTAGCGATCTAGCCATATACTTAACGAACCAGCGGAAGGAGGGAATAGATAATGTCTTTAAATAAAGTCAGATTAGGAAAATTGGTGCAAAAGCAAACGCAATTTAAATTAAGGTCCTATAGTGGCATTTTTAGTTCCCTCATTGTTTTACAGGTGCTTGGCATCTTGTTTTCGCTTAATGGAGTAGGAATGACTGGAACGAGCGCTTATAATATGTCGGTAAGTATAACCTATTACTCAGCAGATATTGTAGTTGTTCTGACATTAATTTGGGCTTTTATAAGCGCCATATTAATAACGACCAAGGCTTATAGAGAAGATGATTACATTTTTGTAACCAATCGGTTAAGCAGCAATTTATCAAATATCATTTTTATGGCGATTGCTAGTATCATTGGTGGGGTTACGGCAATATTATCTGGGTTTTTACTTAAATTAGTTGTCTACACCTTTTTCACTGCTGAGTTTATGCATACAGGCACATCCATGCTTTTATCGGAAGTTATAGGAGGGGCAATAATTGTTATATTGTATGTTTTCCTTGCCTGCGCTGCAGGTTATCTTATTGGTTCCATTGCCCAAATGAATCGAATGTTTATAATTCTGGTACCAGTTATAGTTATTGGAACTACCTTGCTTTTGGAAATGAGTAGCAGCAAATTAACAACATATATGATCGAATTTTACATTTATGAACATTCTTTCCTAATGTCTCTCTTAAAAGGCTTTTTTACAGCAGTTCTGCTATTTACTCTGGCAACGCTTCTTTCCAATAGAAAGGAGGTTAGAGCATGAGTGTCATTATTTTTATCATTTTTATTGTAGCACTAGTAAGTATTTCTATTTTGTTACAACGTTATGTTAACAGCTATGGATACCGGGTGCGAGCGATGCTGAGTGGTTATGTGATTTTTCTTCTGCTTTGCGTGCTTGTTTTCTTTCTATTGCCAACGGCTAATAGAGAGCAAGAAAAGCCTGCGAAAGAAAAAGAGGAAGCTCCTTATCTCTATGAGTTGCTTGAAACAGGGCAAGTAGATCAGATCAATAAGCAGTATATTCGTGAAAAATGGGAATATCCTTATGAAGCCACTGATATAAACATTCAGGCTCCAGATAATGATGCAGAAGGAGTAACTGTCATGATAAATACTTCGAATGGTTTGGAAAATGAAGTACGGATTACTTTTTATCAAACACCGGCATATGTCGACAATATAGATATCTCTAAAAAAGTTTATCCGCCAAACGTGAAGCTTTCTAAAGAAACTCTACATATTTATAAACCGGAAGTAACCGAAGTAGAGTATGCTGCTTTCACTCCTGAGTTTCCATTTCGTCAATTGACCGGAAAAAGTATCCTAGATGATCTGTTCGAGCACGGGCAACAGGTGCTTTATATCCAGATCCCTGATAACGTAAGAATCAGTACCAATAGCTTGTACTAAACCAGTGTTTATCTTTTCCTTTTTCGCTTCTCATGCGATAATGGAAAAAAACCAGATAGGATGAAAATATGAAGTCTGTAGTTGAATTAAAAGTAAAAGCAAATGCTATAAGAAACTATCAAAATGGGTATCCGTTGATTACGAAAGACACAATAAAAAATGTTGAAATGCTTAAAAAAGAAGGCAGTATCGTTCACCTCACCGATGACTCGAATCAATTTATTGCCAAGGGTTATTACGGTAAGCAGAATAAAGGAATTGGTTGGATACTCACCCGCAATAAAAATACTAAAATTGATTATTCCTTTTTTAAGAACAAAATTCTAATTGCCATTAACAAGAGGCAATCTTATTATGATGACCTTCAAACCAATGCGTTTCGCATATTTAATGGGGAAGGTGATGGCGTAGGCGGATTTACGATTGACTATTATGATGGCTATTACGTTATCAATTGGTATAGTGAAGGGATTTATGCCTACAAAGAACAGGTTATTCGTGTGTTGGATGAACTGGGAGATTATAAAGCAATTTATGAAAAGAAACGGTTTGATACAAAAGGTCAATATTTAGATGACGATGATTTTGTAAAAGGAGAACGGGGAGAGTTTCCAATTATTGTTACAGAGAATGGTATTCGCTATGCAGCCTATCTAAACGACGGTGCCATGACTGGTATTTTCCTGGATCAGCATGATGTACGAAAAGCGATACGCGATCGCTATGCAAAAGGGAAGCATGTATTAAATACCTTTTCTTATACAGGAGCCTTCTCCGTGGCTGCTGCGTTAGGGGGAGCAGAGAAGACGACTAGCGTGGATTTGGCTAAAAGAAGTAAAAGCAAAACGATAGAGCAATTTAGTGTCAACGGCATTGATTATGAGGTGCAGGACATTCGTGTAATGGATGTATTTGATTATTTTAAATATGCTAAGCGCAAAAATCTGAAATTTGATCTGATTATCCTGGATCCACCAAGCTTTGCACGTTCAAAAAAACATACATTTAGTACAGCGAAGGATTATCCGGCACTTTTAAAAGATACAATTGAAATTACGGATAAGAATGGTGTGATTGTTGCATCTACTAATAATGCTACATTTGGAATGAAAAAGTTTAAAGGATTTGTTGAGAAAGCATTTAAAGAAATGAAAGTCGGTTATTCAATTTTGGAGGAATTTCGCCTGCCAGGAGATTTTATGGTCCACAAAGATTTCCCTCAAGGCAATTATCTCAAAGTATTGGTTATACAAAAAAAGAATTAAATGGATACAAGCAAATGTTTAAAAGTAAACAGGAGTGCGATCAATGGTTGTTGTTGATCGTACTTTTTTTATGAAATGATATCTCTTGAACACGAGTCCGCGGATATTAAATTAATAGAGCACATTACTAAAAAGTGAGACCAATAGCACAAGTCATCGTTCTTATAATGGAATAATTTTCAGCTTGTTTCATGTAAATTAAATATTTTTAAAGAAATAAGCAAATTATTATTGTATAATTATTCTTTTTATTGCATAATAATTCATATACTAACTGAAATGAGGGTTGTGAATCATGGGTATTGAATTAGCAGAAATCACTAATAAACAACTGAATTTACATGGACGGGACTTTTTGTCATTAGTTGATTATACACCAGAGGAAATTTACTACTTACTCGATTTGGCGGAATATCTAAAAGAACAAAAAAAGAAAGGAAATGTTGTAGAGCCCTTAAAAGGCAAGACGCTTGGGATGATATTTGAAAAGTCTTCCACTCGCACTCGTGTATCTTTTGAAGCTGGTGTTTATCAATTAGGAGGGACAGGGATATTCTTAAGTTCAGGAGACCTGCAACTTGGTAGAGGAGAATCAATTTCAGACACAGCAAAGGTCCTGTCAGGATATTTGGATGGAATAATGATTCGTACTTTTTCCCAGGAAGGGATTGAAGAATTGGCTCATCATTCTACTATTCCTGTCATTAATGGATTAACAGACAAGTATCATCCTTGCCAGGTATTAGCAGATCTTCTGACGATTAAGGAATTAAAAGGGAAACTAAAAGGGATGAAAATGTGTTATATCGGCGATGGAAATAACATGGCACATTCCTTAATGATTGGTGGAGCACTGATGGGAATGGAAATCTCTATAGCTGCCCCTGAAGAGTACCAACCAAATAAAGCAATTACTATAAAGGCCGAGAAACTTGCTAAGGAACATGGTGGCGGTATCATTGTCACAGACAATGTGGAGATGGCGACAGATGGAGCGGATATTATTTATACAGATGTTTGGGCAAGCATGGGGCAAGAGATGGAACAGGAAAAACGACTGAGTGCCTTCAAAGATTACCAGGTAAATAGTACATTACTAGCTATGGCTAAATCGGATGTAATATTCATGCATTGTCTACCTGCACATCGGGGAGAAGAAGTTTCTACAGAAGTTATTGATGGAGAGCATTCCGTTGTATTCCATCAAGCTGAGAATCGCCTGCACGCACAAAAAGCGTTAATGACTGCCTTAATGGGAGATAAATAGAAAGCGATGAGCTGTGTAGAAAACACAGCTCATCGCTTTTCTTTCATTAATCAATAGACTTGTAGTCCCACTCTATCAATTTCTACCATCCGTACTTGATGTTCTGGAAGAAGGGGTCCCATTTTTTTAGCAAGTTGATCCCCTCGTTCCTTAGACGCAAATGAAATCATAGTAGGACCTGCTCCACTGATGACTGTTCCAAAAGCGCCATGTTCTTTGGCTAGTAGCTTTATTTGCTGGTAATTTGGAATAAGTTCTGCCCGAAATGGTTCATGGAAACCGTCCCTCTCCATTAGTTTCCCAGCCTGTTCATAGTCACCATTTATCAAAGCCGCTACCATTACATTACTGATACTACTGGCAGTAGTAGCTTGATTTTTGGAAAAATGATCTGGAATTACTTTTCTAGCTGCCTCTGTCTTTAGTTCTACATGAGGAATATATACAACGGTATCCAAATCGATATCGGATAAATGGACATATTCAAGGTCATCCTCTGTTAATTTGGCAGTAATTACTAAGCCTCCGAGTAAAGCTGCAGCTATATTATCGGGATGCCCTTCGATTTCTGTGCCGATTTGTAATTTATCTTTTTGGGACAAGGAGAGTTTGCATAGCTGGTTCGCAAGCTCAATACCTGCAACAACGGCAGAAGCGCTGCTTCCAAGCCCTCTGGCTAAAGGGATATCACTTGATATGGTCACTTTAGCTGGAGGAAGGTTTTGTTGATAACGTTCTGCAGTTCTTTGTGCAATTTGGTAAATAAAATGCTCTTCATATGTTAAGCAGTCAGGTAATAGCTTGGTTGTATGGACAAACTCCCACCTATCTGACTGTTCTACATTTAAATGAAGATAAAGCTGTACTGCCAGGCCTGCCGAATCAAAAGCAGGGCCTAAGTTGGCTGTACTTGCTGGAACGGAAAGCTTAAAATTCATCATGCTTTCACCAATTTATTTATATAATCTGTTACAGTAGCTTCGTCATTAGGCAAGGAAACAGTTTCTACTTCCAACTGATCAATAGCTGTTTGTGGATCCTTCAAACCGTTCCCTGTTAGCACAGCTACCACTTTACTTCCTTTTTGAATTGTTCCAGCTTTACATTGCTGAATAACCCCGGCTATGGAGGCACATGATCCAGGCTCTGCAAAAACACCTTCTACTTGTGGTAACAGTTTAAATGCATTACTAATCTCTTCATCTGAAACAGAATGGATGGCCCCATGGGACTCATCTCTTGCTGCTACAGCAAGATCCCAGCTTGCAGGGTTACCAATTCGAATAGCTGTTGCTATGGTTTCCGGATTTTCTATCACTTTATTATTAACAATGGCTGCAGCACCTTCTGCTTCGAATCCGAACATTTTAGGAAGTCCTGTTTGTTTGGATTCATTATACTCTTTAAACCCTTTCCAATATGCGCTAATATTACCTGCATTACCAACAGGGATCGCAAGTATATCTGGAGCAGCACCAAGCTCATCACATATCTCAAAAGCTGCTGTTTTTTGCCCTTCAAGCCGATATGGATTGACAGAATTAACGAGCGTCACAGGAGATGTTTCACTAAGTTTTCGAACCATCTTCAATGCATCGTCAAAGTTACCATCGATTTCTACAATTTCTGCACCATACATAATAGCCTGTGCCAGCTTTCCGAGGGCTACTTTACCCTTAGGTATAACAATGATTGCTTTTAACCCTGCTCTTGCAGCATAAGCAGCTGCTGAAGCAGAGGTGTTACCTGTGGAAGCACAAATAATAGAGGTGCTACCTTCTTCGACAGCTTTTGCTACAGCCATCACCATTCCCCGATCCTTAAACGAGCCTGTGGGATTTATTCCTTCTACCTTTCCATACAGATCAATGCCTAGTTGACTTGAGAGAGCAGGAAAGTGGATTAATGGTGTGTTACCTTCATGTAAAGTTAGTGATGGCGTATGTTCTGTTACTGGTAAAAATGACTTATAATGACTGATCAGACCGTGCCATTTCATTCTTAGCATCTCCTTCCACTTTATAATAACTCTTTACTTTAATAACTGCATCCAGACGATTAAGTCTTTCTAAAGCTGTAGTAAAATTGCTTAAAGAAGTCTGATGAGTAACCAAAATTATCTCTGCCTGTTGATGTTTTTGAACAGGTGTTTGAAGGATTCGCTTAAAACTAATGTTTAGCTCATTAAACAAGGAAGAAATTTTGGAAAAAGTTCCTACCTCATCCTTTACTTGTAGACGTAAATAATATTGTCCAAATCGTTGGTCAGGCGCTTTTAATTGTTTCTTAAATCTTGGTGCAACAGATTGTCTGCCATTTACACCTAAACGAATATTTTTAATAACAGCTACAATATCGGACACTACTGCCGTAGCTGTTGGCAGACTACCGGCACCTGGGCCATAGAACATTGTTTCTCCTACAGCCTCCCCGTAAACATAGACGGCATTATATTCATTTTTAACATCTGCTAAAGGATGGCTTTTTGCTAAAAAAGTCGGTTGAACGTTGACTTCTACCTTTTTATCCTTGCAGTTCGCAAATCCAATGAGTTTCATTGTGTAGCCTAACTTATCTCCATATTTTAAATCCTCTAAATCTAGATCCTTAATGCCGGTAACTTCTACTTCCTCTAAGGCAATATCTGTAGAGAATGCGAGTCTTCCCAGAATGGCCATTTTACGTGCAGCATCTAATCCTTCCACATCTGCTGTTGGATCTGCTTCTGCGAACCCTAAATCTTGAGCCTGTTTTAGTGCATCTTCATAAGGCATGCCTTCATTATTCATTTTCGTAAGTATGTAGTTGGTTGTACCATTAACAATACCCATTACCTGCTGAATCCGATCAGAGGACAAGCCCTCAGCAATCCCTCTTAAAATAGGGATTCCTCCTGCTACACTCGCTTCGTAGTAAAAATCACATTGGTTTTTGGTTGCTGCCTCCTGAAGCTCTGGTCCATGTAAAGCAACTAAATCTTTATTTGCTGTTACCACATGTTTTTTGGATGAGAATGCTTTTAAAATATGATGGTATGATTCTTCAACTCCACCCATAACCTCTACTATGATATCGATTTCCGGATCGTTTAAAATATCTTCTGGATTAGTGGTAAGAAACGTTCGATCTATTTGCACATCACGTGTTTTTTCCGTATCCCGAACTAGTACACTCTTTACATTTACTCCACAGCCGAGTTGGTGTGCAAGCTCTTCCTGGTGGTTTTCAATAAGCTTAATCACACCTGAACCGACTACTCCTAAACCTAATAGACCAACTGAAACATTGCTTCCCACAAAATCACCTCATAGTTTTTTCATTTAATAGATATTTAAACATGAAAGGAAACGTATGGCAATAGAGAATTTTTAGAATTATTAATTAAGCGCTTTCATTTAAGTAACAAAAAAGAAGCAATTGTAATAAGTTAGATAAAAGGAAGATAATCACAGGGGGTTTAAAATAATGAACTATTCGGGAGTAGGACTCATTTTTATTTCTTGTCTGTCTGTAGGGTCTGGGATTGGACTTCTCTTTGGGGAACTGGAGGTTGGAGGAACAATCGGGTTAGGTGCTGGAATCGTATTAACAGCCATATTTCGTAAAAGTAAATAGTAAAAGGATAGTAAAATCATTTAATGGAAGTATTTAAAGGAAGTGACTATAACTATAATTAACGTTAGGAATTGGACAAGATTATACGTTTAAAGAATTTATTTTGATATTTATAAATAATATGCTGACTTCTATTTAATAGGGTGGTATAGTTTAAATAGTTTAACACTAAAGTAATTTGATCATGGCAAAATTGGTGAAAGCCAATGACGCAAAGCTATAGGGGCTAAAGGAGGGGATCCAACGCTTGCCAGCTACCGGTTACAGGAATGCAACACATCCGATTGCCGATGTGTTTTTTTGTTGAAAGGGGGAACTAAAAAATGAAAAAAAGTGCTTTGCTCCTACTTCTTCTTGTTTTAATTCTGTTGGCAGGATGTGGGGGCACAAAGGAAGCAAGAGGGACTGGGAGTGCAGAAACTGCAGATCTGAAAATGATGTATGAAAATGAAGAATTTAATTTGAAAGTAAAAGAAACCGATGGTTGGAAATTAGCTAAAGCTAATGTGAATGGAAGCAAATTAAATGCTAAGTTTGAAAAAGATACTATTAACGCAATTATATCTTCCCTAACTACTGAAAAATCATTTAAAAAATTAAGAATGAATTGATAACTGGTGCTGGAGAAGTAGAAATTTTAGAGGAAAAAGAAAATTACATATCGTTTGAATCAACTATGAAAACAAAAATCCGCACAGATATTTATTTGGAAAAACAAGGCGAGTATACCTACATTTTCACCTTTGTTACTCCGGTAGCTCACTATGAAAAGGCAAATAATGAAATAAATAAACTAAGACAAAATATACTAATGAATTAATAAAGGGGCTGTAAAAATGATTAAACGTATAACAGGCTTAACCATAGGCTTTAGCTTAATCTTAGGTGGACAAGCTTTTGCTGAAGAATCGTTAAAGGTGGTAGACCCACAATCTGATTTATATGACACAACCCGATATTTGGAAGAGGCAACCTATGATATAACTACCGATTTTAGTGATAAAGTGTTATTACAAGAACAATATGCAGAAAAACGATTAAGGGAAGCAGAGCTCGCAATTGAACAGGGTGATCCAGCTGCGGCAAAAAAATTGATCCAAGAAGCTGATATACACGGAGAATTAATGGAGGAAAATTTAGCTGAAGTCAATAAAACTGATGATGATATAGAGGAAATAGATGCACTGGAAAAAGAAGTTCTTTCCTATATTGCAAAGCGAACCGAGATACTAAAATCACTTCTGGTTCGGGATGATATTCCTGAAGACGCTAAGAAAGGAATTCAAAGAGCAATTAATAATCAAGAAAAGGTAGTAGAGAACATTCATAAGGCTTTTGCAGAAAAAAGATTGCATTTAGATGATCGAGAAGACGTAGATGAGGATGCTGAAGACGAAGCAGAGGAAAAAGCAGACAAAGCCGAAGACAAGGCAGAGAAGGAACGCGAAAAAGCCGAAGAAGCAGCAGAAAAAGCCGAAGATAAGGCAGAAAAAGAACGTGAACGAGCAGAGGAAAAAACGGAAAAAGATCGTGAAAAAGCCGAAGAAGCAGCGGAAAGAGCTGAAGAGAAGGCAGAAAAAGAGCGAGAGCGTGCAGAGGAAAAAGCAAAAAGGGATCGTGAAAAAGCAGAGGAAGCAGCAGAAAGAGCTGAAGAGAAGGCAGAAAAAGAGCGAGAGCGTGCAGAGGAAAAAGCAGAAAAAGAACGTGAACGGGCAGAAGAAAAAGCAGAAAGGGAACGTGAAAAAGCCGAAGAAGCAGCAGAAAGAGAACATGATGAAGAAGATGAAGAAGATGAGGATGACGATTAAAAGCTGGCATTTCAAGATTTAGTTATTAAATAGAAATGTACTAAAATCGATAGAGAAAAAGAGATGGCCTTTCGCTATTCTTTTTCTCTATTTTTATTTATTTCAGGTTTATGCTTCAGCGGAAATATTCAGTTATCAAATAGAAGTTTAGTGTTTCATTTTGTAGTGATCATAGGTATCCATTGCTAACGTTACTCCTTGAGCAAAGGCTGCTCCCCCACCTAGCGCTGCACTAACCGAAATAGCCTCCATAAATTCCTCTTCTGTTGCTCCGTTATCTACTGCTCCCTTGGTGTGATAGATAATGCAGTATTCATCTTGTGCGTAAACGCTAATACCAAGGGCAATTAATTGCTTTTCTTTCTTACCGATAGATCCTTCTTGAAAACAAGCGTCTGTAAAATCAAAATATGCTTTGGTGACTTTAGGGAAGCTTTTTTCAAATCTGCTGCTTCCTTGTTTATAATCCATAATAGATTGATCAAAATAATTTTCCATTTCCTCATAATTTTCTTCCATTGTACTCACTCCAATTCACCGTTGTTTTAGATTGCATAGTATAGTCTTATTAGAAAGCAACAAAATTATACATATAGTACGATAAAGCAAAAAAACCCTACTTCAGAGTTTGAAGTAGGATTTTTTCTAAAACATTTTGAATTTAAGCCAATGCCTTGCTTCTCATTTTTACCATGGAAATTGTTGCAGTAGCTAACGCAATTATAACGAAAAATCCGCCCACTGTTGCATTATGCTCTACACCTGATTGCTCAATAACAAGTCCTCCGAGAAAAGAACCAAAGGCAATTCCAAAATGAAGTGCAGAATTATTTAAGCTTTGTTGTATATCTGATGTTTCTGGTGCTGCTTCGATCAAATAACTTTGTAATGCGGGAGTAATTGCCCAGCTCATCATGCTCCAAATAATCATAACAATTAAAAATACTGGTACTGCAAAGGTTGTATATGGAATGCTAAAAATAGCTAAGCCAAAAATTATAATTACGCCAATAATAGTAGGCTTGGCACCGAATTTATCAGCGAATGTGCCTCCAATACCACCACCCAATACTGCTGCCACTCCGAATAGTAAGTAAACGATACTTACCCAAGTTCCGTCTAAGCCCATTGTTGTTTTTAAGAAAGGAGTCAAATACGCATAAAGCGTTAAATGCCCAGCCAAAAATAAAAACGTAGTCAATTGAGCAAAGAATATTTTACGGTTTTTTAAAGTAGCTAACTGCTTAATTAAGGAAATCGATGGCTTTGGATCAATTTTACCCATGAAAAAGTAGACCCCGAGAAATGAGAATACAGTTAACACAGATATAAGCATAAATGGAGCACGCCAACCGAATGCATTACCTAGCATTAGTCCAAGTGGTACTCCGAGAACAAGAGAGCCACTAACTCCCATCATCACAATTCCTATAGCTCTTCCCCGATAATTTGGTTGAACAATATTAGAAGCAATGGTAATACATAAAACTACAAGTAAAGAGCCACTCGCTGCAGAAATAATTCGAGCTGCAAATAGTATAATATATGTTGGACTTACTACTGCTAGCATATTACCTGCTAAGAAGACAACAAGTGAAATCAGCGTAAGCTTCTTTCTTTCTATTTTGTTGGACGCAGCCAATAGGATTGGAGCAGCAATTGCAAAAACGAGTGAGAATACGGTAATAAGCATACCGGCCTTTCCAAGGCTAATTCCCAAATCTGTTGCCACTAAATCAAGGATACCACCTATAATTAATTCGACCATCCCTACTACAAATGAGACGATTGTCAGTAAATAAACACGTTTATCCATTATTCATTTCCCTCTCTCTTAAGTTACCACTATAATAGTAACTTGTATAACGAAAAAAAACAAGAGCAAGTTCTCTTGTGAACAAATAAGTGAATTATGCTATTATAGGTTATATAAAGGAAGTTTCAGGGAGATTATAATTATGCTGCAACAATTTGGTTTTACTCAATATGAAAGCCAAGTTTATCAAGCCTTGGCTACAAGCAATGAACCTCTGGATCCATCTAGGGTTGTTAAACGCTCTGGCGTGCCCCGAGCGAAAGTTTATGAGGTACTTGATCGTTTGGGTGATAAGGGTGTAATTCTTGAGTCGACAACGGAAAAGAAAAGAGTATATGCCGCTTTGCCTATTGAAATGTTAGTTGAAAAATTAAAAGGTGACTTTAACTATAAGATAGAAAAGTTAAAAAAGATGGAAGCGACAGATATCCCTACAGATGATCGTGTCTGGACATTAAAAGATGACCAGTCCATACAGGTTGTCTTAAAAGAGTTAATCCAGGAAGCAACTGTTTCTATCTTTATTTCAGGATGGGCCGGAGATTTACAAAAAGTATTGCCTTTACTTGAAAACAAGTATGCACACGGACTCCAAGTTACGATGCATGTGATTGGTCAGTTAGAAACAAAGATTCCTGATGTTTCCGTCCTTATTCCTGATGATTACCATGATAGTTTAGAACAGAGTCGGACCATAATTATTGACGAGCGAGAAATGCTTTTTGCCGGAATAGAAGATAGAGAATGGCAAGCAATTCGAACGCAATCGCGTCCACTTGTTAAGTTTTTTACAGAATTCTTTTATCATGATGTTGCTTTGACGGAAATAACCAGAAAATATAAAGATATTGTGGTAAAAGATACGGAGATACGGAATGTTTTAATGAAATTAAGGTATTAATCGGTTGAGGGAGGAAACAGGTTTGAATAACCAAGATGTACAAAAAGATGCCATGCGTGTTTTAAAACAGACAAGCAGAACATTTAATATTCCAATTAACTTACTAAAGCCTACTTTAAAGAAAACGGTTGCTTCAGCGTACCTTTGCATGCGAGCAATTGATGAAATAGAGGACCATGAGCAGCTTTCTTCGGATACGAAACAACAGTTACTCAGAGAGACGGCTAAACTATTGAAGACCGATTTTGATCAAGAGGCTTATTTAAAACTTGTGAAGCCCTATGAAACTGTTTTGCCTGAAGTTACTCTCAGACTCGGTGATTGGATTGAAGTGTGTCCACAAGGAATAACCGATAAAGTAACGGAATCTACTGCCATTATGGCGGAGGGTATGGCAAAATGGACGGAGAAAAACTGGATCATCCATACAGAGGAAGATCTGGATGACTATACGTATTATGTGGCTGGTCTTGTTGGAGTTATGTTGTCTGATATTTGGGAGTGGTATGACGGCACGAAAACAGATCGTGAACTTGCAATTGGCTATGGCAGAGGATTGCAGGCAGTGAATATGATCAGAAACCAAAAGGAAGATGCTGAACGTGGTGTCCAATTTATCCCAGACGGATGGACAAGAGAAGACATGTTTACATATGCGAAACGCAACTTAAAGCAAGCGGATGAATATATCAAAGTAATTAAAACACGTAATATCCTTCTATTTTGCCGAATTCCTCTCGCGTTGGCGAAGAAAACATTAAAGGCAATGGAAAATGGGAAGGAAAAAATGTCCCGGAATGAAGTGGAAGATACCGTAGAGGATATAATTAACAAGAAATGATATGGAAAGACCGTCTTATAAGGAGGCGGTCTATTTTGTTTACAAGAAATAATGAAGTATGCCATTGAGGGTATGATGGACAAAGAATTTAGAAAAACGGTAGTAAATATCTCTCATATTTGCAGATGAAGTGCTGAAGAAGATTTTTAAGTTTAGAATTCGGTTATATTACACAGAATAAACGTAAAATGAAAGAAGAAATTAGAAAATTTGACGGCAGTAATAGATTTACCTATAATTAAACATTGTATTTTAAAAAAAGAGCAAGCTGATGGCTGAGTATTTATGGTAATAGAGAGAGAATTCATATTTCGTTCCATCCAATGGTCGTATTTTGGCACTTGCTCCTAAATTAATTAGGAGGAAAATCGTGGATTTTTTTAAGAGGAACAAATTAGATTGGCCCGTTTTTATATTTAGCGGAGGTTTTCTAATTTTATTTATCCTACTGTCTTTATTAAATAGTGAGATGGTGGATAGTGCAATTGGAACATTATTTGGATATGCAGCAGAGATTTTTGGAGGTTATTGGCAGTTATTATTACTTGGTAATTTTCTTATTGGATTATATTTGGCATTTTCCAAGTATGGAAAGGTGCGTTTAGGAAAACAAAGTAAGCCTAAGTACAGTTATTTTCGTTGGATAGCCATGATTCTGGTTACCCTACTGGCAAGCGGAGGTGTCTTTTGGGCAGCTTCGGAGCCTATGTATCACTATATGAGCACACCACCGTTATTTGGCGGTGGGGAGTTTAACAATATAGCAGCAGCATTTGGGCAGTCCTTTTTGCATTGGGGTTTCCTTGCTTGGGCCATTCTCGGTACACTTGCTACTATTGTAATGATGTATGTTCATTATAACAAGGGACTTCCACTGCGTCCAAGAGGATTATTATACCCTATATTTGGTGAAAAAATATATAAAAATAGTGCTTTAGGAACTACAGCAGATGTCTTTTCAGTAATTTCTACAGTTGCTGGTACATTAGGACCATTAGGATTTCTTGGTTTGCAAATTTCTTATGGCCTAAACAGCCTTTTTAATGTTCCGAATACGTTAACAGTAAGTATAATAATTGTTTTGAGTTTAGCGGGAATTGCTGCAATATCAGCAGCTACTGGAGTAGATCGCGGGATTCTTACATTAAGCAGATATAATGTTGGGCTAACCATCGTACTTGCGGTCCTTGTCCTTATCATTGGGCCAACCATGTTTATAATTGACTCGTTTATTGGAGGAACAGGGTTCCAACTACAGAACTTCTTAACAATGAGTCTATATCGTGGAGATCATGCATGGCTTGGATCTTGGACTATATTCTTCTGGGGATGGTTTATCGGATATGCTCCAATGCTAATTGTATTCATTACTCGAATTTCAAGAGGCAGAACAATTAGAGATTTGATTATTGCTGTTTCCATTGTCGCACCAATTGTCAATAACTTTTGGTTTTCTGTTGTTGGTGGAACCGGAGTATTTTTTGAAAAAGAACATCCTGGTTCAATTTCAACTGCGCTCAATGAGGGCGGCATGCCTGCAGCCGTGTTGGCAATTACAGATCAATTACCTTTAGGAATGTGGATAGGTCTTGGATTCTTATTAGTTTCTGTTATTTTTGTAGCGACTACCGTCGATACCATGTCATACACAGTTGCTGCGACGTTAACAGGAAATGATAGTCCGAAACGTTGGTTGCGTGTTTTTTGGGCATTAATATTCGGTGCTACAACAGTAATGATCTTATCTATCGGAGAAGATAGTATAGCATCTATCCAAAATTCAATTGTAATTACAGCAGTACCTGTATCCTTGCTCCTGCTGTCTCCACTGTGGAGTGCACCTAAGATTGCCAGAAAAATGGCATTGGATCAAGGGTTAATCTGGGAACGCGAAATGAGAAAAAAAGTAGATAAAGTAGAGAAATAATTTTAAACCCTAATGCCATGGCATTAGGGTTTTTTGTGGAGTTATCTCTTGCAGAGGGTAACATTGTTATTTGAATAAGTACTTCAAAGTAAAAAACACATAGAGTTCAGAGATAAGTTAGTGAAACTTTTAAATTCGCGTTTTTTTCACGAATTCTATCAAGCAATTCTTTATCTTTAGTAGCGTTTTTACTTCTAATAGAGTATGTGTATAATATCATGGTACCTAAGTTCGTTGTTTCTACTTGTCGTAGATCATGACTGATTGTATATTCAGTAAATATATCATCAAGCAGGTTTTCATGGTTGAGATTCTCAGGTACAGTAACTTTTAAGATTTGTGTATCCTTGCCCTTTCCATATTCGAATTTATAGAGTAGATAAAATAATAAGCTTGCAAAAATAGTCAAAATAACTGCTAAATCAAATTGAAATAAACCACTTGTCATACCAACACATAGGCCAAAGAAGATATAAGCAATATCCTTGGCGTCCGTTACAGCACTTCTAAAACGGATGAGAGAGAATACAGCAAACAGTCCGAACGCAACTCTCGCATTACCACTTACTACATTCATGACAACTGAAACAACTACACTCATTATAATAATTGTATGGACAAATGCTTGGGAATATCTTTCTCCTGTAAACGTTATTTGATAAATTTTTGTGATGACTAAACTTAGTACTGCAGAAACAGCCATTGCAACTAAACTCATTAAGATAGATGAATTTGTGCCGTTAAATCCGTTAGCTAACTGATCAAAAATCTCCATTTTACTTTCCTCCAATTTCTATTAATTCTTTTGAAACTCCGTTAGGCAAGGAGTCTCTTTTTAATAGCTCCATGCTGGTGCAGTACTTTGAAGCACTTCTCTGCTCACAATTCAGTTGCTGTAATATTCTAGTAAGCCATAAAGGAACACTATCATCTACTTTAACTTCTAGCACAACACTATCCTCATTAATAAAGTATTCCCCGTACGAACCATGCTCCAGATATAAATCAGTATCCCTACATCGTAAATTCATGTCAAAGGTAATTCGTAGGTTTTCATCGTATATGCCATGCAATGCATGTCGGTCATAGCTAACAATCATCCCCGGTTCCAGTTGATAAAGATGACGGAAATAATCAATTTCTCTTAAAACCTGTAAATTAGAAGTATGAATTAATTCCAACGACTCTCCCTGTACATTTTCCAAATAACGATATGCTTCGAATAAGGGTAGAACCATGCGTCGCTTATTAACAACCTTTTTATGCTTTTGCTTTACTTCAAAAAAGGCAGTACCATTTATATCTGTGTCATTATAAACACGGAGGCGTAGTTTTTGCCGGTAACGTAATTTATTTTTTGTTTCAAAGTAAATTTTGTTGTCATTACTTTCAAAATACAAGCTGCTAACCGTATATCTCCCATCTGAACCGAACTTGTCAGCTCGCATATAAGGCGATATTTGGCGCACTAATTCATTATACTGGTCTATAGATATAAGATACTTTTGTTCCTTTCTTCTAAATATTTCAATTGCCATTTTTTTCTACCTCCTTAACCCGTATGATAGATTAGCAGAATGAGAAATGACTGATAAATAGATTAGAAACCAATGAGAAAAGGGTGAAGTCACTTTTTATGACTTCACCCTTTATTGAGTTACCTCACCCATTTATTTAATAAAGTTTTTGTAGCAATAACCAGAATGGCAAATGCAAACACAATGACAGCGATAGCCCCAATAGCTACAAGTATATTAACAATCGTTGCAGAGGTAAGAAACGCTGCAGCGACTTCAGTTACGAGGATTAAAGCAAACCCTGCCAAAACAGCTGTTAAAAATAAAACTGCTAATTGATACATAAATAGTAACCTCCTTTCCTTACTACCTTATGAAAAAGTAAGAAAAGGTGACTGTGTGGTCATATAACAAATAATTTTAAAATTTATGAGTTAGTAACATTGATATGATTCAATTTTATCAAGATCTATTCCATAATAAACCCATCTGTATCCTTGCCATCTGTATCCAGCGATTGACCTTCTTCCTACATAGGTTGGGTAGAACCAGAAAGAATCTCTACGTAACCAAATATACGTGTAGCGATAAAGACATCCCCGAATTCCTCCCGGATCTACAGCATACAACTGTACTTGTGGCTGGGTAGGCTGGAAGGTTGGAGGTGGCGAACTAGGCGGCCCTTCTGAAGGCTGCTGTCCTGGAGATCCTCCTCCTGGGAATCCTTCAGGCTGCCCAGGGAAACCGCCGCCAGGGTAGCCAGGAAATGAACCTCCAGGCTGTCCTGGGAAACCGCCACCAGGATAGCCGGGGAATGATCCACCGGGTTGCCCTGGGAAACCAGGTGGGGGGGTTCCTGGAAATCCTCCGGGCGACCCTGGATATTGTTGTTGACCTCCTCCGAAAATTTGATTAAGCATATAACCAGGAAGATTAAATTGTCTTTCATCCTCATAATAGTTATTTTCCGGTTCGTATTGATAATTCATTCATATATCCTCCTTCAAAAAACCCTTCTCTTTACTGTATGGATAGAAGTCTATATATGTATGGGCGATTATCCTAAATAATGTACAATTTGAAAAATGCCCTGTTACAGCTATTGTTGAAAATTTTAAATTGGGGAGCGCCGAACTGTGCTGGGTTGTTCATTTACATTCATAGTAGGAGGGGACAATCAGCAGCGGAGCGGAGATAATCCTCCGGAGAACAAATTAATCAGCAGTAGAGCAAGATAATCTTCCGGAGAACAAAGTAATCGGCAACAGAGAAAAATAATCCGCCGGGTACATTCGTAAACTAGCTATATTTTGTTCACTATACGTTATTTTCCGAAACGGCCTTTCAAACAACCAAGTTATTTCATAGTTTATCTATTTTACGAATCACTGAATAACCGCCAACATATATTTTTGCACCTAAAAAGCCATATCCGAATAAAATTAGTATTCGGGTATGGCTTTAATAAGATATAAATATGCTACTTTTTAACAACGAGCACAGGTCGCTCTGCACGCTGAAGCACACCATGTGCAACACTTCCAAGTAATGCCCGGTCAATAATACCTCTCCCGTGGCTTCCTAAAATAATAAGATCCACATCCTGATCCTTCGCGACATCGCAGATAGTCTTGCTTGGATGCCCGCTTTTATGAAGGAAGTGAACATTATTTTGGAAACCAGCGAATTGCTCCTCTGTAGTAGTTTTAATACGTTCAGTAATTTCCTTTTCAGCTTCATCGACCACATCGGGGATGAAGTCATAAGCATAATGATCTTTTGCTGTCACATATAAAACAACTAGTCTTGCTTCTGGCCAAGCCTTCAAGTAGGTTTTCGCCATTTCAGTTGCATGCTCCGAATACATTGAGCCATCTGTAGCCAAGAGAATTGTATTCATCGTACTTCCTCCTCTTTAATTTAAATAATGAAAAAGGCTAAAAGAGAAACGAAAATGGATGTAATTGTCATTGCTATAAGTGGCTTCAAAGCCCTTGTACGCAGATCTTGCAGACTAACATTAAGCCCGAGCCCGACCATAGCGGCTGTTAGTAACCAAGCGGTTAATGTATAGACACCTTCCATAACCCCTTCAGATACTGGTAAAGCTTGCCCCTCGCCAAAAACATAGCTTCCTAAAATACTCATTACAATAAATCCAATTAAAAAATAAGGAAAAGCAACTTTATTCTGTTCTTCTCCATTTCCTTTACTTTTTCTCTTCATGAAATAAATGAAGATGAAACAAAGTGGTACGAGTAAAAATACACGACCAAGCTTTGCTAATAATGCAATGGCTAGCGCACTGTCACCTGCTGGTTCTGCAGCGATAGCCACATGGGCAAGTTCATGTAGACTGGTTCCTGACCAGATTCCATAGTCAATTGCATCTAATGGCAGAATTGGTCTTAAAACCGTATAAAGAATGGCGAAAACTGTACCCATTAAAGCAATAATACCCACACCAATGGCGGTATCTTCATCCTTCGCTTTTACAATTGGTGCTACTGCAGCAATTGCAGCTGCTCCACACACGCCTGTGCCAACACCTAATAGTAAGGAAATATTTTTATCTGCTTTGAATACACGAGCCAACCAAACTGTAACTCCAATTGCGAATGCGATAATTAAAGCATCTCGTGCAAGCAGACCTAGACCATCTTGAAATACAGTATCAATATTTAATTTAAGACCATATAAGATTATTGCCAGTCTGAGCAACTTCTTAGTTGAAAATGTAATTCCAGGACGAATCATTTCCGGGTAGCCGAATATCTGCCGATAAGCCACCGCGATAATAATGGCAGATGCCAGTTGTCCTACCTGATTAAAACCTGGCACTTTTGCTAATAAAAATCCTAAAAATGCAATAAAAAAAGTAAATGCTACCCCAGCAATCCACATAGGAAGTGAATTGGGATCTTTTTTTGTATTAATCTGTTGTGCTTCCGTTGCCATAACAACACCTCCTGTTATTAGAATATAACTCCCACAACTATAAGTAAAATAAATTATAATAATAAATACGATAAGTAAAATGTTATAATTAAAACTATAATTCGTTTATACGAAAGGAGAAGCTATATGGATCAACACTTAAAAATCTTTTTAACCGTAGCGGAAATGCAGAATTTCTCCCGGGCGGCTGAAGAGCATCATATGACACAGCCAGCAGTTAGCCAATATATTCGTACATTTGAAGAAATGATCGGCACGAGATTGCTAGAACGAAATAATAAATACGTACGCTTAAATAAAGCAGGTGAAATTGTATATCATCATGGAAAAGAGATACTGGGTTTATATACAAAAATGCAAAATTTAGTTGATGATCTTACAAATAAAGCAAGTGGTCGATTATATATTGGTGCCAGTTATACTTTTGGTGAATATGTACTTCCGCGTATTATCTCCAATCTTCAGGACATCTATCCAGATATTCATCCTGAGATTACGATTGGAAATACTACGAAAATTTCAGATTTGGTAGCTACGAATCAATTAGATGTGGGGATTGTAGAAGGCCAATTTATTGATAAAAAATTAATTGCTGAAGAATTGGCAGAAGATGCAATGGTTGTCGTTGCTTCGGTTAACCATCCATTAGCGAAGAAAAAAGGGGAAATTGTAAGAGCAGATCTGCAGAGGGAGACATGGGTGGTCAGGGAAGAGGGTTCTGGAACAAGAGAAGCAACGGAGAAAGTATTTAGGCAATTTCATTTGTCACCGGAAAAGCTTATGAATTTTAGCAGTACACAACTTATAAAAGAATCAGTAGAGGTTGGATTAGGTATTAGTTTGCTTTCCCAATGGACCATCCAAAAGGAGCTGAAAAATGACGATTTAAAAATTTTGGATGTTGCCGGTTTGCCATTACAACGGAAATTTTCCATCGTAACTAATTCGCGATTTCAAACAAAGGCACTCGAGGTGTTTTTGTCTATTTTGCGTAAAAATAAATTGCTAATGACTTTATAAAAAAATCGTAAAAACATCTTGACTCTAACGTTGCGTTATAGCTTATATTTTTTGTTAAGAAGGGAGGAAAGTTAGAGTGAAAGTAAGTGAAGTAGCTGATTTAGTAGGGATCAGCGTGCGGACGTTACACTATTATGATCAGATTGGTCTCTTAACCCCAGCGTACACAGACTTAACTGGATATCGTGTTTACTCGGATCAGGATCTGGAGAAGCTACAGCAAATATTGTTTTTCAAACAGCTTGATTTTCCGCTAAAGAAAATAAAAGAAATAATGAATGATCCTGATTATGACCAAAACGAGGCATTAGAAATGCAGCGGAATTTACTTTTAGAAAAACGAAATAGATTGGATCAAGTTATTAAAACAATTAACAAATCAATCAGATATAGGAAGGGGGAGGTTACTATGAGTAAGAAGGAAAAATTTGTAGGGTTTGATTTCAGTAAAAATCCTTACAAGGCAGAGGCACGTAAACGTTGGGGCGATAGTACCGTAGATCAAACAAATGAGAAATTAGAGCGTATGAATGCACAGGATAAAAAAGCATTTCAAGACCAATTTAACGATATATACAGAAAATTAGCTGAGATCCGCCATATAGATCCCGCATCTGAAATGGCTCAAAAAGAAATAAAAAAGTGGTATGATTATTTGAATAAAATAGGGAATTACCCACCAACTGTTTTTAAGGGGCTAGGCCAAATGTATGTTGAGGATGAAAGGTTCACTAAGAATATTGACCAATTTGGCGAGGGGTTGGCAGAATTCATGTGTGCTGCCATGGAAGAGTTTGCTGATCGAAATAAATGAACGTATGGGATGAAGGGGGGTAAATCTCCTTCATCCCATATTTCTATAGATTAATAGTCAGTGAGCAAATGTCTTGTCACTTATAAACTTTTTACGGTTTTTTTAATATCCTTTGCAGATGTAATGACAGAAATAACAGCCACACCGTCTGCGCCAGCTTTTATAACCTTATTAGCGTTTTCTGTATTTATCCCACCAATACCAACGATAGGGAGTTCAGGAAAATCCTTTCGTAATGATGCTATCCAATCGGTTCCAACCGCTTGTTTTGCATCATCTTTTGTTGTAGTAGCAAAAATGGGTCCAGCTCCAATATAGTCTACAAGATGAAGCGGGCTTGCGTTTACCTCTGCAGAATTAGATACAGATAAACCAAGAATAAAATTAGGATAACGCAAACGAATTTCCTCCACATCTAAATCATCCTGCCCTACATGAATGCCGTCTGCTTGAAGCGATTCTGCCAACTCTATATCATCATTAACGAAAAAAGGAATTTGATTTTCTTTACATATATTTCTAAGTTCTTTTCCAAGTTCAAGCTTAGCTTCACCAGATAAGGAACCGAGACCTTTTTCTCGAAATTGAAATGCGGTGATTCCTCCAGCAATAGCTTCTTTCAAAATTTCACCAGGAGGTATGGAACAATTTTGACTTCCCATTATAAAGTATTTACGCAGAATTTTATGGATGGGAGTCATTACCTTTCCCTCCTTAATTCTTCTATATCATAGCCGAGCGCATCAATGAAATGTGGTAAAAAAGTGCCCGGGCCATTTACTTCTTTTTTGGAAGAAGTATATTCAGCAGCAAGACCATAGAATGATACGGCAGTTAATGCTTGTACTTCTGGTCGCTCTTCTGTAGTAAGACAAGCGGTTACTATAGAACCGAGAAGGCATCCAGCCCCGGTGACTTTTGTTAGAATAGAATGTCCTGTTTTGTTATATAGTAACTCCTCACCATTACAGACGATATCTGTTTCACCTGTGATGATAGCAGTCGTATTGAATGTGTTCGCAACCTTTAATGCAACCTCTTCAGCGTTACCACTACCTATCGATTCCACTCCCTTTCTATCCCAAGGGATATTTACGAGATAGGCAAGCTCTCCGGCATTTCCCTTAATTGCTGTTACATGAACTTCTTTTAGTATTTGTTTTACAATGGAAGATCTAAAAGAACTCGCTCCAACACCTACTGGGTCAAGAACCACAGGTGATCCTTTTTTGTTTGCAGCTCTTCCTGCTTCGATCATTGCAGTGACCTCTTCTTGTTTTATTGTGCCTATATTGAGAAGCACTCCATCTGCAACTGAAGCAATTGTACCAGCATCTTCTGGTGCCTTAGCCATAATTGGTGAACCACCAAATGAGAGCAAACCATTTGCTGTAAAGTTAATAACCACGTTATTTGTTAAATGATGAATTAGTGGTTTCTTTTCCCGAACCTCATTAATAATAGAGAGTTTCATTCTATCTTCCTTTCTCATGTTTGAAGTAATTTTAGAAACTTGAATATAAAAGCTTCCTAAAGTTATAAATTATGCCCCCCACTTTAGCGCTAAGTCTGCTAACTATGCTTTATGTGGGCTTCTTCTCGTATAGCCCAATGCTTTGTAGGTCCACTACCAGAACCTAGGGATAAAGAGTGTTTAATTGCTGCAGTAACAAACTCTTTTGATTTTCTTACTGCTTCTATTAAAGAATCCCCCTTGCTTAAATATGCCGTAATCGCCGCAGAATACGTACAACCTGTACCATGTGTATTTTTTGTATTAATACGTTCTGCCGTAAACGTGTGGAATTCGTTGCCGTCATAGAGAAAATCAATTGCTTCCCCTTTCATGTGGCCACCTTTTATCAAGGCTGCGCCAGCACCAAGCTCCTTCACAATATATTCCCCAGCTTGTTTCATGTCCTCAGTAGAGGTTATTTCTTTTCCGGTAATAAACTCAGTCTCTGGTATGTTAGGTGTAACGACTGCAGTTAGTGGTAATAAATGTTCTTTAAGAAATATACGTGCTTCTTGATTTATAAGTGCATCTCCACTAGTTGCTACCATCACCGGGTCCATTACATAGGGTACGTTCAAGTCTGAGATTTTCTTTGCTATGACTTGCATCATGTCTATATTTGCAATCATTCCCGTTTTAAAAGCATGAACGGGCATATCCGATAACACAGAATCCAATTGCTGTTCAATCATGCTGAGAGGTAAATGATGAATGTCCTGTACGCCTGTCGTATTCTGGGCTACGATTGAAGTAAGTACTGACATGCCATATATTTGCAGTTCCTGAAATGTTTTCAGATCAGCTTGGATGCCAGCTCCACCTGAAGGATCTGTGCCTGCGATTGTAAGTGCACATGCTACTTTACTCATAAAATATCACCATCTTTTCTAAATTTTTAAGGACTGGTTCTTATAATCGTTTTGTAAATAATTACGCATAATGGAAGCACAGATGATTTAATAAAGGGCATTCTGTACGTGTAACTGTAATTATTAAAAATGATAGTCTTCAAGTTGGCCCCATACATTTTTAAAAGGAAAATTTAATAAGAGTTAGATCGCAGCAAAATATGTATGCTTATACCTGAAGCACATGTCTTTGCTTCACACGGATGACGATACACCATCCTATAAGGGCACCCGTGACACTACTTACAAGAAATGGTGGCATAAAAAAGAATGCTCCGACCGAAGTTCCTAGCAATACTTTTGAGAAAGGAACGGCAAATAAAGAGCCGATAATCCCAGTACCAATTGCTTCTCCCACTGCGGCCCATGCTTTTTTTCCAAATTTACGATAAAGATATCCGGCTAAAAAGGCGCCGATCATTCCCCCAGGAAAAGCGAGCAATGTACCAAGTCCAAGCATATTTCGTAGAAGCCCAATCATAAATGCAATACCAACAGCTGGACCGGGGCCAAGTAATACGGCTGCCATCACATTAACTGCGTGCTGTACAGGATAGGCTTTTGCCACACCGGCAGGGAACCAGAGTAGTTGAGAACCTATTGTACCAATGGCTACAAATACGGCCATGGTTGTTAACGTACGGGTTTTATTCATAATTAAAACCTCCCTTCTTCAATGGTAAAAAGGATATAAAAAAGCCAGACCCATAAGATGGACCTGGCTTCGGAAGATTGGACTATAGATAAATTATCCACTACTTCCCTCCGCTGGTATTAACCAGATCAGGTCCATAAGGGTCGGAACTTTCCTCTCAGCCCAGTCGGGCACCCCTAGTAGTACAAGTTTTATTAAATTGTTTGACAATTCATAGTATAACAGGATATTTATATTTTGTCATTCCATCCGTGATATTCTATGGTTTGAAAATAACTTTAATACTATTATCTTCTTTTCTATCAAAAATATCATATGCTTTTTCAGCATCATCCAGTTTCATTTTGTGTGTGATGATGTCTGTTGGATCGAACTTGTTATTTTCAATCATTTCATATAGTTTTGGCATAAGATGAATGACAGGTGCTTGTCCCATTTTCAAGGAGACATTGCGTGTGAAGAAGTCACCCAATGGAAAATTATTTCCGTCCGTAGCATATACACCAGTCAATTGAACTGTACCAAACTTACGTACAGCCTGGGAAGCAGTGATAATTGGACTGATGGTACCAAACTGATTGTCCATTTCCGATCCAAATTCCGTTTCTGGTGGGACTGTACCATCCATGCCAACACAATCGATAACGACTTCAGCTCCACCTTTCGTTTCTTCATGGAGGAGCTTGCCGATTTCTTTATGATTTTTAAAATTGTATGTTTCGACACTATTTGTTTTTTTTGCATGCTTAAGTCGGTAATCTACTTGATCGACAGCAATTACTCTTTTTGCCCCTTTTAGCCAAGCAAATTTCTGCGCCATTAAACCAATTGGCCCTGCGCCGAGGATAACTGCTGTATCTCCTTTTTTCAAGCCACTATGCTCTACACTCCAATAAGCGGTTGGTAGGACGTCAGATAAAAACATTACCTGCTCATCGTCTAGCTCACTGGAATCAGGTACCTTAAATGAGGTGAAATCAGCATAGGGTACTCTTAGATATTCTGCTTGTCCTCCTGGGAAATTCCCATTTGGTTCGGCAAAACCGAAAAGGCCGCCAACTTCACCATGAGGGTTAGAGTTATCACATTGGCTTTCCATTTGGTTTTTACAGAAAAAGCATTCGCCGCAACCTATATTAAAAGGGATGACTACTCGGTCTCCTTTTTTGAGGTTACTAACTTGGGAGCCTACTTCCTCTACAATACCCATTGGCTCATGTCCAACTACATAATCATTTTCCGGGACAATTCCACCATGATATAGGTGAAGATCTGAACCACAAATACCACTTGCAGTAATTCGTACAATCATATCCGTTGGTTCTTGAACGTCTGGAGCTTTCACATCCTTTGCCATCATGGATTTTTTACCTTGAAAAGTAACTGCCTTCATGCTGTCACATCCTTTTATAATTATATACAGACTATAACCGCATTTTTGAAAACTAAAACACCATGCTATAGGGAAAGTACGTAAGACCCCTGAAGGGAAAAGGCATTAATCAGCAGGAAAGCAGGGGAATCTGCCGGGGCAGGAATTAATCAGCAGCAGAGCAGGGGAATTCTCCGTAGAAGAAATAAATCGCCAGCAGAGCAGGAGAATCCACGGAGA
>NZ_BAZS01000043.1 GCF_001310895.1 Virgibacillus halodenitrificans JCM 12304 | reverse complement strand
GAAATCAATGGGGCACTTCTCCTCAAATATTTCACTAAGCTTTTCATCAATAAAGTTACGTCGCAATTTCCTCCTACTATGTATTGTTAGGAGCAAATAAAAAGAAGAGTTATCCATGAGATAACTCTTCTTTTATAACCTTGTTCGATTATTTAATGTCTTCAACTGAGGATATTGCTGCTAGATCTTTTAAAGGAGATGAGTCTTTTTCAGGGTCCTCATCCACGTAATCTCCCAATACCAGGTGATCCATTTCTGCTTTAGGTACTGCTCGGTAGCTTTTGAATCTTACTAAGAAGAATATACCTCCAAGCCCGATCCATACAAAAAGCGCTATCCATGAAGGGAGGCTAAGAAACCCAGGAGAACCTGGTACAACCAGAAGCAGGAAGAATGCTGCACTACAAATCGTTCCTAATAAAGACAGAAACTTTCTTCCAGGAGCGACAATCATAAATGGACGCTCATTTGGTACTTTTTTGTCATTCCATTTGAAAAGTTTATAAGCGACAAAGCATGCATAAAAGTAGGCAATTGTAACGCCTAATGCAGACATATCTACCACCCATAAGAGAGCTTCACGTCCAAAAAACGGTGCCATTATGGTTAATGCAAGTGTGAAAAGTATACCTATATGTGGTGTATTGTGCTTAGGATGTAATTTACTGAAGATATTAGGCAATACTTTAGCTCTCCCCATTGCGAAGAGTAAACGGCTCGTTGTCATATAGAAGCCGTTTAACCCTGTAAAAACTCCCATTAATAATGCGAAAGAAAGTAAGACCAATCCCCCAGTGCCAAATGCATTTTGTACGATGGTACCAGTACCCCATACAGAGCCTTCTTCCATGGCAGCAGTCCAAGGTTGTCCTACGCCTGTCGCCATTACAGTCATAGAGTAAGTAAGTCCGGCACAGATAAGAGCAATAACAATTAATTTGAATGATTTTTTAGGCGAAAAGTTAAATTCCTCCGCTGCTTGTGGTATGTTATCAAACCCAATATAAGCCCACGGCGCGATTGCAACAATAGCTATAATAGAGGATACTGCTCCAATCCCCGGCTTGAACAATGGCTGCATATTAGAGAAGGAACTAGAAGGATGAAATACCATCCCTATCGTTAATAACATAACACCTACAATTAGAATTAAGCAGAAAATATATTGAGATAAGCCGGACAAACTCGCTCCGCGAATATTTAAAAAAGCAAATACGATTAATGCCAGACAGGCAACAATGACCTCACCTGCATAAACCTCCCAGCCTGCAATGTTATACATAAACCCCTGCTCAACAATGGAAGGTAATACAAATTTACCTAAAAGTGCTAATGCAGAAGCATTCAATGCAACGATCGACATATAACCTAAAGTTAAAAACCAACCACATAGAAATGCATGATATCTACCTAAACCATAATATGCATAAGCAAACTCACCACCGGAAACAGGCAACTTTTCAACAAGAAATCCGTAGCTGACACCAATAATAATCATTAATATTGCACCAATCATAAAACCAAGTATCACCCCTAAAGGGCCTGCCATTGACATCCAATCAACCGGTAATACAAATGCTCCCCATCCGACTGCAGAGCCAAAAGCAATTGCCCAAACCCATTGAGGTTTTAATGTTCGTTCCAACTGTTCGCGTTTTGCCATAAATTAGCAATCTCCTTTACAATTTATTGAAAGCGCTATCAAAAGTTACTTTGTTAATCTATATATAATTAAACCATTAAAGCCTTATAGTAACAATGGTATTCAGAAAATTTAATTATTTAGATTGGTAATGAGTTTTATATACAAATGTAATAACTTAGTAGAAAGGTTGAAATTGAATATGCTTTAACTTACGACAAATCCTCGTGGGGTATTATCAGATTTATAGAAATCGATATAACAAAAGCAGAGTATCACTAGTCTTTGTTTTGAAATTATAGAGGTGCTTCACAGCTTTTACTCAATTAATATAGTTTAATTAAATTCAAATCACTCAAACCCTCTCATGCGAAAATGAAAAACGGAGGGTGTATACTAGAGGAGATAGTACCACTTAAATATTAAGTAATGGAGGGTATAAGAATGGCTAGATTAAAAAATAAAGTAGCAATTATAACAGGCGGCGGTGCAGGCTTGGGAAAAGCAATTGCAACCTTGTATGCCAAAGAGGGAGCTAAAGTTGTAATTGCCGATATGAATTTGGAAGGTGCTGAGCAAACTGCTGAGGAAATTAAAAATAATGGTGGAGAAGCGATTGCAGTAAAAACCAATGTTACTGTAAGTGAAGATATCACTAATATGGCTGATACAGCTAAAGAAACGTTTGGTACCATTGATATCCTTGTGAATAACGCAGGGATTATGGATAATATGCTGGCTGCTGGAAATATAACAGATGAAGTATGGGATAAAGTATTTGCTATTAATACTACTGGTGTAATGAAAGCAATGCGTAAAGTATTAGAACATTTTGTTGAAAAAGAAGCTGGTACGATTGTAAATATGGCTTCAATTACTGGTATAACAGGCGGAAGAGGTGGACTAGCTTATACTGCATCCAAGCATGCTGTCGTTGGTATGACTAAAAATGTAGCTTCTCAATATGGTCACTTAAATATTCGTTGTAATGCCATTGGTCCTGCTCAAGTTCCAACAAATATTACTGATTCCATGAAGGATAGGATAGATAACTTTGGCATGGAACGTGCTATGGCAGGTACGAATCTAATGAATCGTCCAGGTACTCCAGAGGAAATTGCTAATATTGCTTTATTTCTAGGTTCTGATGAATCATCCTACGTAAATGGTGTAACGATTGCAGCAGATAGTGGCTGGTCAGCATACTAATTAAATAAACATTAAACTACCCCAATTATTGGTCGCAATCGAATAATTGGGGTAGTTTTTATTGGGATTTTTTTACATATGACCGCCTTTAAATTGGAATAAATTGCGAATGAAATAAGTGAGCTGATTTTCTATAGTAAGTAAAACAGTAAACAAAAAAATTATTGGAGGGTATTAATTGGAACCAGAAAAAGTATTTATTAACGCAAACATATTAACATTGGATGAAAATAATAATATAGCTGGTAGTATTGCTGTTTCCGGAAATAAGATCATACAAATCTATAAGGAAAAAAATCCCGATGTTGCTGCAATGGATTTACAATCCGAGCCAGAAGTTATTGATCTGGGAGGTAAAACAGTAATTCCAGGATTTATGGATACACATAATCATATTTTGGCATATGCTCAATTGCTGGATTTTGTAAATTGCAGTTCTCCATTAAATAGAAAAATAGAAGACATACTGCAAGCTATTAAAGCTAAAGTTGACTTAACAAAAGAAGGGGAGTGGGTCCAGGGGTTTGGTTATGATGATACAATGCTTGAAGAAAAAAGGCATTTAACCAGAGAAGAATTGGACCGTTTTGCTCCGAATCACCCGGTTGCCATTGCTCATATATCCGGTCACTTAGCTGTTGTGAATTCCAAAGCGTTATCCTTAGCGGGTCTGGAGGATAATGTAGAGGATCCGGATGCTGGATATTATGGGAGAGATGAAAATGGAAAGCTTAATGGAGTACTATTTGAAAGTGCAGCAATGCAACCTGTGATGAACGTTCTACCCGTAGCTTCAAAAGAACAAATGATAGCTCAGCTTGGGCGTGCTGCAAAGCATTATCTTGCTCAGGGAATTACTACTAATACGGATGCTGCTGTAGGTATGCTTGGTGATCCTGAGAAAGAAATTCAGGTACATACAGAGGCTGCCAGGCAAGGATTAATCCAATGCGTTCACGTCTTATGATTATGCATAACCTACTACAAAAAGGTATGCGATTTGAAGATTATACTGCGGAAGAGCTAGACAAAGAGCTTATTGACAAATCAAATGAAAATGTACGACTGGATAGTGCGAAATTGTTCCAGGACGGCTCCATTCAGGCCTTTACTGCTGCATTAAGAGAACCCTATTACAGTGGATCAAAAGAAAAAGGGAAAATTTTTCAAAAACAGGACGCTTTTAATAAAGAGGTTCTTAATTTACATGAGCGGGGCTTTCGAATCGCTGTTCACGGAAATGGAGATCGTGCTATTGAATCCATTTTAGATGCCTATGCACATGCAATAAAAGAAGCGCCCCGAAAAGAACATAAACATCGCATTGAACATGTACAAACAGCCATGACAAAAGATATCAAGCGAATGGAAGAATTAGGTGTAGCAGGTTCGTTTTTTATTAACCATGTCTACTATTGGGGTGAACGACATGCAAAAATATTTCTTGGACCTGATCGTGCTAGCAGAATGAACCCATTAGCCGAAGCAGTAGAGCATAATCTGCTTTTTACCTTACATTCTGACTGCCCTGTTACCCCTATATCTCCATTATTTTCTATTTGGGCAGCAGTAAATAGATGCACAACGGAAGGAAATATTCTTGGGCCAGAACAGCGGATTGATGTCATTACGGCCTTAAAATCAATGACGCTTTATGGAGCCAGACTAAATTTTGATGAAGATAATTCTGGCAGCATTGAGGTAGGAAAACGTGCTGATTTTGTTCTACTTGATAAAGATCCAACTGTTATCGATCCAATAAAAATAAAAGATATAAGTGTTGAGGAAACATGGATTGGTGGAAACCAAGTGTATAAGCAGGAAATAGATTAACATAAAGGTTAAGTTGGTTGGTCGAGAATAACATAATCTGCAATCTCTTTTACGTGTTTAGTCCCATAATAGAGCGGGAAAAAGGGAGAAGTAGTCTCACAAGAGCTATTTAAACCGTAGGAGGTACTGGTATGATTAAGAATAAACCGATAATTGGAATATCAGGCAGTGTTTACAAAGATGCAAATGGCAGATTTCCGGGATATCGCCTCTCTTTTGTTAATGAAGACTATGTTACTTCGGTAGAAAATGAGGGTGGGGTTCCATTTATTATTCCCGTAACGACGAATAAACAAGTAATTTCTAATCAAGTAGACCAAATAGATGGGCTGGTACTTTCTGGAGGAGTAGATGTTAACCCACTATCCTATGATGAAGAACCGTTACAAAATCAGGGTGCTATTCTTCCCGAAAGAGACGAATTTGAAATTGAACTTGTGCGAGCAACCATAGATGCTGGGAAGCCAGTGTTTGCGATTTGCCGGGGAATGCATATCTTGAATATTGCATATGGCGGATCGTTATATCAAGATATTGAATACATTTCTGAACCTACAATAAAGCATGAGCAAGAATCAAGCCCGTGGGTAGAAAGTCATACAGTTCATATGGAAGAAGGTTCTTATTTACATGAACTGTTTGGTGAAAAAGTACTCACTAACTCGTTCCATCATCAGGTCGTCAAAGATGTTGCACCAGATTTTACAGTTACTGCGAGAGCAGATGATGGTGTCATCGAAGGAATGGAAAAGAAGGGAGACCGTTCTGTTTTTGCAGTCCAATGGCACCCGGAAATGATGACTACAAAACATGATAATATGAGGAAATTATTTAATGACTTTGTTGAAAGAGTTGCTTCCAATCTGAAAGTCGTTAAGTAAGTTAAACGCCTAAGCGCTGTTAGAGCACTTAGGCGTTTACTTCCTTTAACTTACTAAATTAGTTAAATTGGACGAGGCAGGTAATCTATATTCTACTATTTTTCATTCTTTATCCCTTAACCGCATTTTGTTATAATCATAATAAAAATGCAGTTGTATCACTTTCTATTAAATTTTAAGAGTGGGGAACAGCTGTTGTCCGCTTTTCCATAAACGTAACCATATAAATACTGATTTCATATAAAATAGCCATTGGAATGAGAATTAGTAATTGACTGATAAAATCCGGGGGTGTAATAAGCGCAGATAGAACAGCAAGTATAATATAAGACCACTTTCTTACTCTCTTCATAGAATGTGCTGTTAGTATGCCAACAGCAGATAAGAACATTGCCACAATGGGCAGTTCAAATAACAATCCGACAGGCATCGTTGTCATCATTAAAAAACGCATGTATTCCTGGGCGGATACCATTACTTCAAAGTTTTTTGCTCCCATAGAAATTAAGAAGCCATAACTGAGTGGATGAAGCACAAAATACCCAAAAGCAATGCCAAAAATAAATAGTAAAAACATAACAGGAGAATATACATTCATAAATTTATTTTCCTGTTCATTTAGGCCTGGTTTTACGAATTGCCATATATAATGACAAAGAAAAGGCAAGGAAATTCCCAAGGCAAGAACGAAAGATATTGACATGTAAAACTTCACAACTTCCAGAGGACCAAGAATAATTAAAGAATGGCCCTTTGTTACATATGGAAACCAAAAGTTTATAGTAGAAAACACACCAATAAATATACTGGAGAATACAACTAAACTTTTTATTATTTGCTTCCGTAAATCAGTTAAATGATCTACCACGGTCGGATGAGCTGTTTGTTCAACTGTCTCTGTTGTTTGATGGTTGGAACTTCTATTTGTATCGTTTTCTGGAGCAGCAGAAGAAGCCTTCTCTCTATTAGAAGGCTCTGACTGCTGTTCTACATCTATATTTGTTGCTTTCTTTTTATCTAATGGACTTAAAATTTTCCGATTATGATGTTCATACGGATCCATAAGATCACTCATTTCCTCTTATTCCTTATTATTGGTTGGGCTCGTTGTTTTATCTTCTTCATTCATCATTTCTCTAGTAGATTTTTTGAATTCAGAAAGCGTTTGTCCTACTGCTGATCCAATTTCCGGTAACTTACGCGGACCAAATATAATTAGTATTATTACCAGAATAATAATCAGACCTGGAATACCAATACTTGCGATTCCTCCCATAGTGCATTCATCCTTCCTTTAGTTAAAACTATGCCAATGATCCACCATTTTTACTGTATTTTATAATCCCTTCCGCACATCGGTAAGATAAAGCTCCAACCGTTCCTGTAGGGTTATATCCACTATTGTGCGGGAAATTCCCTGCTCCAACAACAAATAAATTGTCTGCATCCCAGTGTTGAAGATAATTATTCACTACACTTTCTTTGGGATCTGTGCCCATAATCGTACCACCAGTATTATGGGTTGATTGGTAAGGAACAATATCATAATCTGTCAAAGGTGCACCTGGTACCACTGTTTTTGCACCCATCTCCTTCATTATGCTTTCCGTTTTATCCGTAATATATTTATGGAGATTTCTGTCTTGTTCTGTGAAGTTGTAAGTAATTTGTAGTAAAGGTAAACCGTATGCATCTTTATAATCAGGATCGAGAGACATAAAATTCTCCTTATGAGGCATGGATGCACCTTGCCCAAAAACACTTAGGGTACGGGAGTAGTTTTCGATGGAAGCTTTCTTAAATTCAGAGCCCCATACAGGAACATCAGGTGGAACAGGGTTTGTCAAAATAGGACGTGAACCTGTTTGAGCTAAAGAAATACTTGCCCCATGGATGAAATCTAAATCTTGATGATCGAAATTATCTCCATTAAAATCATCTATCGTCATTCCTAATGCGCCTGCTCCCATAAATACGTTCATTTGCTCATCAAAAAAGCCGGAAGACCCAGGTCCGATTTGGTATGCATAATTTTTCCCTAGGGTTCCTCGACCAGTTTCGGGGTTATATTGTTCCCCAATATCGGAAACCATTAGTAATTTTGCGTTGTTCAACACATAGCTTGTTAGGACCACAACTTCAGCGGGTTGAATGAATTCTTCTCCAGTTTGTCTGTCAATGAATTTCACACCAGTAACCTTATTGCCTTCTTTAAGTACTTCTGTGACGTTAGAGTGAAAACGAACATCATAATTGCCAGTTTTCATAGCTGTAGGAACTACAGTAATCTCTGGGGAAGACTTAGCTCCGTACTCACAGCCAAAGCGTTCACAAAAACCACAATACTGACAAGCTGCTATTCTTTCACCGTCTGGATTTTCATAGGACTCCGATAAATTCGCTGAAGGTACCATATAAGGATGATAGCCAAGCTTCTTGGTAGCAGTTTCGAATTTCTTCAAAATTGGTGTCTTTTTCATCGGGGGTGTTGGATAATCCGACGATCTCTCTCCCATAAATGGATTTTCATTATCCCCAGATAAACCAATTGTTTTCTCAAATTTATCAAAATAAGGCTCCAGCTCACCATACGTAATCCCCCAATCCTGGAGGGTATATTCTTTTGAGAGTTTGTTTTTTCCATATTTCTTCTCCGTCTGTGACTTAATTTCCAAGTCGTAGGGGAGAAAACGATAGGTCATTCCGTTCCAATGCGTCCCTGCTCCACCAAGACCTTCCCCAAGTAGAAAAGAACCCATCTGCCTCATCGGCAATGCTCGCATCTTGCGGTTATTTCTAAAAGTCACTGTTTCTTTAGAAAGGTCTTGCATGAGCTCATACCGTATAGCATATTTAAATTCATCATGGACTCTTAAGTAATCTGCCGTGCCACGCTTATTACCACGTTCAAGTCCACGTACCTTTAATCCAGCCTTAGCACATTCGGCTCCAATAATGCCACCCGTCCATCCTACTCCTACTGTAACTACATCTACTTTTTCCAATGTTTTTACCAATTTTCCAACCTCCACACTTAATGCATCGTATTTATAGACTTTGGCTCTATCTTCATGAATTTTTCTTTTTCAATGTCGTTAATGTATGCAGCCTGATGACCGGGAAATCCTTTCATTCGCCATCCGTCCATATTATTATTTCCATTGTATATTGGGTCAGCATAGGCACCTTCCAAGGTCGCCTGGCGTAATAATTTAAAAAAGAATTCAGAAGAAACACCAGTCATTTTTATCTTATCTTTTTGGAAATCTGTTAAAATCTCATCCATTTGTTCTCCATCGAGCTCAATAAAGCTAGTGTCAAATCTGCTCTCCGCTTCACTCTCCATTTTTTGTATCCCTTGAGTGAATATTTCTGCTCTCGTCAGCTTGCTTTGATAACCTTGGGTGGCTTCTCCAGCAAAAAAGGGGCCTTGCATATATTCTCTCGAGTTATTCCCGTAATTGCCGTACAGCCGATTATCAATGAAGTAGGGGACACCTAAACCGATGGCCCCAGGACCAAGATCATCCTCTGGGAAAATTCTTTCCGTAGCCTGTGATAAGATTTTAAAATCTTTATCATTAGAGAAGAACATTCTTCCTCGAGTGCTTATATCGTTTTTTGAGGTGTTTCCTGTTTTTTCTTCTAGTGCTGTGCCTCCATTGTTATTTACGTTATAACCAATGAGACCACCAATTAGGCCGCCTCCCACAATAGAACCAGTAGCAATTCCAGTCGTCTTCAAGAAGTCTCTTCTTGATACACCTTTCTTTTCATTTGCCATTTATATGCCTCCATTCAATTAGTCTCCAAATATAAATACAAGCGCCTTAGACTGCAAAGGGGTCTGAGGCTTGATACCAGTAACAGCAGAAATTCATCACATAGGTTCCTAAATAATGAGAAACCTTTATAAATTAAGATTTCCTAAATATACCTTTTTTATACCAATATCGTTTTGTTCATTTTGTACTTTAGATAGAGAAGGGATGCTGAAATAAGTATAAAAAAATAACCCCAGAAAGTAGGGGTCAATTCATTTAAAATCGTAAGTATTCGTTTAAAAATAATTCCTTTTAAAAAATAATCAATTTATGAAAAGTGGAGATGAGAGTCTCTTATATTGGTTTATAATACTATTTCTGACGATGAACGGAGGGTTTTCGGAAGATAATTATAAAAGGATCTTTTTTTACTAATCTATACGTTTAATTCTTGTTTAACTCTTTCGATTCCGGTAAATGAAAAAAGATGGATGCCGGAAATTACAATGCTCCGGCATCCATTAATTCAATCACATCATCGATGGAAAATTTATCCCCTTGAAGTATGGTCTGTTTTTTAGTCTCTATTTTTAAATCTTCTTTATTAGTTTTATGTAAGTTGGCTGGGGTTTCTACTAGAGTAATGAAGTAGCTTTTATTATCTATAGCAAAGACTCCTTCTTCCAGAAGGTTCTCAAGCACAGCTTCTTCCTGTTTTGTAAGCTTTCTCATAATAACCTCCTATTAGACAAGAGTAACCACCATATTAATTCGTTGTTTTATATTAACTTAGGTGGGTTGAAGAATAAGTTTAATTAAGAAAAGAAATATAAACTACATTAGTACTGTGTTATTTTTCCGGATTAAAAAAATAACGTATACTTAAATTACAATAATCGAAAGGGGAGGTAATATGATTAACCATATACAAGATAGAGTTATGTTGAATAATGGTATTGAAATGCCTGGCTTTGGTTTAGGTGTTTATAAAGTAGAGGATGGGGAGACGGTAATAAATGCTGTGAAACTAGCTCTGGAACATGGCTATCGCAGTATTGATACAGCCTCTTTCTATAACAATGAAGCTGGAGTTGGAAAAGGAATTAAAGAATCTGGAGTGCCTCGAAAGGATATTTTTGTTACATCTAAAGTTTGGAATGACCAACAGGGGTATGATTCTACATTACAGGCATGTGAGGAAACACTTAAGAAACTTGATATGGATTACCTTGATTTATATCTGATTCACTGGCCTGTAAAGGGTTTATATAAAGAAACATGGCGTGCAATGGAAAAACTTTATAAAGATGGAAAAGTCCGAGCTATTGGGGTTAGCAATTTTCATATTCATCATTTGCAAAATCTATTAAATGATTGTGAAGTCACACCAGTAATAAACCAGGTGGAATACCACCCTCATCTCACGCAGGTAAATCTTAAAACATTTTGTGAAGAACATAAAATAGTACTTGAGGCATGGTCTCCACTTAAACGTGGGGGATTATTAAGTGAAGCTACATTAGAGCGTATTGGTGAAAAATATGGAAAAACCGTGGCACAAGTTATTTTACGATGGGATATTCAAAATAACGTCATCACCATACCGAAGTCTGTACATGAGCATCGGATCAAAGAGAATGCAGATGTATTTAATTTCTCTCTTACAGAGGAAGAAATGCAGGAAATTAATAGCTTAAACAGAGATGAACGTGCAGGAACAAATCCGGACAGCTTTGATTAATAGAAAAACTTTATATGAATACGAATGGTTTACTATGTTTCTGAACATTACTAAATTACCTGATAAAATGAAATAATTTTAATTTGAAACCGGAATTAAAGATAAGTGGTTACCATGGCCCTCTTGTCTATATTTCTGGTTTTTTAATTTGAAAAGAATAAGTTGAATTTTATTTTCCTCAATAAGAAGGAGCTCCTTAAATGTATGAACAAGAAAAAGATAGCATATATTTTCTGAAATGGTAGTTCTTTTCTAATCTAATTGAGGAGGGAGCAACATGAAAGAGCAAAAATTGCTGAAAATATTGGGCAATAAAGATGTTATTGCCTTAGCATTTGGGGCAATGATTGGCTGGGGATGGGTTGTTACTACAGGGCTGTGGATAACTGAAGCAGGATCTCTTGGTGCAATACTAGCCTTTGCAATTGGTGGTACACTGGTTGTCTTTGTTGGTCTTACTTATGCAGAGTTAGCTTCAGCATTGCCTCTTGCTGGGGGAGAACATGTATATACTTATAAAGCAATGGGAAGAACCGCATCATTTATAGCAACATGGGCAATTATTCTTGGATATGTATCTGTTGTTGGATTTGAGGCGGTGGCCTTGCCTACTGTGTTTGAATATTTGATCCCTAACTATAGTCAGGGGTATTTATATACCATTGCAGGGTGGGATGTTACGATTACTTGGGCTGGTGTAGGTATATTAGGCTCCGTATTTATTGCGTGGGTGAACTATAGAGGAATTAAGTTAACTACAGCAATAACATTTATTTTGACGTTATTAATTCTAATCGCAGGACTTATGCTTATTACAGGAAGTTCAGTAACAGGAAATGTACAAAACATGGATCCTTTTTTCGAAAAGGGGATTGCTGGATTGCTGACTGTGGTAATTATGACACCATTTATGTTTGTAGGATTTGACGTCATCCCCCAAGCGGCAGAGGAAATTAATCTGCCTCAAAAAAGAATAGGACAATTGTTGATTTTTTCTGTCGTACTCGCAGTAGTTTGGTATATTGCAGTGATATTTGGTGTCTCAAGAGTGTTAACCCCTGCGGAGATAAATGAATCAAATCTTGTTACTGCAGACGCCATGGCTAAGGCATTTGGTGATAGTAAAATGATGGGGAATATTTTGGTGCTAGGCGGGATCGGTGGTATTTTAACAAGCTGGCTGGGATTCTATGTTGGTGGGAGCAGAGCAATATATGCTCTTGCAAGGCGGATGCTACCAAAATCTTTAGGAGAATTACACCCTAAATACAATACACCTCATAAAGCAATTGTTCTTATTGGAGTGTTGTCAACTGCAGCGCCGCTATTAGGCAGACCTGCTCTTGTATGGCTGGTTGATGCTGGCGGGCTAGGTCTAGTTGTTGCCTGGTTGATGGTAGCTGTTTCTTTTATCATATTACGAAAGAAAGCACCAGAGATGAAGCGTCCTTTTAAACTGCCAGGCGGCACCGTCATTGGTTGGATAGCTACCATTATGGCGACGGGTATAGCTGTACTTTATATGCCCGGTATGCTTCTGCACTTATATGGCCATATGAGTGGGTGATTGTAGGTTTATGGATAGTGCTCGGTATTATCTTATATAAGATATCCATGGTAAAGTATGGGAAGGAATATGCAGATAAACATATGAAAAATGAAATAGACAGGATTAATTAATATACTAATAAAAGAACGAAATATGTGTTTCCTATTATCAAGCACATTTTAAGACCCAGCAATCAGCTGGGTTCTTCTTGTGGAAGAGCTTTATCAAATATAACTTATCCAAAAATTAAATTAATTATTTAAAAGTATTGACAATTTAAAATTATGTAGAATATAATGACCGTACATATTGTCGACAATCGACAAATGGAGATTAGTACCAATTAATTATTTAATTACATCTACTAGTATTATAACAAGATGCTGTGTTCTCTCTTTAAAGGTAAGTTGAAATAGCATTACTAACTGGTTCTCATAAATGGGGAGAAGGAGGAATTTTTTTAGTAAAATAGAAAGCGCTTACAAATGAGCGTATTTTGAAGAAGGGATGGGATATAATGTTGACATTTCCTATTTCAGAATTTCAAGAAAGACTTCATAAAACAAAGCAAAGGATGGAGCAAATTGGTATTGAAGTACTATTGGTAACTGATCCAGCAAACATGAACTATCTAACAGGATATGATGCATGGTCTTTTTATGTGCATCAATTGCTTGTTGTTATGGTGGATGAAGATCAACCTTATTGGATTGGTAGGGGAATGGATGCTAATGCAGCAAAATACACTACTTGGTTGGATGAGGAGCATATTCATCCTTATGCGGACCACTTTGTCCAGTCAACAATAAGGCATCCAATGGATTTTGTTTGTGAATTTCTCAAGACTAAAAAAAAGGATAAGAAAAAAATTGGAGTAGAAATGGATGCCTACTATTTTACTGCACATTGTTATGTGCGACTTACTCAAGGGCTAAGAAATGCAGTTCTTGTGGATGGAACGAATTTAGTCAATTGGATTCGGATTATTAAATCTGATTTAGAAATTGAGTATATAAGAAAGGCTGCAAAAATATCCGAAAAAGCAATGCAAGTTGCTTTTGATACGATACAGGAAGGTGTAAGGGAATGTGATGTAGTAGCAGGAATTTCTTACGCTCAAATTACTGGGACGGAAGAATATGGTGGAGACTATCCAGCCATCGTACCACTACTGCCTACAGGGGAGAAGACCTCTGCCTGCCATTTAACATGGACAGATGAACCTTTTACAGATGGAGCCCCAGTAATTATTGAATTGGCAGGCTGTTATAAACGGTATCATTCTCCTTTGGCACGTACTGCAGTGATTGGGAAACCGAGTGAGGAATTGTACAGGTTAAGTGAGGTAGTTATTGAAGGTTTAAATGCTGCTTTGGATTGTATAAAAGCTGGTGTCACATGTGAAGAAATAGAACAGTCCTGGAGAAAATCTATTGAAAAAAATGGAGTAAAGAAAGAGTCTCGAATGGGTTATTCCACTGGACTAAATTATCCACCAGACTGGGGCGAGCACACGGCAAGTATCAGACCTGGAGACAAGACGATTTTGCAACCGAATATGGTTTTTCATATGATCCCAACAATAGATTTAGGTCCTATTGGTATGGAGATTAGTGAGTCCTTTCGTGTAACTGAAAATGGCTGTGAGGTACTAGCCGATTTTCCCAGGGAGCTTTATGTAAAGCCAAACATTCGTTTAGCATGATGAATACATTGCCGCCCGATTTAGCACTCTCAATGTCTATCATGGGCTTGATGAAAGACATTGCCATATGATTTAGCACTCTCAATGTCTATCATGGGCTTGATGAAAGACATTGTAGTATGATTTAGCACTCTCAATGTCTATCATGCACCTGGTGAAAGACATTGCCGTATGATTTAGCACCCGCAATGTCTATCATGCACCTGATGAAAGACATTGCCGCCCGATTTAGCACCCGCAATGTCTATCATCTACTTTATTATAGCTTATAGATAGTATGCTCACTTAATGTCTACAATTATCATAAAGCAAAAAAGCGGGGCTTGACACTTGTGTTTTGAAGCTGAAAAATGAGAGTGAATTAATTGGTAATAAAAACAGATCCACCTATAAAATGAGGCTGGATCTGTTTTAAAGATATTAAAATATAAATAGGTCGAGAAAACGCAGTCCCAAAAGGTCTTCGGTGGGACGAGTAAGCGCAGTCCCAAGACAGGGCGACTTTGCTTGGCTTACTTTACTCGAAGCTGTTTTTGCAGGCCGTTTATTACCTAATGAGATTTGGTGGAATTCTTCCCTCTAGCCCCTCTTCCAGGTTATGAGCTGCTAGCTTAGACATATTAAGTTCTGTTTCGTAGGTTGAGGACCCAATATGCGGTGTCGTTACGACATTTTCCATTTTTAGTAGAGGATTGTCTGAGTCAACTGGCTCTTTTTCAAAGACGTCGAGACCGGCACCAGCTATTTCCCCACATTGTAGTGCTTGAATTAAGTCTTCTTCTACAACTGTTTTCCCTCGAGATCCATTAATAAAAATTGCTGTTTTTTTCATTTTTTTAAATTCATTTTTCCCAATTATTCCTTCAGTTTCAGGAGTTAAGGGTGTGATAAGACATACAAAGTCGGATTGTGAGAGTAAATTATCAAGATCACAATACTCAGCTGAGAAGGTTTCCTCGACGTCTGGCTTCCTTGAACGGCTATGATACAAGATCTCCATATCAAAACCAAAATGCGCTCGCTTGGCAATAGCTTTACCAATACGTCCCATACCAATTATTCCTATCTTTTTATGATGCACATCCAAACCAAAGTAGGCAGAGTCTATTGTTTTATTAGTCCATTTTCCGCTTTTTACATAGTGATCGAGCTCAGGTATTCTTCTTGCAGCAGAAACAAGAATCCCGAAGATCGCATCTGCTACTGTATCTGTTAGTACTCCTGGAGTATTTGTTGCCATAATATTACGTTTGTTAATTTCCTCCATGTCCAGATTGTTATATCCAACAGATACATTGCTAATAACTTTTAAGTTCGGTGCACTATTAAGGAGTTCACGGTCTACAGGGAGCTCTAAGCCAATGATTCCCTCTGTCTCTTTTAATTGTTGTAAAAATGTAGGATCTTTTCTTGTGTCCACATCTTTAAAATAATGGACGTCATACTTCTCTTTAAGCTTTTCTAATACTGGTTGCTCCAATCGATTATACACAATAACTTTTTTTCTCATAAAAATCCCCCTTTCTACACTTAAAATAGGCATAATTCATTGTAAAGTCAACAATAAAAATAAATAATTTAAAATTATCTAAATTTTATTGACAAGTAAATTCTTGTGATTTATGATGAGGGTAATCATTGTCGACAATCGACAAACAACAATTACTCTAGAGTGGAAGGGGAGCTCAAAAGGTGGATGACGACCATTCTATTTTACAGAAGCCACTTAGTCAGTTGATAGCTGACCAATTAAAGAAAAAGATATGGAACAAAGAGATTGAATTTGGTGAACGATTGCTTGAGAGTGATCTTGCCGAATCCTTTGATGTAAGTCGCAGCACTATACGAGAAGCATTGAAAATCCTTGAAATAGAAGAGTTAGTAATAAGTAAAGCAAGAAAAGGTACGTATGTAGCAACTTTTACTGAAAAGGATCTTGATGAAATTATTGAGTTGCGTACCTTAATTGAAACTACGGCATTTTCGAAAGCGCTACCAAAAATAGAAGCTTGTCACTTTAATGCATTGGAAAAAATAACAAAAGAGATGAAAATAAAGGCGCAAGCGCAGGATTGGAAGGCATTATTTGATTTGGATGTGCAGTTTCATCGGTATGTGGTGGATCTATGTGATAATTCACGGATAATTAAGATTTACGATTCTTTGCAAGTACAGATTCGTACTTTCCTTATGCATCTTGATCAATACTATTCCAGTTTCCACTCCTTTTACGAAGAACATCAGGCTTTACTGGAAGCATTAAAAACGAAGGATTCATCTGTTGTTAAAGAAAAGGTGAAAAACCATATTGTTTATGTAGAAGAAAAAATACTTGGCAGGAAAGAAGTGGAGGATGACAAAGTAATACCAAACCAGAAATAACTACCTAATGTTGTCCATCCGTTATGAACATAATTTGAAGGAGGCTGATCATATGGCAAGAGTGTTTGCAAATGTGAAAACAAAATTACCTGGCCCCAAGGCGAAAGAGCTACTTCAACGAAGGTTGGATATCGTACCTAACGGTGTGAGCTATGGAATACCGACATTTGTCAAAACAGCAAAAGGTGCCTTGTTGGAGGATGTGGATGGAAACAGCTTTATTGATTTTGCTGGAGCGATTGGAACAATAAATGCAGGTCACTGTCATGACACGGTGGTCACTGCATTACATGAACAAGTGGATAATTATATTCACACTGGATTTAACGTAATGATGTATGATCCATATATTGAATTTGCTGAGAAAATAGCTAATCTAGCTCCAGGTAATTTTGATAAGAAAGTAATGTTCCTGAATAGTGGAGCAGAAGCTGTAGAGAATGCCATAAAAATTGCCCGGAAATTTACGAATCGCCAGGCGGTTGTATCATTTTCAGGTGGATTTCATGGGAGAACATTATTAGCGATGTCATTAACCGGTAAGGTAAGACCATATAAATATGAATATGGGCCATTTGCGCCGGAAATCTACCATGCCCCATTTCCATATGCATATCGACGTCCCAAATCAATGAGTCAGGAAGCGTATACAACGTATCTGCTCGACCAACTGAAAGATTTCTTTATTAGTGAAGTAGATCCCAGCCAGGTTGCTGCCATCATTATGGAACCAATACAGGGGGAAAGTGGTTTTATTATTCCTGATAAGGCATTTGTAAAAGGAGTTTATGAATTATGCAAGCAGCATGGAATCTTATTTATCGCAGATGAGATTCAGACTGGATTCGGTCGAACCGGGAAATATTTTGCTATGGAGCATTACGAAGTGGAACCAGACTTGATCACCATATCGAAATCGATGGCCGCAGGATTGCCAATTAGTGGGGTGATTGGAAGAAAAAATATAATGGATCATGCCAAATCCGGTGAGCTGGGAGGAACATATTGTGGTAGTCCGCTTGGCTGCAAAGCAGGGATTGCTGTATTGGACGTTATGAAAAAAGAGAATTTAAACGAGCGTGCAATTGAAATAGGAGATAAAGTAATGAAAAAATTTGAACAGTTATATAAAAATTATGAGGTTATTGGCGACTATCGTGGTCTTGGAGCGATGTGTGCGCTTGAGTTTGTAGAGGATCGAGAAAGTAAGAAACCGGATGGAAATATTACAGGAAGGATATTAAAAGAAGCTCAGAATCAAGGATTAATTGCATTGAAAGCAGGTTTTTACGATAACGTCGTGCGACTTTTAATGCCGCTCGTCATAACGGATGAACAGTTGGAGGAAGGTCTTGATATATTAGAGGCGGCAATTAAGGCAACTGTCAACGAAGCCGTACAAAATTAACTTTAGAAATATAGGAGGGAATATGTCAATGGCAGAAGTAGACAAAATAAAGGCATGTATGCATATCGATGGAGAGTGGATCGGAGAAGAACTTGACTCAAAAGATGTTATAAATCCTGCAAATGGGGAGACCGTTGGAAGCTTTCCAATTGGTGGAGAAAAAGAAACACAGATGGCAATTGATGCGGCACATCGAGCTTTTGAAACATGGTCACAGACTACAGCTTATGAACGGGCTAGCTATCTAAAAAAGCTGTATCATCTTATGTTGGAAAACCAGGAGGCATTAGCCCAAACGATGACACTGGAAATGGGGAAGCCCATTAATGAGTCAAGAGGTGAAGTGGTTTATGCAGCTACATTTATTGAATGGTTTGCAGAGGAGGGCAAGCGAGTATATGGTGAAACAATTCCTTCTCACGTAGCAGCTAAGCGTTTACAGGTTTGGAAAAAACCGGTTGGTGTTGTGGCCGCAATAACACCTTGGAATTTTCCGGCAGCCATGCTGACAAGGAAGATGGGTCCAGCGCTGGCAGCTGGCTGTACGGTTATTATGAAGCCTTCTGGTGAAAGCCCTCTAACGGCAGTAAAACTAATGGAGCTATGTGAAGAAGCAGGTTTTCCAAAGGGTGTTGTTAATCTGGTGACTGGTTCTTCTTCAAAAATAACGAAAACGCTAATGGAGGATGAACGTGTTCGAAAAATAACCTTCACTGGCTCTACTGAGGTTGGTAAAATTCTAATTAGACAAAGTGCTGATCAAGTAAAACGCTTATCACTGGAACTTGGCGGTCATGCACCAATGGTCGTACTTGATGATGCGGATATAGATAAAGCGGTCAAAGGTGTGATGGCATCCAAATTCAGAAATGCAGGGCAAACCTGTATTTGTGCAAATCGAATATACGTGCAGGCTGGAGTATATGAAGCATTTATTGAAAAGTTTGCAGAACAAGTAAGACAACTAAAGGTAGGCGACGGGATAGACGAATCAGTTGCGGTAGGTCCTTTAATAAATCAGTCAGGTCTTGAGAAAGTTTCCCATCATGTGAAAGATGCAGTTGCTAAAGGGGCCACGGTAGTAACGGGAGGCGAACCGGTTGATTCAAGTAATGGGGTGTTCTATAAGCCTACCGTTATAAAAAATGTAGACGCTTCAATGGTTGTAATGCAAGAAGAAACATTTGGCCCGGTCGCTCCTGTCCAAAAAATTTACTCAGATGAAGAAGCAATCAAGTTGGCAAACAGCACCCCATACGGGCTGGCTGCCTATATTTTCACAGAAAATGTGGCGCGAGGAACGAAGCTTATTGAAAAGTTGAATTTTGGTATTGTTGGCTGGAATGACGGTGCGCCATCAGCTGCTCAAGTTCCGTTTGGAGGAATGAAAGAAAGTGGAATTGGCAGGGAAGGCGGTCATGAAGGAATGGATGCCTTTGTTGAATCACAGTATGTTTCCATTGGCATGGAATAAGGGGAGAGGGAGTGAATGTAATGAAAGAACAGATCTTTTCTGAACATGCGCCCCGTCCCACAGGTCCTTATTCACAAGGAATAAAGTTTGGTGATTTCATTTTTGTTTCTGGCCAGGATGGCTATCAGTCAAATGGTAGTCTCAAAGGTAACACAGTTGCGGAACAGACCGATGCTGCACTTACAAACATAAAAAATATTTTAAGGGAAAAAGGGGCAGATCTAGAGGATATTGTCCATATGACCTGTCATTTGTCTGAGCTAACTGAAAGTAATGTACATGAGTTTAATAGAGTATATGAATCATTCTTTAAGTCTATTGAAGTAAAACCAACCAGGATAACAGTTGGCAGCCAGCTACTGGGCGTAAAGGTAGAGATTACAGCGATAGCTTCTATGGTTTGACTAGGAAAGGAAGGGAGCAAGGCTTGTTTGCTCTCTTTTTTATACAAAAATAAGAATGTATTAAATTTTGCCTCTATTTTGTTCTTATGCATGAACGGCTATATCCAGCTCCAGCGCCCAGCAACTAGCAAACTTCAATCTTCTTTCTACGATAAGTCAACATCGATTCGCTATGCATAAGAAGGAGGGCCGACTAACGACGGCCTTTGCGGCCAACGTCGGCATACCCCTTTTGCGGGGGCATGTTTCCTTTATCTCATGCAGAAGATCTCCAGTTTGTACGTTGCTAAACGGGCGCTTGCGCATTTTTTGATGGAGGGTGAGGTTATTGAGCACAGAAGGCCAAAAACTAGTTCAGGAAGCAGATAAACTAAAACAAAATCTGGTTGAATGGCGTAGGCAGCTCCACATGTATCCTGAACTTAGTTTTCAAGAATGGAAGACTTCTCGTTATGTAGCTGATTTGTTAAGAAGGGTACCTGGTTTAATCGTAGAGGAGGGCATCGGTTACCCAACTGCAATTGTTGGCACATTAACCTCAGGATCAGGACCAAAGATTGCTATTCGTGCGGATATGGACGCATTACCAATCCAGGAAGAAAACAATACAGCATATAAATCAAAAAATGAAGGGGTAATGCATGCTTGTGGGCATGATGCTCATACGGCTATCTGCTTAGGAGCAGCCCATTTGCTTGGTGAATATTTCTCCAAAGGGCAGCTTCAGGGCACAGTTAAATTCCTGTTTCAGCCTGCAGAAGAAAAAGCGGACGAAGAAGGATTAACAGGAGCCCCTTATATGATAAAAGCAGGAGTGCTGGATGTAATGGATGCAGTAATTGCTTTGCATATGAGCCCAGAAGAAACACTTGGCGAGGTAAAAGTGCATGACGGATATAGTATGGCTAATGTAGATGTGTTCGAAGCGATTGTTAGTGGTTCTGGGGGACACGGAGCTTATCCCCATCTGGGAACAGATCCGTTTTGGATGCTCACTTCAGTATTGCAAGTACTGTATGGCATACCAAGTCGAAGGGTATCTCCCCTAGAATCAGCGGTGATCAGTATTGGCTCTATACAAAGTGGGAGCGCCAGTAATGTCATTCCATCACAAGTAAATGTAAAAGGTACGATTCGAAGTTATCAACCATATGTGAGGGAGCTGTTACATGATGAGGTACAAAAAGCCTTTGCCCTGGTGGATACATTAGGAGGAAGGGCAGAAATAACTATTTCAGGTGAGGATCCTGCTCTAAAGAATCATCCGAAGATTAATCAATTAGTAAGGTCAGCTATTAGTAGACTTTACCCGGATTTTAAGATTAAAAACGAACCTTTTGGATTAGGTGGGGAGGATTTCGCACACATGACTCAACACATCCCAGGGGCTATGTTTTTCCTCGGATGTGCGCTTTCCGACAATGAAAATCGTGATTTGCATACTCCATGCTTTGATATCGACGAAAATGTCTTACCTGTAGGTACGGCAATTTTATCAGAAACAGTGAGAAATTTTTTGAGTTAGAAAATATACAAATACGCTACAAACTGTTCAGTTAACAGGATTGAAATGTCTGGAGGTGTGTATGTGGATCAAAGTTCCGTAAGTCTCCGTGATATATGGAAGGCCAAAAAGCGAATAGCCCCTTATATTCAGCAATCTCCTTTAATTTACTCTGAAAGACTGTCTGAAATTGCGAATTGTGCTATATATCTAAAACTGGAAAATCTACATGCTTCTGGTTCTTTTAAAATAAGGGGGGCGACGAATAAAATATTATTGTTAACAGAGGAAGAAAGGAAGCTAGGTGTCACTACTTTTTCTACCGGGAATTTTGGAGTAAGTGTTGCTATGATAGCAAAACAGTTAGGTATCCGAGCCACTGTCTGTATTTCTGAACGTGTACCGCAAACTAAAGTAGCAGCACTTCGTCGTTCAGGCGCTCAATTAGAAATATACGGACAATCACAGGATGACGCGGCGGAGAGATGTGAACAGCTTCAGAAATCAAAGGGATTGACTATTTTACACCCATTTGATGATCCGGAAGTCATTGCAGGACAAGGGACAATTGGTTTAGAAATTATCGAGGAGCTGCCGGAAGTGGATACCATTTTTGGTGGTTTGTCTGGGGGTGGATTGCATTCTGGAATTGGAGTCGCAATGAAAACAATTGATCCATCAATTAATATTATTGGACTGTCGCCAACAAGCAGTGCAGCAATGTATGAGAGTATTAAAGCAGGTAAGCCACTTTTGGTAGAGGAACAAGATACTTACGCTGATAGTCTTCTCGGGGGCATTGGCTTGAATAATAAATTCACATTTCCCTTGGTCCAAAAATACGTTGATGACATTATTTTGTTGGAGGAAGAAGATATAACTGCCGGGATGCATTTTATGCTTATCCACCATCGCATGGCCATTGAAGGAGCTGCTGCCTGTGGTATCGGTGCAATAATAAACAAAAAAGTCAAGTTGGGAACACATAATGTAATTATGATTACTGGTAACAGTGTAGGTTCAGAAGTATTATTCGATATCATGCAGGCACATCATTCTTGGTAGGGAATTCTGAAAAAGTAATAAGGTTTGGAGGTTTGAAAATGAATAAAATCTTATTTAATAACCAAATCACCGCACGTGAACGTTCTATTGATATAGAAGATAGGGGCTATCAATTTGGTGATGGTATTTATGAAGTGATCGGAGTCTATGACGGAAAGCCCTTTCTTCTTGAAGAGCATCTGTTAAGGCTGAAGCGGAGTGCGAAAGAAGTTCATCTGCAGCTTCCTGAAAAGATAGAAAAGATTAAGGGAAACCTGGAAAAGCTTGTTCAAGTCAATGAACTTGTGGAAGGGATTATTTATCTGCAAATCTCTCGTGGGACTGCTGCCAGATGGCACGAATTCCCTTCCCCTGAAGTATCACCAGTAATGGTAGCATATACGAGAGCAGAGCAGAGAATGAGTAATGTTGAAGATGAAGGGGCGATAGCTACATTAACAGAAGATATTCGCTGGTTACGATGTGATATAAAGACATTAAATTTACTTCCAAATGTGCTGGCTAAACAAAAAGCTGTGGAACAAAACGCTATAGAGGCAATTCTGCATCGAGGGGAAACAGTCACAGAGGCGAGTGCCTCAAATGTTTTTATGGTAAGGAACGAGGAAGTTTATACACATCCAGCGAACAACTTTATATTAAATGGAATTACAAGACAACAGGTTCTTCAATTGTGTAATAAACTTGGTATCCCCGTAAATGAAAAGCCATTTAACATCAAGGAAATGCTTCAAGCTGAAGAAGTGTTTATTACAGCTACCAAATTAGATATAGTCCCCATTTTAAAAGTAGATCAGCATACGATAGCATCAGGTAATCCTGGTAATATAACCAAAAAAATTCTCCATGAATTCCGCAAACTTTATCAAAAACAAGTAAAAAGCAAATCTTAAAAATCTATAAGTAGCAAGGAGGAGGCGGTATGGTTGCAGCATACATTGGTATATCATCATCCCACAATTGCTGAGATAAGTATGGCAGCTTTTAGCGAGAATATTTGTAAACTAAAGGAACACGCCCCACGTGCCAGCATGCTTGCTGTCATCAAGACAAATGCTTATGGGCATGGTGTTGTTCCAATGGGAGAAGCAGCTGTAGCATCTGGTGCTGAACGTCTTGGAGTAACTACTGTGGAAGAAGGAGTTATGCTTCGAGAGCATGGCCTCCTGGTTCCGATCCATATTCTTAGCTCTATAGTACTTGAGCAGGCAGAGGTAGCAATTACTTATGATTTAACTATTTCTGTATCCTCCGTAACTCTAGCAAAGCGATTAAGCGATGAAGCGATACATCAAGCCAAAATCGCAATTGTCCACTTGAAGGTTGATACTGGGTTACATCGATTTGGAGTTGAGCCCAAACAGATTACTTCCTTTTGTAAAACAACTTACCATCTCCCGAATTTGGAATGGGAAGGGATTTATACACATTTCTCAAGAGCAGATGATGGTGATTGGGAGCAAACTGAAAAAGAATTCGCTCTTTTTCAGCAGACGGTAATACAGCTCCAACAAAGTGGATATCATTTTCCGCTCCAGCATGCTGGTGGCTCTAGTATTACATTGGAAAGAAAGGATATGCATTTAGATATGGTGCGACCAGGTGTAGCCTTATTTGGTTATACCCCTGACATCCGGCAAGAGAAAAAACTTTCATTAAAGCCTGTAATGACTTTGAAGTCCCGCCTGTTACAGGTGCGGGAAATCCCTCCTGGAACTCCGGTTGGTTATAGTGGAAGTTATGTTAGTAGCTCTGTAGAAAAGATAGCTGTTGTGCCAATTGGTCACGGAGATGGTTATAAAAGAGCACTATCTAACAAAGGTGAAATGCTGGTAAGAGGAAAGAGAGCCAAAATCATTGGGACAATTTCACTTGATCAGACACTTATTAATGTAACAGATATTTCGGATGTTAAAGAAGGCGATGAAGTTGTTTTGCTTGGTGAGCAAGGGAAGGAAAGAATTGGAGCAAGAGAAATTGCTAAGTGGGCAGGTAGCAATATTGATGAAATACTAGCAAGTTTGACCGAACGAATTCCGAGGAAATATATAGAAAATTAACACGAAAAAGAATGGGGGAAAGAGAATGGATTTTTTATCTGTAATTCCGCCTATTGTAGCAGTAGTTTTGGCGATTTTTACAAAACGTGTATTATTTTCGTTATTTATTAGTATTTGGGTAGGAGGCTTAATTTTCGCTGGAGGCAATCCGTTTGAAGCAGTTGGAGTTACATTTACTTGGATGAAGGATGTAATGGTCGATCCATGGAATGCGCGCTTTCTTGTTATGACAGCATTACTTGGAACAGGTGCAGCTTTTATGTTTAAAACAGGCGGATCTGAAGGCTTGATCCGACTTTTAGAGAAAAAATTAACGACGAAAAAAAGAGTGTTGTTCTTACCATACATCTTAGGTATTATTGTGTTTTTTAATGATTATGTTAATTCGGTTATCGTTGGTAATGCCTCAAAGGATATTACCGCAAAACATAAGGTCTCTCGAGAGAAGCTATCCTATATTCTTGATTCCACAGCTGCCCCTATGGCAACGATCGGACCTGTTTCAGATTGGATTGGTTTTCAGGTTTCATTAATTGCTGCAGCTGTAGCTAGTGCGAGCATTGTTGGCATCGAACCTTATTTCGCTTTCTTGCAATCTATTCCATGGAATTTTTATGCTATTCTTTGCTTGCTCGCTGTCCCAATGATCATCATGGGGAAAGACTTTGGTCCAATGGCAAAAGCAGAGAGGAGAGCAGGAAAAACAGGAAAACTAATTCCGGACGGGTCCACCCCATTATCTTCTGTGGAACAGGACCTGGGTGAGCCCCATAAAAGAGATGGGAGTGTGTGGAACTTCGTTTTACCTCTTGTAACACTTATAAGTGTAAGTGTATGGGGGCTGTGGTATTCAGGTGGAGGAGCTGAGGGGAAATCCATGATGGATGCTCTCGCTGACACGGACGTGTCTGTAGCCCTGACTTGGGGAGCATTTGCAATGACATTTGTTGGAATTATTCTCGCTCTAATTCAGGGGATGGGTTTAAAAAAATGTGAAGATACACTATTAGGTGGCATACGGACAATGCTGCCTGCTCTTGTTATTATTGTCTTGGCTTGGTCTATTGGTACGGTTACGTCCGAACTTGGCACAGCTGAGTTTGTAGTGAATGCAACACAAGGCTGGATGTCTGCTGCCTTATTGCCGTTTCTTGTATTTGTTATAGGGATGTTTATATCTTTTGCTACAGGAACCTCTTGGGGGACGATGTCTATCCTGACACCACTGGCTATTCCACTTGCCTATACATTAGGAGATGTTGATTTAATTCCAATTGTAGTCGGTGCCATATTTGCTGGTGCTATTTTTGGGGATCATGTCTCGCCAATATCTGATACTACAGTAATGGCTTCCATTTTTGCTGGTTCAGATCACATTGCACATGTAAATACACAAATACCGTATGCATTGGTTCCAGCAGGAATCGCGGGCATATTGTATTTGTCTTATAACATTATTGGAAGCAGTATCGTGTTGTTACTTGTTGGGGTTATCGTACAGTTTTTCCTCATACGCTATCTTGGGAATCGTGAAGAGAAGAAAATGACTCAGGAAGAAGAGAGATTGGGCGCGTAAACTACATTTGTGAATGCAGGAGGAGATTATGAAAAAAATAAAAATAGCACTAATTCCCGGGGATGGAATTGGACCAGAAGTAGTTGAACAAGGTGTAAAAGTATTGCATGCAATAGAGAGAATGGACCAAGGGCTGTCCTTCACCTTTGAAACATTCCCATGGGGGTGTGAATATTACCTTGAAAAGGGCATCATGATGGACGCTAATGGTATTGACTTGCTTCAAAAGTTTGATGCTATATATTTGGGAGCTGTTGGCTATCCTGGAGTTCCTGACCATATTTCTTTATGGGATCTACTTTTAAAGATTCGTAAGTCGTTTGATCAGTACGTAAATCTCAGACCAGTAACCTTGCTGCACCCAAGCTTCACACCATTGAAAAAGAGAAGTGAAAAAGATATTGATATGCTCGTGATTAGGGAAAATAGTGAGGGAGAATATGCTGGAGCAGGAGAGTGGCTGTTTAAGGGGAAACCGGAAGAAGTAGTTCTACAAACAGGGGTCTTTTCAAGAAAAGGAACAGAGAGAATTATTCGTTTTGCATATGAAGAAGCGAGAAAGTCGCAACGTACACTAACAAGTATTAGTAAGGCGAATGCACTTAATTACTCCATGGTATTTTGGGATGAAGTATTTGAAGAAGTTGGTAAAGAGTATCCAGATGTAACTACATTCTCCTATTTAGTAGATGCTGCCAGTCTTTACTTTGTATCAGATCCGGGCAGATTTGAAGTGGTCGTGACGAGCAACCTATTTGGAGATATTTTAACAGATATCGGAGCAGCAATTACTGGGGGATTGGGATTAGCAACAGGGGCTAATATTAATCCGGAGAGGGAATTTCCTTCCATGTTTGAGCCTGTTCATGGGTCCGCGCCTGATATTGCTGGTCAGGGTATTGCTAACCCGCTTGCGGCAATATGGTCAGTTAGTCAAATGATGGATTTCTTTGATGAGAAAGAATGGAGTGAAAAGATCTTAGCAACAATCAGCTCCATTATTTTGGAAACGGATAACCTTACACCAGATTTAGGTGGGAAGGCAACAACAAATGAAGTTGGCGACAGATTTATTGAAATATTATCTAGAGCAACATGAATAAGTTCTAGCTTGCAACCACTTCCTATGTTTAGTATAGTTGCTACAATCAAATTAATTTATATTAGAAATCGATAAGGTAGAGGTGCAGATAATAAAAGTAATCAGCGGGAGAATGACATCTATGATTGTTGATAAAAGGATTATTTGCCGAAGCGTAAGAAGTGTCAGCTTTTATCGCTGGTGTGCTTTTGAAAAAGAAGTATACTGTCATACATGGGAAGTGTATGGAGCACTGCTGATCGAGGAAAGGCGACTGGATGCACTAAGTATCTGTCTCTAAGCTGCCTTTTCTCTATTTAGACTCCTGCACTCCCACATACATGGGAGTGTTTTTGTTTTAAAATAGGAAAGTATACAGGTATGAAAGGCCAAGCCCAGCTGCGACTGACAGGGCGCGCTAGTGCTGGTATGACGGACATTGCGCACCGGAAAACGTGATTGAATGTCTATCACAAGAGTGATGACGGAC
>NZ_BAZS01000042.1 GCF_001310895.1 Virgibacillus halodenitrificans JCM 12304 | reverse complement strand
GCCGCCTCTAACCCGCCTCATTAAAACACCCCAGCAGATACTCTGCTGGGGTGTTTGTATCCAATTCATTATTCCGTTGGGCGTGTGTTTTGTACTTCTAATGTATCCCAGAAAGAAACGTCTTTTTCATTAATAGAGCCGTTCGCGATTGCTTTTGCTGTGGACTCCATAGTAGTAACTGCTTGTTTGATCAGGTAGCCATTGCCTTTTTGTCCAAGTACATAAGACTCGTAGGAATGATCTGCCATGCCGCGAACCTCAAATAATAAGGTGGAAATACCATATTCGACGGCAAGCCCGTTTCGGCTGATAGTTTCCGCTGAACCACCGGCATATTTACCAAGGTGTCCCCAGCCCTTTGGTTCAATTGCATCATAGACAACCGCACCCAATTGCTTGGACTTTTGTAGGACATCCGTATCTACATTTTCTGTGGTCGGATGCAGAATAGAACCCGAAACAAGCTCGCCATTCTGTTCACTATGTGCACCCTGATGATGGAGATCAATCATATAATCAATATCATATTTATCAAGCACATTTTCATGCAGCGCCTTTGTTTCCGGCTGTTCACGGTTAATGTGATCCCTGTTAAGATCCACACCGTTGGCATTGTACCGGGTCAGATGGTGGTCGCCATCAGCAACATAATCATCAAGTGAAAAATTCACGTCGCCTGCAGCTCCATCCGGATTCAATCTTGGTACAATAAGAATATTCACTCCGTCTGCCAGCTCTTTCATTTTTCCAGTTCCCATTTCCTTGATGAATGTAAGGGCTCCCTCTGTGTTCAATGCCTCATTCCCATGTTGCTGGGTCAAATAAAGAATGGTAGGGTTGTCTGGGTTTGTTATATATTTAACAAGATATAAATCACGACCTTTTACCGATTGCCCGATTACTTCAAGCTCCATATTATCCTGTTTCATTTCTTGTTCCTTTAAAAATTTACCCATTTCAGCATGGGATGTATAAATAGAGGTCTGCACAGATTCATTGCCGCCATAGTTTGGTCCATTTCCAACTGCATGAATGGCAGGTGATGATATAAGCGTAGTACCAAGTATCATCGTGCCTGTTAATGCTACTGTTATCAACTTTTTTCTCATTCTATTTTGCCTCCTGGTATGATTGTTTTTTGTGTTTTATTTCATTGTAGTTCGTACTATGCTGACTTTGCTTGACCTGAATTGTGTAAATCTCTTGTTGAAACATTGCTAGAATTAACATTGTTTGAGGTTTATTATGATATCTTGTCATCCATGTTGGTTAAAGCGCTTTCAAATAACTGCTTCACCTCCACGTTTATCGTAGTCAATATATCTCTATCCTATCTATTTCGTATCCTGAAGTATATAGGCTATCCGGATTAAATACTGATAATTCTAAAATATAATACATCCTTTGTCCTGAATCTTTTATATTAAATTTAGATTTTAATAGACTTAAAAGGCAGGCAGCAACTCACCGTGTTTTTTTATCATCCATATTGCTTCATTTTCATACGAAAAGCCTCGTAGAGTTTTTATTTCTACAAGGCAATCCATCTTCTTATTAAATCTTTCTCTATTTTAAAGCAAGCGAACTCTTTTTAATCTAATTTTCCTTTGAACCGTTGTGTTTTGTACCATGTGACTTCTTGTTTAAAGAGGGTTCGTTTCATCTCTTTACATAAAGAATATAGCATGAGACATAGCCAAAGCTGTGAATAGACAAAATACATTAGTACTACATGGAAGAGGTTACTTCTATGAAGTTGGCCTTTTTCCATGCTTAATGCTAATAGAACTTCCGTAACAAACAATAGGAATCCTAAAATTAACAATACATAGGAGACAAGCCCAATTGATAAGTTGAAATCAAAAAATAAACGCAGCACAAATAGAATGTGAGATATGAGTATACCACCCAAAAATAGAAAATAGGTTAATAGAAAGTAGATGAGATCGATTACTATTCGTTTTCTTTTTAATTTATGAAACCGTAATAAGTACTTTTGGATAACATAGATATTTCCGCATGCCCATCTTGTTCGTTGTTTCCACCATACTCTAAAGGTTTCAGGTTCCTGCTCCCATGTCACTGCTGTCGGGATAAAGCTTATGTAATGCCCCAAATTATATACGCGTATACTTAACTCTGTGTCCTCTGATAATGCTTTTACATCCCAGCCACCTAATTCCTCTAGCACAGATCTTCGAATTGCGAAATTGGTCCCGGGTATCGATGTAATTTTAAACCAAAACCATCTACCTGCTTGGGCTAACCATTGAAAAGTAATTGTTTCGATATTAATAAATCTGGTAAGTAGATTTTTGTTATGATTAATTACCCTGAACTTACCAACTACTGCAGCAGCTTTTTGATCCTTTTGTAACTCGAGAACCAGATTCCGTACCGCATCCGGCTCTGGCGTGTTATCTGCATCATAAACAACAATAATCTCTCCGGAAGATTGTCTCAATCCTACATTCAAAGCACCGGATTTGCCTCTTCCCGCAAATGGAGGTTTATTATGAATTACGTTAATGAATTCATATTTACTTGCATATTCATCTGTGATCGTACCTGTTGCATCCATTGAGTTATCATTAATAATAATCACTTCTAATTTGTCTTTTGGGTATTGAAGACGTACCATCGATTTGATTGTCTCTTTAATAACCATTTCTTCATTATGTGCTGGTATGAGAATGCTGACGATAGGTAAAGAAGTGTCATCTTTTGGTAATGAACGATTTACTTGCTGATGTTTTATTGAAAATAAATAACCGCCCAGCATGAGGAACAGGTGATAAAATAACATAAGCCAAATAGTAAACAATGAACTATACAGGAAAAACTCAATCAATTTAATCCCCCCTTTTTACATAACGCTTACGGTTAATGAGTGTAAGATAAACAAATGCCAACACGGCTAAACCTCCAATGACAGCGAAGCCCCAAAGCATTTTTAAAAGGATAGCCTTCAGATGATAGCTTAAGTAGTCCCATGAAGACATAAATAGTCCCATGCGCTTCATGTTGACCGTAATATTGCCTTCTTTCGCCTGAATATCTACATGCTCGGTCTGGACATTATGATTCATTTCTTTTAAGTCGATCCAATTAATATTTGGAAGTTTCTCCATTTCCTGAATAAATTCCTGAAATACCTCTACACCTAAATACGGGTGAAAAAATCCTGCCACCATGCCATTTCTGACAATTTGGTGCTCTTTTGCATTTTGTATCATCTTGTCTAAAGCCAATGGGTCTTCCGGGTCGACATAGCCGATTGTTTCGGGTAGGAGCTGCATACCATGAAGGAAGCTTGGTGTTGTTATATAAGGAGCCGCAGCCATTACTTTCCAATCCTGGTCGCTGAGCTGCAGTTGGCCGACATAGGTGGAAAAGTACTTGGACGTTATTTGATACCCTTGTTGTGACATTGTGTAATGAGGAGCTTCAAAGGCTAGTGGATATAATCCGTAGTTTGCTAATTCCTCAATTCCCTTTGTTAATCGTTCTTCAATATAACTTTTTTCGTGTGTCTTTTGTTCGTGAAGATATTGCTCATAATCTGATACAGTATTAAAATCATCTTCGGTTTTTATTATTACTTCTTCATCTTGATTATGGTAAATTGGCATATTATTTTCGGTATCCCAAAATTCAAAGCCTTCTCCAGTTTCACTTAACCTAAATTGATGTGTATAGCCATGCAGAACAATACTACCGCCATTTTTTTGCATAAATTTTAATGTCTTTATTAATTCAGGTGAATCAGAAAAGTGATGTTGTTCTTTCGTTACCGGGTTTGTATAGACAGGAATGACAGCTATCATGTAAGGGATATTTTTTTCTGCTAGTATTTTGGCAATACCCATGAGATGGTTCGGATTGACCATTGGATGGACGTCTTCAAGCCTGATATAGCCAGGGTGTGTGTCCACATTCATAGCTGGAGATTCCCCAAAAACTTCGTAAAGGGCATTGGCAACAAATATAGAAAGTGGGTGCTGTATTGTAGTAGCAGCCAAATAGTAGGTGTTTTGTTTTCTTAAGAATAAGGGGTACTCTTTCTTTTTCATATGCCCGGTTAAAAGGATTTCGGTCTGTTCATCCTCCGTAATATTAATATATAGAATGGATGTAGGATCGAAGGGGTGTTCTTTAGTTGGATTGTTCATTTGGGTTATCCGTTCAATTTCGGCAGTATTGGAAATCCACTCGATGTTGTCGAATCGTTCTCCAAATTGATAGGCATTATAACCGATGGAAACAAACGTACCTTTATAGGTTGAAATCATCTTGATGAAGGATTCGGGAAGTATTTCTCTTTGTTGACCATAATAGAATACATAATCCGCTTGACTGAAATCCATCTCCTTAACTTGTGAAGCTGGTTTAAACGTGATGTTTGTAGAGAAATGACCAAGTAACATATCTAGCATTCGTTGATGTTCATCTATTTCCTCATTAACTGATGAGTAGATGACGATAATTTTAGGGTTATTTTCCTGCATGCTATCTTTTGCTTGGACACTTGTTATACTTAAGGGCATGGTTATCAGCAATGCAATAAAGCAAAAGTAAAAACTCATCTTGCGTTTCTTTTGGCCCACGATCACACCTCCTTATGAACTATTATTAATAACTTGTACTCTCATTCTATGGGGATATTGGATAAAAATGATACATATTTACCAGGACTTTAATCTTGCTTAGTCGGGTTAATATAGAGTTATGTGGAGTAGTGAGTTTTCGAATAAAAATAACAAACGAAAAAACTCTTTTAGCCGAAGCCAAAAGAGTTATCATGTATATATTATTAAGTTAATCATTAGAAATGCTTTTGAGAAGCTGCCGCTTAATCACTCGTTCTGTTGGGGAGTGTAGGGGAGAATAATCGACACCGTTAAAGTCCTCTTCTAGTGTTACAGCCCACCAGTATATTCCTTGGGAAAGGGGTTGTAATTCATTAAATGTGGCTTCATAGTAATTGGATTGGGCTTGCCAATTTAATTTTCCATTCGGTATACTCCAGGCATATGGTTGGCGGTGTGCTCCTTCAACTGGAATCATTCCAGCCTCTGTGATAATAATCGACTGTTGAACAGGTAGACTTTCCCATATATCTTTCCATTGTTTCCATGCCTGTTCTAAATCCTTGATACCTGCCTTATCCGGTGCATTTAAAGGGAAGTAAGCGTCGATTCCAATATGATCTAATAGTGGAACGAATTCAATGGAAGAGATATGTTGAATCGTATCCCAGTTAAAAGAATAAATCAACTCTCCTTTATACTCGTTGCGCAATTCGCCAATAAGATTTACCCACTCCTCGCTATAGCGATGCTGCATTGAGTTAAGCTCTGTACCAATATTTAGAACATCGACATACTGACTTTCAGCTAATTCAGCATAGGTTTTCATTACTGATTGGTAACTGAGAAACCATTTATCCGGGTTTGTCGGTTTGATTTGTCCTCTCCAGTGTCCTGATGACATGATACTTTTTTCATCTAATATAGGACGAAGCATGACACTTAATTGTTCTGCATGAGCATATTTGATAAGACTTGTTAATTCGTGGAGCGAAGGTGTTTCCACAGGGTTCGTTGTAACCTCATTCGCCTGCCAATCGTCCTGATAGAGAGGAAATGTAATAGCAACACTATTTATCCCTAATGTACGTAGATGCTTTAATACACGTTGAGCATAGGAAAGATTAGGATGGCCATATACTAATAGATTCATGCCTGCTTGAAATTCATTTCTATCATATTTCCGAAATACCCTAGGTTCATAGACTTTTTTATTCTGTTCCTGATTATGTTGGAAACCTTCTTTCATTTCTTCACTCTCTTCCCCGGTTAAATCGGAATTTATATGCTGGTTCTCGGCATTGTTTTCCGGAGATTCTGTTGAGGAACGCTGCACTAGCCAAGTAGCATACCCAAGTAAAGCCATTCCAATAAAAATGATCAAAAGTTTACTATGCCCTGACACAGATTACGCTCCTTTTAGTCAAATTGAACTACGACGGTCCAATTAAATATATGTGTCGTTTTAATGGGGTAGAACTTTTTAAGTAGGGGGCTGTATTGGAGTATCTCTCGCTTTTAAATTGGGTAGATTTTATAGATTTATTATTTATTCAGGATTCTAATAAAGATATATAAGTCTAAAAGAAAAGTAAGAGCAAACCTAGTAAACTGATAATTGAAAAGTATGAATAAATCAAACGAAAAGCCTATTGTAAAAGTTTATCCATTAATTTACTGTTACTGATAACAATAAAAGGAAGGAGCGAATCAAAAGTGAAAGTACCATTGAAGCTTCTATTTGAACAAATAGAGTTGGAAGAAAATAAGAGAGATCAAGGGGAGGCTATCATTCTATGAAGCGAAAAATAATAAAAATTTCTATTGTTTTGTTCGTGTTTTTATCTATCGGATCTATTGGGAAGACATTAGTTTCCCACGCAGAGCAGTCTGAATCGGTAGCAGTAAAAAAAGGTGGCATCCACAATTTGGTTCCATTACCACAGGAAATTACGACTAATGATGGGAAGCTACAAATGACTGAACAGATAAATATTGTGGGGCAAGAAGTAGCGGACGAAGATGCTTTAAGAATACTAAACGAATTTCTGCAGAAAAATGGCATCGTCGTTAATGAAAGGTTTAATGAGAATTCAACAACAATAGCTATTGGGCAGGAGGGTAATCTTTCATCTAAAGCTGAAGAGCTAGAAAGGGAGCTTGCCATAGCAGATATCTCCAACATGAAAGCCGAGGGTTACACATTGGAGATCCAATCGGAAGCAAATGCGCTAAGCAGTGGTGGTACTATTTTTTTGAAGGGGAAAGATGGTGACGGAACATTTTATTCTGTAAAAACTTTTATCCAATTAATGAACAAGGAAAATAGTTTGTTGACCTTCAAAAACGTACATATTACGGATGAACCATCTATGCGTGTTAGAGGTATCATTGAAGGATTTTATGGTAATCCATGGAGTCATGAAGATAGACTGGATCAAATTGACTTCTATGGCGATCAAAAAATGAATACGTATATTTATGCACCAAAAGATGACCCATACCACCGTGAGAAGTGGCGTGAACCATATCCGGAAAGTGAAATGAAACGCATGGAGGACTTGATTGGTACTGCCAAGAGGAATAAAGTGGACTTTGTTTTTGCTATTTCACCAGGTATTGATATTCATTTTGACGGTGAAGAAGGAGAGAAGGATTTTCAGGCACTATTGGAAAAAAGTGAATCTCTTTATAACATGGGGGTACGAAACTTTGCCATTTTGTTTGATGATATTGCCAATAGGGATGGTGAGAAACAAGCAAAACTATTAAATCGTTTTAATGAAGAATTTATTAAAACTAAAAGTGATGTAAAGCCACTTATTACTGTACCGACAGAGTATAATACACTTGCAATGGGAGTAATTGGTGATCTGTCCCCATATACAAAGGCTTTTTCCGACACGCTTGATGCAGGTATAAAGGTAATGTGGACAGGACAGGTTGTTGTTTCAGATGCACTTCCTCTTGAAAACGTGGAGTTTATGCAGGAAGTTTACGGTGAACATATTGGGGTCTGGTGGAACTACCCTGTCACAGACTATTTGAAATCAAAACTAGCTCTAGGTCCAATAGTTAATATTGATAAAAGACTTGAAGGAGAACTTGATTTCTTTACAATGAACCCAATGGAACATGCGAATCTTTCTAAAATTTCACTTGGAACAGGTGCCGACTATTCCTGGAATGTAACAGAATATGATTCGAATCGATCATGGTATCGTTCGATTGAAAATCTTTATGGTGAGCTTGCTCCAGCGATGAAAACGTTTGCTAATCATTCTTCTCGGATGACTGGTTCATGGAGTATTGGACGTGAAGATGCTCCAGAGGTTCGTGAAACAATGAATGAATTATGGGCCAAGCTATCCAAGAGACAGGATGCAACAAAGGAAATCCGCTTATTGAAAGAGGAATTTTCTGATATGGTAAAAGCAGCCGATACGTTGAAGGAAAGTCTGCCTCAGGATATTTTAGATGAATCGTTAGCAAATTTAAACAAGTTAAAGTTACTCGGAGAGAACGATCAATTGGCTCTAGAGATGGTTTTGGCCAAAGTGAACAAGGAAGATGATCATTACCAAGAATTATATAATGAAATAGAAGCCAATTTACCTGATCTGAAGAATGGGGCCAGAGTCTCGGAGGAAACCGCACTTGCTTTTATTGAAGAGGCTATGGAATTTGATCCAATGCCAGTGGTTTCATTTGATGTTTCTAAAACATTGGTTGCCCCGGGTGAGGAAGTGCACTTCACAAATACGAGTTCATTGACTGCAGAAAAATTAGAATGGACGTTTAAAGGAGCAAATGTCGAACATAGTACAGAACAGAATCCAAAAGTCGTTTATGAAGAAGAAGGTATTTATACTGTTAAACTTGTTGGTAAAAACCTCTAGGGGAAGATGAAGTTATTAAGGAGGGATTGATTACAGTTACACATCTTGCGGAAAGTAAAACAATGAATCTGGCACTTAACAAGGAAACAACCGCATCGAGTTATTGTGCAGATACAGAGGTGTCATCATTCGCTGTCGATGGAAGTACACGTACAAAATGGTGTGGAAATGGAGGGGAGCCCCACACATTAACTGTAGATTTAGGCAGTGTTAATCTGGTGAGTGAAATCGTGTTACAGCATGCTGAAGCAGGGGGAGAACCAGTAGGATCCAATACTTTAGCATATCGCGTCCTAATAAGTGAAGATGGCGAAAACTTCAAGGAATTAGTTAAGGTAACAGATAATAAAAGCGGCATTACAAAGGATCAAGTACCAGTAACCAAAGGACGGTATGTACGCTTAATTGTTGATGAACCAACACAAGGTGATGACAATGCCGCACGTATTTACGAATTCGAGGTGAATGGTCTAAAGGGCGATGTGGAATTGCCGCCAACATACGATCCGGAAAAGCCGCAACCAACTGAAAGTGCTGCAGAATTAAGAGAACTTATAGAAAAATTGACAGACGATGGAGCTATCGATGCTAAAGTTGCTCATACTTTAGCAGTTCGCCTGAAAGTTGTTAGTCATTTTGAAGACAAACAGTCAGCTGAAAAAGTTGTGAAGCACTTGGAAGGCTTTAAACGCTTCATTCTCAATCAGAAGAAACATGATAAGATTAACCAGGAAGTTTATAATAGACTCAATGGTAACACAGAGTATTTAATTGAGAAGTGGAAATAGTACTCCGCTTATATCACAATGGGGAATGTTTAATATTCCTCCCATACATGCAAAACAGAGTGAGCAAAATGCACACGCAATGCTGATTTTACAAAAGGGCTATACCTTAAAATATGGTATAGCCCTTTTAATAATAGTAATCGAACTCTTCCATTTTTATGTTTGCTTTCATTCTGTACTTAATAATAGAAGAAAACGCAACAGAAGAATTTCCCTTCTATTCCTCAAACCATCTCCCACCCAAGTTTCTTATACAAATGAATAGCAGCCTCGCTTGAATATTGTGTTTTTAAATAGGCTTGATCATGGTATAGTGCTAGTGTTTGCATTGCTTTTGTTATTAACGGTTTACCCAGCCCTTTACCTTGAAATGCTGGTATGATTTCCACCCAGTGTAGTCTGCCTATCTCTTTCTGCTCCCAATCTCCCCACCAGGCAGTAGCAGTTCCAATAGGCATACCTTCACCTTCCTCTGTCTCTATAAAAATGATTCTGCGTTTCATCTCTTCTGTATGCACAGCAAGCTCTCTATGGAACCGTTCCAACGCTTTATTTTGATCGGGAAACTCTCCTGTTGCGGTGACAATGTCTGCCCAAACAAGTTCATCATTTTCCTTGCCAAAATAGCGAAAACGATACCCGTCTTCTAAAGGATGTGATGGGATGCTTTGTAATTGATGTGTCATAAATAAAGTTTTATTATTCATATAGTCATGACGCTCTCCTTTTTATTTCATTTCTACCGATGCCGACCATTATACCATGGTTGCTTTTAATGAACGTGAGTTAGAAAAACGAATGTCTTTCACGTTCTCACAAAAGACCTTACGTTTCTCTAACTTGCTAATTAACGTATAATAGGTGAAAGAATGGCTAAAGAAGGGAGGTTTTCAAAAATGAATGACAGACAAAAGTCGCTGATGCAATTTTTGCTGGAAAATCCAAATACATATGTACATATAGAACAACTGGCCAACAAGCTTCATTGTTCGGAAAAAACAATTCGAAATGACCTTACTCTCATTGAGCGCGAGTATGACGATGAAGAATTGGAGTTGATCCGCAAACAGGGAGCTGGTGTTGCTCTTCACGTGGAGGAAGGGCTTCGTCAAACACTTTATCAACGACTTCTTCGTTCTAACCCGCTGCCTGCCAATGAACGAGTAATGGAAATCGCTTATCAGCTATTAGCAAGCGGAAAGAGTGTTACTCTAAAGGAATTAGCAAATAAATATTACACAAACAAAGCAGTAATAAAGTCAGACTTGCAAAAGATAGAAGCTTGGGTGAAACGATTCCAATTGGAGCTTGTATCCAAACAGCGTATTGGTAGTTCGATTATAGGGGAGGAGCTTCATAAGCGAAATGCGATTGCACGGTTATCTGAATGGAATGCGACTGTATCTGATAGCGACCATCCTGTGCTTGGATTGTTTTCCATGAGTGAAGCAGCGATTATAAGAAAAGCATTGACAGCAATGGAGGCAAAATTTGCTGTATCATTTACTGATGGAGGTTTTGAAAGCCTCGTCATTCATGCACTTATTATGATTAGTCGCATCCGGCAACGGGAAGTAATTCAGATTGAAAACATAGATGATAAACTTCATTCTGCTTACCAAAAAGAGTACGAAATGACCATGTGGTTATCGGGTGAAGTTGAAGAAAAACTGCGGATAGCTATCCCTAAAGCGGAACGAATTTATTTTTCCTGGCATTTATTGAGCAGCAAAACAAATAATAGGCCAGATAAAGATATGAGAGAGACAACGGATTTTGCTGAGGACCTCATTCATAAAGTGCAGGAACTAACGATGAGTCCTTTTCGTAAGGATCATTTACTATTTGATGGTTTAGTAATCCATTTGCATTCTGTCTTTCATCGTGTGAAGTTTGGTTTTCCAATAACGAATCCGCTGCTTATTGAAATAAAGAAATTGTATCCATACATGCTGCGGATTATTCAGTTAGCATTGGAAGAGCTTCGTTCTCTCTATGACTTGCAAATTCCGGAGGATGAGGCTGCATATTTGGTTCTGCATTTTCAAGCCTCTCTTGAGCGGCTCTCTCAACGAAGTGCAAACTCCAAGCGCGTGCTCGTTGTTTGCCATCTGGGGGTTGGGATTTCTAACTTACTTCGTGCAAAGCTGGAAAGTCATTACCGAGATATGGAGATTATCGGTACCATCGGTAAAATGGATGTGGACACCTACGTAAAGGAACATGATGTGGACATGATTATTTCCACGGTAGAATTGCAAAGCCTTGCTATACCTTATTTAGTCGTTTCCCCTTTATTAGAGAGTCAGGATAAAGCAAAAATAGATGCATTTTTTCATGCTTCAGAAAAGGAAACACTGCAAGAAGGATGGAAACAGTCATCCCTCTTCGCTCTCATAAAGGAAGGAGGGCTTATTCCACGGATTGAATTAGAGCATCGCTATGAAATAGTCGAGCTTCTTGCCAATAAATTATATGAGCAGGAAATGGTTGAGAAACAGTTTATCCATCATGCCCTTGTACGCGAACGAGAATCAGCAACAGGGATTGGTGGTGCAATTGCAATCCCCCATGGGCAGCCTGATTTAGTGAAGAAATCCGGAATTATGGTGGGGTTAATGAAGTCACCTGTGGAATGGGGAGGGGAAAAGGTCGTTGTCGTTTTTCTTCTGGCCATCGCTCCTAAGGACAAGCATGTGATGAAGGATGTTATTCAGCATATTTCTGCGATCAGTAAGCAACCGGATTTAGTGAATAAATTACAGCATGCTCTCGTTCCTGAACAGCTGATTTCCTATTTATCCAATTAAAATATATTTTCCATTACTTCGGTAAATTTTCAGGATTTTAATACCCTCTTTTTGATTTATACTTAAAGCAGAAGAAAAAAGGAGGGTTTATCATGGCGAAAATAATAGCGGTTACAGCCTGCCCTGTTGGGATTGCACATACGTATATGGCTGCAGAGAATCTCCAAAAAGCAGGGGAAGAGCTAGGTGTGGATATAAAAGTAGAAACACAGGGCTCCATCGGTGTGGAGAACGCATTAACAGATAAAGATATTGAAGAAGCAGATGGTGTCATCATTGCCAGCGATAAAGAAGTAACCAAGGAACGGTTTGCAGGAAAGAAGCTTCTAGTCGTAGGTGTACAAGATGGGATACGTCGACCGAAGGAATTAATTGAAAAGGTTCAGACAGAGGATGTAGCTGTTTATACTGCTGGTATGAAAACAGTGGAGGAAGTGAAGAGAAAGAAGAAGGAAAAGGAAAACCCGATTTATCGGCATTTAATGAATGGCGTTTCCTATATGATTCCATTTATTGTTGTAGGTGGATTGCTTATTGCGATTGCTTTGACATTTGGCGGGGAGCAAACACCTGGTGGCATCGTCATTCCAGAGGGCTCTTTCTGGAAGACTATTGAGAGTATTGGTGCCGCATCATTTAGCTTCATGGTACCCATCTTGGCTGGGTTTATTGCAGTAAGTATTGCCGACAGACCAGGACTTGCACCAGGACTTATTGGTGGTTTCATTGCTGCTAATGGAAGCTTTTACGGCAGTGATGCTGGCGCTGGTTTCATTGGTGGAATCATCGCCGGTTTCTTGGCAGGTTATGTTGTTTTGGCGATCAAAAAGGTGAAGGTACCTCAAGCTATTCAACCAGTTATGCCAATCATTATTATTCCGATTATTGCAACCCTCGTTGTAGGAATTTTATTCAGTTTTGTTATCGGTGCACCAGTAGCAGCCGTGTTTGAATCGCTGACAAGCTGGCTGCAGGGTATGCAGGGTACTAGTTCTATTGTACTTGCATTAATCCTTGGTGGGATGATCGCTGTTGATATGGGCGGTCCATTTAATAAAGTGGCATTCTTATTCGGTTCTGCGATGATTGCGGAAGGTAACTATGAGATCATGGGACCAATTGCTGTAGCTATTTGTATTCCGCCAATCGGAATGGGGCTTGCTACATTTATAAATAAGAAAAAGTACCAGCAAGCCGAGCGTGAAACAGGGAAAGCATCCTTTACAATGGGGCTTTTCGGAATCACAGAAGGTGCCATTCCATTTGCGGCACAAGACCCATTGCGAGTTATTCCAAGTATTGTTGTTGGTTCCATGACAGGTTCTGTTATTGCTATGCTTGGTAATGTTGGAGACCGTGTCGCTCATGGTGGGCCAATTGTAGCGTTGCTTGGTGCCGTGGACAATGTAGTAATGTTCTTTATCGCTGCAGCGGTAGGTGTATTGGTAACAGCTTTCATGGTAAACTTCTTGAAAAAAGATGTAGTTAGTGACGAACCAGCTATGGCTACTGCGGGTGCTTCTGACGTGAAATCAGATGAAGTGGAAGAAGAGATAGCAGATACAACAACGGAAATAAATACGAAACCTGAAAACAAATCAATTGAAATTAGTAAGTTGACAGATATAACGACAATGGATTTAATTGATATAGATTTAACAGGTAAGACACAGCCAGCTGTAATTGATGAATTAATCGCTACATTAGATGCTTCTCATGTACTTAAATCGACAACTGAATTTAAGAAAACAATTTTGGCGCGCGAGGAAGAAGGAACAACCGGGCTTGGTATGAACATTGCCATTCCGCATGGTAAGTCTGAGGTGGTTCAAAAGCCAGCTGTTGCTTTTGGTATCCAACGAGATGGTGTAGACTGGAAGAGTATGGATGGGACGCCAGCAAAATTGATTTTCATGATTGCAGTACCTGCAGAACGAGCAGGAGATGATCATTTGAAAATCCTACAAATGCTCTCCCGCCGTCTGATGGATGAACAATTTAGAGAACAATTACTAAATACAACGACAAAAGAAGAAGCGTACAAGCTACTAGACACAATTTCATAAGGGACAAGAGGATGATTCACTTGTTCCTGCTAAAGGGCGGAAGTGATTCCGCCCTTCCTGCTATTTATAGATGTTAATTATGATAAAGAGAAGGAATGGAGGATTATCATGTATCATGAACCGATCTTTTTAGAGCCTGTATTTCAGGAAAGAATATGGGGAGGCGAGAAGCTGAAAGAGAAATATGGCTACCCAATTCCCTCAAAACAAACGGGGGAGGCGTGGGTGATTTCTGCCCATCCAAATGGTCCGAGCCAAATTAAGAATGGTCCTTTAAAAGGAAAAACATTAGCTGAGGCTTGGGAAGACTATGGAAAATTATTCAATAAGGATACAGACAACAAGGAAGAATATCCGCTGCTTGTTAAACTTCTGGATGCGAATGCCAACTTATCTGTACAGGTACACCCGGATGACACCTATGCTAGAGAAGTAGAAGGCGTACTATACGGAAAAACAGAGTGCTGGTATGTGGTAAGTGCAGAGTCGGAGGCAGAGTTAATTATCGGCCATCACGCCACCTCAAGAGATGAACTCCAACAAATGATGCAGAGCGGAGAATGGGACGCTTTGCTTAAGCGCGTTCCTGTCCAAGCAGGCGATTTCGTACATGTACCGAGTGGCACCATTCACGCGATTGGTAGTGGTATTGTCATCCTTGAAACACAGCAAAGCTCTGATATTACGTATCGTGTGTATGATTACGATCGAACCGATGCTGCAGGAAACAAACGGGACTTGCATTTGGAGAAAGCAGCCCAGGTAACTACTGTCCCGGATAATCGAGCGGCACTGATAGAACATGCAGAAGACAAGCAAGGGGATCTTTCTATCAAGCGCTTAGTAGAAGATCCCTATTTCACAGTAGAACACTGGAAGCTAAATGGCGCTACAGAAAATAAGTTGGAAGTCGATTTTTTACAGGTCAGCGTTCTGGAAGGAAAAGGTGACATTATTGTAGAAGGGAAAACATTTAACTTGGAAAAAGGAATGCATTTTATTCTTCCGCATACTGTGAAAGACTATCGTTTTGATGGTGAATTGGAGCTTGTGGTTTCTTGGGTTTGATAGATAAATTGATTATATAAGTACTGGCTGCAATTCAGCCAGTACTTATTTTTTTTGCGAATTTAGTAGTATGAATATGGTTATCTTTTCTATTAGTTAAGTTTCTTCTATTCTCTTGCTAATTGTTTGTTAATTTTAAAAATAATATTTACATCGGTAATTTCTGGTGTTATAATTTACCCAACTTATTAAAATGAATTTAATAAGTGAGGAGAAATACCGTTTAATAAGTGTGAATATATTTTTTAATTACTTATGAAAACGCTTTTAGTTGTAATCTTATTTTAAACATTTAAAGAAGTGGAGAGGGCTACTACAAATGAAAAGTTTGGAGCACTGGAATACAGAACAAGTAAAGCAACATAATCGCTCTTTGGTTCTTAAAATGATATATAAAAATGGACCTATTTCAAAGGCTGATATTTCTAAAAATACAAATTTAACCTTTGCCACAATTGGTAATATAACAGCTGAGTTATTAAAAATAAAAGCTCTAAAAGTAGCTGGTTATGGAGAATCCAATGGAGGTAGAAAGCCAGTACTATATGAATTTAATTGGGAGAACTATTACGTAATTGCTTTAGACATTGGTGTTACAAAAGTTTCAGCGGGTTTAGTTAACTTTAAAGGTGTGATTTATGAAAGATACAGTATTTCGATGACTGATTTTAACTATCAGACAACATTTATTGAAAAGGTTTACAAAGTGATTGACCAATTATTAAGTGAAACTAAAATAGAGATTTCAAAAATTGCCGGTATTGGTGTTTCTGCACCAGGGCCTATTGATGAAGATGGCAGTCAAATATTATCACCACCAAACTTACAAGGTGTAGAAAATGTGAATTTAAAAGACCAGTTACAGCAACGTTACAATCTCATCACCATTTTAGAGAAGGACGCTAACGCAGCTGCCCTTGCTGAACAATGGTTTGGGGAAGTCAACAAAAACGAAAACATTCTTTATATTTTTGCAGATCAAGGGATCGGGGGAGGAATGATTGTGGATTCCCGTACCTATCGAGGGTTTAAAAATGGAGCAGGTGAGATTGGGCATATATCGATCGATCCAGATGGACCAAGATGTAATTGTGGCAATTTTGGATGTTTAGAAGCGGTGGCATCCGGTTTGTCCATCATTACTCGGATTAAAAAAGAAATCCGTAGAGGTGGTAGAAGCTCATTAACTGATCTTTATTTAAATGATGAAGACGCCTTAACTTTAGAAACGATCATGGAGCACGGTGAAAATGGTGATGATTTAGTACTAAAGGTATTAGAAGAAACCGGTCGTTACTTAGGTATAGGCGTGACAAATGCAATTAATTTCTTTGCTCCAAAGATGGTGATCTTTGGTGGCCAGTTAGTTGAACTTTATCCTGAGATTGTTCAAATAAGTGAAAATATTGCTAAGTCCCGAGCTTTCTCTACTTCTGCAAAGGATATTAAGTTTGTTAAATCAAGCTTCGGTGAATGTTCAGGTTTGATGGGAGCAGCTTCTATTATTCAGCAACTTTTATTTGATTCACCAGGAAATACACTTATTAAGCTTTAAACTTTAAACAACAGTAAGGAGGTGGTGGGTTTTTATAAAAAACTACCAGGGATGTATAACATTACAATCAAAAAAGGGGAGTAAAAAATGAAAAAAATTAGTAAAAACTTTCTAATCTTGTTAATTGTATTAATACCTATGGTTGCTCTTGTTGCTTGTGGAGGAGATGAAGAAAATGAGGCTGATTCAAAAAACACCATAGAACTTGTGTATAAATCACCTGATGATTCTTTTAAAGCTTGGATGGAAGATGCAAAAAAAGATTTTGAAGAGAAGCACGAAGGGGTCAACGTGAAAATTACTCCAATCGATAGTAATGAAGGGGACTATCCGAATAAAACAATCTTGATGATGAAATCGGAAGATACAGCGCCGGATATCGTTATGGAGGATTCAGAAGGTCTGAAAGCAGATGCTGCTGCAGGTTATTTGGAACCGATTACAGAGGAAGTTAAAAATTGGGACGACTGGAAGCACTTTTATGACCCTGTTAAAAGTGGCGTAAAAGGGGAAGATGGCGATACATATGGTGTGCCGATTTCTACGGATGTCCGTGGTCTCTGGTATAATAAGACGGTTTTTGAGGAAGCTGGATTAGGTGTACCTTGGAATCCGAAAAGCTGGGATGAAGTATTGGATGCAGCAAAAACAATTAAAGATGATGTAGAAGTACCAATCTGGATGAACTCAGGAAAAGCAATGGGTGAAGGTACTACGATGCAAACTTTTTTAATGCTTCTATATGGAACAGACAGTAATTTATACAACGAAGACACCGGTAAATGGATCGTAGAAAGTGAAGGGTTTTTAGATTCTCTTAAATTTATCGATGCTGTGTATTCAAATGATTTAGGTCCAAGCTTAAGCTGGGGAATTACTGGTCAAGCAGGAGCTAAAGTTTCAACAGATCTAATGCCAAAAGGAGAAGTTGGTATAGCACTGGACGGAAATTGGATGTCTGGAAACTGGTTGGAAAGTGGTAATAGTCCATGGCCAGAGTGGGAAGAACATATCGATATTGCCCCAATGCCAACCCAAGACGGACAGGGTGATGGAAAAGTTACCGTGTCAGGTGGGTGGACCTTAGCAATTCCTGCAAAGGCAGATAATAAAGAACTTGCATGGGAATTTATTAAAACTGCTACAAGTAAAGAAAACTTAAGATATGGTACTGCATTGACACCGAGAAAAGATATTGCTGAGTTGGAAGACTATCAACAACTTACCTATCAACAAAAGATTACAGACTACCTGGACTTTACTAATTACAGACCAACCTATGATTCGTATCCATTAGTTTCTTCAAGCATTCAAAAGGCGGTTGAAGCTGTTACGACAGATACCTTATCACCGAAAGAAGCAATGAAGCAATTTAAAGAGGATGTTACGAGAGATGTAGGTGAGGAGAAGGTAGAAGAATAATTATATGGCATAACTATTAATCTATAAAGAAAATAAGAGAAATATATACTTACATAGGGACAATCATGCCGAGTTGCATGATTTCCCTATTAAAGAGGTGTTAGATTTTGAGTAAAAAGAAATCCCTTAACGGTAATATGTACCTTAAAACATTTCTATTTGGTTTACCATCCATCATACTAATTATGTTATTTGTGTTGGGGCCAATTATAATGACGTTCTATTATTCTTTTACAAATATGGCGTTAACGGGAGCTGCTGCCGCTGATACTCAATTTGTCGGCTTTGACAATTTTGTTCGCATGTTTCAGGACCCGAGCTTTAAAACAAGCGTCCTAAATACAATTATCTTTCTAATCGCTTCAGCGGTTATTGGTCAGCAAATTGTTGGATTTTTAGTAGCTTATCTTATGAAGCAAAAAGCACGACCTTTTAGAAGAGTTATTGGAATTCTTGTTTTGGCTGGTTGGATCACACCTGAAATTGTTGTTGCGTTTGTCTGGTTTGCTTACTTAAGCGACCAAGGTACATTGAATATTATGCTTGGTTTTTTAGGGATTAAACCCGTCGCCTGGTTACTTAATTTTCCGCTTATCAGTGTTATATTTGTGAACATTTGGCATGGTGCTGCTTTCTCCATGCTCATGTATCAAGCTGCACTTGATGATATTCCACAAGAAGTAGAAGAAGCTTCCAGAATTGATGGTGCGAATGCATGGCAAAGGCTTTGGAGGATCACTTTACCAATTATAAAAGGTTCTGCTGTGACAAACATGGTTCTAGTTACATTACAGACATTAGGTGTATTCACTTTAATTTACGCTTTAACTGGTGGAGGACCTGGAGAAAAGACAACTACGCTACCAATATTTATGTATGATCAAGCATTTGTTAATTATCAACTAGGTTATGGAACAGCCATTTCACTAGTATTATTGCTAATCGGAATCACCTTAAGCTTAATTTATATTCGCTTTTTGAAAACTGAGTAGTAAATGAGGGATGATATATGATCACTAAAAAATTTATTCAAAAAGCTTTGCCCTATCTTGTGTTATCCATAATTGGCATTATGTTTTTTATTCCATTATTATGGGTAATTTTTGCTTCCTTTGATACACACGCAACATTATCTATTAAATTGCCTGAAGAATTCACGCTTGATAATTGGAAAAAGATATTAACAGATTTTGAAATATTGCGGTCGTTTGGTATAGGAGTATTTTTATCCTTGGTGTCATCGATTGTACTTGTTTTTTGTTCCGCATTGGCCGCTTATCCATTATCACGGTACCATATAAAACATAAAAATTCTGTGATCCTTACTATATTATTTATGTCAGGTCTTCCGATGACTGCTATCATGGTACCTGTTTATCAACTATTTGTATTTTTTAATATTAATGATTCTTTGATTGCAACTATGTTGTTCATGGCTGCCTCAGGCTTGCCATATGGTATCTGGCTTATGAAAAATTTCATTGACTCTGTACCAATAACTCTAGAAGAGTCCGCTTGGATTGATGGCGCTTCTGTATTAACCGGGTTACGAAAAGTAGTAGCTCCATTAATGAAACCAGGCATTTTTACCGTATTGATTTTTACATTTACCAACAGTTGGGGTAACTTCTTTGTCCCGTTTATATTAATTCAAACAAGAGAAAAACTTCCAGCATCTGTTACTATTTTTCAGTTCTTTGGACAGCATGGAATGGTCTTTTATGGACAACTCGCTGCATTTTCTTTTGTCTATACGATACCAGTAATTATTCTATATTTCGTCGGTCAGAAATATATGTCTGCAGGGTTTAGTATGGGTGGAGCTTCAAAAGGATAAAAATGATAACTATTAAAAAGTGAAACAGTTTTGGAGGCATTGCAATGAATAAGAATAAAACCGTGCACATTATCTCACATACACATTGGGATAGAGAATGGTACTTGCCATATGAGAAACATCATGTTTTGTTAATTGAGTTGATGGACGAGCTATTACAAACGTTTGATGCAGATGAGGCTTTTAAAAGTTTCCATCTTGATGGTCATACGATAATTTTGGATGATTATTTGCAAGTTCGTCCTGAAATGCGAGAGAAGGTTCAGCATTATATTAAAGAAGGCCGGCTACAGATTGGACCATGGTATATTTTACAGGATGAGTTTCTGACAAGTAGTGAAGCAAACATCAGAAACCTCCAATATGGAATGAAAGATGCGGAAAAATGGGGGGGCTTGGCAAGAGTCGGGTATTTCCCAGACTCATTTGGGAACGTTGGGCAAGCACCACAAATTCTGCAGCAAGCGGGTATAAAAACAGCTGTATTTGGCCGAGGAGTTAAACCAACCGGCTTTAATAATACGGCGGAAGATACCGATATTTATGAATCCCCATATTCGGAAATGAAATGGGAGGCTCCGGACGGTTCAACCGTTCTTGGTGTACTGTTTGCAAATTGGTATTGTAATGGCAATGAAGTACCTGTTAATGAAGAAGAAGCAACGGTTTATTGGAATGAAAAAATAGCTGCAATGGAAAAATATGCGGCAACACCTCATTTACTCATGATGAATGGCTGTGACCATCAACCGATTCAAACAGATTTGCCAGAAGCTATTCAAACAGCGCAAAAGCTTTATCCGAATATTGTTTTTAAACATTCCAGTTTTAATACGTACATAGATCAATTAGATAACTCACTCATAGATGATTTAAAGACAGTTGCAGGAGAATTGCGTAGCCAACAGACTGATGGCTGGGGCACGCTTGTTAATACAGCGTCCTCGCGTTTGTACCTGAAACAGCGAAATCGAAAAGGTGAAATACTCCTGGAGAAGGTGGCTGAACCACTATCGACTTTTGCATATATGCTTGGGGCGGAATACAAGCATCATTTATTTGAGTACAGCTGGAAAACATTAATGCAGAATCACCCACATGACAGCATCTGTGGTTGTAGTGTGGATGAGGTGCATCGTGCGATGATCACTCGCTTTGAAGAGAGTCAGCATGTGGCAGAAATGATTGTCGATGAAAACTTAGCATTTATAAGCAACAAAGTAAACACAAGTTCATTTGAAAACATGGATGAAAATGCACTTCCTTTTATTGTATTTAATACAACTGGAAAGAATCGAACTGGTGTGGTGACAGTGACGCTTGATGTGAAACGTGAATATTTTTCATCTGGTGTAAACAAAAAAGAGTTGAAAAACTTTGCGTTAGGACAAAGAGCGATTATTGATTCTGATGGTGCTACTTTTGCCTGTGATGTAAAGGACTTAGGAATCCACTTTGGATATGATTTGCCTAAGGATAAATTTCGTCAGCCATATATGGCGCGCCGGGTTCAATTGACATTTCATGCAGAAGATATACCTGCATTAGGCTTCAAGACTTATGCTTGTGTTTTAGAAGAAGAGAATATCCAACACGATATAAATACACTTGTTACAGATACAAACGTAATGGAAAATGAATTTTTACATGTGAAAATTGAAGGTAATGGCTCACTTGTTATTTATGATAAAGTGTCTGGCAAAGCCTATAACAATTTTTGTGTATATGAAGATACCGGGGACATTGGTAATGAGTATATGTATAAGCAACCGGACAATGAAACACCTTTAACTACTGAAAATTTAACTGCAGAGATTAACCTTGTGGAAAATAATCCATATAGAGCAATATATGAAATCATTCACAAATGGGAATTGCCTGTGAGCGCAACGGAGTTACTTGAAGTGGAACAACGAGAAATGGTTGATTTTAAATATAGAAAATCAGTGAGAAGCAGTGAAAAAATACCATATACCATAAAGACCTTTGTTTCTCTAGAGAAGAATAGTAAAGATGTTGATGTCAAGACAACCTTTATCAATAATGCGAAGGATCATCGATTAAGGGTGCTTTTTCCAGCAGATATTCAAACAGATCAGCATCAGGCTGATTCCATTTTTGAAGTCGTTACCCGTAATAACGAGCCGGAAGAAGGGTGGACAAATCCTGACCATTCCCAGCATAATCAAGCATTCGTGGATTTAAGTGATGAAGAATCTGGCTTAACCATTGCAAATTATGGACTTTATGAGTATGAGGTTCTTCGAGATAAACGGCAAACCATTGCATTAACCTTGGTAAGGTCAGTTGGCGAGTTAGGTGATTGGGGATATTTCCCGACTCCTGAGGCACAGTGTTTAGGAGAACATACCGTATCTTTTAAAATTATCCCACATCAAGGGGGAGAATCTAAATTAGATGCATACCATACTTCTTATCAATACCAGGTTCCTTGGTCAACAAAACAAATTGGAGTACAACAGGGTGAATTACCTCCTGTGTATTCATTTATTCAACAAGAATCTAAGTTAAATAGGCTAGTGTTTTCCTCTTTAAAAGTATCAGAGAAGACAAATGATATTCTAGCTCGGTGGTTTAACATGACAGATGTTGAAGATGAAATAATGATTAACCTCCATGACAAGGAGAGGGAGGTTTATAAGAGTAATATTATAGAAGAAGATAATGGTACTCTCAAAAAAACAGTAACCGGAAGTTATGAAGTTAAAACAAAAAAGCATGAGATAGTAACAATTGGAATTAAAGAGTGAATAAAAACCAATTCATTTAAGAGGGCTTTTGTGAAGTGGAATTTGGATCTTCTATAACTATTTAGACGGAAGCTAAATATATACTGGAGTAGTTTCATAATAGCCCCCAGTTATTATCTTCTTTGGGAGGATGTATACAAATGTTTACTAGTATACCTGATTCAATGAAGCACTTAATTAATGAGGTATCATCTTTTTATGAAGAAGATACAAAAATTCAGTCATTATTTAAAAATTGCTTTTCCAATACGTACTTAACAACGTTAAAGCCTCAGAAAAATGGCACCACGTTTGTAATAACAGGCGACATTCCGGCTATGTGGCTAAGGGATTCTGCAGCTCAAGTACGGCCTTATTTAGTTTTAGCTGAAAAAGATATGCATATAGCAAATATGATTGAAGGTGTTATCAATAAGCAGATGTTCTATATCACCCATGATCCATATGCAAATGCATTTAATGAAACAGCAAATGGTGAAAGATATAGTGAAGACAAAACGGAGATGTCGCCATTAATTTGGGAACGAAAGTATGAAGTTGATTCCCTTTGTTATCCGCTGCACCTTTCTTATTTATTTTGGAAATCGACTGGACGCACATCACACTTTAATAAAACTTTCTTGGAAGGTGTTCAAATGATTCTTGATGTGTGGGAGATTGAGCAAAATCACGAACAAAATTCCAACTATCGTTTTGAACGAGAAGATTGCCGTCCGCAAGATACACTGACACATGATGGAAAAGGTTCACCCGTTGGTTATACGGGAATGACCTGGTCTGGGTTTAGACCAAGTGATGATGCATGTGAATATGGATATCTAATACCTTCTAACATGTTTGCAGTTGTTGTTTTAAAGCAACTTATCGAAATAAACGAAGAAATTCTACACGATAAACATATCGCTGATCGTTCTCGGCGTCTAGCTGAAAAAATTGAACATGGTATTAAGGAATTTGGAATAGTGGAACACCCGAAATATGGGCGAATTTTTGCCTATGAAACAGATGGACTAGGTAACTATAATTTAATGGACGATGCAAATGTTCCTTCTCTATTATCTATCCCATATTTGGGATATTGTACGTTTGATGATCCAGTTTATCAGAATACTAGACGATTTATTTTAAGTTCTTCTAATCCTTATTTTTATAAAGGGAAGGTTGCAGAAGGTATTGGCAGTCCACATACGCCTGAAGAGTACATATGGCATATTTCACTTGCTATCCAAGGTATAACAGCATCAACCGAGGAAGAGAAACAAGCCATTCTTAGCATATTTAAACAAACTGATGGAAACACCAACTTTATGCATGAAGGATTTCATGTTGATGATCCTGAACAATTCACAAGAGAATGGTTCTCATGGGCAAATGCCATGTTTAGTGAGTTTATTCTTCATTTAAACGGAATAAACGTAAAAGGCAGTCCTCTAGAAAGTAATAAATAGTAGAAAAGGGTGTTATACATGTATCAATTTCCAAAGGAGTTCTTATGGGGGGCCGCTGCATCTGCAACACAGACAGAAGGAGCTGCCCAGGTTGCCGGTAAAGCGAAAAATATTTGGGATTACTGGTTTGAGATCGAACCAGAACGCTTTCATAACCGAATTGGGCCTGCACTTACATCTGATTTTTATAAGCAATTTAAGGAAGATATACAGCAGATGAAAGCAGTCCATTTTAATTCTTTCCGTACCTCTATTTCCTGGTCCAGATTATTACCGGATGGAAAGAACGTGAATAAAGAAGCGGTTCATTTTTACAACGAGGTATTTGATCAACTTCTTCTAGAAGATATTAAACCAATTGTTAATTTGTTCCATTTTGATATGCCACTTATTATGCAGGAAAAAGGTGGCTGGGAGAGCCTGGAGGTTGTCGAAGCATTTGATCACTATGCAAAGACAGCCTTTGAATTATTCGGGGATAAGGTGGAAAAGTGGACGACATTCAATGAGCCTATTGTTCCTGTTGAGATGGGTTATCTCAACCACTATCATTATCCTTGTGTTGTTGATATGAAACGAGCGGTTACTGTTGCTTACAATTCAATGCTTGCAAGTGCTAAAGTAATTAAGACCTATCGTCAATTAAATCAAACTGGGGAGATTGGTATCATTTTAAATTTAACCCCATCTTATCCAAGAAGTGATTCACAAGGTGATATTGAGGCGGCTAATATGGCTGATCTCTTCTTTAATCGGAGTTTTTTGGATCCATCCGTATTAGGAGAATATCCAACAGAACTGGTTGAAGTTTTAAGAAAGCATGACTTGCTTCCAGAGGTGAACCAGGGCGATCTGGAGTTAATCAAAGAAAACACTGTAGACTATTTGGGGGTAAATTATTATCAACCAAGACGGGTGAAGGAGAAGGAAGCACCATCTAATACAGACTCCATTATGCCGGAAAGCTTCTTTGATCCGTATATATGGCCTGAACGTCGCATGAACATATAGAGGATGGGAAATTTACGAAAAAGGGCTTTTCGATATCGCAATAAACATAAAAGATAATTATGGAAACATTCCATGGTATGTTGCTGAAAATGGAATGGGTGTGGAGAATGAAGAAAGATTCAAGGATGAAAATGGGATGATCCAGGACGATTATCGGATTGAGTTTTATGAAGAACATCTAAAATGGCTGCATAAGAGTATTGAAGCAGGTTCCAATTGTTTCGGATATCATGTATGGACATTTATGGATAATTGGTCATGGTTAAACGCTTATAAAAACAGATATGGTTTATATCGGGTTGATTTGGAAACACAACAACGATATTTAAAGAAAAGCGGCCAATGGTTTGGTGATATTGCTAAACAAAATGGATTTAAGTAATTCCAAGAGGAGTGTATAAATGTGACAAACGTTCTTACCTTTGATCTAGGGGGGACATATATAAAATATGGTGTTGTTAATCATGACGGGGCCATTTTAACCAAAGATAATATAAAAACACCTGAGCAGCTTGATGAGTTGTTGGTAATTATCGGGGATTGTCAAAAGAACTATTCACAATATAAATTAGAGGGAATCGCAATTAGTGCCCCTGGTGCAGTTTCAGATCATGGTGTTATTTACGGATCCAGTGCTATCCCTTTTATACATGGACCCAATATAAAAACATTAATTGAGTCCAAGACAGGGTTAGCTGTTTCGATAGAGAACGATGCTAATTGTGCTGCATTGGCTGAAGTATGGAAGGGATCTGCTGTTGGTAAAAATGATATTGCTGTCGTTGTAATTGGAACTGGCATTGGAGGAGCGCTCATTAAAAATGGTTTCATTCATAAAGGCACACATCTCCATGGAGGAGAATTTGGATACATGATTCTCGATTCAGATAATCTCGGAAAAGGAATGTCTACATTTAGTGAAGTTGCTTCCACCTATTCGATTATCAAGCGTGTTGCTTATGAAAAAAACATAGATCCTACTTTACTAACAGGAGAAAATGTTTTCTTACAGGCTGAAAAAGGTGATGAAATTTGTCAGCAGGCGATAGAGGAGTTTTATCGTATGCTAGCAATTGGGCTATATAATATTCAATATATGTACGATCCGGAACTAATATTGATTGGTGGAGGAATTAGTTTTAGAAAAGAACTCATAAGCAAACTAAAAGAAGAATTAAGAAGCATCACAGGTAAAATAGAAGTTGCTACACTTATGCCAGCTATTGATAGATGTTACTTTAGTGCTAACGCTAACATGGTAGGTGCGGTCTATGACTTTTTACAGAAAACAAAGCAAAACAACTAAGCGATAAATCCTTTAATTTGGCTATGTAGCAACGTAAATACAATTTTAAAGAGAGACCTGTTATGTAAGGATGTCATATGATTTTAAAAACGAAAACAACTTATTTGAAGTATGAAGGAGCCAAGTTACATGGAATATGCATTAGGAGTAGACATAGGAGGAACAAAAGTAGCTATTGGCCTAGTAGATAAAACTGGATTTGTTAAAGAACAATCTATCATTCCAACAGATCTATCTATTCCCCCAGAGGATATGATTTATAGAATCAACTCTGAAATAAGAAAGATAATAAGCAAAACAGACTTGTCAAAAGGTGAACTGAAGGGGATAGGCATTGGCGCACCTGGTCCTCTTGACATTAAAAATGGTTTAATCACCTGTCCACCAAATTTACACACATGGATTAATATACCTATTCAACGACTAATTGAAAAAGAATTCCCTTATCCTGTGAGATTGGAAAATGATGCAAATGCAGCAGCGCTCGCGGAAAAATGGGTGGGGGCAGGTAAAGAGAATGAAAACTTTATTTATATGACAATAAGTACAGGTATTGGTTCAGGAATTATGGTTGATGGTAAATTACTTCATGGGTATAGAGGTAATGCTGGTGACGTAGGGCACATGGTAGTTGATACATCATTCGGTAAATGCACGTGCGGGCAATATGGTTGCTTGGAAGCAATTGCTTCAGGAACAGCAATTGCTACGGAAGGTTCTAATATTGTGGGGGAAAAACTTACTACTAAAGAGGTGTTTGACTTATTTAAAGAAGGACATCCGCAAATCGTAGCCTATATGGAGAAGGTGCTTCGGGTGCTTGGTATAGCTTGCGTCAGTCTCATTAATACATTTGACACAGAAAAAATAGTGATAGGAGGAGGCGTTTCGAAGGTAGGAGAGCTCTATTTCAACCGATTCGTGACTATGTGGAGGCACATGCACTGAATCCGGAAGGCCGTCTTACAGAGATCGTACCGTCAAAACTCGATCAAAATACAGGTGTGGTCGGTTCAGCAGCTTTGTGGTTACTATAGTGGGGATAGGTCTATACATATCTGTAATACAATTGAGCGTAGCGTTTGCTTTGTCAGAAATAGGAGTTTTCATTAATAAAGGTTGTTCCACACATATTTTATATAATGTGGACAATCTTTAATTTTAAGAAGAGATATCTAAATATTTAGTATAAATGCTTCTGTCACGAATTAAAAACTATTTAAGAAGCTTTCATTAAAAAATAGATTTATCTTATTAAGACATGAAGGAGGTGATTTCTAGTACGTTTTTCTGATATAGGTTATAGAAATGTTCCGTCCAAGAGTACAGAAGTTAAAATATAAATGAAGGGAAGTTAAAAGCTTGAGAAATAATACACATTCACTCTCCAAAAGAAAAAAAACCACCAAGGGCACAAAGGGCAAAGTAAGTATCGTGTTATTGATGATGTTATTTCCTTTTTTATCTATGAATAATGTAATTGAAGCATCTAAAGTACCAGATAGCAGACCAATTACAAATGAAGAATATGCAAATAAAGAAACTCTTCAACCTTATGGGAACACACTTCAAGTAGATGAATTGAAGCATTGGAGTCCAGATAAAGATCCGGATGCGAGGTACAATAGAGCCTCTATTCCACTTAAGGAAAGGCACATGGGGCCGTTGGTCAATCCAAATGCTTCACCAGACGCAAAAGTTATGAGCCTTGCAATGACCAACCCACGAGCTAGTACTGGAAAATCTCAAGGGGGAGAAGGCGTAAACGTATATGCTTTTACGAACTTCCAATACGTGGATAGCTATAATTATTGGGGTGGTTCGTCCCATGAAGGAATCATTGCAATACCAACTCCAGAACATATTAATTCTGCACATAAAAATGGTGTCAAAGCCACAGGGACAATCTTTTTTCCCTGGGGAGATAAGGAATTTGTAGAAGAAGCAATGACGCAATTCACGGAACAAGATGAGGATGGTAACTATATCATTGCTGATAAATTATTTGAGATAGCTGATTATTATGGTTTTGAGGGCTTCTTTATTAATCAGGAATCCTCCATTGACCCAGAGCTTGCTGCCAAATTTAAGGATGTATTGGTCTACATTCAGAATAATAAACCCGATAACTTTGTTATGCAGTGGTATGATTCGATGCTCCCTAATGGTTCCATTGACTACCAAAATGGAGTAACTGAAAATAACATTGGAATGATACAAAATAAAGATCAGAAAATTAATGACGAAGTATTTCTTAATTTCAATTGGAACAAAGATAGAATTGACAATTCTATTCAAACAATGAAGAAAGCTGGAAGAAGCCCTTACGATATCTTTGCAAGCTGGGAATATTTCCCGGAGACCAAACATACAGGAAAAGCAGAACATTTATATGGAGATAATAAAAAAGTACGGACTTCGATCGGATTGCTCTCTCCAACTGTGACTTTAACAAATTCAGATGACCCTGAAGATTTTCAAAATGTTGAAGATCCGAAGTTCTGGGTAGGACCTACGTTCAATCCCGCTGATACGAGTACAAGAGATGAAAAAGAATTTCCGGGAATTTCGAGTTTGGTAGCTGACAAAACACCTATTTTAGGTACTAATTTTGTCACACACTTTACTACTGGCAATGGTTACAAGTTTTATGAGGAAGGAAACGTAACAAAGGATGAAGAATGGCATAATCGCTCCTTAACAGATGTGATGCAACATGGCGTTGGATCGTAGAAAGTGAAGGGTCGAAATTATCTCCTGAAATAGACTATGAAGATGCTTACCGTGGGGGAACTTCTTTAAAAATTCATGGGAAACTGGAGGCCAAACATTCAAATCACATAAAATTATATAGTTCTAAGCTCGATGTGAATCAAGATTCTAAATTAAGCATTACGTATAAATCAAAGGCAAGCGACAATAAGATGGAGATTGGGTTAGACTTTAAAGGCACATACGAAGAAAAAGACTTTACTTTCTTTGAAGTGAAAAATGGGGAAGAAAACGAATGGAACACAGTGGAAATTGATCTTTCAAAATATAAGGGGAAGGTTATTAAAGCTATCTCATTAAAGTTTGATACAGAAAAAGATATAGATAACTTATCCGTAAATATTGGTAGGCTGGCAATCACGGAT
>NZ_BAZS01000041.1 GCF_001310895.1 Virgibacillus halodenitrificans JCM 12304 | reverse complement strand
CTATATTCCGAATCACTGAATAACCTTAACATATATATCAGAACCAATTAAAAAGCCCCTCTTCCGTTAATTAACGAAAAGAGAGGGCTCCTCTTATCCTACTCTAATATCTGCTTCCAATTCGATTTCTACGTTTCCTTGAATCGCTCTGGAGATCATGCAACTTTTTTCTGCCTTTTCCACTAGCTTTTTAAGTTGATTAATTTGTTCCTCAGTCGCATTTTCCTTAAGCGTAACCTCAGGCCGATGAATGATCTTCTTATACGTAAATACTCCTTTTGTCACATCTACAATACCTTCTGAATTTAATCCCATATTTTCTAAAGGGAGCTCAGCGCGTTCTATCATTGCAGCAAGCGTTATTACATAGCAAGTTGCAGCTGCTCCAAGTAACATTTCATCTGGATTTGTACCAATCCCCGGTCCATCCATTTCAGGAGGGATCGATATTTTTGTTTTTAAGTTTGTAGACTCAATAAAACCATCACTATTCCGTCCACCAGGCCAAGTAGCCTTTAAATGAAAATGATGTTCTGCCATTTTATCACCTCTGTCTCAGAATAGCAGAAACAGAAGGAAAATTAGAGTAAAAAGCGAGGTAAAAATAAAGATTAATTATTGTTTTATTACAAACACTATTATTTAGCCATGTTTGGTTTTCATTCATTGGTGGTAATGTTAGACTAAAAACAGGGAATGTAAAATAATGTGCGTTCCTCCAATAAAGGATGATAGTAATTGAATACTAAAAGTCAAGCTTCTATAATTGCAAGCTCTGTTGGTAAATTATTGCGAGACAACTTCGGAAAGGGTCCTGGGTCTATCTATGTTTCCATCAGCAAAGGTTTTGTAACAATGTATCTGCAAAACTTTTTAGCCCCAATGGAACGTATTTTGTTAAACCAAAAAAATAATTTAAAGATACAAGAGACCAGAGATCTGTTGATGAAGGAACTTATTCCCGAAATAAAATGGATTCTTACTTCAGAATTACAAACAAATGTAAAGTCAATTCTTTATGATTGGGAATTGGAAAGGAAATCCGGAATTATTTTTGCTGAGTTAGAATCAAGTGAAAGTGAAGTTGAAGAGGAAGACCTTGATTATCCAGCAAAAGAGAAGCTTCACGAGGAGGTTAGACGCTTTACAGAAAAAGCGCAAAAAACCCCAAAACACTTAGTTTCTTACAAACTAAACGATCGTACGATCATTTCAAAGCGAGAACAAATTTTAGTATTAATTGAGAAAGAGCTTATTAAATCAGGTTTTTCTGAACAGCTAAGATTATCAAAAAGAAAATTGGAGAAATCCTTAATAAATATAGATTATATAGAGAGTGTCTTAAAACAGGAAATCCAGGATGTATTTGTAGACTGGGATTTTGCTGAGGATGCTGGATACGTTGTATTTATTTTAAAAACAACTAAATAGTTGGTGGGAATGTCAGGACAATAGCGCCTGGGCATAAGCCGAGAAGAGGAAATTCTCTTTTCGGCTATTTTTTTGTTTTATTTTCAGGGGAAGGAGGGATTTAGAAATCATGTATAAAGTAGTGGCTATTGGAACAAATGAAGTAAATGCAGATATGGCCTTCGACGGAAAGGTAATTACTTTTCATTCCTATGAAGAAGCTGAGTTGTTTTTAAAAGAGTCTCAACAGAAAGTGTTTCTTCCAGATAACTATAAACTTGTTATAAAAAAAGAATAAGTGAGACGAAGCCGTTCGCGCATTAAACTATGCTGGGGTATCTACCCAGCATAGCGAGAGTGCAGTAGCGTTGATAGAGATTACTGTCTATCGAGAATTTCTTTTAAAACAGCTGCCTGATTATTGTTTTCATCTTTCGCTGAAAACAATAAAGTAATATGCTTGTTATGCTTTTTAGTTAAATCTTTTAGTTCTTCTAGTTCTTCATTTTGGTCTCCATTTTGAAGTTCTTCTTTATATTTCTTCTTAAACTCAGAAAACTTTTCGGGGTCATGGTTAAACCATTTGCGGAGTTCGTTGGATGGACCGATATTTTTCATCCATTCGTCCAGATTGGCTGATTCTTTAGACATACCGCGAGGCCATACACGGTCCACAAGTACGCGAAAGCCATCGTTTTGATCCTCTTCATTATAAATACGCTTTATTTGTACAGGCATTCTATCTCCTCCTTACTATCCCATTACCCATTGCATAGCAAACGGAAACACGAAGCAAGCTTTCCGCCATTTTAGAACGTCTCTTTTAAAAGATAGTTTCTTCTAAAGTAGAACTAATTAAATCAGTGAAAAGGGAATCTACACATATGCAGTTCTATATAAAAAAACACCTACCTGACAGGTAGATGCTTTTCTATTAGCTTAATTGTTCGTCTTTGTTCTCTTTTACCCCAGAAGCAAACCATCCGATAACCGCAATAGCTACTAACACAATATAGAAAGTTAATTTCCATATTGTAGAATGTGGGAAGTGTTCCGGAATCCAAGCTACATCCGGATGTGCCATTACAATAACAGCTAACTTAATTCCAACCCAACCTACAATCACAAAAGCTGCTATCTCAAGTCCTGGTCGCTTATGAAGCAAATCAACAAAGATGTTTGCGGCAAAACGCATGATAATCAGACCAATCATACCGCCAGCAAAAACTACAGCAAATTGTGCTGTATCAAGCTTCCTACATGGCCAAGATCTGTTGGTGGCAGAGCAACTGCCAAAGCTACTGCCGCTAGAATTGAATCAACGGCAAAGGCTAAATCAGCAAACTCGACCTTTAAAACAGTCATCCAGAAGCCATTGCCTCTCGCAACCTTTGCCTTTTCCTCTGCTTCCTCTTCTTCTTTCTTCCCTGACTTTAACTTTCCATACAAATTCTTTATAGAAATAAATAATAGATAAGCGGCACCTAGTGCTTGTACCTCCCATACATCTACGAGAAATGAAATGATAAACAAGGAACCAAACCGCAATACAAACGCTCCTGCCAGTCCATAAAAAAGTGCTTTCTTCCGCTGCTTTTCAGGAAGATGCTTTACCATAATAGCCAAAACTAATGCATTATCTGCAGCTAGAAGCCCTTCTAAACCAACTAAGACAACGAGCACCCATAGGTATTCCAACAATAAATCTGCACCCATTACTTAACCTCTCCTCAATATAAAAAAGTTCCTACCAACAGGTAAGAACCAAAAAGAGACCCTTACCTGTTAACGGTAAAGGTCTCGCAAACAACGTCCGTTGCCAATAAAGCCGGAGAATAAATTCTCGTAATGACGACTTTAATTGTACAGCTACTCCCCTTTAGGAATATTACATTCCTTAATTAAAAACTATAAATGAAAAAATGTCAACTAAGGACCTTACCGATCTACATATTTTTTAAGTAGGATACCCTTATTTGAATATCTATATTCATCTTTTTGTTCTAATTTGCTCAATCATTTCGTCCATGGCATGCTTAATCAAGGTTAGTTTTCTTTCACTATCTTGTTTTGATTCTCCACAAACACCGTAATAATATTTAATTTTAGGTTCTGTACCAGATGGACGGAGGCATACCCAACATTCGCCTTCCAATATCAGTTTTATCATATTCTCCTTTGGCAGTTGAATTGTTTCAGCTTCTGCTTTGCTTGTTAGAAATTTCCTTTCACTTTGTAAGTAATCCTCTGCCACTTCTACTTTAAGGTCAGCAATTTTCGTTATTGGGTTATTTCGAACAGCTTCCATAATTGCTGCAATTTGCTCCGTACCTTCTTTCCCTTTTAATGTGAGAGAAGACATCCCTTCCATATAGTAGCCGTGTTCTTCATACAATACCTCTAAGGCTTCCAACAATGTTTTACCTTTTCCATTCCAATAATATGCCATTTCACTAGCCATTACCGCTGCCTGTACAGCATCTTTATCTCGCACAAAGGTGCTGATCAAATAGCCATAGCTCTCTTCATAGCCAAATACAAAGGTTTCACCCGTGGCATCAAATTGATGGATCTTTTCACCAATATATTTAAATCCTGTCAATGTATTTATTGTTTTAACATTGTACGCATCTGCAATCGCGCGGCCAAGCTCTGAAGTGACAACTGTTTTAATCATACGTGCACTTTTTAACACCATCGGATCACTGTGGGATAAAATATAATCAAGCATGAGAGCTCCGAGTTGATTTCCGGTCAAAACCTGATAATCGCCTGATTTATTTTTAACTGCCACACCTAGTCGATCAGCATCGGGATCAGTACCAAGTAGTATTGCCGCATCTGTTTTTTCCCCTTGTTCAATTGCCATAGTGAACGCTTGGTGTTCCTCCGGATTTGGAGAAGCTACAGTTGAGAATTCCGGGTCAGGTTTTGCCTGTTCTTTCACAACCTCCACATTGGTGAAGTTCAATTGTTCCAAGCCGCTCATCACAAGATCATGTGCTGTGCCATGTAGCGGTGTAAACACAATACGGAGATCTTTCTCCTTCTTTCGCGCTTCTTCATCCAATTTGGTAATGGACTGAAGTCTCTCTAAGTAACCGTGGTCCACTTCCTGGCCTACCCAATTTAGCAGTTCTTTTTGTTCCAATTCGCTTCTTTCCATTACAGGAACAAGTAGCTCATCTTCCGTATTCTGAATATAAGAAACAATATCAGCAGCCTGGTCTGGTGTGATTTGCCCCCCGTCTTCATTGTATACCTTAAAACCGTTGTATTCAGGTGGGTTATGACTTGCCGTTATCATTATCCCGGCTACAGTTCCTAAGTAACGTACAGCATAGGAAAGTAGTGGAGTAGGCCTTAATGATTCAAATACATATGCTTTAATCCCATAAGAACCCAATACTTTTGCTGCTTCCACTGCAAATTCCTGAGACATATAACGTGAATCATACGCTACTACCACACCACGGTCTTTAACGTTCACTGTGTTTTCAAGAATATAATTAGCCAACCCGTTAACAGCTTTACGAATGGTATAAATATTCATTCGGTTTATACCAGGCCCAAGTACGCCTCTCATTCCACCTGTACCAAAAGTTAATTCCTTATAAAACGCATCTTCTAATGCTTCATGATCATCTTTTAATTTTTCCAAATTTCCCCTGAGGTCCGGATCAAGATCTTGGTATCCGAGCCATTTTTCATACACCTTTTGCCAACTAGCCATTCTAGTACCTCCACAACTATGTATATATGGTCAAATTCTAGCATATTTTCATACAATATTCTATATAATGGGGTAGTTTAGGTTTTTTTATTGAAGGATATAATAAGAATACTTCCTATAATGAAGATAAAACGTTAAAATAATAATAATTAACTATGGTTACGAAAGTTGGGGTAAATGTGGCAAACAAACGCTGGTTTCAAATACTAGTATTCTTTGTATTAGTTTTTCTATTAATATGGCTCATTTCTAAAACGGAATTTATTTTTACACCCGTTTTTCAATATCTTGGTGCGGTTGCATTTCCTATAGTGGGAGCTGGCATTCTATACTATTTGTCGAAACCACTTATGCACCTGTTTGAACGGCTTAAAATTAATCGGATTTTTTCCATTGTACTTGTTTTCCTGGTTATTATTCTGCTTGTCTATTTGTTTATTAATTACATTGCTCCAATTGCGCAGACACAGTTTAATAATTTAATTGACAACATACCCGGTATGGTGGGAATGATAGAAGATTTTATTACATATTGGCAGAATAACTATACTGCTCTTCCAGACCAAGTGTTAGAGGCAGTACAAGACTTCACGGATAATATTCAAGCCTATGTAGAAAACATTTTGAATTCCGTATTTGGTTTTATTGGTCAGCTTATTGGAATTTTAACAGGACTTATTTTAGTACCTTTCTTCCTCTTTTTCATGCTGAAGGATGGGGATAAATTGGTACCATTTGTAACGAGAATTTTTTCACCAAAAAAGGCATCCAATATTAAGAGCTTGCTTGGAAAAATTGATGATACGTTAACAGCGTTTATTCAAGGACAGCTTATTGTCAGCTTTGCTGTTGGTGTGTTGCTGTTCATTGGGTATTTAATTATTGGACTGAAATATTCATTAACACTTGCGTTGTTTGGTATGCTAATGAATGTTATCCCATTCCTTGGGCCGTTTATTGCTGTAGTACCTGCGTTAATTGTTGGCGCTATTCAGGATCCGATCATGATACTTTGGGTAGCAATTGTCATGGTAGCCGCCCAGCAAATTGAGAGTAACTTAATCTCTCCAAATGTTATGGGGCGGGCACTTGATCTTCACCCATTAACTGTAATCACCGTAATTCTTGCTGCTGGCAGTATTGCAGGATTTCTTGGAATTCTCTTCGCAGTTCCATTTTATGCAGTAGCTAAAACAATCATTGTGCATTTTTACCACACCTACCAGGATACAAAAAAAGATAAAAATGATGCATTAATCTAAGAAAAAGGCTGGGACAACTTAGTTGTGTCCCAGCCTTTTTCTCTCCTATTATTCCATGGAGTAAACAGTAGATGAACCCACTTCATAGTACCCAATCATTTGATATATATGATTTGAAGTACTATTTGATTTATCTGTATACAAACTGCAAAACTGATAACCCTCTTCAAGGAATTGAGTACTTAAGGACGCCACAAGATCTGTAGCATACCCATTTCTTTTATAAGCATCTGGTGTGTAAACAGCATTAATCGTAGCCCCATGCTTAGTTGTACGAGATCTGTTAGCCATCGATACAAATCTACCGTTTTTCTTCCAAAGATAAGCAGATTGATTTTTTATAAAGCTTCTTGCAAGTGTCTCCGCATAAGACTTTGTAATGTCCTCATTCACTTCCTGTCCAAAGCAAATAAGCCACTTTACAAGTAAATTATATTGCTTTTCAGTGGCAGGTACTAACATACCTCCAGAAATAGGAGTGATTTTGACCTCGTCCAGCTGATAAATTAATTCATTCATGTGGATCTTGGCCTTTTTGCCTGTAATGGCCTCCCATTCTTTAACAAAATAAGATGCATACAGATCCGGGCCCAACACTCCTGGGATGTCCATATTTGTCCTGTTAAGAAATCTCACTATCTCTTGTACTACACTTTTATCTACGTTTTCCACATCTGCTAAAATCCAGTTATGGGGAGGTGTTTGCATAAAAGCATAAATTGCTCCTTTATCAATCTCTACTAATCCAAGGTGGCAATCTGACCTATTTTTCAAGATCCGATCAATTAACCCAAGCATTAAGTTGTTACAAGCTTCTTTATGTAGTAATAAGGATTCCACTTTTTTCGCATACTCTCTTACGGATGTTATGAACCTAATTTCCACTTAATCCCCCCTGTATTTATAAACTGTATTTATATAATGGTAACCGATATTCTTGTTTTGTAAAGGGAATTTCAGCTAAACTAAAAGCAGAGGTGATCAACGAATGACAAAAAAAGAATTGGAAGCTAAATTAGATGAATTGAAATCAGATTATGTAAGAATCCAAAGCGATATGGATAAATTAGAATACGTCCGTGGGAGAGTTTCTTCCGCAGAAGCACAGTTAATTCGCCTGGAGGGTGAAATCTCAGAAATCAACAAAAAGCTTGAAGCGTACGAGTAACATAATAAACCTAATTAAAAAGTGAAGCCTGTGATGGCTTCACTTTTTATTATTTCCATTTATGCTATTACGCTGATTTTCCAGTTTTGCTTCTATTTTTGCCTTTTCCTTATTTGGAGGTGTAAGGCTTATAATTGTATCTCCGACAGATGGAACTGTGCGCATTTCTTCTGAATAGAATTTCAACTGTCCTGATGGCTTAATTAAGTACAGAAATACAGTGGAATTATCTTTATCAGCTACATATTGCTTATAGTTGTACTGTGAAGTTAATGTCGTCTGTCTAAACACATAACCACCTGAAAGTTTATCATTTAAGTCGTCCATAGTGAACTTTTTATCAAACAAAATTCTACCTCCAACTTTAGAGACGATTTCCGTTGAATTGTTGACTTCAGAATGTGTATATGGACTGATTTTAAATACATTCGTTCTACCGTATTCAGGCATAAACGTCGTACATACTAATGCATTGTAGGCATGGTCATCTGTCATAGCAATCATATATTCATATGGAATAGTATCCAGATTATATTCTGTCTGTTCAGAAAGAATATTCCCATGATAGAAGTTAATTCCAGATTCCCTTACAGCCCTTAGCCGCTCCCAAGAAGAATCTACAATAATCACTGGAATCTTCACCTTTGTAAGTGTCTTAGCAAGCTCCACTGTAAAACGATTCGCACCAATTATTAACGTGCCTGGTCTTCCTTCCATGGAGAGATGAAGTTTCTTAGATAACCACCCAATAGAAAAACCATGAGCTATTACCGTAAAGAATACAAGCCCAAAGGTGAGTGTAGTTAGAATTTCAGCATCTTCGTAGCCCGCAGACTGAAGAATGGAAGCAAAGTATCCCGAAACTGTCAAAGCAACAATTCCACGTGGTGCTATCCAACCAACTAATACCTTTTCATTAAAGGACATCCCAGTTCCTATAGTCGACAGGAAAATAGATAGTGGTCGAACAATGAACATCATTAATAAAACATATCCTATAATACGTGGACTAAAAATCTGTAGTAGTGTTTCTACTTGTAGAGATGCAGTCAACATAATAAAAATGGTAGAAATAAGAAGTATGGAGATGTTCTCCTTAAAGTGTCGCATATCTGATATGGAACTAATCCCCATATTGGCCAATGTAATTCCCATTGCAGTCACAGATAAAAGCCCTGTTTCATGCATGATTTCATCCGCACCTGTAAAACATAGAATAACGACAATCACTACAGCAGGAGATTTTAGAAATTCCGGAATATGTCCTGTTTCAAACATCCAGCCAATTCCTCTACCACATGCCCAGCCAAAAATCACGGCAAATAGGGATGCTGTAAAGAAGAGAATCAATTTCGTTCCACTTGGGTCTGTTGCTGTCATAAAGGAAATAATCTCAAAAGCGAAAACTGCAAGCAGTGCACCAATAGGATCTACAATAATTCCTTCCCATTTAAGTATCTTGGCAGGCCTTGCTCTTAATTTGGACTGTCTCAATAACGGCATAATTACTGTTGGCCCTGTAACAATAAACAAGGCACCTATTATGAAGCAACTGCCCAAGAAAGACCAGCAATATAATGAGCTGTTAGAGATCCTAGGATCCAGGCAATAAAAGCACCTACAGTAGAGATACGAAAAACTGGCTTACCAAGACCACGAATCTCTTTAAAACTTAAATTCAAGCTTCCTTCAAATAAGATAATCGCCACTGCAACCGATATGATTGGATTATATAAATCACCAAAATCTTCTTCCGGGTTAAGGATACCAAGAATTGGCCCTGCCAGAAGGCCGGTGATGGACATGACAACAATTGCAGGCATCCGATAACGCCATGCTATCCATTGGGAGCCTATCCCCAAAAGACCGATGAGCATAACTTCAAACAAAAGAGATGGTACCATATCATACCCCCTATGAAACTAAATATAAAGTCATTCTATATGTGGAAGAAGAAATTGTAAACAAATTACTCCACATCTTTTCATTTTATAAATGATAAAGCTACTTTATTTCGCTCAAATCAACATTATACCTATTTTTTCCTTTTATAAGTTGTCACAAAGATGTTAGATATTAATTCCAGAGAAGATTGACAGTTTATATCACTTACTGTTAATATAAGTTCGTTTCGGTTTATTATTTCTGAACAATTTAACTTTTTTGTTTTCTGATAATATAGAAAATGATGCTAATTGAATGTATTTGCTATTACACGCAGGAGGCGTACATTACTATGAATAAAGATGTTTTTATTATTGGGTTTATGTTATTCGCACTATTTTTCGGAGCAGGGAATTTAATATATCCACCTGTACTGGGAATGGAAGCAGGCACTTCCTACCCTGGAGCCATCATAGGATTTGTTATTACAGGCGTCGGACTCCCTATTCTGGCAGTTACAGCAATTGCATTTGTTAAAAACGATGCCAGAGAATTAGCTAACCGGGTGCATCCTACATTTGGGATCATATTTACTTCTGTTATTTATTTAGCTATCGGTCCATTTTTCGGAATACCACGTGCTGCAACAGTGGGTTTTGAAATGAGTGTGGAACCATTTTTAACAAGTGATACCTCATCTATTGCATTATTACTATTTACGAGTATTTTCTTTTTATTCGTATACATTGTCTGTTTAAACCCTTCTAAAATGGTTGATCGTATTGGTCAATATCTTACGCCAATACTACTTATCTCTATTGTCGGGTTAATTGTTGGTGGCTTTTTTCTGTTAGATTCACCACAAGCTTCTCCAATTAACAAATATCAAGAATCTCCTCTATTTACTGGTTTTGTGGAGGGTTACCTTACAATGGACGCCATTGCTGCATTAGCATTTGGGATTATTGTGGTAAATGCCTTTAAGGAACGTGGGGTAGAAAACAGAAGCGATCTGGTACAAGCTACTTTAAAAGCTGGTGCAATTACCGGTATTGGGCTGATCGCCGTGTATTCTTCCATCGGATGGATTGGCACAAAAATGGCGAACAGTGGCACCTACACGAATGGCGGGGAAATTCTTTCTGCAGCTGCTAACTCTATGTTTGGTACACTTGGAGCTCTACTGCTTGGTGTTATTGTAACCCTTGCTTGTTTCACTACTTCCGTAGGGCTTATTGTAGCGTGTGGTCAGTTTTTCGCAAAAATAACACCTATTTCTTATCAATGGCTTGTACTTATAATAACTATAGGAAGTTTTCTAATTGCTAATCAGGGACTGAACACGATCATCAGCATCTCTGTTCCTGTATTGGTATTCCTTTATCCAATTGCGATCGTATTAATTTTACTTACATTTTTACACAAGTTATTTCATGGCAACCAAGGTGTCTATCGAATTAGTATCCTATTTACTGCTATTGTCAGTCTTTACGACGGAATGGCGGAATTTGGATTCGATATGTCTGCAATTACCCCAATAATGGAAAAACTACCTTTCTTTCAAATTGGACTAGGATGGCTGCTTCCTGCGATAATTGGTGGTATCATTGGCTATTTGCTAACAAAGAATCCATCTAAACCCTTCATAGAAAGCTGAGCATACATTCAGCTTTCTATATTTTTACATTAAAAATAAAAAAGATAAATGCTCCGTGCTGATGTACTCACTCTCCAAAGGGAATCTCCTCACCCAATAAGCGCCTGCGCTATAAAAACATCTGATATGTAAAACAATTATTCAAATACTCCACATTAGTGAATTATCCATAAACCAACACTCACATGGTAAATAGCCACATTTACAGTTTATTTCACGATAACTTAATGCTCATAAACGATGAAAATATGATAGGATAAGTAATGATAAAGGGGTGCAATAATGTCTACGAAAGAAGAAAAAATACTGCAAACATATTTTGGCTATGAAACGTTTCGCCCTGGCCAAATGGAAACAATTAATCATATATTACAAATGAATAACACACTTGCCGTTATGCCCACAGGCGGAGGTAAATCACTTTGTTATCAAATCCCCGGGCTATCTTTAAACGGAACTGCAATTATTATTTCTCCATTAATTTCCCTAATGAAGGATCAAGTAGATGCTTTACAATCCCTAGGTATTTCAGCTACTTACATAAATAGTTCACTTTCGTCAGCAGAACAGCAAACAAGATTACAAGATATTTCTGCAGGCAGATATAAATTTGTGTATGTGGCCCCAGAGCGTTTTGACTCCGGGTACTTTATTAATGTAGTAAAACGAATTAAATTATCACTTGTAGCTTTTGACGAAGCCCACTGTATCTCCCAATGGGGCCATGACTTCAGACCAAGCTATCGGTCTATTGTTCCTAACCTGCAAAAGCTGAATAATATCCCGGTTTTTGTTGCCTTAACTGCTACAGCAACAGAGGAAGTTATTTCTGATATACAACAATTATTGCATATTAACCATGTTATAAATACGGGTTTTGAAAGAGAGAATCTCTCTTTTCATGTAGTCAAAGGAAAAGACAAAGCAACCTATGTACGTTCATTTATTGATGAGCATAAAGAAGAGTCCGGTATTATTTATACAGCTACTCGTAAGCAAGCGGACAGTTTATTTGACCAACTTACCAGACGAGGAGTAAATGTCGCAAAATACCATGCGGGTTTATCAGAACAGGAACGAAAAGAGGCTCAATCTGCTTTTATCCATGATGAAAAGAGTATTATGGTTGCAACGAATGCATTTGGTATGGGGATTGACAAATCTAATGTGCGTTATGTAATTCACTATGCCATGCCGATGAATATAGAATCCTACTATCAGGAAGCCGGCAGAGCAGGCCGGGATGGCGAACATAGTGACTGTATTCTTCTCTTCTCTCCACAGGATACCCAATTACAAAAATTTCTTATTGAACAATCATTAATGGAAGAGGGAGCAAAACAAGGTGAATACCGCAAGCTACAGGCAATGATAAATTATTGCCATACACATGGATGCTTAACAACCTTTATTCTCGATTATTTTAATGATTCGGTAGAGAAGAAAGCTTGCGGACGTTGCAGTAACTGTGTTGAACGCCAAGAAAAGAGCGAAATAACAGAAGAAGCACAAATGATTCTCTCCTGCATCAAACGTATGGGAGAGAGATTTGGTGTAGGTATGACTGCAAAAGTACTAAAAGGATCAAAGGACAAAAAAATAAAAGACTTTCGTTTAGATAAAATATCGACGTATGGTATTTTATCTGCCTACACAGAAAAAGAACTTACAGAATGGATTCATTTTCTTATAGCAGAACAATTAATTTCTACGGAGGAAAGTAGGTTTCCTACATTAAAGCTGAATCAAAACTCTGTAGAAGTATTAAAAGGAAAAAGACAGGTTTGGATGTACACAACTCCTCTCCCTATTGGAGAAGAGGCGGATTATCAAGAAGATCTTTTTCAAAAATTGCGGGAGCTGCGTAAGAGGATTGCTGACGAAAAAAATGTCCCTCCATATGTACTCTTCTCTGACGCTACTTTAAAAGAATTAAGCCGTTATTTCCCTGTAACGAAAGAGGATATGCTTGCTATTAAAGGAGTAGGAGAGAAAAAGTATGAACAATTCGGAGAGGCTTTTCTATCGGTTATCCAAGTATGGCGGAAAGACAACCCTGATGTGAAAGAAAAAATAAGGATTGGGGACACACCAAAACCAAGAGAGAAAAAAATCACGGATGACAGACCAAGTCATATGATTAGCTACCAGTCGTTCCAATCCGGAAAATCCATAAAGGATATTGCCGTAATTCGGGATATGTCCAAGCAAACAGTAGAAGGACACTTATTTAAAGCATTTCACGAAGGATATCCCATTGCTTGGGGGATCTTCTTTAACGATAAGGAAGAAGCTGCTGTGTTGAAGGTTTGGAATGAAATGGATGAACCAAAATTAAAGCCGATAAAAGAAGCCTTGCCCGAAGAATATGATTATACTAAAATAAAGGCAGTGCTTGTGAAGAACGAGATAATGTAATTAAACAAGATCATCAATATAAGTATAAGAAAACCCACACGACTGGTATTTCAACTGTTCGTGTGGGTTTCTTAATAAAATTATTCACCTTTTATATTTAATGCCCATGTTCCATTTCTGAATACCGCTTCTGTAGAGCCATCTTCATGAACTCCGTCGATATCAAGTTCTTTAGAACCAATCATGAAATCCACATGTGCTAAACTGTCATTTACCCCATGCTTGTCCAATTCTTCATCACTCATCGAAGAACCGCCCTCCATATTAGTAGGATAAGCTTTTCCTAATGCAATATGGCAGGATGCATTCTCATCAAATAGTGTATTATAAAAAATTAAACCTGACTGGGACACAGGTGATTCATCGGGTACAAGAGCTACTTCTCCTAGTCTGCGAGCACCTTCATCCGAGTCAAGTAGATGTTTTAAAGTTGCTTCGCCTTGCTCTGCTTTAAAATCTACTACTTTTCCATTTTCAAATGTAAGCTGGAAATTATCAATTAAGCTACCACCATAATTTAAAGGTTTCGTACTTGCTACTGTGCCATTTACGCCATACTTATGCGGCATGGAAAATACTTCTTCCGTCGGCATATTAGGGTTAAAGGTAGTACCACCTTCTGTAACAGCAGATCCACCTTTCCAAATATGGCCTTTTGGTAGTTCAAGCTTTAAATCTGTCCCAGGAGCTTTAAAGTGAAGCAATTTATAGTTCTTTTTATTTAATATCTCTCTTGCTGTCTTTAACGTCTCATTATGTGCTTCCCAGGCTGCAACAGGATCTTCTTTGTCAACACGAACGATCTTGACAATTGCATCCCAAAGGCTCTCAATGGCATCCTCTTTTGATTTTTCAGGGAATATTTTTTGCGCCCAATCCCCAGTAGGTATGGAAATAATTGTCCAGGCAATTTTATCATTCATCGTATATTTACGGAAATTCTTCATTGCTTCTGCAGCTGCTTTGTTCGCCTTTGCTACACGGGATGGATCAATATCTTTTAATAGGTCCGGGTTCGTCGAACGAATATTTAAGATTGCTGCCCCATCTTCAGCAAAACTATCATGTAATTTAACCTTCCATTCCGGATAATCAGCAATCACTTCATCCGGTGCGTTTTCGTATTTAAGCAGGGTAAGCTCATCATCTACCAGTTTATGTGAACGTCTTTTGCTCCCATTTCATATGCTTTCCGAGCTACGATTCTGGTGAAGTCAGCTCCTTCAATTGGTGCATTAATCATTAATGCTTGATTCTCCTGAAGATTAACACCAGTTCGTAGTGCTAACTCTGCATATTTCTCTTGTATCTGTTGACTAACCATGATTTGACCTCCAAAAAAATAGAATTTTATCTCTATTTATTATTTCATACTTCTGTCAATTTACCAACTATCATATCTTAAATTGGGAAAAATTTTCAATTTTAATTATGAGATACCTTACACATCTTCAAAACCACTTTTACTAAAGAATAAGACCCGTGATTCAGCTACTCCGATTTTGCAGAGTAGAAGTGATTGAAACTGCGAACCAGCTGGGGAGCAATCCACCGCACATGAGATTAATCAGCTGCAGAGCACAAATATCCGCCGTAGAAGGGATTAATCGGCTGCAGAGCACAAATATTCGCCGCAGAAGGGATTAATCCGCTGCAGAGCAAAAGTATCCGCCGCAGAAGGGATTAATCCGCTGCAGAGCAAAAGTATCCGCCGTAGAAGGGGTTAATCGGCTGCAGAGCACAAATATCCGCCGTAGAAGGGGTTAATCGGCTGCAGAGCACAAATATCCGCCGTAGAAGGGGTTAATCGGCTGCAGAGCAAGAATATCCGTCGGTGTTTTTCTTTTTTGCCAATCATAATAGGACTGCCTGTTATTAGGCAGTCCTTCGTTTGTTAGGATTCTTTTTCTGTTGTTTGATCTCTTCCCCAAAATTCAATACCTTCTTGATTATCCAGACTATCTCGATAGAAAACAGGATCTTTACCCGCTTTCCGTTGTTCTCTGTAGTCTTGCAATACCTTATTGGCAACCTTAAATAGTTTTGCAATGGCATAGAGGTTAATTAATGCCATAATTGCCATGGTTAGATCTGCTAGACTCCAAACAATATCAAAGGAGGCAACCGCTCCGAAAACTACCATTGCAAGGACTGCCAAGCGATAAATAAACAAAGCAATTTTACTTTCCTTAATAAATCCTATGTTATTCTCTCCATAATAATAATTTCCAAGAATAGAACTATATGCAAAAAGGAAGATGGCTACAGCTATAAATATACCTGCCCAATCACCAATATGATAGGAGAAGGCATCCTGGGTGAGCTGTATCCCGTCTGATTTACTTCCTTCATACCCTCCTGCTGAAATAAGAATAAATCCAGTAGCACTACAAATTAATATCGTATCAAAAAATACACCAAGTGCTTGAATAAGTCCTTGCTTTGCCGGGTGGGATACTTCCGCAGTAGCTGCTGCGTTCGGTGCGCTACCCATACCTGCTTCATTTGAGAACAAGCCACGTTTAATTCCCATCATAATAGCTGCAGCAAAGCCACCACCAGCCACCTGCTGAATTCCAAATGCGTTTGCGAATATAAGAGAAAGCATATCAGGTATTTGCTCAATATTAACGATTAATACATACATAGCTACCCCTATATATAGAATGGCTACAATAGGAATAATATATTGGGTAACATTGGCTATACTTTTTAATCCACCAAAAATAACAACAGCAGTTAAGATAACTAATATAAATGCGATTATATTTTTATTAATATCAAATTCCCCTGCAAAGGCTAAGCTTATTGTGTTGGATTGAACTGAATTAAACACCAGGCCATATGTAAAAGTTATTGTAACAGCAAAAATAATTGCCAGCCACCGCTTATTTAACCCCTTTTCCATATAGTAAGCGGGTCCACCTCTATATTGATTTTTCTCTGGTACTTTATATACCTGTGCTAAGGTACTTTCCACAAATCCAGAAGCTGAACCAAGTAATGCGATCAACCACATCCAGAATAATGCTCCAGGTCCCCCTGCTGCTACCGCTGTCGCTACCCCTGCCAAATTTCCTGTTCCCACTCGGGAAGCTGCACTTATAGCAAAGGCCTGGAATGCGGAGGTCCCTTTCTTTCCAGACGCACTTATTGTCCGCTTATCAACTAAAACACGGAACATTTCCGGTAAATATCTAAACTGTACGAAGCCGGTTTTTATCGTGAAAAATAAACCGAGACCAAGTAATACTGCGATTAAAACATATGTCCACAATACATCATTAACTTCACCAATCATTTTTTCCAACAGTTCCACTTTCTCTTCTCCTCCTTTATCACCTAGCATTAATATTTGTTATCATAGAGAAACGTAAAAGTCCGAATAATAATTATGTATACCCTTTCTCTCTTTTTTTATAACATTCGGGTATTCTTCTATAACTTGTTATTTAAAAGAAAAAAAGCCTATAGTTAGGCTTTTAAACTCCTTTATTCCAAGGAAAACTGGTGCCAAACGTTGCTGCTAGTTCCTTTGATTGCTTTCGACGTTCTTTGCGTTGCTCCGCACGTGTAGGAGCGAGTGTATGGAGCGTCTTTTCTTGCTCTGTTTCCGGATAAACCTCTGGGACAGATACAGGCCTTCCGTTATCATCTACAGCAACAAACGTCATAAATGCAGTAGTGCATACTTTTCTGTCTCCGGTTAGTAAATCCTCTGTAACGACTTTAACAAACACTTCCATCGATGTCTGATGTGTCCATGTAACAAATGCTTCTACACAGATTGAATGCCCGGCCTTGACTGGCGCAAGGAAATCAACCGAATCTGTTGATGCGGTTACTACTGGCTTTCTTGCATGTCTTTCGGCAGCAATTGCTGCCACATCATCGATATGTGCCATCAATTTCCCACCAAATAAAGTCCCATGATAATTTGTATCTGGTGGTAACACATGAGAGGTTTTTACTGCAAGTGAATTAGAACAAGGTTTTGCTGTCATATTTTCTTCTCCTCCTGTTAAATTCTATGTTGGTCTATTTTATTCCCGTTATACACATTGTCAATTCTTACTATTCTACACTGTAAAATCAAGCCTATCAACAATCCCTTCCAAAAACCACCTTATAAAACAGGTGATATCAAGCGAGAAACGGATTCTTTAAATCGAATGCCGAGGGACCGCTTTTGATATAATTTCTTTGTCATTTGTGTAGAAAGAAGAATATCGGCATTATACGCATCCTCTAATTTGGCAGCAACCTCTTTATCATAAAGAAATGCATTTACCTCAAAATTAAGACGGAAACTTCGTACATCAATATTTGCCGTTCCAACAGATGCTATCTCGCCATCGACCACAATTGTCTTGGCATGTAAAAATCCGTCCTGATAAATATAAATCTCTGCACCTGCATTCAATAAATCTCCAATATACGATAGTGTCGCCCAGTACACAAAAGGATGATCCGGCTTGTTGGGAATCATTATCTTGACCTTCACTCCTGAAAGTGTTGCAATACGCAATGCATCTCGAAGGCTCTCATCAGGAATAAAATATGGTGTTTGTATATAAATGTAATCCTTTGCCGACATAATCATTTTAATATAGCCATTTTTAATCTGCTCCCAATCCGAATCCGGGCCACTGGAAACAACTTGGATCCCTACATCACCTGCGGGTTCTGCGGCGTAATAACGCTCTTCATATAATATATGATTCCTTGAAGCTTGATTCCAGTCAAGAATAAAGCGTGTTTGCATGTTATTAACAGAATCTCCATAAATGCGTAAGTGTGTATCCCGCCAGTAACCGAATTTCTTATCCTTCCCTAAATATTCATCTCCTATATTGAAACCCCCAATATAGCCCACTTTCCCATCAATAATAGCTAGCTTTCGATGGTTTCGGTAATTAATCTTAAAATTAATCTTTGGTATTTTAGGCGGAAAAAATGCTTCAACCTGAACTCCTGCAGCTCTCAACCGTTTGATGTAAGACCTTTTTAAGCTTCTTGAACCCATATCATCATAAAGAACCCGGACATCTACACCTTCATTGGCTTTTTTTACTAGGATGTCTGCAATTCGTTGTCCTAATTCATCACTACGTATAATGTAGTACAATAGATGAATATGGTCTGTCGCTTTTTCAAGATCTTTAGCTAAGGCATCGAACTTTTCTTTTCCATCTGTAAATATCTTAACTTTGTTATCCTGTGTAAAAATAGCGTCATCATTCCGCAAATGTAAGTACACAAGGTCTTCATGCTCAGCAATCTGTTTATCTTTAAAGTCAAAACGCTGTTCCTCTAATGCCCTCAGCTGCGATTGTACTGCAGCCTTCACCCCTAAACGGCTTTTTGTATCCCACGTAAAAATACGTCTTTTGCTAATGGGTTTTCCAAATATCAAGTAAAGGAAAAAGCCTGCAATAGGAATGAACAGCAACACCATTAACCAGGCCCATGTTGAACTAGCATCTTTTCGTTCAAGAAATATAATAGAAATACCTAGTGCAATATTAAAGAAAATAACAAACCCTAATAAGTAGGAAAGTATCCCCAATATAAGATCCCCCTTATGGCCCTGGTTTCTCTAGCCATGAAATTTATATCATCATTATATTATCCATAATATAGCACACAATATCAAATCATGTTAAAAATTACTGTTGTAACGAGACATGAGTGAATATAAATCCATTAAAAAAGCCGAACTAATTCGAAGGCCTGTATAAAGGTTCGAATTATGTTCGACTATTGTTTTGTATAGTATGTTTATGTCACTTTACTTACTTCAATTGGTTTAAGGCTTGCTCCAAATCGCTCCATATATCTTCCCAAGCTTCCAAACCAACGGATAATCGGATAAGCTGGTCTGTAATTCCCATTTTCTCTCTGGATTCTTCAGGTACTACGGAGTGGGTCATCGTTGCTGGGTGTTGAATCAACGTCTCTGCATCACCAAGACTGACAGCTATTTTAATAAAGTTAAGCTTATTCAGCAGTTCCTGGGCATCTGCTTTCGTCCCATCCACAGCAAAGGAGATCATTCCACCACCACGTTTCATTTGCTTTTCGCAAATAGAAAAATCAGGATTTTTCTTACTTCCCGGGTAATATACAGTTGAAATTTTCGGGTGGCTTTCCAGTTTCTCAACTATTTTCTCTGCATTGTCACAGTGACGATCCATTCTCACTGGTAATGTTTTTAATCCTCTTAACAAGAGCCATGCATCAAACGGTGATATTATCCCGCCAATATCCTTTTGCGTTGTCATAGCAACAGAGTCAAAAAAGTCTTTTTTTCCAACAGCTAGTCCTGCTACTACATCCCCGTGTCCTCCAATATACTTTGTAGCACTGTGAACAACCACATCACAGCCTAAATCCAATGGACGCTGTAAATATGGTGAAGAAAATGTATTATCAACAATAACAGGAATTCCATATTCTTTGGCAACTTCAGCCACAAGCTGAAGGTCAATCAATTTCATTGTTGGATTTATTGGCGTTTCTACGTATATACAAGCTGTTTCCTCTTTAATCAGTGAACGAATTTCTTCTTTTGTTTCCATGGAAGAAAAATCATAGGATATATTGAATTTCTCATGGAGCATTTGAAGCAAACCAAACGTGCAGCCATATAAACCTGACGAACACAATATATGATCATTTGCCTTTGTTAATGCGAATAAAATGGCTGATACAGCAGCCATTCCTGACCCAAATGCCAGGCCTCTTTCTCCATTTTCCAATGTGGCAATTCTTTCTTCCAAGGCTCTCACTGTTGGGTTTCCTAATCTTGAGTAAATAAACCCTTCCTCTTCTCCTGCGAAACGTTTTTCTCCCTGCTCAGCAGTTTCAAACGTAAATGTAGATGTTTGAAACAATGGGGTAGTCAGGCTTCCTAGCATATCCTTGGCGTCGTATCCATCATGAATCACTGCTGTTTCAAATCTATTATTCTTTTTTTTCATTACTTCTCCCCCTTATGTAATAGATGTACATACTCCTATACTATGCCATTAACCTAATTTATGAAAGCGTTTAAATTAGAAAATTTCTAAACTTCTATTGATTTATTGATGTTTTATTTCTAGAATAAGTTTAATTTGATGGAATTACACAAAATCATTTAATCTCACATAAAAGAGGGTTTGTATGAATACGAATCAAGTAAGAAACAGTATTATTTATGCTATAGGTGCTTATATCATTTGGGGATTTTTGCCGATATATTGGAAACAGGTAGAATCGGTCCCAGCAGGCGAAATTCTGGCACACCGAATTATCTGGTCTTTTGTTTTTATGCTAATTATTTTACTTATTACCGGAAAGTGGCCTGCATTTATAAAAGAATATAAATCATTTACCAAAAGCAAGAAGAAAGTCATATTTATTTCTTTAGCAGCCATTGTTATTAGCTTAAATTGGCTAACATATATATGGGCGGTTAACAGCAACCATGTCATCCAGGCAAGCTTAGGATATTATATTAATCCTCTTGTCAGCATTCTTTTGGGAATAATTTTTTTAAAGGAAAATATGACACGGAGACAAATCTTTTCTTTTATTCTTGCATCTTTGGGAGTGATCTATCTTACTATCAGCTACGGGGTATTTCCATGGGTCTCACTCGCATTAGCATTTAGTTTTGGTGTGTATGGTTTATTAAAAAAAGTGGTTGATGTGGGGGCAATGACCGGCCTGACAATTGAAACATTTGTTGTTACTCCTTTTGCCTTACTCTATTTATTTTTATTGCCTGAAACTACTTTTAAATGGGTGGAGGTAGGAACAGCAACAAACCTGCTTCTAATGGGCGCTGGTATAATGACTGCAATTCCTTTGCTCCTATTTGCTGCTGGTGCCAAGCATATTCCATTGGGGATGATCGGCTTTTTACAATACTTTGCCCCTACTATTATGCTATTACTTGGTGTATTTCTTTATGAAGAGACGTTCACGTCAGCTCACCTTATTGCTTTCTCATTAATATGGATAGCACTTATCAATTATATGGGAGCAGCATATCGGCCTAATAAAACCAGAAAAAATAGAAAATTATTAAATTAATGGTTGACAGAAGAAAAGAAAGGACCTATACTATTCATAATTTAGAAAATTTAATCTCTTATCCAGAGTGGCGGAGGGAATAGGCCCTGTGAAGCCCGGCAACCTGAAAGCAATAATTCTTGCTTTGAAGGTGCTACATCCTACAGATCAAAACAGATCTGGAAGATAAGAGGAGGACCGGTTAAATTAAACGCCCTCTTCTTAGGAAGAGGGCTTTTTGATTATCTCCTCTTCCTCCAGATAACAAATTAAACCTAGGAGGAATTTATTATGGCTCAATTTCATTTTCAAAATCCGGAAACAGTATTACTACACGGAGGGCAATCAGCTGACCCGACCACAGGTTCACGCGCTGTGCCTATCTATCAAACTACTTCCTATGTATTTCGTGACACAGAGCATGCACAGAATTTATTTGGTTTAGCTGAACCAGGCAATATATATTCTCGTATTGGGAATCCAACTGTCGATACATTTGAACAGCGGGTTGCAGAACTAGAAGATGGTGTCGCAGCGGTGGCCACTTCTTCCGGTATGGCAGCCATAACTTTCGCTATATTAAATATTGCCAGTGCTGGTGATGAAATTATTGCTGATAGTAATTTATATGGAGGAACATATAATTTATTTGCTAACACACTGCCACGCTACGGTATTCAAGTGAATTTTGTTGACGGTACAGACCATAAAGCAATTGAAGCAGCGATAACAGATAAGACAAAAGCAATTTATGGAGAAATCATCACAAACCCTAGTTTAAATGTATTTGATGTAGAAAATATAGCAAATATTGCCCATAAGCATGAGATTCCTCTAATTATTGATAATACATTCGCTCCATATATTACGAAGCCACTTAGCTGGGGAGCAGATATTGTGGTTCACTCTGCTACAAAATGGATCGGTGGACATGGAACAGCTATTGGGGGAGTTGTTGTAGATGGCGGCAAGTTCAATTGGGATAATGGAAAATTCCCTGGTTTCACAGAACCAGACGAAAGCTATAATGGCTTACGATTTATAGATGTAGGGGCACCTGCTTTTGCGGTTAAGCTACGCGTACAGCTATTACGTGATATCGGAGCTTGTCTCAGCCCACAAAATGCATTTCTTTTACTCCAAGGATTGGAAACATTGCACTTACGTATTGAAAGACATAATCAAAATGCAATAGAAGTAGCTAATTATTTGGAAAATCACCAAGCTGTAGAATGGGTAAACTATCCTGGCTTAGCGACCACCCTTCTCACCAACTTGCCAAAAAATACTTTAGAAATGGGTATGGGTCTGTTATTACCTTTGGCATTAAAGGAGGACGTGAGGCTGGCAGGAAGCTAATTGATTCGATTGAATTATGGTCCCATGTAGCAAACGTAGGTGATGCTAAATCATTAATTATTCATCCTGCTTCAACCACACATCAACAATTGGGAGAAGAAGATTTAGTGAAGAGTGGTGTCTCTGAAGAATTAATCCGCCTATCAATAGGGCTTGAATCATCGAATGATATTCTTTTTACACTTGATCAAGCCATTGCAAAAGCTACAAATGAGCCCGCAACTATTACATTTAAAGAAGATGATGCTGTGAAGTGGCTTGTTTCCTCTCCTTTTGACCGAAGTAATGGAGGAATACGTAAAAAAGTTATTACAGTGGCAGGTGCAGAAAAACAAGAAACGAAGGAAAAAGTGGCTAAACTGCAATCACTTGGATTTGAAGTCAGCTCGTTATCCACGAATGAGGGAAAAATAGACGCAGTTTGGATCCCAGGCAAAGAGAACACTAAAACTAGTATAGAAGAGTTAATAAATAAACAAGTAGCTATTCTTTTTGTAGAGCAACCTTCTCTACATGAAAACCTAGTTGAGAATGCTGCAGCTGCCGGGATTACCGTAATTGCGGAAACAGACCCTTATAATGAAGCTATCCGTACTAGGAGTGGAGGGTCCTTGAATATTCCGGTAGAAGTTTAAGCTAACACGCGCTGCTAATAAACTTATAGATTAGATGTTTATAAATCAGCAAATGGGGAAAAATTGTATTAACCCTTCCCTGTTAAAGATCGCCTTTTATATGAAGGCGATTTTTTCTTTTATAATGTATAATAATATACATACATATACAGTTATAAAGTAACGAATGGATATAATACAAGCTATTTCAGTCATATAAATATAGTACAACAACATTAGGTGTGGTAGGAATGAATAAGAAAATTATTGGTTTAATAACAGGCGTGGTCATGCTAATAGGAATTGCAGTTATTATAATAAACATGAATCAACCTGAGCCCGATTTTAAAAATGTACGGATTACCGATGAAGATGAGGAAACAATTACTCAGCAACCTGCAAATGACGAAGAAGAAAATATGCAGGAGGAAGAATCCGAAAATCCAGCTCCATTAAAAGAAATAGTAGTAAAGGCTGTTAAACAAACCGTTGACTTCTTCTCTACGAAAGAAACCCAAATCTTAGCAATTGGAGATTCTTTAACACAGGGTGTCGGAGATAGCACAGAGCAAGGTGGTTATGTTGGTATATTAGACCGTTCCATCAACCAGCAAGAAGAATTAGTTGATTTCGCTAATCTCGGTATTCGAGGCAACCGATCTGATCAGCTGTTGAAGCGCCTGGAGAAACCCGAAGTGGTAGACGCAATTAATGAAGCAGACATCATTTTAATTACTATTGGTGCAAATGATATTATGAAAGTTGTAAAAGAAAACTTTACTCATCTAAAAATGGAGGACTTCACTGAAGAAAAGCAAAACTATGAACAGCGTTTAGAAAAAATCTTTAATAAGATGCAATCAATAAACCCTGATTCACATATATACTTATTAGGTTTTTATAACCCTTTCAAACAATATTTTGAAGATATTAAAGAACTTAGTTTAATCATTGAAGAGTGGAACGAATCTGGACGAAAAATCGCTGGAGATCATGAGAATATTACTTATATACCTACAGCTGATTTATTTGATGAGGATGATACTAATTTATTCTCAGAGGATAATTTCCATCCGAATGAACTTGGCTATAAACGAATTGCCCGACGAGTATTAAATTATTTAACCCATGAAGAAGGATGACTGCTATGACCACGAGAACAAATCAATCAAAAAGAAAAAGCAAGTGGAAAAAACTGTTTTTCACTCTGCTAATCGTAAATATACTTTTAGTTCTTGTTTTTGTATCATTAATTTTTTGGCCAGTTTCTAAAAAAGAATATGCCGTTAAAGAAGAAACACCTGCGGAGGACAGCTCCGTATTCGTTGTCCGAACAACCAAGAATAATTTAAATGAACTTGTAAACGCGTATATTGGAGAATTAAATGACAGTAAACATCAATATAAAATTGAATTGGAAGAAGACGTTCATTTAATTGGCGAATTACCGGTATTTTCTTCAACTGTTCCTTTATCCGTGCATTTGGAACCGCTCGTGCAGGAGAACGGAGACATAATTCTTAAATTAAAATCGATTTCTGTTGGCCTGCTTCAGTTACCAAACAAAAAAATAATGGAGTATATGGGTAAATACTTACCAATGCCTGAATGGGTAACCGTCAATCCAAAGGAAGAAGAAATATATGTAGCAGTAACTGATATGAAAATTAAAAGTAACTTCGAGGTCGCAGTAGAACAGATAGATTTGGATGCAAATAACCTTGCATTTAAAATCAAGGTGCCATATAAGACGCTGGGGATCGAGCAAGTGGATTAAGTAGGTCTATATCTGGTGATAGCTCATACTATTTCGAAGATTAATGTATTATAACCAAACTGTACCAGTTGCTGAATGTCTAAGGTGGATAGTTTCACTCTGCTGCTGATTGTTCCACTCTAGTTCGCAGTTTCCTCCAGCTAAGAATGAATATTATAAGTATTACTTAAACATTTGAAATAGAATCAAAAAAGCGGTTCCCAGGTTATATCCCGGGGAACCGCCGTTTATATCTGGATTACGTCAACACGGGAAAGTTATCCATCAAAACATGTACCTCTATCCGCTATACATTGCTTGCTTCTCGCGGACAGCAATATATTCCGGTCGTGCATTGCCACCGGAAAATGGCTCCACCAATCTATTTTCTACACTATTATATACCATAAACAGATTATTACGCGGATATGGTGTCATATTACTTGTAGAGCCATGCATCGTATTTGACTCAAACAATGTAATGGAACCCGCTTTTCCTGTAGGTACGGAAATTCCTCCACCTTTTTCTGCAAGCCAACGAAGGCTTTCTTCATCAGGAACACCAACTTTTTGCTTCTTCAATGAATCTTTGTAATTGTCCTCTGGCGTTTCGCCTACACAACTAACATAGTAGTTCTGGGACCCTGGTATAAGCATTAAAGGCCCGTTAAAAGTATAGTTATCTGATAATGCAATCGATACACTTACTGCACGCATACGAGGCATCCCGTCCTCAACATGCCATGTCTCAAAATCAGAATGCCAGTCAAATTCCTTTCCCTTAAAACCTGGTTTATAATTAATTCGGGATTGATGTATATACACATCACTTCCCAAAAGATGATTTACTATATCCAAGATTCGCTGATCATTGGCCACTTTTTTAAAATAAGCATCATCTTTGTGTACGTGAAAAATAGAGCGAATGTCATCACTCTCCGGCTCACGGATAACCTTTTTGGAATCTACGTCCATTTTTGAGTCCTGCAATTCAAAAATGGCTTTCTGCATATCAGAAACTTCCTCTTCAGAGAAGAAATTCTTTATTTGCAAAAACCCATTTTTTTCATAGGAATCAAGCTGTTCTGTTGAAATAGGAGCTTGATTATCTTTGGATCGATCTGTATGAATTACCGGATCCTTCCTTTCCAAAATCTCCGGTTGGCTATTTTTTCTTGAAGGATATAGATCTTCCATTCAACACACTCCTTGTAGTATTTTCTTTCGTGTTGACGTATCTCAGAACTCAGGAAACTTTCCTACAGACAAAGCTTCCCTCTCATCACCACTATTAAACAATAAAATATCGATAGTTTCAAATTTTTATATAATTAGGGAATTTATCATCTGCTAACTTAAATTTCATTTAATCATTGTCTGTCATATATAGTGCTGCCATCTGTTGAATACGTTCCCTCATTTCCTGCACTACATATTCGGGCTCTATTACCTTAGCCTTATGACCCCAGGTAAGAATCCAGTTTATTAGACCGTCCGATAACTTTGCCTTCGTTGTTAATAAAAAGTGTTTATCATCCAATTGTTTTATGTTTGCGTCATGTCCAAATCTGTCCAGCACAACATTTACTAAATGAAGATGAAACCTTATTTTAATGCGTATTTCTTCTCCTGCGAACATATGAAAGCTTTGGTTTACATATTCATTTAAATCAAAATCCTTTTTGATAAACCTCTCATTTGTTAAGTGAATATTACGCATCCGGTCCAGGCGATAATGGCGCACTTCATCTGTTTTTATAAATCGTCCAATTAGATAATAGTAATCGTTCTGCCAAATAAGAGCATATGGCTCCACGTAATATAAATCTCCATTACGATTATATTCAAATTTCTTATCTACATTAAACTTTCCATATTGATATGTAAGTATCTTTTTTTCTGCTATTGCTCGGTGTACAAAGTCAATATTCTATTTCACCAATTCATAATCAATATTGGCAGATTGACTAAATAAGACTGGTTCTGGCAAAGTTCTGGCAATTTGTTTACTTGTTAACTGCTTTAACTTTTCAATTAACAGCTTCTTCTCTTTTGTTGTTATAAATTTAGCGGAGAGAATAGCATCAACCATAAGCCTTAGCTGATATGTTTCAAACAATCTGGTTTGATGGCTGTAATAGTTTTTACCGAATTTACCCTTATTCGTTACAACTTCAAAATCCATATCATCGAGCGTTTCCAGATCCTTTTTTATCGTACGGTGATCCAGTTGTCTCTCAGGCATTAACTCTCTGAGCTTATCAACTAATTCGCTAATCCCCATTTCGTTCTGATCATCTGTTTGCTGAAATAATATTTCTCTTATTTTCAATAGACGATAGTTACTGCTACGTTCCATATTCCTTTACCTCCCTTAAAACCGAGAAAAGAACCATACAATGAAATTATGGTCCTTTATCTTATGACAAACTTTTTAACTTTTTTAGATATGTTAATAATAAATGATTGCTTCGTTGAAGGTAAACTACCTGGTATTAATTTCCTTTCAGTTTTAAAAGCATGTGTGTAATTTTCCAACTTGCCTTGGTATATTAACTTCAGACCATCCAACTTACGAATGTCTCCTGGAGTTACAAAGCATGTCGGTTTATCAAAAACAAATTTTTCTGCATCCCCGCATACTGTTGCCACAAATTGAGAACAAAACAGAGCATATTTGCGATCAATTTCAACTTGAAACAGTACTGCCAATAATCCTATAAAATTATATTTATAATCTGCCTTTTTTGCTTCGATTTCTTTTATACGCAACATAACCGTTTCATATTCTTGTTCTGATACCGTATAGCTATAGATAGCGCAGTAGGATTTTTTCAGGAATTCAGATCGAATGTCTTCTTGAACAAAACCACCAATAAAGGGATTCCTCGGTTGCTTTCGACCAAAGCTGTAAACTTCTTTCAATTCTGAATCAAAACAAATGGAGACATGATTCAGTGATTGCTTTGTATAATAGTTAATTGCTTTCGCTAAATATGTTCCCGTATCTGTAAAGAGAAAATAAATCGTTCGTTCACTCACCTAAAGTCCCTCCCCCCTGCACCGCCTCTAGGTTGTATAACTGTACAATCCTTTTTATCTACTATTACAAAAATTAACAAATATACAAGTTAATTTTTTGTATATTTCATCATTATTTACAAATTTAAAGCCTGTTAACATTGACTAAACTGCATAAATACCGTAAGCTTACGTTGATTACTATTTATTTTTATTGGAGGATTCTACAAGAATGATTAATGTAACTAACGTTAGTTTACGATATGGTGATAAAAAGTTATTTGAAGATGTAAATTTAAAGTTTACACCTGGTAACTGCTATGGGCTAATAGGTGCAAATGGAGCCGGAAAATCTACATTTCTAAAGATTCTCTCTGGTGAAATTGAGCCACAATCAGGTGCTGTTTCTTTGTCTCCAGGTGAAAGATTAGCAATACTAAAGCAGAATCACTTTGAATATGAAGAACATCAAGTACTCGATACTGTCTTAATGGGACATGAAAAGCTTTATTCCGTTAAACAAGAGAAGGATGCCATTTATATGAAAGGCGATTTTTCTGAAGAAGATGGTATGCGTGCTGCTGAATTAGAAGGTGAATTTGCTGAAATGAATGGTTGGGAAGCTGAATCAGATGCAGCTGTGCTCCTTAAAGGGCTTGGTGTTGATGAATCCCTTCACATGACGCAAATGGCTGATTTGTCTGCAGATCAAAAGGTGAAAGTACTTTTGGCACAGGCTTTATTCGGTAATCCGGATATCCTTTTACTTGATGAGCCTACTAACGGACTTGATATTCAAGCAATCCAATGGCTGGAAGAATTTCTAATTAACTTTGAGAACACTGTCATTGTTGTATCTCATGACAGACACTTTTTAAATAAAGTATGCACACATATTGCAGATGTTGACTACGGAAAAATCCAAATCTACATCGGTAACTATGATTTCTGGTACGAATCAAGCCAGTTAGCTGCAAAAATGGCGCAGGAAGCCAATAAAAAGAAAGAAGAAAAAATAAAAGAGCTGCAATCCTTTGTTGCACGATTTAGTGCTAATGCCTCTAAATCGAAGCAAGCAACTTCGCGTAAAAAATTACTTGACAATATCACCCTTGATGACATTAAACCTTCATCCAGAAAATATCCATATATTTCCTTTACCCCCGAACGTGAAATAGGTAATGATTTACTACGTGTCGAAGGTCTTACCAAAACAATTGGCGGGAATAAAGTACTGGATAACGTAAGTTTTACAATGAACAAAGATGACAAGATAGCGCTTGTTGGAAAAGATGATATTGCCAAACTACGTTATTCCGAATTTTAATGGGTGAAATTGAGCCAGATGCAGGAAGCTATAAATGGGGAGTAACCACATCACAATCTTATTTCCCTAAAGATAATGCTGCTTATTTCGAAAATAATGATTTGCCATTGGTCGATTGGTTACGTCAATACTCACCGGAAGACGAAACGGAAACATTCCTTCGTGGTTTCCTTGGCAGAATGTTATTCTCTGGTGAACAAGCCTTGAAAAAAGCAAACGTATTATCAGGTGGAGAAAAAGTCCGCTGTATGCTATCTAAAATGATGTTGAGTAATGCCAATGTCTTGTTACTTGATGAACCAACAAACCATTTAGATCTGGAATCTATCACTGCATTGAATAATGGGCTTATTAAATTTAAGGGCTCTATCTTATTCACGTCTCATGACCATCAATTTGTTCAGAGTATCGCTAATCGTCTGATTGAGATTACTCCAAACGGAATTATTGATAAAGAAATGAGCTACGATGAATACGTACAGGATAAACAACTACAGAAAAAAATAGCTGAAATGTACGCTAGTTAATTTAAAAAAAGCGCTCCTCTTAATGAGGAGCGTTTTTTTGTTGGAGCTATGGAAATGTTGGGCAGATCACATTAATTCCTTCAAGTTCATTTCTGCGGAGTAGGAGGAAACTGCGACGTAGT
>NZ_BAZS01000040.1 GCF_001310895.1 Virgibacillus halodenitrificans JCM 12304 | reverse complement strand
GAGCAAATTTATCTGTGTCGTTTTTTGCGACGATATATAATTTAACATGGTTTCAAACTGTTGTCAATATGTTTTCTGCAAAAAGTTTTTTCTTTGTTTCTGCAATGTTTGTCTTTGTTTGACAACAAAAAATAATATATCACATATATTTCACCTTTGCAATACATTTATTAAAAAACTATTTATTTCTTCAATTAAGAAGTCTCCACCGTGCTAGTAAGCTTGATGAAGACTTCCTATCTTTACTTTTCTATTTGACTCGGGATGTACTTCATACATTCCTTCTCACTGGCAACTCTGCGATATAGCTGAAACAATATCCGATATCTTTCCTTCATAGCCCGTTTCACCATATGATCAATTCGGTGATCTTCCAAATCTAATAGTAATTCATCGAGCTCTCTTCTAATTAAGTATTCCATTTCTTTTTGCTCTATCTCACTTATTAATAATCCTAACACTACGCCACCTCTAATCTCTTCATCTCTAATAAAAATTATTATTTTCACTTTTTGCAAAAAACGAAAAACATTTCCGCATGTAGTAATTGATTGCACTTCTATACAACGACCTATTTCTCGCTATTCTTATTTAAATTTTCCCTCGAATTTACTGAAATACTGTCGATATGTTTGTAATTTATATTCTCTTTAATTCGACAGTCTATCCAATTATTACCCTATTTTCGATCTGGGAAACAGGTTTTTTTACTTTTTGTTTATTTGTAATCTTTTATCGAAATTTGTTATTAGTATGTAATTAAGTTTCTGCGAGTTCTATCTCATAGATGGATACATAGGATATTTATAGGACAAGTTAAAGAAAGGAGAATTTCTAATGCAGCATTTTTATGTGTGGCGATTCAATAAATGGAAACGGTGGTTGGTTATTGGCCTATTTGCTCTTTTTACAGCTACTTTTCTTTGGTTTGAAAGGGATGGAACTTTTTCTGTTTTTTTAAATGATGAACCTTCTGTGTTAACAAAGGGAAATGCTGAAGAACCAAATATCGCGCTAACATTTAACATCAGTTGGGGTGAAGAGAAAGTACATGATATCTTAGCACAGCTTAAAAAAGGAAATGTAAAAGCAACCTTTTTTGTCAGCGGGGAATGGGCAGAACGTCACCCTGATATTTTGGAGAAGATTACGGATGATCAACACGAGCTAGGAATGCTTGGTTATCGTTATAAAAGTTATCTTGAACAGGAAATAGGTCAAGTCAGAAAGGATCTTACTTATGCCAAAGAAATATTCAACAAACTTGGCTACAAAGAGGTGGAGCTGCTTCGCCCACCTAATGGACATTTTAACAAAGAAATTATAAAACTTGCTGAAAGCTTAAATTATAAAGTGATTCATTGGAATGTAAATCCAAACGACTGGAAGAATCCAGGAACCGAACAAATTACTGATTCCGTAGTAAAGCAAACAAGCAATGGAGATATTTTATTAATGCATGCCTCCGATTCAGCAAAACAAACAGCTGGTGCATTGGAAAAAATTATTCCTATCTTAAAGAACAAGGGATTTTCTTTTGTCTCTCTTTCAGAATTAATTAACCAGGCACATGCAGAGTCAAAGCTTGTTGAATAAAAAAAACTGCCCCAAATCATGTATTGGAACAGTTTTTCAGAAATACTATTTTTTTAATTCCTTATTATTTAATCGATGCAATGCAAGCAACTGATATGTATTGCATACCAGTAGCGTAATAATCATTAACCAGGCATAATCTGTACCCTCAGTACGCAGAGCCGGGACCCATTCGATGGAAGTCATGACAATCATTAAAAATAATGCAGGTATGAATGCAGTCTGATTCGTTTCTTTTGCTTTTATCTTTGCTACAATCCATCCATATGCAAGTATACCCAGTGACATGAGAATAAACCAATACAATGCTATATTGCCATCTGTCGCTTTATATGGAAAGTAAACTAAGTCAAATAATACGAACGCTATTAATAAAACCTGCACTGTTGGCCAAAAGGAACGGAACATGCCTAGTCCAAATCGATTGATAAATAAATATGCAAAGAACCCCGTTTGGCTAACAACACTAAATACAAAGCCCATCCCAATAAAGAACACTACTAAGCCAAATAATTCACCTAAATCAAATGGATTCAGATTTTTGCTATATTCTCCAGATTTTACAAAAAAACTGGTAATGAGTCCTGCTAAACCACCTAAAAATAAAGTTGTAAAAAAGAAATGCACTAGTTTGCGACTATTCAATCTTATGTCCTCCTACTTCGTTAGCAACAATTTATTTGTTAATTCATTCACCATGTATTCTACCATGTTGGAAGAGTTTTTTCCTTAAGAAAACGCATATTTCCGATTCTCTTTAGACATATTAAGTACATATAGGGAGGAGGATTTCCTAATGAACCGTTCCATATATGTACTTTTTTTCGCCTTTCTTGTCCTTTTTTTAAGCGGATGTAATGGGGGAAATGCCGCTCCTGAAGAAGGCGATTACGATAAAACAAAGAAAATGGTAGTGGATATATTACAGACCGAGGATGGAAAAAAAGCGCTTCAAGAAATGTTAGCAGATGAAAAAATGAAACAAGAGCTTGTCATTCAATCTGATGTGGTAAAGAAATCCATTAATGAAACGCTTGTCTCTGACAAAGGAAAAGAAATGTGGGAAATGTTGTTTAAGGACCCTAAATTTGTCGAAGGATACGCAAAATCGATGGAAAAAGAGCAGGAAAAGCTTTTAAAAAAAATGATGAACGATGCCGATTATCAAAAAAAAATGCTCGAATTATTAAAGGATCCTAAAATGACGGAACAATTATTAACCGTTTTAAAAAGCCAGGAATTTCGTGCTCATTTGGAAGAGACAATTCAGCAAACATTAGAAACCCCTGTTTTCCAAGCTAAAATTCAAGAGATCCTTTTAAAGGCTGCTGAAAAACAAGCACAAGAAAAAGGTGGTAATGGTGGCGGAAAGTCTCAACAAGGTGGGGGAGAAAGTGGCGGAGGCGGACCTGATAAGCAAGAAAGCTCATAAAGAAACAGCGGACGTACTTTTCGCCCGCTGTTTTTTTACATTTACTCTTCTATTTTCGCAACAATTTTCGCCGCAATTTTATGGTATTCCTTCCCAATCGGATGGTCTTCTTGATAAATGGAAGGTGCAAATACATCTTCATCTTCATATGGCTGTTGCAATGGCAACTGTCCAAGTACTTTAGTATTTAAGGCTTCAGCTAGCTTTTGGCCCCCACCTTGGCCAAAGACGTATTCTTTTTCTCCAGTTAATTTGCTTTCAAAATAAGCCATATTTTCAACAATACCTAAAATTTCATGCTCTGTTTTTAATGCCATTTGTCCTGCACGTGCCGCTACAAAGGCTGCTGTTGGATGTGGTGTTGTTACAATTACTTCCTTACAGCTAGGTAAAAGCTCGTGAACATCCATTGCAATATCCCCTGTGCCTGGTGGCAGATCGAGTAATAAATAATCCAGATCTCCCCACTCTACTTCTTTAAAGAAGCTGTTAATCATCTTACCAAGCATAGGACCACGCCAAATAATAGGGGAATTATCTTCGACGAAGAAGCCCATGGAAATAACCTTTACTCCAAACCTTTCTACAGGGATAATCTTCTCCCCACGGACTGCTGGACGTTCTTCTACACCCATCATATCCGGCACACTAAATCCGTAAATATCAGCATCAATGATACCAACCTTTTTGCCTAAACGCATAAGCGACATAGCCAGATTTACTGTAACAGTTGATTTTCCTACACCACCTTTACCACTGGCGACTGCAATAAACTTCGTATTGGAGCTTCCTCCCATTAAAGAGGATTCCTTTTCTTGTTCTGCAGTTGGCTGATACTTTTGTATTACCTCATCAGGCAGCTGTTCAAAACGCAAGCCGACTGTTGATGCTCCATTCTTTTTCAGAATACCAACAATCTCTTGCTGTAATTGCATTTGTTCCGCTGTATTGGTTTTTCCAATGCCTATTTTCACACTAACATGCTTCTTCTCTTCTTTAATGGTAACTTCAATTACGCCGCCTGTTTCTTCAAGCGTTCTATGTAAAAATGGATCTTTTACAGGATTTAATAATTGTACGATCTCTTCTTTAGTTAACAAAATATGACACCATCCTTTACTAGCGTTTAATTTCATCCAACGCTAGTATAACATAATTCAGCTAAAATCTAAGTGATATGAATCATGGGAAGGACAATGCACATATTTAATCCAAATAGAAATTATTCTTGAGCTTCCTCGGTGATAAATCGTAAAATTCCCTTATAAATACTTGCTGACATTTTCTGCTGGTAATCCTCTTGCTTTAACAATTCTCTCTCCTGTTCGTTAGACAAAAATCCTATTTCTACTAAAGCACCCGGGATGTCCGCATGCTTCAGTAAATATATTCCGTCAATAGCCAGCGCCTGTCTTGTCGTATTCTCCATATTTCGAGTAATTTCTGCTTGAATCATTTTTGCCAAATGCTTACTTTCATCAAACTTCGAATAATAAAAAGTCTGTGCACCGCTCCACCGAGTAGATGGTAATGCATTAAGATGGATGGTTACAAAAAAATCCGCATCTTTCTCTTTCATTAATTTCAGTCTGTTGCGAATATCCTCTGCTTTGCGGCGGGAAAGACCTTTTGTCTCTTCATCTGCCAGGTCTTTATCCTCTTCTCTTGTTAAATAGACAATTGCTCCAGACTGCTGTAAATAGTTTTGAAGCTTTTTGGAGACTTGAAGAGAAATATCCTTTTCCAAGGTTTGATCTTTTCCAACTGCTCCCCCATCTGCCCCGCCATGGCCCGGATCAATTACAATCGTTTTTCCGGAAAGTGGCAAAGTCCATGATACAGGATGTGTCATCTCTTTTTTATTAACTGGGTATACTACTAATGTTACCAGTACAAAGAATCCCAATCCCCACAAGAACCATTTATACTTTTTACTCATTATTTTCTCGTCCCCTCTATAACATATGTATAACTATTTTATGGGACAGGCAAATAGAATATGATTAGTTTACTACTCGTTTAATTTCTTCAATTTGTGGTATTATTATTTAAAGGAACTTCAAGCGGAAGGAGATTTTATTATATGGATTGGCTAGGTATTGGGGTGCTCGTAATAGGTGTTGCCCTATTGGGACTTGTTTTCGTACTTATAAAACCACTTAATAAGCTAGCAGGGGTTTTTAATGGCCTGCAAAAAACAGTTGATCAGCTCCCTGAACAAGTAGATGATGTGATGACACAAGCGAAAGATACGTTAGAGACCGGAAACAGTACACTTCATCAAGTAAATGACCAAGTAAAGCAATTAAGCCCTATATTTTACATTGTAGGTGATGCTGGAAGAGCTACTCAGCATGTATCTTCAACAATGGTTGATCGTGTAATGAGTGTAAAAGAAGGCACATCAGAAGGTAATGATTTCATACAACGAAATCACTTAGAAGGATGGTATGGATTAGCAACATTGGGTTATTTTATTTATCAAAAAAGAAAAGGCTTGAGCAACAACAGAATTAATATAAATTAAAAAATCCCCATCTACAGGGGATTTTTAATTTATATTTTTTTATCGACATCTAGCTTTATCTGGTTTATTTTCTCTGCTCGTGCCCTTCCGTCCTCATAAATCCTCTGGTCTATTCTCCTAATTTTATCAAGAAAGCCAGCTCGACGTGATGCCAGAGACTTTGCTGCCCAGCCAAGTGTAACACCAGATATTGCTCCAAGGAGTACTGATTTATTCGTTTCTCTGCTCATGAGAGGATACTCCTTCGGTAACGTCCTTTTTCAATTGTCTGCGCTTTTTCAACCAATAATAGCCAAGCGCAAAAGAACCATATAGCCCGCCGACATTATTTTTCTTAGTAATTTCTTCTGTTTCACTTGTTTTACTTTTCATCGATTCGGTTATGTCTACAAGGGAAGAGGAAAATTTTCTTGTTACATTTCCCGCATCACCTAAAATATAAAACAATGGACTTAATTGCTCCATTTTATCGTTTACATCCGCTAATGTGCGATTACTTTCTTGCATAAGATTCCCTGTTTCCTTAAAAATCTCATCTAATTGATTAGGCAACCTCTCTACCGTTTTCTCAACACCATGAAGCACGCCAGCCAAATTATTAAGTACATGAGCAACAAAAAAAGCTAAAATTAAAAAGGCTACACCGATAAGTAATACCCCAATTCCTGACAACATACCTATCCCTCTTTCCCTGTTTTATTTAATGGTACGAGTGAGTGGCTCTGGTTTTGAACCATCAATTCATTTTTTGATTTCTTTTTCCATTTGGAATATAAAGTGAAAGCAACCTCACTCCATTTAATTCCCTCTACAAACGGTTTAGTTTTTCTTTCCATTTCTGTTTTTGACAGCTTATCACTACTGTTATGGATCGTTTGATTAACTGCGTTCATAGAAGATCCTACGTTTTCTACAGTGTCAAAAAGATTATCCGTTGATTTTAGTTTTATTCCTATGTCATCAACTATCTTATCTGTCTCATAAATAGTTTCTTTCAACCGTGGGGTAAGTGCTTCAACTTCCTTTTCCACTTCATTTACCGTTTTTGCCATCGTCTTCATTGTTTTGGAAATACGATACAATAATAAGGATGTATAGGCTACGATAATTGCAAATGCGATTGAAATAAGTAACAGTGCTACATATATTATTCCTTCCATTGGAAAAACCCCCTCCTTTAAGTGCATTATACCACTAGAAGCTCGAAATAAAACGTATAAGAACTTTGTGGTGATACTGATATATCTATGGTATTTTTCGAATTTTCTTTCGGATTCATTTCCTCGCTAACAGGGTATACGGAATACAAATAACTGTTGGAGGAATGTATATGCCTAAAATGAAAACATATGGCAAATCGTTTATAGCTAGATTTCAAGAAGACAATGTACCTTTATTAGCAGCCGCACAGGCATATTATTATTTATTAGCAATTGTGCCATTATTAATCGTATGTTTTACTATAATCCCCTATTTTAATATAGACCCTAACACGGCGGTGAGCTTTTTGGAAAAAAACTTACCAAGTGAAATCAGCTCCATTTTGCAGGAAAACATCATTAGTATTGTAAACACCCCGCGTGGTGGTCTATTAACTTTTGGTATCATTGGAGCACTATGGTCTTCTTCAGCTGGAATTAATGCTTTTATTAAAGCAACAAATGAAGCTTATGAAGTAGAGGAAACTCGTAATTTTATTGTAGTCCGCCTCTTAGCTCTAGGGTTAACGCTTGGAATGATCCTAGCATTGGGGGTAGCTATTCTTCTCCCTGTATTCGGAAGTGTTATATTAAATTTCCTTGAGTCTATTCTTGGCCTATCGGCAGCAATGAGTTTATTATTTCAAGTACTTCGCTGGGCTGTCAGTATCATTGTTATCACATTAATACTAGCAATGCTATACAGATTCGCTCCTAATAAAAAGCTTCCGTTTAAACATGTTATGCCAGGTGCGATGACTGCAAGTATACTATGGTTACTTGTATCTCTTGGTTTTTCATTTTATGTAAGTAACTTTGGCAGCTATTCTGCAACATATGGCAGTTTAGGCGGTATCATTATTTTAATGATCTGGTTCTTCTTAACTGGTTTAATCTTAATGGTTGGTGCTATTGTCAATGTCTTATATCATCAACAGCGTACGAGCAAACATGTAAGCAGAACGGAAAGAGCTTCCAACTTATAAAGAATGAGGGGATATGGCATAATCCTATTCTAAAGTGTGGGAAAAACCGCTCCGGAAAAACGCTTCGCTTTCCGTGGGCGCTGCTAAGCCTCCTCGTGCTACGCACTGCGGGGTCTTACCTAGGCTTTTTCTCCCACAGGACAAGGAAGGCTGCGACAGCTTAGCATCGCACGAAGGAAATGTGTACTTCATTTCCGAGGAGTCTGCGCATTTTCCTCCGCTAATTTGAAACATTAATAAATCCGAGCCATGTGTTAGTATTAGTGTGATTTGGTTCGGATTATTAGTGTGTAAAATTCTCTTGACCCCAGTCTTCTTTTGTTCTTACCTTGATAATAATCCTGTTACAAAATATTTACCCCAATCCTCGTATTTGCTCGAAACGACTTCTTTAACCTTAAATTTATACCACTGTAATGGAGTAATAAATGTCGCTTGATGGCGAAACTGACTTTCCCGTTCGGTAGCGGCCCATTCGCCTGCTTTCATGCCCTTCGTGATTTCCACCATGGATGCCATATACAAACCTGTTTCTACCTTTTGCTTCATTAGCTTTCCATTATCGTTCATTTTCCATACGGCACCTGCATACAGATTTTTTTCAAAGAGAACCGTTGCATCCTTGCTTTCTTCTGTAATAATAGAAAGATTCACATGATAGCCAGGTAATAATTCTTCTGCCTCTTCGTGACTCTCCTCGGCGCTCTCTTCCTGCTCTACCATGTTTTCCTGATTTTCTTGCTGTTCTTCTTCGTCTTCCTTTATCGCCACCGAAAACGGATAAATACTTTTTCCTTTGATACTAACATTTTCTGGTGTTTTCTGGATTTTTTCAAGTGTTCCTTCCAGTGCCATCACCTTTGCATCTACTTGGATATGCACAGGAAGTCCTTCGGCGATCCTGCTTCTCTCCTGCTCCGTAAATTCGCCTTCTGCCTGTAATTCCTTGCCGGCAATCGTAAGCAGAGGTGCATCAAGGGTGGTAGAAACCTCCGTTACCAACCTTCATAGGGACTCTCGACGGTTATCGTATCACCTGTAGATTCCAACTCATTTAATTGTGCTTCGATGCTGGACAACTCCGCTTCCTTCGCTGCAAGCTCCTTCTTTTTTTCAATAAGATATTGGTCCTTCATCATAGCTGCTTCGACAGGGTTTTCCGGTAATTCGATTTGAATGGTAGGCTGCTCTGTATCTGCAGTTGCCGTTCCTTGCGTTGAACGCGGAATTTGATAGCGATTCATATCCGAGATAGCTCCTTCAACGGCTTGAACCTCTCCAGTCAGCTTCCTTTGTTGTTGTTCCAATTCAGCGACGGTTTCATAGTAATTTGTCACACGGTAGGTATACAATGGATCACCAACCTGGACTTCCACCCCTTCCTCCATCAAAAATTCCTGAAATTCACCTGTTTCCTCACTGAAATAAAGGTGGTTTTCCTGCATAGGAGAAAGTACACCTGGCTTATTTATCTCTTCCTTCATATCCGTTTGAAATGCTGGCAGCCATTCACTCACATAAGCGAGCCGGTCGACCTTCTGTTCTTTATCCAAAAAAAGAAGCAAATAATTTACCCCAATAAAAATAATTATTCCAGCTAAGATAAATCTTCTTCGCCTCATCCGAACCACCCACTTAAAATGTATGTATCAATAAATGCAAGCAAGGCTGTAATAACCCAATAGATCAGATGCAGAAAGATGACATTCACCCAAATCCAGACTTTTCTTATTGCTTGGGAAAGTGTCGTCAGGTACTTCACCTGAAATCTAATTATCCAAAATTGGAACAATGTTATTGCACCAAAGAAAAAAATAATCCAGCTCTTGTCCGTTATATAAGAGGCAATAATACCAAGAGAAAGTGGTGACACATACCAATCGAGTCCATTAACTGTAGCAAGTGGTATCCATAAAAGCCGCTCAATTAATAGTACGAACAAAACTACTTGCTGCATAATCATTAATTTTTTAAAGGGGATATCTGTTAATAAATAGAATAAGAGAGAAGGGATAAATAGGACAAGCATCGCAAATAAAACGGAAAATAATGCACGGCCTACCAAAAACCAAAATTTACTCTGTTCATATGTTAAGCCATTCATTTCCGTTGCATTTGTTGATATATAGTTAGACCCAATCCCCAAATAAGCCATCCAACAATAAATAAGTATACTTAAAAGAACAAGAAGGCCGGTTGCTTTCCATAGTTTATGTATTTTCTCTGCTTTTCCAATCCGAAACAAATGATCGTCCGTGGAAAATAATAGTTTAATAACGTTAGTATGATAACTCATCCTGTCCATCCTTTTCTATGTCCACTTACTTGTATTACTCTCCATTTTATCGCAATGTTCGCTAAAATTCTATCGATTTTGTAAATAATTAAAAAACCAGGAAATTCAACCCAGAAAAAGAACAAAAGTGTATGCGCTCACTATTAAGCATAACAGGATTAATATCCGCCTTAAAAAGGGTACTGCCATTACACGTCAGATAACAGAACAAAAAAACCAGCAGATTTCTCTACTGGTCAATGGCTTTAAAACAATTCATTAAAAAATATGCTTAAAAGAAATCGGTTAAAAAGGTTTGCTTTGCTGGGATGAGCCGCTCTAGAATTTTTATCTCACAGTCAGCAGCAGTTAATAAACCAGCTTTAAAATAATCGCTTGGTCGCTTAAACCCTAACAGCATTCCTGTAAGCATTTGAATGGAACAATTAGCAGACTGCGCCAGATTTTGTTCTTCAACCCTAGTAACAGATGTTTTTCCATTCACACACTTAATCTCATATGTTCCTGTATTTTCAGGAAAGAAGCTATCGTCTACTGTAATCGTTATTTCTCCTTCTCCAGTAAAAGGATATGCTTTTAAAAAAGCAGCAACATCGACAATCCTTGCCATAAAATAAGGGGCTGTTTTTTGTTCAAAACGTGGCTCATCAAGTAGTAAAGGTAGATGATCGTCTTCAGGAACAATCATCGTAACCTTTTCAGCCATGGAATCATGATTACCAATAAAGTGAAGTAACAGTTTCTGAGCGTTTAAGCTATTATGTACAAGCTCTTTCACCTTCACTGTATTTTCCTTAACCTCATACATAATATAACCTGCTGCCTGTGCATTTTCTTCATAGGCTACTGCAACGTGAACATCGTCTTTTAACACACGTTGCTCCCACCACTTTTCATCACGTACAAGCATACCATTCCACTTTATCGCATATTTGGAATACAACTCATGTAATAAAGAAATATCTGGTTTAATTCTACGTACGTAACCTGACGTCTCCCATCTTTTCTTTAGTTTCTCAATGGGAATGGAGAAATGCTGTTCTGTGAAGGCATGCTCCCAGCCAAACCTACGATAAAAGGCAAATGAAAAGGGATGGAGATAAGAAATTATTTGACCGTTCCGCTTCATTTCCGTCAGAGCATGATGCAGCAAGTGCTTCACCATGCCTTTTCTTCGATGTTCCGGCCATGTTGCTACAGAGCTGATCCCACCCATCGGGAACTCTTTTCCGTTAATATAACAAGATAAAGGAATGAGATGAAGTTTTGCTGCAATCTTGTCTTCTTCCATCCACCCCCAGATTGTATGACGGTCCGCTTCTGCCTTCTTTTTCTCCATTTCCTCCGGTGAAAGTTTATACTGAAATGCGAACTGTGATAAATCAAAAATTTCCTCATAATTCTTCCTGCTTAATGTTTGAATTGGCTGCTGCAAATAAACTCCTCCCTTGTATATATTAATACTATATTACTTTTAGTAGAAGGCTTTTTAATAATGGGGCAAAATGTTCCGGTAGTTCTGAGACGGATGGAACAATTACCCGCTCTTTCCCATAAATATTCTCCATCATGGTGTGCTCTCTTTCCTCTACTTCTCCGTCTGATAAAAATAAACCGATAACTTCCAAACCGCGTTTCCGGGCCTCCGATACAGCCAGATTTGTATCAATAATACCATTTTGTTCATAATTGGCTGCCGCTGCTCGCCATCTGAGAAAACAAGCAGGAATTTATTTTTTTCCGGTTGTCTTTCCAATTCTTCAGCTGCAACGCGAATACTAAACCCATCTCTATTATCTTCTCTTGGTTCTAATTGCATGATTTTTGCGCCATTAGACTCGTAAAGGGAATCAGAAAAGGAATGGATTCTATGAAAATAGTTTGGCTGGTAATCTGCTTCTACCTCCATCGCATCCTCCCAAAAACCAATAATCGAATGGGGAATATGAAAGGATTTTAACACCTCATGGAACAAAATAATTCCTCGTTTTGTTTCCTCCATTTTCCCCTGCATTGAAGCAGAACAATCAACAAGTAATGTAAACGCAGCATCCATTTCTTTTGATTCTTGGTTCTTCTTGTAAAACACTCTTGGCTTCTCATCAAGGATAAGAGGTAATAATTTTTTAGAGAGCCTGCCTGCCATTAAATCTCTTCTCGGTGCATTCTTCTTATGCTCGATTGTTTTCTTTATAATATTGGAAAGCTTTCGTTCATATGGCTCCACATCCTGCAGATATTCCTTGTACAGTTCTCTATCGTCATTCGTTGGTTTATCTGCGCCAAGTTCATGTTTTACTGCAGCTTTATTTGCTTCCCCATACTGATTTTCTTCCGTTTTTCCCTGGTTGCTTTCTTCTTTGTCTAATGTATCAAGGTCAGAGTAATCATTGTTCTTACTTTGCCCGGAGGCTCCCTGAACTGTGGCCATTGCCTGGTCACCATCTTCCGTCTCTCGAGCTCCTCCACCTTTTATACTGGTTTTCGTCCCGACATCCAATTCAAATTGAAGAAAGGTTTGCTTTCGGTCACTATTCTCATTTTCTCTATGCCAGGTAGAAAACTCCTCATCAATATATTCATTTTTGTCCTCATCTACTTCTTCCACATCTTCATTAGCAAGCTCATCTGTTCTAGTGAGTTCATCAAATAGCGTATTTTTTGTGTAGGCTTCCAGATGACCAATTGGTAAAACAAAATACTCATCCACTGTGTCTTTGTAATCACTTTGCAGACCGAAAACAATACGTTCGGCCAGCTTGGTTATATCATCAGTACTCCTCGCTTCATACACAGCATACAGCTCCGGTTTGAGCATTTCCAATCGATCGAGCTGCTTTTGATTCGCTCTTGGAAAAGTTGGATCTGGTGTGTCTGCTTGCAGTAATAAATAAATCAGACAAAATAGTTCATCAAGAGCAAACCCGCGCGTTACATGTGATGCTAATTCATTCTCGAATTTATGTTTATAATACTTTGTCCGTATATTAAAAACAGAAATCGTGCCAGGTCTTTCTTTTTTAATCTTTTCTTCCAGTCGGATATCCTCCATAAGTGTAGCAAGCTGTCCTGCAAACTTAGGGATAGATGACTCTCTAAGAGCCGATATATAACGCTTCATTGCAGGAAGGTCCGTATACCGAAGGGTGCCAATGGCGCGTAAATAGACATCTGATTTTAAACCCGCTGTCTGAAACTCCGTTGTGGCCGTGTCCCAGGTTCTACTGACTGTCAGCTTATCATCAACTAAGTCAATATAGGATCCATAGCTATGTTCAAAGGACAGATCAGAATGCCCTGAAAGCACTATAGACATATCTTGTAACAGCCGAAAAAGGTTTGTATCCACACTGGAATGATGAAAACGATACATAGTCTATTCTCCTATCTAAATAGCGTCTCAGCTATACTAGCTACAAATTCCCTCTCTCTTGCTTCATCCAATTTATCTGTAATTGCACGTTGAATTGCCCTCTTTGGCGGAATTAAAGCACTTAAGTCACAGGCATCCAACAGGGCACGAATTGATGCAGCATCTTCCGCTATTTTCCCTTGGGAAACCGCAAAAATCAGATCTTCGGATAATTTTACAAATAAGTCGATTAACGTTTCATCGGAAAGCTTTGTCGAGTTGTGAATCAGTTGTTTTAATTGTTCTCCCTGTATATAGGAAACCTCAATCACTACAAATCGATTCTTCAATGCTTCATTCAATGGAACGGTGCCAACATATCCTTCATTAATTGCTGCAATGACACCAAAGCCTTCATTGGCAGAAACAATTTCATTCGTAAACGGATTAGTAAGTGTTCTTCTGTAATCCAACACCCCATTTATAAGTGGAAGTGTCTCAGGCTTAGCCATATTTATTTCATCAATATATAAAAACGTGCCGTAGTTCATTGCATTAATAACAGGTCCAGGGACAAACTCAATTTGCTGCTGCCCATCTTTGTATTCCAATGTCTTAAAGCCTAGCAGACTTTCTGCGTCCAAATCGACAGATGAATTCACACTAAACATGGGCTGATTAAATAAATAGGACAGTGTCTCGGCAAATTTTGTCTTTCCTGATCCAGTCGGTCCCTTTAGGAGTACATTTTTACCCATACTCAATGCTGTAATGGCATCGATCAGTACATCCGGTGTTTCCGGCATATAATTACCTTTACGGACAAGCTCCGTAAAATGGTCTGTTTGTCTTCTATTTGAAGTTAATAGTTGATTAATTTGATCTGGTAAGGAATATTCGTTCATTATTGTCAAACTCCTTTCAGGAACAGTTTACCTTGTTTGGGGAGATTTTTAAAAGGATATGGCTAGTTGCAATGGTAAGGTATAGCTAATTTATTAATAAGTTTTTACTAAAGATGTTGAGTACAAACGCAGCGTGTTCATTCATAGTTGGAGTGGATGTGAACTAGTGTGGTGGCTATCAGAAGCCGAGCAGAGATACGAGGTAATCTGCCAGAGAACATATTAATCAGCTGCAGTGCGAAGGAATCCGCCGGAGAGCAAATTAATCGGCTGCAGAACGAGATAATCCCCCGGAGAGCAAATTAATCGGCTGCAGAACGAGATAATCCCCCGGAGAAGATATTAATCAGCTGCAGAACGAGATAATCCCCCGGAGAGCAAATTAATCAGCTGCAGAACAAGATAATCCGCCGGAGAGTAAATTAATCGGCTGCCAACATATATTAGAGCCAATATTAAAAAGAAGTCAGGTTCATCCTCTTCCAGTTGATGACTCCTGACTTCTTCCTAATATAATTATTTAATTCGTTGCCCTACACAAGTAACATCTAGCTGCTTACTTCCTTATCATGCTCTTTTTTCTTCCATAGCTTTCCTGGCCAAAATGCATATCTGCCCAGAACGGTCGTTAATGCAGGTACAAGTAGCGGCCGAACAACAAACGTATCTAGAAGTACACCAATTGCTGTCACTGTACCAAAATGAACCAAAACCTGGAGCGGTAAAATGGCAAGGACGGAGAAGGTACCTGCCAGAATTAAACCGGCAGAACCAATAACACTACTTGTTTCGCTAACTCCTTCACTAATCGCCTGTTTTAGTGGCTTATGCTTACTCTTTTTCCAAATACTAGAGGCCATAAAGATGTTATAATCTTCACCTAACGCTACGAGGAAAACGAAACTATAAACAGGAATTAACCCTTGCATTGCAGTAGCTCCAAGCCCGTAATGAATAATAATCCAACCAAGTCCAAGGGCTGCTAAATACGATAACAGTACCGTTGCAAGCAAGTAAACCATTGCTACTATGGAACGAAGGTAAACGAGAAGTAACAATGCAATGATAATTAATACAGCTGGAATGATAATGGATTGATCTCGACTTGTTACTTCCTCTGTATCAGATAATGTTGCTGTCTCACCACCAAGCCAAACTGTTTCATCTGCAGTTAAACCTTCTCCTTGCATATATTCCTCAATATTATTTTTTAGCTTAGGAATATATTCAATTGCTTTATTTGAGTATGGATCAATGGATAAAGTGATTTCATATTGCTGGTAGTTTTCATTTTTGGAACCTGTAGCTGGTTCACTTACTGTTTCTACCCATTTCATCTCTTCCAGTTCCTCTTTTAAGGAAACCTCTTTACCTTGACTATCCACAATCACCTGGATAGGAGCGATTTCCCCTGGCGGATAGTGTTCTGCAATTACTTCAAAACCCTCTCTTGATGGCATATCTTCCGGAAAGGAATCAAGTAATCCGTACGTGTATTTAGCTTGTGGAACAAATGCAGCCAATCCTCCTAATACAATGACACAGCTAATGATTATGAGCCATGGCTTTTCTGTAGACCAGCGTCCTAATGCTCTGCCAAATGGGCCAGTAGCCTGTGGTCTGCGAAGCTTTTTCCCTTTTTTCTGTTCTACTTTCTGAATCATTTCCTCTGTTCTTGGAATAAACGGGATAAATGCAAATCGTCCCAGAATAGCTAAAATTGCAGGTAATAGAGTTAATGCAGCAATTCCCATAATAAAAATAGACAAACTAAACGGAACAGCAAAACGGTCATAAGAGCCATAATAAGCTAGTGCCAATGTCAAAAGACCAGTAACGGTTGTTAAAGCACTAATCATGATGGCACCACCTGTGCCTGTCACTGCCTTATGCAATGCTGTGTATTTATTTGACTCAAGCCGTAACTCTTCACGATAGCGAGAGATTAAGAACAAGCAATAATCAGTACCTGCTCCAAACAATAGAACCGTCATAATCGAAATTGCCTGTGCATCTACCTCAATCCAATTTTGCTTAGCCATGAAACCAAGCAAGGGACTTATTAATCCATATGCAACACCTACTGCCACAAGTGGCACAATGGCAAGAATCGGAGATCGATAAAGGATAATGAGTAATATAAGTACAAGCAATACTGTAGCAATTAAAAGTGTCACATCCGCACTGCTAAATAAAGAAGTAGCGTCTGTTTGTATTCCCACTGGACCTGTTAAGCGGAGGTGTAATCCGTTCTCTTTTAAATCTGATTCGAGAACGCTGTCCCCTATCAAGGATTCTACCCTTTTTTGTAAATCATCAAGCGATTGTTGCAGTTCTTCTGTTGAGGCGCTCTCTTTAAAGATCACTGGCGTAGTTAATGCCTTTCCATCATCAGATGCAGCTTCCTTTAAAGCTTGCGGTGGCATGTTGCAAACGGCGGAATCGTTTTTTGATGATCAAGAGGCTGGTCTTCCAATTTCCCGTAAAGCTCTTGAATTTGTTTATAATCTTCTTCACTTAAGCCATCATTTGCGTACCAGGCTAAGAGTAATGGTACACCTGCATCCTCTGAAAATTGTTCATCGGCAATTTTAGAAGCCTCCACAGACATGGTATCTTCAGGCAAAAGTTGATTAGATTTCGTTTCCTGACTGTTTACCTGTGGCCATACTACCGAAACAACTCCAACTAATAGTACCCACAGAATGATTGTCAGCCAACGTGTTTTCGGGCCTATACTTTTTCCCCAATTTGCAAGTAAATTTTTCAAAAACTCACCCTTTCTCGTCATGTTGCATGCGTTGTGAATCATTATTTGTTATAATTATATATACTAGTTAGTTAATTATCAATATAAAAGATTGTGAAGGAGTCATTACCGATGAAAGAAAAGCCTAGCCGTCCACTTGGCCGACCTAAATCAACCCAACAAAAGCAACCTACCAATGAACTGATTCTCCAAGCTGCTTCCACGCTCTTTATGGAAAATAGCTTTGCAGATGTATCCATGGATGACGTTGCTTCAGCTTCGAATGTGACGAAGGCTACTGTTTATTATTACTATAAAACAAAATCGGCCCTCTACACAGATGCTATGGTTAAGCTCATGTATCGGGTTCGAAAACAGATTATTGATCTGCTCCGTCAACCAATAGAATTAAAAACAAAATTGCAACAGGTGGCTGAAGTATACTTACAGATAGCAGTACATCTGGATATGGATTTTTTTATTCAGAATGCGAAAAGTATGCTTGACCATGACCAAATAAAAGCAATTCATACTGCCGAAGATTACATGTACGAGGGAATGGAGGAAATTTTTGAGGAAGCAGTAGCTAATGGAGAAATCAGACAGGTTAATCCTGCATTTACCGTACATGCCTATATATCTCTTCTTAATGCAGGCAACTATCAAAATGCAGATGGTGGCACATTATTTTCCAATTCACAGGAAGCTGCTAAAGAAATTGTAGACTTTTTCTGGCGAAGCCTCATGATAAATAAATGATAATTTTTCAAAACAGCTCTTCACTAATCTACCGGAGAGCTGTTTTGTCTATTCAATAAATAATATTTTGATGTGCTGCTTCTATGTTTCCTTACATGCTCCTTTAGTAATATCCCACTTTTCCGAATCTAATTCGTCAGGTAGTTTACCACGGATAAAATCAAAGTAGTGGTTAGCCTTTTCTTCTATATATGCAGCTCTTTGTCTTGCCTCTTCCAGTTGAGCAAGCGCACGAGCTTGTTGCTTGCGCATAATATTATATCGCTGCTTCACGGTAGAATCCCCTTTTAAACAAAGATTGACATATGTCTTAATGTCTTCCAGTGACATGCCACATTGTCGTAAATGTTTTACACAGAGCAACCAATTAAGTGATTCCTTGTCAAACAGACGATTATTATGTTGATCCCTTTTCAAGTTGGGAATTAGTTCCTTATCGGTATAATAACGAATCGTATGGTCAGTTAAATTTAGTAACTCAGCCGCTTCCTTCACCGTGTACACTGAACACCCCTCCTTTGTATCATTTTCCGGATATCTTTCATGCTTTCTTAAGCCCGACCAAAGGACTGACTATAGGATTGCCCGGATTGCACCATCCGTCGTACTTTTTTTAATCGCTCAGCCTCATAGGCCTTTAGAGCTTCAACAGCTGCTTCTCCGTCCAGCCCTTTTGAAACACAGCTTCCTAAAGTCGCTGCATCTACTAAGGATTGGTTAAATCCACTGGCGGTAATAGGTGCAGGTACATGGGCAGCGTCTCCAACCAAAGCAACCCGTCCTTTTATTAACTGATCTGGTACATACTCTTTAATTGGGATACCTATAAGCGTACGCGCCGCAGTAGCATGTCGCAAAACAGTAGCAAACGGTTCATCCCACCTTTTTGTTGCTTGGTCATTTAGTTCCGTTAGCGTCTGATCAGGGACATCTTTGCCACGAAGCGAGTGAAGCACAACATCTCCCTTTACACACCCTAGATGTCGCAACAAATCATTACGGGAGTTATCATACCATGTACACCCAATTCTGCGATTACCAGTCCCGTCCTCTCTATCAATGATAGAACCAAATAGAAAACCATACCTACTATCTAACATTCTCACCTTTGGTTCATGGTAGTTTGGGCGTTTCTCTTCTGGCAAATCTTCCTCATTTATAGAAGCCATCCATACCATATATCCGGCAAATGAAGCGTCAGGTCTGTGTGGTGCTACAAATCTTCGTACCATACTGTGATGCCCATCTGCACCAATCAAGATATCACCGTGAAATGTTTCTTCCTGATCGGTTATAGCCCAGGCAAGATGTGTGTCTTGTCCCACTTCTTCTACGCGTGTATTATAATGTAATTCAATTCCGGCAGTTGACTTAGCCTCTTCTCGTAAACGAGATTCAATCGTAGTCCATAACTGTACCGTGCTTTTTCCTTGTGATGCAAGATTGCGTAATAATTTTTCAGTTTTTGACTGACCAAACCTAGCTCCATCCACCTGCAAACCAGCGCCACCCGGACGTCCTTCGCTTGCTCTTTCTAAAATAGTTACGTGAAGGCCTTCCCGAGCAAGCGCTATCCCTGTCATTAACCCAGAAAGGGATGCACCAACAACGACTGCTGTTCCCTTTAAGCTATTGTTATGTAGATGAGCTTTTATCACAAAAGATCCCTCCATTTTTAGTTAAGCCAAATTATTCTATTTTAATTTTAGATCATTTGAGGGATAGTATAGCACCTTCGAGTAACTCGAAGTCAATAACCAGCTATGCAAGATAGTAAAATAGGAAGAAAAGCGGTTGTGGTCTATGCTATGTTATCATCCATATTTTTTCTGGTGGACTTTTTTCAGCTTAAGATAGTCTTCATCTTCCCGAACTTTTTTCCATTTCACTTCAAAGATAGCAGCTGATTTTGCCTTTTCTGAATCCGTATTTCTATCATTCACTTTACCGTGCTCGTCATATTTTTTTCCACCTTTATAGTTTGCGTAGCGACGAGACCTGGTATAACCCATTTGAAGAAATTTTCTAGCCATATCCATGCCAATAAAGTCATCGTTTTCTTTATACTCCAGATATTTTTGATAGATTTTATCAGCAGATTCCTTTGCTATCACAGGAGTTTTAAACCGCCAGTATGGAAGGATCTCGCTTTTATAAGGCTCTACTATTAAGACTCCTTGTTCACCTCTGCCTACTCTATACAGCTCAGGTTGCTCACGGAAATTGATATTATCAAAATCCAGGTCATAGTCAAAAGCCATTTTAGTTCTCCCTTATCTATCGCTTTTCGTCCGCTTATGCCCGGAATATTTCCAGCCAATTTGATACCTATTATGTTACCTTTTTATACCACCTGCAAACGTTTATTGGATAATGTATCAAAGGGGAAAATCTGTACTATTCTATCATCAGCTTAAAAATTAACAGTTTAAAAGTTGGCATATTACTTTATGTTTTTATTCTTTTTAACCATGCAATGATGATCCATACATGCTTTATTGGTGAAATTAAGGTATGCTGTACATAGAAACACACACAATAATAAAAGACCGCCCACGCTGGTACATGGAACGGTCTAGTGTGTAAAAGCCCTTCAAGGGCGCGGCTCACATGTTTAGGTCAGAAAAGTAACCAACCCAAATGCTTGCTAGGCGTTCATTGGGTGGTTACTTTTTTTGTTCTGACAGTATAGCTACAACTAAGGTTGCCAACGTGATCATCAGGATCAATGTCTTAAACTAGTTTATCTTTTAATCTGATGTTGAAGATTTTCCAAACAATAAAAAAGAACCCCATAACATGAGGTTCTTTTGAAAGTATAAGAATCGTATTCTTAACGTTTTGAGAACTGAGGGAGGCAGTAAAATCAAGGCTTGCAGGCACCTTTGTGTGCTACTTGTATGTTACGTGTATTTATCATCCTGTCCAGTGGGCAAGATAGCCCAAAGAATAATCACTTGTATCAATATCAAAGTACGAGGCTACTGCATAAGCTGTCATTTCTGCTTGGAATTTTTTTTTCTGAAGTTAGATTGAAATGCTTATCGGGTGTACCATGCAACTTGGCATGGGCCAAATTCAGCAAATTTAACAAGGAAATTTATGTTTTTCATACTTTAAGAAATTAAAATACTTTTAGAAACTTAGTATTGTGATAGTTATAGAACATTTTAAAAAGGAGTAATCTCCAACAAATCTTCTATCAACTCCTAATTTTCTGAACAACTTTTAACGTATGTTTTTAGCTTTTTGTTGGTAGTACCCCAAAAAAGCATACTGTCCTAAAAATTATCTTGAATTCAAGTCTTATAAAAACGAGGGCTTTTCTACAATAACGGGGAGTCCCTGCTCCTATAGGTATTACAATAGAAATAATTTTTAGACAGTCAGAAGGTGGATTAAAAGATAAGTTATAGTCAAAGCGACCTTCAATTTAAACGGCTATATTTTATATGCTGACTTGGAGAAACAGTCGGTCCTCCTGAACCAATTACAGGGGGACTCTTACACAAAATGTATCTAATAAAAACAACAAAAGGCAAATATGCGATGAAATTATTGAATCCAGAAATAATAAAAAGACCAGATGCAATGACGAACTATATAAACTCTGAAAAAATTGCAAACCTTGTTTCCAACAATATACCGGCACTCTCAGCAAATATTATTAACGGTAAATATGTTAATGAAATAAAAATAACCAGTTCTATATAGTGGCTGTAATCAGAAGGATGATTGGCCAGATTATGGATACTGAAACCACTTTTCCTATTATCGGAGTGGTAGTGGAATTAATCAACACTAACGAAACGATCGTTGACTCCGCGATTACAGACGAAAAAGAATTATTCCGGCTCGAAGATGTGTCGGGCGTTTTTAATGATGACTCCAGGACTCAGTTCAGTATTTATTGTCATTAATTAAGACCTATATCTTGATATCAAATCTTCCGAATAATAAGAGGGGCTTTTTCATACAATATTTCGGAGGTGAAAAAATGACGAGAATAAAATACACAAGTACCGACGTTGCCTTAATGGCAAGAATGATGAGAGCGGAAGCCGTAGGAGAAGGGAAACAAGGAATGTTGTATGTCGGAAATGTAATTGTTAATCGTGGCGTAGCGGATTGTTTAGATTTTAGAGATGTAAGAACAATTCGACAAGTTATTTTTCAAGTACAAGGAGGAAATTATTCTTTTGAAGCTGTCCAAAAAGGAAATGTATTCTATCAAAGAGCGAGATCAGTTGAAAAAAGGTTAGCAAAAAAGAATTTGGAATTTTGGAGGCAGCACCCGGCGAAATATTCTCTTTGGTATTTCAATCCAGACGGTCCATGTCCTCCAACATGGTACGGTCAGCCTTTTGCTGGTCAATATAAAAATCATTGTTATTATGAACCAGCAGCTGGAACATGTGCCAGTGTTTATTAAGTTATTATGTTTATCCAAGTATACAAGTTTATGAAATATTGTAATTAAACCACTGGATATTATCGGTATAGATCGAAATGAAATAAAAAAGTTAGTTGAGGCTATGGAGAGAAGAGGAATTTTAGTTTTGGGTTAGATTTGAAGGTGAATATGGAAATGGTCGCACCTGTGCCAAACCATACAAGAAAGGTTACTGAATAAAGCTTATAAGCCCGTTTTAGTCATTTAGGCGGTGTCAAAACTAAATGTTTATAATACAACGCTTAAAATTTGTCTGAGAGGGTGCGTGTTTCATGTCTAGTTATGAAAGTTCTTATAGAAATACAGAATTTATTCAGTCATCTAATGGAGAGATTATCAGCAAACGTTGCCGTGACTTTCATAACTTTAAAGAAGGTCTTGCAGGAAAACACGGTAAGTGCCGATGGTGTAGGAATGAAATAAATAAAAAATATTTTCAAGATAATAGAGAATAGTTGAAGCAATGTAACAGTCGCTATTACTTGGAACACAAAGAAAAAGCTGCAGAATATCATAGTCACTATACTGAGAATAAAGAGAGGTTATCCCTTAGAAAAAAGAAATACTAACCAGGATAAAAAAAGCCAGAAATGAATAAGTAAAGTACACAAAAAAAGCGTCCCAGAAAAATTTATTCCCAGGACGTCATTTAGGAAGTAATTCCTGTTTCAATTATTTCTACGTCAATTTTCACGTCTACGGGAACGGTAGGATAAACATCTTCCCATTTTTTCAAATCAAAATTTTCCCTGCGATTCTTCAGATCATTACCCAAACCCAGGGGGTCGATTTTTAATTCCTGGAACCGCTCGATCATTTCGATACATTGAGCTTGTAACGATTTCTCAAAATCCTTTTCCATACTTTTAATTACGGGTCCATTCAGCATTAAATTGATGTTTTGCACTTCATTTATAAATCCTTTAATTTTAATATCCAGCAGGAACTTAGGATGTTCTATCCCATCTATGACATGATAAGTCACTCTGGAACCGATGTTCTCCAAAACTATATGTTCTTCCTTGTATTTGATTCCTTTTGTTCCTCTATTAAAATCTTGTTTCATAATTTTAAAATTGAATGCTTCCGAATAAGGTAAACTGTGGACCATCTTTGCCCCATCGAAAAAAGCGATTCCATCTATTTCAACTTGACTGTCTGTACTTTTAATGAGCGGGAGAAAGGGATCCATGCCGTCAGCATAATAAGCAAATAAAAACTTATGCAAATTTGTTTCAGGAAAGTTACTTTGATTTATATTTTGTTTAATCAAGCCGGTTATATATTTAGAGGTTGTTTCACTTTCACTGTACTTAGCCTCAATAAGTCCTTGTGTCTCACCTTTTACGACACTGAGTAAAATATTTCGGCCGATTATAGGTCCCTCCCTAAGAAATCGATCATATTTTTCAGCCCATTCTTAGCAAGCTCTTCATTGAATAAAGAAAGCTCTAACTTACCAATAGATATCGGTTTAGATAACTTTCTTTGAATATTTTCATGGGCCTCTTTCACAGAGTGATCAACAGCAGACTGATATTTTTCAGTAGGTGTTCCATTAGATTCACCCCTTCCGTATTGTGGAACAGCTACTGTAGCTTTCAACCGATCTTCGTCCACAAAATCATACCCTGCGACCCGTATGATAGCCCGACCTTCAACACTATATGTTTCGGCACAACCAGTGAGGAACATGATGCCAATTATCACCATTACACTAATATTATTTTTCAATTTGTATCCCTCACTTTATCTCTTGCCTTTTTAAAAAGAAAGAGGACAGGAATATACATTAAGAAATAAAACCCTATCATATTTGCAATGTCATTCAGTTCCTTGATTTGTTGACGCTCGTCCAACATGATTGTAGCCACATAAAGAATGAGACAATAAATCCCCACCATATAGGTTTGCCTTATATTTGGGATACGGCTTGCCGCCCACAAGGCGAGACATATGTTAAGAATTTGTCTGATAGAGTGTTTGTTACTCTTGGGTCTTCCATAATCGGACGCTTTAATGTAACAACGAAAAAAGCCTAATTTCTCAATTAAATTTAACTGTTATGATATAACTGTTATGATAACTCAATTGTTGTTTTTTGAACCAATAGTACAAAAATACATTTAAACAACCTTTATATCCTCATTTGAAATCACAAGTATTAAATATTATTGCCCCTTTTATAAAATATGGATTAGAAGGAATAGAGACATTGCTTACATATCCTAGTTTGAAGAAAAAGAAATAAAGAAAATAAGAAATAGTAAACTTAATGACTTTTTGCTTACTTATTTATCATTAACTTTTTACTTTTAATAATGTAATACGAAACCTCTTTTTTGCTTTTCCACCTATTCCCATTAAAAATTCCTGGGACCTATAACCAGAGTCGAAAATGTTGAAAGCGAAAAAAATGTTCTTCAATAAATAGCATGCCATGGTTGAAACCATAAAGAATCACTTAAGAAATTATCCTTCCTTTTTTCTTATTAAACACAATGAAAAAACTGAGAGTCATTATATTAAGAAAGAAGTAACTGTCAAATTCAAGGTTCACCCAACAACGTAGGATTTAGAACGGGATGATAAGTGAGATAAAATGGTAAAATTATTAAAGATCTGAATTCTGTGATTGCTTTACATTCCAAAATCAATTATGCAACAATAAAAATGTAGTTTTGATTTCTGCAGCGTGGCAGGACTTGCTGGCCTTTTGCTTTCTGCAAACCCTAATTTAACTAACAGAGAAGTAATAGACATTATTAAGAATTCTGCATATGATTTAGGAATCCCTATAAATGATAGCGATTTCGGCAATGGTTTATAAGAATACACTGGAAGCAGCCCAAAATGAATAATCTGAAATACTCCCCCTATTGACCCATGTCAGGCAAAAGGCAATGAACCCTTATAAAAGTTACCATTTGTAGTTAAAACACCTTGAAATTTTTGATTCTTTAACTAAGTTGATATGAAATTTTAAAGCTATGGACTGGTTACCATAGCTTTTTGCGATCTTATTGTATTGGAGGATTATACGGAAACTGGGACATGTACCCTGTAAACTGCTGTGCCGCCTGTTGAAGTTTTTGTGGCTGTTCCGCTTCAAGTGAATACCATCCCTTTTGAAACATCAGATTATACAGTTCACGCTGCAAATTCTTCGTTTCGTCAAAAATCGCGTGAATGTCCTGATATAGCGAAGCGTGGCTTGCCTAATTCATTGCCGTAGAATAAGATGCCGTAATGTACTTTTCATACGAAAGCATATCGTTTAGGAAGTCACGTTCATTCATCTCAGGTGTTTTTGGTATAGGTGTTTCTGGATTTTGAGTCTTGTTTTGATTGTTATTCATTTTGTATGTCCCCCTTATTGATTCTTCATTTGGTTCACATTTTGCTCCAAATGCTGCAAAATACGCTGATAATGTCTTTCGTGCATCATGCATGCCTTTTCAAGGGCTACTACGACCTGTTGATCTTGGCACTGGTCTGCTGCAAAATGTGCCTTTTTGAGTCCTAAAAGGTTCCACGATAGCATGTCTTTTAAGTAATTAAAATCTTTTCCTGTAAGCACTTGTGGTGGCTCTTGAAAGACCGGCGGCTGACTTTGAGATTGATTCGGTTGTTGCTGTTGCATGAACAGTTCTTCCTTATTGCTTCATTTACCACTTTAGCTTTCCAAATTTATAAAAAACTATACCTTACCAGATGGTAATTTAGTCTCTAGTTAGGACAGTGCCCAGAGCATTACGCCTTTCGTGATGTCAGAACTTACCCAACCTTAATTCTCTATTTTTTCGTTCTTAATATCTTATAAAAGTTCTTATAAAGGTAGGCCATAATGTATAACAGACAATCCCTTCATATTCCATACGTATACTGGTTACATAGTTTGTACATGCTAAGAGAAAAAAGCTAGGGAGGAATTTTAAATGGAGTGGATTTTTTATCTATACCTTTTAAATACGGTTTTTATCTTATTCATAGCAATTTGGGAAGTTCGTCGCCCTGCCAAGGCTTTGAATTGGATAATAATCGTCCTTGTTTTGCCTGTCATTGGTTTCTGTCTATATCTTAGCATATCAAATCCCAAGTTTATTCATCGGAAAAGATTGACCTCTTCTCATAATAAGTCTGATAAATTACCTGATACATATAGTGATTCAGCATCGATAATCGCCGATGCTTTACGGTATTTCACTGTGCATGGGCTTCGAGTCGGCAAAGTCCAAGTACTAAACAATGGAATAGCAAAATATGAACAACTCATCGAATCCCTACAAAAAGCCCAAAAAACCATTAATCTGGAATATTACATCTATCGGAATGACCAAATAGGTAATCGCATCACAGAACTGCTGATCGAAAAAGCAGTAAACGGAGTGCGGGTTCGTTTTATTAGAGATGGTTGGGGGAGTAAAAAATTTCCGCGTCAAAAAATCTTTCAGATGGTGGAAGCAGGGATAGAATGCCGGACAATATTTCCTTTACGCTTTCCCTGGATTTTATCCAATTGGAATTATCGGGATCACTGTAAGATTGTCACAGTCGACGGAAAGAAAGCTTTTACTGGTGGCATGAACGTAGGATATGAATATACAGGATTAAATCCTGACGTTGGCTTCTGGCGGGATACTCATTTACAAATAACAGGAGAAGCATCAGTTGATTTGCAGACTGTCTTTGACGTTCATTGGAATATTGCTGTGCCGGAACGGATAAAATCGAAAACAAATCTGAAAACAAAATCTGAGGTAACGAAAATCAATCCAATCGGAAGAGTAGATCTTTTCAGATCGTCAGCCGAATTGGGGTCAGAGGTGAGCACCCTAGATGGTAAAGGGATGGACATATACCCAAAGATAGGGACATTGCAAAAAGCGTACATCCATACGTTGGAAGGAAGCCCTGGAATTCCTACCCCAGTTATTCGTCAAGCTTACTTTATATGTATAACACAGGCGACCAAGACTATCGATATAACAACACCCTACTTTGTACCAGAAACAGATATTATCATGGCATTAAAGACAGCTGTGGCTCGTGGTGTAGATGTAAGATTGCTGGTTCCTCGCCACATTGATCAAAAAATCGTGGGCTTTGCAAGTCGTACCTATTACGGGGAACTTATAGAAGCTGGGGTTCAAATCTACCAGTACAATAAAGGAATGTTACATGCGAAACTGATGATCATTGATGAGGAAATTGCTGAAGTAGGCGCAGCAAACTATGATATGAGAAGTTTTCGCCTGAATTATGAAGTGTGTCAATTCGTGTACAGTGCTGATGTGGCAAGGGAACTCACAGAGCAATTCGAGAGGGATCTTACTGATTCTGTACCATTAAGAATTGAAGACTTGTTGCAACGAAACCTGACCGATCGCATTGTTGAGCAGGGCGCTCGCCTGCTTTCTCCATTATTATAAGTTGATGTATCCTGTTTTTATTGTTCTATCTTAAATCTAGATTTAAAAAGAACTTCCAACATGGTTTTTTTCTTATTTACGATGGAAATTCATTACTAAAAAACGGTAATACTAAAAAGGCAGCTCAAAGAGTTTGAATTCAAAAATATCCGTTACCTTTTAATTTAAATATAGGGGTGATATCAATAAATAATATATTTGAAAATCTTAAGGAAATACGTTTATTAAGTAAAATTTAATTGGAGGAAAAAACTTTGGAAGAAGCTAATATTGGTTTACTGACGATCAAAGTCATCGTTGGTTTTGCCACTTTATTTTTTATAATTATCATAACAGGCAGAACATCCATCTATCAGTTAACCCCGTTTCACTTAGTTTTTGTGTTAGTACTTGGAGATTTTTTAGGAAATACCATTTATGCAAATAAGGTAGGAATTTTTCATTTTTTATATGCCATCGGATTGTGGACGCTTCTTATGTTGGGAATAGAGTTTTTGACTCTAAAAAATAAATCGACACGTTCTCTCTTATTAGGCGATCCTAACATCATCATTCGGGATGGAGTCATGGATCGAAAATTACTTAAGAAAAACAAATTGGATGTAAATCAAGTATTGAGTATACTCCGTCAAAATAATGTTTTTTCAGTTCGCGAAGTCAAATACGGTATATTGGAAGCTAATGGGCAATTAAGTTTATTATTAAAATCCAAGTATCAAAAACCAGATAAGCAAGATCTCAATCTTCCAGAAAGTCCAGTAGACCTCCCAACATCGTTAATTATAGATGGGGAAATTTTATGGGATAATTTACATGAACTCGGATTTGATCAACAGTGGTTAGATAACCAATTAACTACCAATGGATATGATAATGTAAAGCGTATACTCTACGCAGATTGGCGTGAGAGTGAAGGCATACATGTAAGTCCTACATAAAATTTGTTAGGATAAGAGCATATCATGGTGAACATAAACTTTAGTCTTCAACAAATCGGGCGCAATTCTGGAATAAAAGTGATTTATTTATTGAGCTGTTTTGAAGAACAAGGAGTGATTAAAATGCCAACTTGTCAGAACTGTCATAACAAATGGAGCTGGAAGCAGACCTTTAAAAGTCGTTTACATTGAGTGGTGGAATGACGTGTCCTTATTGTGGTGAGAAACAATATCTAACTGCACGTATGAGGAAAAAAGTACTATAATTCCTAGTTCCCCTAATAATGTTGGATAATCTTTTTTTTGGTCCTTCTTATGTTTTCTTATTTTCTCTTTTAGGGCTACTTCCGTTAGTTTTTGTAATTAATCTCTTTTTGTTGAATTATCCAATGAGAAAGAACCTCTTTTTTAGTAATTCTTTCCGCAAACGAGCAGTTAATGGAATAAAGAAGCGCCCTTTCTGATGATCGATATAAGAATTACTTTGGAACTCTTATTCCGCCTTTTCGAGGGGATGTGTAAAAATATCCATATATCGCTCCGGTTATAACAGGATTTTCTTTAGTTCGGAAAAGAATGTTCAAAGCTACATCACAAATCCGAATAAATTATCGTGATAGCGTGCTCAGTGCAGGAGTTGCGGGATCTATTTATGGAGGTGACCGCCTCCCGTGGGTGCCCCTGGAGGACGGAGATAATTTTAAACCGCTGGAATCCTTTGACTGGCAAATGCACGTGTATGGGAGAGCAAAGCCCTCACTGCGTGAATTTGCGAAAGCGTCTGCTTATCCCTTTTACGAATTTTCTTGGAAAGAAAAGATGAAAGTAGCTGGAATGGGGCGTGATTCAATGTATCTTATCCGACCGGACGGTTATGTTGCACTTGCAAATGCTGGACAAGATGTCGAAAAGATCAAATATTTTGTTAATCAATTAAAAATTAACAAGTGAATCAATTTACTTGTTCCATTCGGCTGCTAATTTCATCCATTAAATGAAAGTGAACGATTTCTGGTTTAATTAAAGGTACATAAGCTTAAGTTATCCCCAGTAAGGTGCCTAATGAATAAAAAATGGTTACATGCAATTGAATAAACAATACCTAGTCATAGGCCATCTTTGTAACACAACTAGAACCCCTCAGTCTCAAAAACAATCGTTTAAAAGACAAGTTGAGACCAGGGGATATTGTTGTTGTAGAAAGTTTTTCAAGATTAGGTAGAAGCACGAAGGATTTAATTGATCTAGTTAATTACTTTGAAGAAAATAATGTAAAATTAATTAGTGTGAAAGAAAATTTCGACACTACTACTCCACAAGGAAGATTAATGATGACCGTTTTTCAGGCTTTTAGTCAGTTTGAAAGAGATTTGATCGTTGAACGAACAAAGGAAGGACTAAAAAGTGCTAGAGCAAGAGGGAGAATAGGTGGACGACCAAGAGTAGGAACTAAAGATATTACAAAAGCCATAAATCTTTATAATACTGAAGAATACAGTGTAAAGGAAATTGTTGAAATGACTGGTATTAGTAGAGCCACTCTTTATCGATATTTAAATAATGATAAAAATTAGAGTAACCTAATGGTATTAACTTCACTTATTGGAAGGAGCTGTTTTTAATGAAAGAAGAACTTCCACTATTGACTTCCTATTCAGAAGATCAGAGACAAAAGGCTATGAATAAATACAGGTTAATTGCACCATATCTTAACCACGAGAAAAATTTGAAAACTATTGTGGTTGTACAATAAATGACGTTGGTGGGGAAAACTCACCTACGTCATTTTTGTGTTTATAAATAGAAAACAAGTGAGATTCCCTGTAGAATTAAAGTCGCTGAACACTAATCCTGGGAGAG
>NZ_BAZS01000039.1 GCF_001310895.1 Virgibacillus halodenitrificans JCM 12304 | reverse complement strand
TGTGGGAAAAGCAACAGGGCTTTTTGATGGGGCGAGTAATCACAGCCCCAGCTGAAGATCCCGCAGGAAGTGGTTTTCTTCCGAGGAAGCTGAAGCGTTGCCCACGGAAAGCGAAGTGTTTTTTCCGCAACGGCCGCTTAGAGTACTATCAAGTTACGTCGCAGTATATCTATTTTTCGAATCATTGAAAAACCCCAACATATATATTAAAACCTAAAAATTAAAAGAGAAGCCCTACGCCTGGGGCTTCTCTTTACAACCTATTCTGCAACTATTGGCTCTTCCTGGGTTACAGCAATGTCACTCTTATACATTTTTGTACCATCGCCAATGGCAAAGTTTAATACACGATTATTCACAGGTACCAATTCAGATCTATATAGTGTTGGGAATACTGGAATTTCATCTACCATTAATTGTTGCCATTCATCATAGACTTTCTTCCGGTAATCCTTATCAAAGGCTTCAGCAGAAACACCTTTTGCTAGCAATTCATCATTCTTCTCACTCGCATAACGTGTGAAATTGAATAATGCATCACGTCCATATAATCCACGTGGATCTACATCAATACCTACGCCCCATGCTCCTTGGTAAATGTCCACTGCAGGATCATCATCCCCATTTTGCCCTACACGATCGTAGAATGTATTAAATTCTTGTAATCGTCCATCTAGTAATTGTACATTTAAGCCTACTTCTTTCCATGATTGAATATAATAGTTTGCTAACGGCTCAGCAGTATCTCCTCCTGACATAGAGGCAAAGTTAATGACCAATTCTTCCCCATCAGGTGTTTCACGTAAGCCATCACCATCTTTATCTTCATAGCCTGCTTCGTCAAGAATCTTTTTTGCAGCTTCAGGATCATATGCTACCCCTGGATTTGTTTCGTCATGAAACTCTGGATGTGATGGCGGAATAAGTGTTGTTGCATTCCAGCGCAAACCATTGTAGAATTTTTCTCCTACTGCATTATTATCTACTGCATGCCACATTGCTTTACGTAAATTAACATCTGCCATTTTTGCGTCCGGATTCGGTTTTACCTCTTTCTTATCTTTATCCCACGTTCCTAATTTAAAGCCAATGTAAGTATATGCTCTGTCAATCATTCCAAGATATTCTACATTGGACATCTCCGCATTTTTTGGATACTGATCAACAGGGAAGGAGCTTACTGTATCTACACCACCTGTTTCCAGTTCTTGAACGACAACATTTGGATTAATTACCTTAACTGTTACTTCATCCAGCTTTGGCTCACCACGCCAGTAATCCGCATTTTTGGACATAACTACGGATTCTCCAGGTACTATGCTTTCCACTTTAAATGGTCCAAATCCGATTGGTTTTTCCCTTACTTCTGCAGAAGAAGAAATATCTGCTACCTTCATATCTCCAAAGATATGCTTTGCTAAAGGATATGACCAGATACCACCTGTAACAAGTGAAGGAGTAGATTCTATATAGGTTATCTCCAATGTTTTATCATCAATTACTTTAATTCCCGAAATTGTCTCAGCTTCGCCATTGTGGTATGCTTCCATTCCTTCGATATTAGTAAAGTCTGAGCCATATCGAACTCCATCATATTCAGGATGGCCAATTACCTCGTGAGCAAATAACCAGTCTTCAGCAGTAACAGGTTCCCCATCATGCCAATTTACATTGTCACGAATTTTGAAGGTAAATACCCGACCGTCTTCAGAAGCTTCATAGGTTGCCGCCCCATCATTTGTATATACATAGTTCTCATCCCAATCAAGGAGACCCTCATCAAACCAGTCCAGGATTTGCGCATCTGGGTCACCAGAGTAAAAATTCCAATTCAATGTCCCTTCAAAAGCACTATCAGACACAAGCCCAAAAGTGAATGATCCGCCATCGATCGCTTCCCCTTCGCTTGTTTTAATATTGCTGAAATCATCAATAGAGTATAAACCATCTTTCTTTTCCTCTTTTTTCTCTTCTTTACCTTTCTCCTCAGTTTTCTTCTCCTTCGTTCCTTCAGCCTCTCCTTCTTTTGAAGTAGAAGAATTACAAGCGGCAAGCACAAGCAAAAGTACAACCATTAGAGCAAACAATAATCTCCCTACACGCACCTTCTTCATATGAATGACCTCCCCTGTTTATAAGCTACATTTACAACCAACTGACATGCTGATAGCTAACCAAGAACTACATTTCTTTTTGCTTCTCCCAGGCGTTCACCTCCTTGATGATTAAAGTTTTCTCAGCTGTGTTCGTAATCATCCTCGTCGCTGTCTGGCATCTGTAGCTCTTTTTAAAGCTTCGCCGACATTTCTTACGCTTAGCATAAGAATAAAGATCAACACTGCTGCTGGTACCCATACCCACCATCTAAACTCCAATGTCTGTGGGTTTCTGGCATACCCTAAAAGCGTTCCCAGACTTGGAGTCGATTCCGGGAAACCAAACCCCAAAAAGGATAGCCCTGACTCCAAGCCAATATTTGCAGCCAAGTTCAACGTCATTGTTACAATTATTAGAGAGCTTAAATTAGGTAAGACCTGTGTGAACATAATCTTCAAGTGGGAAGACCCTAAAGTTCTTGACGCTTGTGCATAATCCAATTCCCTTTCCTGTAGAGCTTTAGATCTTATTAATCTAGCAATGCCCATCCATAAAAAAGCGGTCATAATTAAGGAAAAGGAGAGAATTGTATACTTAGGAACAATGGCAACAAACACGATAATCACCATTAAAAACGGTAGAATCATAAAAAAGTCTACAATGCGCATTAACATATTATCGATGGTTCCACCATAATAACCGGATACAAGTCCATAAATAATCCCTATTAAGCCAGTCATTAAGGTAACGAGAATACCAATAGAAAGCGAATTCCTTGTGCCAATAATAAGCTGACCGAAAATATCCCTGCCGCCATAATCCGTCCCAAGCCAGTATTCAGATGAAGGAGGCTCATGAATAGCGAATAGGTCAACGGTGACAATCTCCTCTTGGCTTAAAAAGAGTGAAATACCATACACAAAAGTAGTAATTAATATTAAAAATATAAGCGAGAAAAGTGCTACTTTATCTCTGACGAGCTCCCTCCACATAATACTAATTCCTGAAGGGCTCTTAACTGACCTCATCTGTTCCTGCGTTTCTTCCACATAAGCATGTTTTGAATCCATTATGATCACCTCGGTATTTTTTTGGATTATTTAATACGAATGCGCGGATCAATTAAGCTAAGGATAATATCCGATAGCAACGCGCCTAGAATGGATGCAATACCAAACAGTAAAACTACGGAAGTTACCACACTGTAGTCTCTCTGCAATATCGAATCCATAAATAACAATCCCATACCTGGGTAACTATATATAAATTCTACAAATACTGTCCCGCCTATTAATCCAGTTATTTCATAACCAAAGAATGCAGCAATAGGCAGGAGTGAGTTTCGAAGAATATGCCTGTTATATACTCTTGATTCTGAAGCTCCTTTTGCTCTTGCGGTAATTATAAAATCCTTTTGCTTTGTATCAATAATTTCGCTCCTTAAATATTGAACGGTATTTACTGTTGTTATTAATGCCATTGAAATGGCTGGTAGTAATAAATGGTGTAATTTACTGATAACATAGCTAAGTGATCCTGCCTCTGAACCTGGAGCTACACTGCCACTAGTTGGAAACCATTGAAAGTGAAAACCGAATAACCACAGCATGACAAGTGCAAATATAAATAGCGGTGTAGCAAACCCGATATAGGTATATCCTGTAATAATTTGGTCTCTTAATGTATCGTTAAATCTTCCACTTGTAATTCCTAAAGGAATGGCAATTAAATAGGTGATTATTAAAGTAGCGAGTGACAACCAAAAAGTGTTAATCAAACGTTGTTCAACAAGATCTGTAACAGGCATTTTAAACCGGAACGATTGCCCGAGATCCCCCTGCAAAGCGGAGACAACCCAATCCTTATACTGAACATACCAAGGATTATTCAGCCCTAACTTTTCTCTTTGCTGTTCAATCGCCTGTGGGTCAATATTCGGATCAATTAAACCAGATAACGCATCTCCCGGCATCATTTGAGCCATTAAAAATACCAACACACTTAAAAGAACAATTTGCGGTGCAGTAATAAACAACCTTCTAACAATAAATTTCCACATATTAATCAACCTTCCTATGCGGCAATGCTACTTGATGAGATTCCGATATATGTTGCAGATGGTAAGCCAATCCTTCTTTGTCAAAATACTCATGGTAAGATTGGTCGTACATTTTCTGAACATCTCTTCGGTGGTTTTTCTGGAAATCTCTGTTTCTCGGGTCAATATCAGGAATAGCTGCGATAAGTCGCTTTGTATAAATGTGTTGTGGGTTAGTAAAAATATCCTCTTTTTTTCCTGATTCTACGTACCTCCCTTTATACATAATCCCAATTTGGTCACACATATGTTTGACAATTCCTAAATCATGACTAATAAACAAGTATGTTAAATTTAAATCTTTTTGAATATCCTGCATAAAATTCAATACTTGTGCTTGAACAGATACATCTAATGCAGATACTGGTTCATCTGCAATAATCAACTTCGGTTTTAAAGCAATAGCGCGTGCTACACCAATTCGCTGTCTTTGTCCACCTGAAAACTCATGAGGGTATTTTAATATTGCTTCTGCGCTTAGGCCTACTCGCTCCATCAGATCTTGAACCTTTTGTTTTTCTTCTTTTCTAGTAAGTGACTCATAATTGCGAATGGGCTCTGCTACTATGTCGAGCACGCGTTTTTTTGGATTTAATGAGGAGTACGGATCTTGAAATATCATTTGAATATCTTTTCGGATTGATTTATTTTTAGCAGATGCTAAATCTTTCCCTTCAAAAAAAATCTTCCCCGCAGTGATTTTATTTAGCCCAACAATAGCTCTTCCAATGGTAGTTTTCCCCGAACCTGATTCACCAACTAGTCCATATGTTTTTCCTTCCTCCATCTGGAAAGACACATCATCTACAGCTTTTACAGCATCAATTTTCCGATTAAACAGTCCCCCCCGGATTGGGAAATGTACCTTTAAATTCTTCACTTCAAGAAATTCCATGTTTATGATCCTCCTTGTTCTTTTCAAGAAAGTCAAAATGCTTGTAGCAAGTACAACGTACGTAGTGCTGTGGTTCCACTTCATGCATTTGCGGCATTTTTTCATGAGCTGTTTCGGTAACCCAGGGAATCCTATGAGCGAATCTGCAACCTGTTCTTGGCAGATTCTGTAACGAAGGGACAACACCCTGAATAACATGCAAACGGTCCTGCTTTTGTTTAGAATTCGGTACAGAGTTTAATAAAGAACGTGTATAGGGATGTAATGGATTTTCAAATAGTGTATGGACATCCGCAACTTCCACCATTTCCCCCGCATACATGACTGCAATACGATCTGCCATTTCTGCAACTACTCCAAGGTCATGAGTTATTAAGATAATTCCTGCCTGCATCTCGTTCTTCAATTCCCTGATTAAATCTAATATTTGAGCTTGTATGGTAACATCGAGGGCGGTTGTTGGTTCATCTGCTATTAATAATTCCGGGCTATTGGAAATAGCAATTGCAATGATGACCCGTTGCCTCATCCCTCCTGATAATTCATGTGGAAATTGGTTATATGTATATTTAGGCCGTGCAATTCCAACAAGTTGTAAAAGTTTAATTACCTGCTCATAACGACTTTTCTTTGTTATGGCTTTATTATGGAGGAGCAGTGCCTCACCTATTTGCTCCCCTATGGTCATTAATGGATTTAATGCAGTTAGAGGGTCCTGGAAAATCATTGCCATATCCTTACCGCGCATTTTATTTATTTTTGCCGGAGACAGATTTACAAGATCCTCCCCCTTGAAATAAATATTGCCTTCCATTTTCGCACGTGTATGTAATCCCATTATTGAAAAAGCAAGTGCACTTTTACCCGATCCAGATTCTCCTACAATTGCCAGGACCTCATTCTTAAAAACTTGGAGAGAAACATTATCTACAGCGGCATAGTAATCATCTTTGATTCTAAAAGAAGTAGTTAAATTACTTACATTCAAAATTTGATTAATCAATAGTATCACCCCAAAAAAGTTTATTTCTGGTTACACTCCATACTGAAATGTTGTCCCTTTACTCTATGCTTCGAACTATTAAATTATTTTGGTATAAAAGATGGAGCATAAGATGTATAGCTGTGTATTTTTTGTTCGTAATGTAATCCACATAGAAATGTAATCAAAATTTAATGACTTTTTCTGAGTATATTGGAAAATTATACAAACAGCAATACTTTTTCTGAATATTCCTATTATTCTACTTTTTATTACAAATGAAGACAAATTACTTGTTTTCACTTTTAGAAACAGTATTGAAACACAACTGTAAGATTATAAATGATTTAAAAAGGTAATAGAGTATTAGAGTAACCATGCGCTAAATTAGTTGGTAGCTTATAGGAAGTATCCACTTTAGAAGGAGTGTTGAGTATGAAAGGTATTATATTAGCTGGAGGAAGTGGAACCAGACTTGCTCCTAGTACAGATAGCATGAACAAGCACCTGCTCGCCGTTTTTGATAAACCGATGATTTATTATCCACTATCTGTCTTAATGCTTGGAGGAATAAAGGAATTTATGATTATAAGTACACCTGCTGACAGACCACGTTTTGAAACTTTGTTGGGTGATGGTTCTTCTCTCGGCATTTCCATATCTTATAAAGACCAGAGTAATCCAAACGGAATACCAGAAGCTCTTACTATTTCAAAAGAATTTATTGCGGATGATTCAGTTGCATTAATACTTGGAGACAACATTTTTTATGGACAGGGATTTACAACACTTCTTCGCAATGCAATCAAGAATCATCGTCATGCCACTGTCTTTGGTTATCGAGTAAAAGACCCACAACGCTTTGGAGTAGTTGAATTCGATGCCTATCAAAAGGCCATTTCATTGGAGGAGAAACCAAAAGAACCAAAATCTGACTTCGCAGTTACTGGATTATACATTTATGACAATCAGGCTGTTGAGCTAACTAAAAAACTAAAGCCTTCTAATAGAGGTGAATTGGAAATCACAGATTTAAACAAAGAATACTTAAAACGTGGAAAGTTAGATGTAGAACTATTGGGAAGAGGCTTTGCATGGATGGATGCAGGCACCCATGAATCCTTATTTGAAGCATCTGAATTTGTGAAAATAACCCAACAGCGTCAAGGATTCAAACTAGCTTGTTTGGAAGAAATAGCCTATTACCTTGGGTATATTTCCAGAGAAGCTCTTTATGAGAAAGGGAAATCAATGGAGAAAAATGATTACGGACAATATCTTCTGGAAATAGCTGACCGCAAGCACTCGGAACAATACTGGGATCGTATAGAGAAAAACCCAATGTTAGGATTGGTAAAATGATTAATTCGAAAAAAGCTCTACTTATTACAGGAGGGGCCGGTTTTATCGGTTCCAATTTTGTTGCATACATGATTGATAAATATCCAGACTACCAAATTATTAATATAGACAAATTAACGTATGCAGGTAATCTTGAAAACTTATCGGGCCTAGAGAATCATCCAAACTATGAGTTTATACAGGGTGATATTGCTGACCAAAACCTTATTGAATCTATCTTTGCGATGTATGACGTTTGGGGAGTGGTCCACTTCGCTGCAGAATCCCATGTAGATCGTTCCATTGAAGATGCTACAGCATTTATCCATACAAACATTGTAGGTACACAAGTACTTCTTCAAACAGCGAAAATGGACTGGGAGCGAAAAGGCGAACTAGCACAGAGACGCTTTCATCACATATCCACAGACGAGGTTTATGGCTCCCTTGGGGAGAAAGGAATGTTTAATGAAAAAACACCCTATGACCCACGTAACCCATATAGCGCATCAAAAGCTGGAGCCAATATGCTAGTTAAAAGCTTTGGGTACACCTATGGAATGAATATTGTTATAACTAGTTCATCCAACAATTACGGACCAAGACAGCATGAAGAGAAGCTTATTCCTACCGTTATCTTTAATGCGTTAAGCGGTAATTCTATTCCTATTTATGGGGACGGAAGAAATATTAGAGATTGGCTTTTTGTTATGGACCACTGTAAAGCAATCGATCTTATCTTTCATCAGGGTTGTACAGGTGAAGTTTACAATATTGGTGGAGGAAACGAAAAGATGAACATAGAAGTCGTCAGAACAATATGCAGTATCCTTGATGAGTTGGAAAGCGAACGATTAGCTGAAATTAATAAAAATAGCTTCATTGAATTAATCAGTTTTACCAAAGATAGGCTGGGACATGACAGAAGATACGCAGTTGATGATAGTAAACTTAGACAAGAGCTCGGCTGGAGCGCGGAAGAAGAGTTAAAGAGCGGATTAATAAAAACAGTTGAATGGTATGTGAAAAGATGGAAATCTCTAGCCAAAAACCATTAATATCCGTTGTCATACCAGTATATGGCTGTAGATCATGCTTATATGAACTCTGTGATCGTATCTCCGCCTCTGTATCACTTATTCCAGCTGATTACGAGATTATTTTAGTTAATGATGCCAGCCCTGATCAAGCCTGGGAAATCATTCAGCAACTCAAAGAAAAGGATGAAAAAATTAAAGGAATTGACTTAGCACGAAATTTCGGACAGCATCATGCCATAACTGCAGGTATTGACTATACTTCAGGTGATTGGGTCGTTGTAATGGACTGCGATTTACAAGATCAGCCAGAGGAAATACCAAAGCTTTATGAAAAAGCGTTAGAGGGCTATGAGGTAGTTTTCGGGAAAAGGTTAGAAAGAAAAGACTCTTGGCTGAAAAAGAAATCTTCTCAGCTATTTTATCGGATTTATGATTACTTTACTGGAGAATCATCCGATCATACTATTGCAAATTTCAGTATCAGTAGTAAAAAAGTAGTCGATGGTTTTCGACAAATGAAAGAACAGACACGCTTTTTCCCTCTTTTTCTACAATGGATGGGATATAAAGCTACTTCTATTCCAATTAACCATCATTCAAGAAGCCAAGGGAAATCTTCATATAATCTAAAAAAATTAATTACGTTAGCAACTGATGGAATCATCGCACAGTCTAATAAGCCTTTGCGTTTATCCATCCAGTTCGGATTTCTCATTTCTGCTTTGTCGCTTCTATATGGTTTATTTCTATTCTTTCGTTATTTCTTCCTTAAGGTTCCTGTGCAAGGATGGACTAGTGTAATGGTTTCCATTTATTTCATAGGCGGGTTGATTTTTTTTAATTTAGGAATCCTTGGTCTCTACATTGGGAAGATATTTAATGAAACAAAAGGACGACCAATTTATCTTATAAGAGAAACAACTGACAATCTGAAATCAAATAATAAACGGAGTTGATTATGATGCAAACGTATTTACGCCCTACCCCTTGGGACCAGCGTAATTTTCATATTCCAACCTATGAGCTTACTTCCATTTCTGAAGAAGCTTTACATCAGAGCAATGAACATGAAGGCCATTTCACTTTAAAAATTGATCCACTTGCAAATACAGAGTTACTCAATAAATATGGTTTCTACTATGTGGATACTCTTATAGAGCCCGTTTGCCATAAGTCTGCTTTAAAATTTACAGAAAAAGATGGAGTAGAGCTAAGCTATAACTACAATAAGAGCGAAATTCTTCGAATAACAGCAGAAGCCTTCCAAGGAGGGCGCTTTCATCGGGATTATAATATTCCAAATTTCATGGCAGATAATCGATATGTAAATTGGGTAAAAGATCTAATAGAAGAGAATCAGATTATGGCACTGAAATACGAAGGAAGCACGGCGGGGTTTTATGCTTATGAAGGTAATAAAATTCTATTATTGGGAATGGATGCTTCTTATCGTGGTAAAGGACTTGCAAAACCTTTCTTAAGTAAAGGAGCTTCTGAGCATTTCTCATTGGTAGATGAAGATGAGCTTGTAACATCTATTTCTCCTTCCAATCTACCATCATTAAACTTATTTATCTCAACTGGATTTAAGTTGAAAAATACGGTGGATGTGTATCATAAATTAAATGGCTCACTGCCGGTTGGAGGGTAAGAGATGGGATACTTGTACATATTCAGTACTATTTTCTTTACGGTATATGGCCAGCTGATTTTAAAATGGAGGATGAATCAGTTTGGGAGTCTACCAGATACATGGATTGCAAAATTTACAGTGTTACTTCAATTATTACTTAATCCGTGGGTGCTTTCCGGGTTCTTTGCAGCTTTTCTGGCTGCTTTGAGTTGGATGGCTGCAATGACCAAGTTTGATATTAGCTATGCATATCCATTTATGAGCCTTTCATTTGTATTTGTTTTCATTCTATCTGCTTTGCTATTCGGTGAACCAGTTTCACTGCAAAAGGTAATTGGATTTTCATTAATTATACTAGGGATTATTGTGATGAGGTGATATTGTTGATACCATTTAATAAACCATGTGTCACTGGAAAAGAGTCTGTCGCTGTCCAACAAGCAATCACAAGCGGGAAATTATCTGGTAATGGAGCTTTTGGAAAGAAAAGTGTGCACTGGCTGGAAGAAAGATTGGATTGTGAAAAGGCACTTCTTACTCCCTCTTGTACAGCTGCATTGGAAATGACTGCCATATTAACAAACGTAGGTCCCGGCGACGAAGTATCATGCCATCTTACACGTTTGTGTCTACAGCTAATGCCTTTGCTTTACGAGGTGCCTCCATTCGTTTTGTTGATGTTCGACCAGGTACAATGAATATCGACCCAGAAGCAATTGAAAAAGCAATCACCACAAGTACAAAAGCTATAGTTGTAGTACATTATGCTGGGGTAAGCTGTGAAATGGATTCCATAATGTCATTAGCAGAAGACTATAATCTTTTTGTCGTGGAGGATGCAGCACAGGCTTAATGAGTACTTATAAAGGAAGAGCATTAGGTACGATTGGGCACTTTGGCACGATCAGCTTTCATGAAACTAAAAATTATCAATGTGGAGAGGGCGGCGCACTACTCATTAATGATAAAAATGCTTGTAAGCGTGCAGAGATCATTCAGGAGAAAGGTACGAACCGATCTCAATTTATCCGGGGAGAGGTAGATAAATATACTTGGCGAGATGTCGGTTCCTCCTACCTTCTCAGTGAAATGAATGCAGCATTTTTATCTGTTCAACTTGACAATGCAGAAGGTATTTACGAGGAAAGAATGAAGGCTTGGAACTGGTATAAAACTGGATTACAGCAGTTGGAAACCCAACGTTTTATTACATTACCGGAAATTCCAAATGATTGTAGGCACAATGCGCATATGTTCTATATTAAAGTACAAAACCTTGCGGAAAGAAGTAAATTAATGGAGTATCTGAAGCAGAATAACATAATGGCTGTCAGCCATTACGTACCGCTTCATACTTCGCAGGCAGGGTTGAAGTATGGTGCTTTTGTAGGCGAAGACCTTTACACCACTCCAGAGAGCGAGAAATTAATCCGCCTGCCACTTTATTACGGAATTGAGAAAGAGGAAGTAAACCATGTGGTCAACCATATCCAAAAATTTTACCAACAATAAATTATTACTAAGCATTGCCTGCCTTATTATATTCGCATACCTTCTCCCATACTATATATTGGGTGAAGATACACATATTAGAGTACATGATAATATGGACTCTAATATTGTTTGGTATAAACTGTTAGCTGAAAGTGGTCAAATTTTTTCTCTATCTGATACCATGCTTCCAAATGCCATAAATGGGCTGCCAAGAAGCGCACTCCCTTCCCCATTTGATGCAATGGTTTGGATCTATTACCTGTTTGAACCAATGACTGCATACACAATTGGTCAGACCATCATGCGATTTACAGCTTTTTTTGGTATGTATTTACTATTAAGCAACCATTTGTTTGGAAAACAAAAGACAGACTATAGATTAATTAGCATAGGAGTTTCTCTCTGTTTTGCCTTATTACCTTTTTGGCCTTCAGGAATGCTTTCCATTGCTGGTCTGCCATTAGCCTTACATATTCTTTTAACTATTCGCGAAAAGAAATGGCACAGTTCATGGTACCATTGGATGACTCTTTTATGTATTACTTTTTTTTCCAATTTCGTATTAAGCTTCGTTTTTTTCCTTGGGTTAATGGGTCTGTTGTGGATATATAATTGGTTCAAATCGAGAAAAAGTAATTGGTCTTTTTTCTCTGCAATAGCAGGAATGACTACAGTATACTTAGTTAAAAATTATATGCTCATTCATTCTATGTTTTTTGATGCTGGTTTTACGTCCCATCGGGATGCTCTAGATCTCGGTCATAATTCTTTTGATAGAACGATGGAGCTGGCTTTGGAGAATTACCTTTATGGACATACACATGATTTGGCTCTACAATATAAAGTAATCATACCAGTAATCGGATTGGCACTACTTATATCAGGTATTCGTAACGCCAAAGCAGCAAAATTATTGTTGAGTCTGTTCATCTTTAATATGGCTTTATCTATTTGGTATGCACTTTGGTACTGGGAAGGGATGCGTGTAGTAAAGGATCACTTTATGATTGCCAATACATTTAATTTCTCAAGAATTCATTTTCTTGATCCACTGATATGGTACATTTGTTTTGCTATAGCTTTGGGGATTATTTGTAAAAACATGGGATGGAAAATCGGAAAAATACTTGCAGTTGTATTAATCATTTATCAATGTACAATAGCCTTTCCATTAAATGAAGAAAATAAATACAGTCAATTTAATACACCGACGTTTCAGGAATTTTATGGAGTAAGTCTCTTTGAGGAAATCGAAAACTATATTGGCAAAAAACAATCTTCCTATCGGGTGGTAAGTATTGGTATGCACCCAACAATTGCTCAATATAATGGTTTTTATACTCTAGATACGTATAATAATAGCTTTCCTCTGAAGTATAAAGAGCAATTCAGGAAAATTATCGCAGGCGAGCTTAATAAAAGTCCTTCTCTTAAGAAGTATTTTGATACTTGGGGAGGTCGGCTTTATATGTACGTGGCGGAGCATGGAGAAGATTACTTATTCACCAAAGAAAGAAATGGTGCAATCGAGGATCTGCAGATTAATGTAAAAGCTTTAAGAAACATGGGTGGAGAATATATCTTTTCTGCTGTACCCATTAAAAACTATGAAGAGCTTGGTTTAGAATTTGAAAAATCTTTTAAAACTGAAACATCAGCCTGGGAAATCTGGTTATATAAAGTACCTGGCCAAAACGCAAGTAAAAACGACTAGATGTGAGTGATGGTGTGTTCTATACACAAAAGAAGCAGCTTTCTTGAGCTGCTTCTTTTGATGATGATATTAGATTTCTTTAATAGATGGAACGATAATTAATTTTCATTAGTAACGTGTGCTGTAAAATCTGCAAGTAGTCTTGCACCAAATCCAGTAGCTGATTTAGCATAATATCCTTTATCTTCTCCCTGCATTACCCCAGCCATGTCTATATGCAACCATTTACTATTCTCCGGCACGAATTTACGAAGAAAAAGCGCTGCCACAATGGAACCAGCTTGCCCTTTTCCACTTGTATTATTAAAGTCGGCATAATCACTGCTCAAGTAGCTGAAGTAGTCATCTACTAAAGGCATTGGCCATACATGATCTCCATTTTTCTCGCCTATTGTTTTTAATTCATTCGCTAAGGTTTCATCACCAAACACCCCAGCAAGCTTTGTTCCAAGTGCATTTACAATTGCTCCTGTTAATGTAGCGACATCTACTACATACTTCGCTTTTAGCTCTCCTGCTCTGAGTAACCCATCAGCCAAAATTAATCTCCCTTCTGCATCTGTATTACCAACCTGTACGTGCATGCCATTCTTATAATGAATGACATCGCCAGGAATAACAGCAGTATTGTCAGGGATATTTTCAACGATCGGTATAAGAGCCACAACATTTACCTTCAACTTGGTAGCTGCTATAAGTTTCATAGCACCAGCTACAGCAGCCGAACCTCCCATATCCATGCGCATGTCACTAATATCTTTTCCCTTTTTCAAACTAATACCACCTGTATCAAAAGTTACGCCTTTCCCTACTAAAGCTATAAGTGGTTTCGATTCATCACCACGATATCTCAATTCTACAAACGCAGGTTCATGGATACTTCCTCTTCCGACAGTTAGAACTCCATGCATTTCTCTTTCTTCCAGTTCGGCTTTGTCAAATACCTTTACATCCACACTTGTGTTAGCAAATTCCTTTTTTAATATTTCCGGATAGGTTGAAGGATTTAATACACTTGGAATTTCATTCATTAGATCACGCGAAAACGCCATTGCTTCTGCCCGAAGCTTTCCTTTTTCTTGGGATGCTTGAAACTTTTCTCCTTTTACTATTTGCAGTTCTGTTTGTGCTTTTTCCTTGCTCGATTTATATGTAGAAAAATCATACCCTCCAAGATACCAACCCTCAACAAATGCTGTAATAACTCCCACTTCTTCCAGGGAGGAAAAAGCTTCTATTATTTGTTTACCATGTACTTCAGCGGAAGCAACCTCAGCCTTTTGTAATTCTTTAGCCATGCTTCCAGCAAGCATACGAACATCTTCAAAAGTGGACCCCACTACCCCTGTTTTCCCAATGATTATACATTCACCATTCAGGTATGTTAAGAATACTTCCGAGGGATGGCTATCTGTAAACTGCATGAAGGCAGAATTACTTTCCACTTGGCTATCCGTTGTAAATAAAATTTTTGCGGTGTTTATCATTTAGACACTCTCCCTTATAGTTTACTAGTTATTTCGACAGACGAAAGATTAATTCCTCTTTTTTGTACATACAGTCTAATATATAATTAGAATATGAAATTCTTAAAAAACGTTAGAATAAAGAAATTCAAAGAAATATTAGCTTCTAAAACTATAACCCTCTCCATATAATAAGCAATGTGTGCAGATTTACTTTCAATACCTACATATAAGGAGGAACGAACGTGCCTAATGGAATTCATCAGTTATGCATGAAAGTACCAATTGAAACTACATGGAATTTTATCAGCGACATGGATAATTGGGCTCCCTTAGTCCCAGGTTATTTGAGCCATAAAATTTTGAATGAAAAACAGTCTATTTGGAAGTTAAAAGGTGAGTCGGGATTGATCCAGAAAACTGTAACATTAAGGATAGATATCGAGGAGTGGAGAGAGCCTAACTGCGTTACATTTAACCTTACAGGGATAAGTGAAAATGTTGTGGGAAAAGGTTATTTTAAAGCTAAAGAAGTTGATGCGATTACAACCGAGATGACCGGACATTTATCAATAGCTGCAAAAGGTGTTATGGCACCGATGATTAATTCCATATTAAAAAGTATTGTGCCTAAAACAACCAAAGGATTAACAGAATCAGTAGCAAAAAGAATGACGGCCCGCCAACCTATGCCTGCCTTTAAATAACTAAAGCTTTTACTGCACAATTTGCCGAGGCGATTGTGCTTTTTCAATTTTATGAGAAGTTGAGTGTCTTAACTATTACAAGGCGTGGTTTATGTTCTGAAGTTTACTAGCTTCCTTCCTAGTGTTAGAATATAGCAGGTACTAGTTTTACAAGGAAAGGAAAAAAGACATATGAACAAAAATAAAACCGCCTTGGAATATTTTCAAATTATTGTAGGCGCCACATTGGTCGGCCTATCCTATAACTTGTTCCTTCTCCCCTCTAAGCTGGCTGCTGGTGGGATCTCAGGAATTAGCACTATCCTTTATGAACTATATAATTTAAGTCCTGCATATACACAGTTTCTGATTAATATACCTATTTTTGTTATTGGTTGGCTCGCTTTAGGGAAAGACTTTAGTTGGAAAACGTTGCTTGGAACCTTTTGGGTGCCTTTTATTATATGGCTGAGTGCTGATATTCCTTACACCATAACGAACCCATTATTAGGCGCGCTTTATGGAGGAATCATTCTCGGGACCGGTCTAGGTATTGTATATAAGGGTAATGGCTCTACTGGAGGTACTGCTGCAATAGCTCAAATCGTGAAAAAATTCACTGGCCTGTCTAGTGGTTACTCTCAATTAATTGTTGATGGGTTTGTTGTAATTTCCTCCATAATTGTCTTTAATTTGGAATTAACTTTATTTGCTTTAATGTGTATTTATATAACAAGTAAGACTATAGATATCGTGCAACTTCGAACCTCTGCAACGAAATTAATTATGATAATTACAGAAGAAGAAGAGAAAACTCAATCATTGATCAGGGAAAATATCGACCGTGGTCTTACAAAGGTACGCTCGGTCGGAGGGTATTCTAATATGGATAAGACAATGATTCTCTGTGTAGCTGAACAACAGGAAGCTATTCAATTAAAGAAGATTCTACAAAAACAGATACCCACATCCTTTGTTATTTTCCTTAATGCTTCCGAAATACTCGGGCGTGGATTCACCTTAGACAAATATTATGGACAAAAGCTATAAAACATAGGAATCGGTGTTAAAAGATAAACATATGCGGAGTTGGAGAGAACTGCGAAGTATCTTAGAATAAAAAGACTGCGTAAATCACCGCTACGGGGAAATATTCCGCTTTCCGCGGGCGGCCTGCAAGCCTCCTCGAACTACACTAACGTTCCGTTCTGTGGGGTCTCGCTAGTCTCGCTTTTCCCGCAGGACAAGGAAAGCTACGTCAGCAAGTCATCGCACGAAGAAAATGTGTATTTCCATTTTCGAGGAGTCTACATATTTCCCCTTCGCTAAGGTTTGTTTTTATAAGAGAAAATTAATTACTGGTACTTAATTCACTGAAAGATACATCCTTTAAGGGTTAGCAACACCAATTGATTGAAATGGAAGATGACAACTCCTGCCGGAATAGCATGAACTGAAGACACTAAACGAAGCGGAGGAAGCGGTTGAAGCCATGCCGGGTGGCAAAGAAGACACTGTGAGGTAACGAAAAGATGTCGCACTTGTACCCGGAGATGTGAAAGCCTCCCCCGGCAGTGGAAATCATTGGGTCCATCCACCTCCTTAAAATGAGATAAACGACTACCAAGTTAGTTAGGAGTTTACCCACATTGTAAATTAGTGGTTGTACAGAAAATACCATATTGCCCCATAGAAAAAGGATTCACCTTTTATTATGTAAAGATGAATCCTTTTTCTATTACCCTAGGCGGGCTGGTGTAACTTTTTAGCAAGGGTTTGAATCTTGGCCATTGTGTCGATATCCATATTTCCTCCGCTAACCACAACACCAAGATGCCTTGATCTTATCTTATCATTATGAGCGAACAATGCTGCAAGCGTAGCAGCACCTGCTCCTTCCATTAACGTCTTATTCCTCTCAAGCATATATACAATTGCAGACGCAATTTCTTCATCCGATACAGTTACAATATCATCTACATACTTCTGAATAATAGGAAATGTATGCTCACCGGGTTGCTTTACTGCAATCCCCTCTGCAATTGTGGAAACAGTCTTAACTTTTTTTAATTTACCACTATGAAAACTATCATGCATCGCAGAAGCTCCATCAGCTTGTACACCAATCACCTTTATATTCCGATTGACGTGCTTGGCAGCTACCGCAATCCCTGATATTAAACCGCCTCCACCAATTGGAGCAAGAATTGTATCTATTCTATCCTCTTGTTTCAGCATTTCCATAGCAATTGTGCCTTGGCCTGCCATCACATCATAATCATCAAACGGATGAATATACACAGCTCCACTCTGCATTTGTTTCTGAACAGAAGCTTCATATGCTTCCTGAAAAGTCTCTCCAGTTAACACTACCTCAGCACCATAGTTTCTGGTAGCATTCACTTTTGCAAGCGGAGTTTTTTCTGCCATAAAAATAGTAGCTTTTACTCCTAATTTAGCAGCAGCATAAGCAACTCCCTGGGCATGATTTCCTGCAGAAGCAGTGATCACACCTTTTTTCAATTGACTTTTTGGCATTTGCATAAGCTTAAAGGTAGCTCCTCTAAACTTAAAAGCACCGGTTTTTTGCTGATTTTCCATTTTAAAATAAACCTTTTTACCAACTAGATTATTTGTTGTCTCCGATGTTATTAAAGGTGTACGGTGAACGATTGGCGTTAGTCTCCCTAACGCCGTATGAATCTTTTCACCTGTTAAGCAATTCCCAATTGGTTCACACTCCTCTTGTAAAAATAAATTCTACTTACGTGTTTATCAGACAAAATGTTTTAGCGTACTTCATATGCACTAATCTTATCCTCATGTTTCAAGGTAAGAGCAATCTCATCCCAACCATTAATAAGTTTTTCTTTATGGTATGCAGGAATATGAAAGCTTATGTTATTTCCTGCTGAATCCGTAATTTGTTGATTAATCAAATCTATATCCAAGCTCATAGAAGTTTCTTCAGCCTGTTTCATCCATTCACCAATTTGTTCCTCATCCAGTTGAATTGGTATAATTCCGTTTTTTAATGCATTATTATAAAAAATATCCGCAAAGCTTGGGGCAATAATTACCCGGAAACCGTAATCCAACAATGCCCAAGGAGCATGTTCACGAGAAGAACCACAGCCAAAATTTTCTCCAGCCAGCAAAATAGTTACACCTTCATAAGCCTCTTTATTTAATGCAAAGTTTTGCCGTTTATTCCCATTATCGTCAAACCGCCAATGGTAAAACAAAAACTGGCCAAACCCTGTACGTTCAATACGTTTTAAAAACTGTTTTGGTATGATCTGATCTGTGTCTATATTAGTACGGTTCAAAGGATAAACTAGACCTTTGTGTTTTTTAATTGCTTCCATGTCTGCACCCCCTAACTCGGAACTCCGGCATATTTTCTAACATCTACAAAATGTCCTTCTATAGCAGCTGCTGCAGCCATTTCAGGGCTAACCAAGTGAGTTCTCGACCCATTTCCTTGACGCCCTTCAAAATTACGATTTGATGTTGAGGCACATCTGCCACCAGGTGGTACAATATCGTCATTCATTGCCAGACACATACTGCAACCTGCTTCACGCCATTCAAAGCCTGCTTTTTTAAAAATCATATCAAGCCCTTCTTTTTCAGCTTGCATTTTTATACTGAAGGAACCAGGAACAACAATCGCACGCACGTTTTCTTTTACTTTTCTCCCATCAACAATGGAAGCTGCCTTTTGTAAATCATTCAAGCGTGAATTGGTACACGACCCGATAAAAACATGGTCGATTTCTATAGATGTAATGGGCTGATTCTCATCTAATCCCATGTATTCCAATGCGCGCTCTACATCTTCACGATAGTCAACCTCATTGAGATCAGGTGTTTTGCCACTAATCGGAACACACATTCCAGGATTTGTCCCCCAAGAAACCTGTGGTTCAATATCCTCTGCTTTTATAGTAACTGTTTTATCGTATTTAGCTCCTTCATCTGTTGCCAGTTGCAGCCAAGAATCTGCCAACTGCTTATACGCATCGCCATCTGGCACATATTCTTTTCCTTTTAAAAATTCGATCGTTTTTTCATCTGGGCTAATTAACCCGGCTCTTGCTCCCGCTTCGATAGACATATTACAGACAGTCATTCTTCCTTCCATGGAAAGGTTGCGAACGGCTTGACCTGTATACTCAATAACATAGCCAGTTCCAAATCTCACACCAAATTTAGCGATAATTGCCAGGATCAAATCTTTTGCAGTAACTCCTGGGCCCAATTCACCTTCAACCTTGACATTCAAGGTTTTCGGGCGTTCTTGCCAAATGGTTTGAGTAGCAAGCACATGCTCTACTTCACTTGTACCAATACCAAAGGCTAGAGCACCAAAAGCTCCATGTGTTGATGTATGGCTATCCCCACAAACAATTGTTTTACCGGGCTGGGTAAGACCGAGCTGGGGGCCAATTACATGGACAATACCTTGGTCTGGATGAAACATATCTGCAAGCTTAATACCATGTTCCTTACAATTCTCCTGGAGGGTTTCCATTTGCTTTTTAGAAACTTTATCTTTTATTACTTCTCTATTTTGTGTAGGCACATTATGATCCATCGTAGCATACGTGAGATCTGGACGGCGCACCTTCCGATTGCTCAGTCGTAAACCCTCGAACGCTTGCGGTGAAGTTACTTCATGAACCAAATGCAGATCAATATATAATAAATCTGGCTTGCCTTCTTCTTGATGAACTACATGTTTTTCCCATATTTTCTCTATAATCGTTTGTGGTTTCCCCATTTCTTGCACCCCCGCGTTAAACATACATACTACATATACTGTTTGAAACACTTTTGGTTGTCAGTGAATCAACAATAGCTGCTGTCATTTCCTTTGTCCCTACTTTCATCCCACCATTACTGGAAAGATCAGCAGTATGGTATCCTTGGTCCAAGCAATCATTAACTGCCCGCTCTATTTCTGCGGCTTCTTCTTCCATCTGAAAAGAATATCTTAGCATCATGGCAGCTGATAAAATCATTCCTACCGGATTAGCAATACCAAGTCCTGCAATGTCAGGTGCCGAACCATGGACAGGTTCATACAACCCTAGACCATCTGATCGAAGACTTGCCGATGGTAGCATTCCAAGTGAACCAGTCAATACCGAAGCTTCATCACTTAAGATATCTCCAAATAAATTCTCTGTAACGATAACATCAAAGTAGTTTGGCTGTGTAATCAGCTTCATTGCAGCAGCGTCTACAAGCATATGGTCGACTTTTACATCTGGATATTTCTTACCAGTTTCCTCAACTATTTCTCTCCACATTCGACTTGATTCTAATACATTAGCCTTATCCACAGATGTAACATGGTTATCTCTTAATCTCGCACTCTCAAATGCCTTTTCAATAATTCGCTCCATTTCTGATCGATGATAATAAAGTGTATCAACTACCGCGTTGCCGTTTTCCCGTCTTTCACGCGGTTCTCCGAAATATAGCCCACTTGTTAGTTCTCGAATGATTAAGATATCACTTCCTGCAATAACCTCTTCTTTAAGCGGAGAAGCATGCAACATGGAATTGAATCCTTTTATAGGACGTAAATTAGCAAATAAACCTAGCTGTTTACGTATCCCCAATAAACCTTTTTCCGGTCTCTTTGCAGCAGGAAGAGCGTCCCACTTTGGTCCTCCAACAGCACCAAGTAGTATTGCATCTGCTCCCTTGCATGCTTTTACTGTATCTTCAGGCAATGGTGTATCGTAAGCATCAATTGCCTCTCCACCGATTGCATGCTGATGAAATGTAAAACGATGCCCAAATTCACTGGCTACTGCATTTAACACTACCTTTGCTGACTCCATAATTTCTTTACCAACACCGTCTCCAGGCAACAAAATAATTTGCTTATTCATACCATAGCCCTCCTCCATGTTTATACGTAAACTGCCGATACGAGCGGAACCACATGCCTGGCTCTCGCTTACACTTCCGATCCAACCTCTTGTTTAATAAAACTGTTCTGTTGAACAATATATCTGTTTACTGCGTTTAAAAATGCATTTCCTGATGCTTCTATAACATCCTGAGCTGAACCACGCCCATTTACTGTCTCGCCGTTAACCTTCAACTGAACATGGGATTCTGCAAGTGCATCCTTCCCTCCACCAACAGAATTCAATTGATAATCAATTAACTGTAAATCTTCTTCAATTAACACATCCAATGTTTTATATAATGCTTCTACACTACCCGAAGCCGTCTGGGCTGCATGCACTGTTTCACCACTAGGAGTTTTCAACTGTACAGTCGCTGTAGGTATATTAGTAGTTCCATACTGTACTTGGAACATCTCCATTTGGTATTTGTTTACAGAAGCTGTATCTGTTTGAACCTCCATAATAATTGTAAACAAATCATCATCTGTAACTTCTTTTTTATGATCTGTTAACTGCTTAAATAGTTTAAAGGCTTCCTTTAATTTATCTTCAGTAAGATCGATTCCAAGGTCTTTCACCTTATCCTTAAACGCATGCCGTCCAGAATGTTTGCCCATGAACAACGTATTGGATTTTACTCCGACCATTTCTGGTGTAATAATTTCATAGGTAGAGGCATTCTTGAGTACACCATCCTGATGGATCCCTGACTCGTGAGCAAAAGCATTTCTACCGACAACCGCTTTGTTTGCCTGCACATACATGCCTGTTAATTTTGCTACCAAGTCACTGGTCCGTTTGATTTCCTCCAGTTTTAAACCCGTTGTATATGGATAAAAATCAGAGCGAATTTTTAAAGCTACTGCCACCTCTTCCAAGGATGCATTACCTGCACGTTCCCCAATACCATTAATAGTTCCCTCTATTTGTGTAGCACCGTTTTGTACTGCAGCTATAGAGTTTGCAACTGCCATACCAAGATCATTATGGCAGTGACATGAAAGACTGGCTTGATTTATGTTAGGAACATTCTCTTTCATATATTTAAACATATTTCCATATTCTAACGGTGTTGTATACCCCACTGTATCCGGCAGGTTGATTACTGTAGCACCGGCATCGAGAACCTTTTCAATGATTTGCGCCAGGAATTCCCAATCCGAACGTGAAGCATCTTCTGCAGACCATTGAACATGAGTGAATTTTTGTTTAGCATATGCCACCATATTAACTGCAGTTTCAATAACTTGATCAGGTGTCTGCTTTAGTTTGTAAGTCATATGAATTGGTGATGTAGCAAGAAACAAATGAATACTTGGCTCAGCTGCACCTTTTAGTGCATCCCAGGCTGTATCAATATCCGATTTCACCGTTCTTGCCAATGCAGTTACGGATGTGTTTTTAATTGTATCGGCTATTGCCTTGACTGCATTAAAATCCCCTTTGGAGGAAGCAGGAAATCCTGCTTCCATCCTGCTTACACCTAAACGTTCCAGCTGTTTTGCAATTTCAAGCTTTTCAAGTTGATTCAGGTTTACACCAGGTGACTGCTCCCCATCCCTTAGGGTTGTGTCAAAAATTCTAATTTGTGACATGCTCTTTCACACCCTTTTGCTGTTTATTTTTGTTTTGCAATGGTTGTTTAACAAAAGGCATTAATTCACGTAACTCCCTTCCTACTTTTTCAATTGGATGTTGATTTTCTTTAGCGTTGATTGCATTAAATTGTGGGCGATTTGCCTGGTTTTCAAGAATCCATCCTTTAGCAAATTGACCTGTTTGCACATCTGTTAGAATATCCTTCATGCGTGCTTTAGTGTTCTCATCAATAACTCGAGGTCCAGATACAAAATCTCCCCATTGAGCAGTGTCTGAAATGGAATAACGCATATTTTCCAATCCACCTTCATATAGAAGGTCAACAATCAATTTCATTTCATGTAAACATTCAAAATACGCAACTTCCGGTTGATAGCCAGCTTCTGTTAATGTTTCAAAACCAGCTTTGATTAAACTTGTTACACCACCACATAATACTGCCTGCTCCCCGAAGAGATCTGTTTCTGTTTCTTCCTGGAAGCTTGTTTCCAATACTCCTGCCCGTGCAGCTCCAATTCCTTGTGCATAAGCAAGTGCCAACTCTCTTGCCTGCCCTGTTACATCTTGGTATACACCATATAATGCAGGAACTCCGGCTCCTTCTTCATACGTCCTACGTACTAGATGACCTGGCCCTTTCGGCGCTACCAAAAATACATCTACATCTTCAGGAGGGACAATTTGGCTGAAATGTACATTGAATCCGTGTGCAAATGCTATTGCATTTCCAGCCTGAAGGTTCGGTTTAATGCTTTCATTATAGACAGCTGTCTGCAACTCATCCGGCAACAACACCATTACTACTTCAGACTGACTTACTGCATCGGCTACAGAAACAACCTGAAAACCATCTTCTTCTGCTTTTTGTTGAGACTTGCCTGGGCGAAGACCCACAACTACATCATATCCGCTTTCACGAAGGTTTAATGCATGGGCATGACCTTGAGATCCATATCCTACTACTGCAATTTTCTTTCCTTGTAAAACCTCTTTTTGGATATCTTTTTCATAAAGTACTTTTGACATATTAATCTTCCTCTCATTTTTTGTTTTTTCTTTTCACTATATAATCTAAGGGCATTTCTAGCGTTATTCGTTTATATTAAATGTGAATTAAGCTCTGTTACCTGTTGTGGCTGCTGCCCACGTAAAAATGCAGTTACACCCGTTTTAGTTAACTCTTTGATACCATATGGTTTCAGTAAAGATATTAATGCTTCAACTTTATCGGGCTTCCCAGTCACTTGAATTGTTAGGCTGTCTTTGCTTACATCAATAATGGATGCACGGAATGGGGTGATTATCCCTTGAATCTCTGAGCGTAATTGACCACTTCCTCCAACCTTAATCAGTGCAAGTTCTCTTGCAACTATGGCTTTATCGGTAATATCGGAAACTTTCAGAACATCAATTTGCTTATTCAATTGTTTTGTTAGCTGTTCTAGTTTTTGGTGGTCTCCAACATCAACTACAAAAGTCATTTTGGAGACTCCCTCTGTTTCAGAACTACCAACTGAAATGCTATCAATGTTAAATTGGCGTTTCTGCAACATTCCTGTAATCCGATTTAATACACCACTTCTATCTTGGACCGTGGCTACAATGATCCGTTTCATTTCTTCACCCCTATCATTTCGTGGATTCCTTTCCCAGGAGCTATCATTGGATATACACATGTTTTTTGTTCAACACGACAATCTACTACAACTGGGCCATTATATGAAAAGATATCCTGTAACATCGGAATAACATCCTCTTCCTGGTCAATACGTAAACCTCTAATCCCATAACTTTCTGCAAGTTTCACAAAGTCCGGATTCATCGTCAGCAGTGATTCAGAATAACGTTCCTCATAAAAGCTTTCCTGCCATTGTCTTACCATCCCGAGTGCTTCGTTATTTACAATAATAATCTTGACTGGAAGGTTTCTCTCTTTGAGTATTGATAATTCTTGAAGAGTCATTTGAAATCCTCCGTCACCCACAATGGAAACTACCAAATCATCTGGAGCTCCTAATTGTGCTCCAATGGCTGCTGGAAATCCAAATCCCATGGTTCCAAGTCCACCAGATGTAACCCAACGGTTTGGTTTATCAAAAGTATAAAACTGTGCTGCCCACATTTGATGCTGCCCAACATCTGTAGTTATAATTGCATCTCCTTTTGATTGTTCATATACTTGCTTTATCAACCATTGAGGAGATAATTTTTGCTCAGGCTTTTCATACCATAGTGGGAATTCTGCTTTATTTAATTTTAAAGTTTCTTTCCATACCTCGTGGTCAGGTAACTCCACAACACTTTGCAATAATGCTTGCAGAGCTTCTTTTGCATCTGCCACCACCGGAATTTCAGTTGCGACATTTTTTCCAATTTCAGCAGGATCGATATCAATATGGGCCACTTTTGCATGTGGTGCAAAATGTTCTAAGTTTCCTGTAAGTCTGTCATCAAATCTTGCGCCAATGTTAATGAGCAAATCGCATTCATATAGTGCTGTATTAGCCGTATAGGTGCCATGCATTCCCGCCATTCCCAAATGCAATGGATGAGTTCCTGGGAAGCTGCCAAGTCCTAATAGCGTATTGGTAACTGGTAGCTGATACTTTTCAGCGAACTTTTTTAATTCTTCAGTCGCTTTTGCAAAGACGACCCCTGCACCAGCAAGTAATAGTGGCTTCTTCGCTCTGCTAAGCGCGTCTGCTAGTTTAACAATTTGTAAGGGGTTCGGCTTCTTATTCGGCTGATATCCCGGCAGATTAAAGTCTTTACTGAATTCTGTACCTGTTAGCTGTGCAGATACATTTTTTGGGATGTCTACAACTACTGGACCGGGCCGTCCTGTAGTAGCTATGTGAAAAGCTTCATTCACGATCCGCGGTAAATCAGATACCTGTTTCACTTGATAATTGTATTTCGTGATTGGAGTGGTAATCCCCATCACATCTGATTCTTGAAATGCATCAGTGCCGATGACTCCGCTGGCAACCTGGCCTGTAAAGATAACGAGAGGAATAGAATCCATCATGGCATCGGTAATACCAGTAATCAGATTTGTTGCCCCTGGGCCAGATGTTGCTAATACTACTCCCGCCTTACCAGTCACACGTGCATATCCCTCTGCTGCATGGATGGAGCCTTGCTCATGCCGTGAAAGTACATGGTCAAATGGAGGGTTACTGCGATATAACGCATCGTAGATTGGTAATACAGCTCCTCCTGGGTAACCGAAGAGTGTGTCTACTTCCGCATCCACCAAAGTCTGAATAAATAAATCAGCCCCGGTCCTCATTTGTTCTGTACTTTCTGTCTCATGCTTTGCTTCAACTTTCACTACTACATACCTCCCTTAATAATAATTAATTATTCAAACCCGCTCTTCCATTCCTGGAACAAACGATGTTTTACTATTGCTTTTAGAGGTGAAATCAAAAAGGACCCTTCCCTCCCCCTATAAATCTGCATATATTTGCAGAGCTATTGGGGAGAAAAGAGTCCTTCTTTTCACGGTACCACCCAGGTTTGTAGCATCCTCACGAATACTACCTCATAAGGCTATAATTAAAGCCTTTATTGATAACAGGTACAATAAAGCTGCACCTGACCAGACCTAATAAGAAGCTTCCGTTCAATCTGGCACTCAGAGATGATGTCAGAACAACATGTATTTCTGGGCTTCCAGCAACCCCAGATCTCTGTAAATACATCGTACATGTTCCTTTTTTCCCGTCATCGAGTTCTTTATATTTTATTTTACTCAAGTAGTTATTGTTAATTTATCTCTATTCGTTATTATTTGAATATTTGATATTGCCGATAATCATATAACGTTTTCCTGAAAGAGTCAACAGTATTTTAAAAGTTTTTTGATACTTTTGATAAGTCATTTAATTTGAATGCGTTTACATTGTTTACATATGGATAAACAAATAAGATATTACAAAAATGTTACAAAGTGAATTTATATTTATAAAACAAAGTGAATGGTTATTCATTTAGGGTTTAACGATGATTCTTTAAACGGAAGCTCTTCTATTCTGAAATTTTTTATCAGGGCAGTTTACTGTTTAGTTAATAATTATATGATGGACATACTTTCTTTTAAGTCTTCCATACAACAAAATTGCTAAACTGATAACCTTTCATGAACACAAATAAAGCCCTGGAATCTAATTTAGAAACCAGGACTTCGTTTTGGTTACTTGCCAAGAAAGTCTGTTACTGCTCCTTTTGAAGAACAGGATACATTGTGAGCATATTTACCCAATATACCTTTTTTATACAATGGGGGTGCAGACCATTCTTTTCTGCGGCTTTCCAATTCTTCTTCCGTAACCTCAAAGGAAATTTCCTTTTTATTTGAGTCAATGGTGACCATATCGCCCTCTTTTAAAAATGCAATAGGGCCTCCAGATTGAGCTTCTGGTGCAATATGACCTACCACCAATCCATGCGTGCCGCCAGAAAACCTTCCATCTGTTAACAGGGCAACCTTTTCACCAAGCCCTTTACCCACAAGTATTGCCGAAATGGAGAGCATTTCCGGCATCCCTGGCCCCCCCTTAGGACCTACATAACGAATGACCAGAACATCTCCTTCGTTAATCTGATTATCCATCACTGCAGCTGTCGCCTCTTTTTCTGTATCAAAAACACGTGCAGGTCCAGTGTGTCGACTCACTTTAACACCGGAGACCTTCGCAACCCCTCCACTTGGTGCCAAGTTCCCTTTTAATACAATTAGTGGACCATCTGCTCGTTTAGGTTTATCAAAAGGCATAATAACATCTTGTCCATCTTTTAAAGAAGGAGCTTCTGCTAAGTTTTCAGCTACTGTTTTTCCTGTAACTGTAATACAGTCTCCATGTAAATAGCCCGCTTCATGGAGAAGTTTCATAACAGCCTGAACACCTCCTACACGATGAAGATCCTGCATGACATATTTCCCGCTCGGCTTAAGGTCAGCCAAATGTGGTGTTTTTTCTTGAATTCTATTAAAATCATCGATCGTTAAATCTACTTCAATTGCATGAGCGATAGATAGCAAATGTAGAATAGCATTTGTTGAGCCTCCTAATGCCATGACTACTGTGATTGCATTCTCAAAAGCTTCTTTTGTCATAATATCTTTAGGATAAATTCCTTTTTCAAGTAAATGATAGACTGCTTCCCCAGCTTTGGCACAATCCTTCGCTTTATCTGCGGTTTCTGCAGGGTTAGACGAACTTCCAGGTAAACTCATCCCCATTGCTTCCATCGCGGATGCCATTGTATTCGCTGTGTACATACCTCCGCACGCACCAGCTCCAGGACATGCATGACACTCGATGGAACGCAATTCTTCATCATCGATATCCCCATTATTATGCTTGCCGACACCTTCAAAAACGGAAACAATATCTATATCTTTACCACGGTGTTTCCCGGGTGCAATTGTGCCTCCATAAACAAATACCGATGGAACACCTGCATTGGCAATTGCAATTGCACAGCCAGGAATATTTTTATCACATGCACCAATTGCTACTAGACCGTCCAAATTTTCCGCACCAACTACTGTCTCAATAGAGTCAGCAATCACATCACGGCTTGGCAAGGAATAACGCATACCTTGTGTCCCCATTGAGATACCATCAGATACGGTGATTGTATTAAATATTAAAGGCACGCCCCCTGCCTCTCTTGCACCTTCTTTTGCTTGTATAGCTAAATCATCAATATGTATATTACATGGCGTTACCTCACTCCATGTACTTGCAACTCCAATCATTGGCTTTTTAAAATCCTCGTCAGTAACACCTACTGCTCGCAGCATTGCTCTATTAGGTGCTTTCATCGAACCTTCACTGAACACCTTACTTTTTATCCGTAAATCTTTTTCCATCATATACCCTCCCTTTCTTTCGAATAATTATATGACTAATTTTCTAATACTTCAATGTATTTATTCTAGTGGAAAATAATTAATTTATTCCAATTTTGTATAAACCCTTGTCATCCAAAGAATTTGAGGACGTAATTTAATTAATTGTGGTATAACTTTTCACAGAATAAATTAACATGCCCCTTTAACAGGGACATGTTGGTTATTGCTATGGTAAACCGTATAATATATATCATTTTCCTTGCAATACAATCTATATAACTTTCAACTAATATTTTTTGTCTGATTAGTTGATTCAGTTGTATCTGTTTCACTTTGTTTGCTCCACCATGTCGCTAAAATTGGACCTGATATATTATGCCATACACTGAAAATAGCACTCGGAACTGCAGCGATTGGCGCAAAATGAGCTAAAGCCAAGGCGGATCCAAGTCCGGAGTTTTGCATACCTACTTCAATGGACATAGCCTTTATGTCAGCCAAATTAAATCGGAAGGCTTTTGCCAGCATATATCCTAAAAACAGACCTAATAGATTATGCAGCACGACGACCGTAAAAATCAATAATCCTGTTGTAACAATGGAATCCTTATTTACAGCTACTACTGCAGAGGCTACAGCTACGATACCTATAACAGAAATCAGTGGCAAAACACCAATTGTTTTGTCCACTTGCTTACTGAATAATAAACGGATAATAATACCTAGTACAATTGGAATGAGCACTATCTTAACAATAGACATAAACATATTGCCTGCTGATACGGGAAGCCATTGACTTGCAAAAAGTAAAGTTAATGCAGGAGTCAGTAACGGAGCAAGAAGTGTTGATACAGCAGTTACAGAAACAGATAATGCTGTGTTTCCCTTTGCCAGAAAAGTCATCACATTTGATGCTGTTCCACCTGGGCAACAACCTACAAGTATAACTCCAACCGCTACCTCTGCAGGCAATTGGAATAGATTCGCAAGTCCATAAGCAAGTAATGGCATAATGGTATATTGCGCTGCTACTGCTATAAGTACTGCTTTAGGAGCCTGAATAACTCCTTTAAAATCCTGAAGAGAAAGGGTGAGCCCCATTCCAAACATAATTATCCCTAATAACAAAGCAATGTGAGGTGCAATCCATGTAAAACCCATTGGAAACATAAACGCCAGCACCCCAAACAGAATTACCCAGATTGCAAACGTATTTCCTGCTAAATTACTAACTTTCTCTAATACTTTCAAAATTTCCCCTCCTCATAAGGTCAGACTATTTCAATAATTGCTGATTCTATCACATGGTTTCAAATAAAGGAAGAATAAGATAATAAAAAGTCTAAATACTTCAACTAATTTTTACGTTTTGTTTCTAGGTGTATTGAGTAATAGTACATGTCCTTTATTACTTTTATACTACTAAAAAACCCGTCAAGTGCTACCTGACAGGTTTTTCAGAATTTTGTTTTTTTTAATCCTCTTTTTTATACTTTACTTCTCCCCCAATGATCGTCATCTCTACTTCTGTATCCAGCAATTCATCGGGGTTTTCCATTTCAAACGGATCTTTTGAAAATACAACCATATCTGCAAGCTTTCCTCTTGCAATCGTCCCTTTAATCGTTTCCTCGTTCGTTGGGTATGCCCCCATCTCAGTAAATAGCCGGAATGCCTCTATCATGGTCATCTTTTCCTGCTCATACCAACCGTTATGCGTCTCCCCAGGCGCTCGACGCGTTACAGCCGCATGGATTCCCAAAAGAGGATTGAGCGGCTCTACTGGGGAATCTGATCCACCGGCACAAATGACGCCGGATTCTAGTAACGTTTTCCATGCATAAGCTAATTTCATCCGCTTTTCGCCAAGTCTTTCTTCTACCCAAGGGAAGTCTCCAACTAAAAAACGCGGCTGTATATCTGCAATTCTAGTAGGAACTGCTAATCGACCGACTAACTCTTCTCGTACTACTTGAACATGAATAAGTCGGTCACGATAGGCTGCAGTTGGAAATTGATCAAGAACATCAAGAACATTTTCCAATGCCTGGTCTCCTATGACATGAACTGCTATTGGCATGGATAGCTCCCTGGCCTTTCGTACAATTTCATAAAGTGTCGCTTGTTCAAAAATAGCATTACCGAATTCATTTGGAGCATCCGTATAAGCCTCTGATAATAATGCGGTCCTTCTGCCAAATGCCCCATCTGCAAATATTTTTATGGCACCAATTTTTAACGTTTCATTTCCATATCCTGCATACATTCCCATTTTTCTAATATCATCTATAAACTCATGATTGATTAATAGATTACATCGTAAACCAATGTTGTCTATGTTTAATAGTTCATCATAGATTTGGTAAGTTTGCTCTAATCCCCCTAAGTAAAAGGGGTCATTTGTATGTACGCTTGTTATTCCCAAGCTGATTGCGTACTGCATGGCTTTTTTCATCGCATATTTCAATTGTGCATAAGACTTTTCTGGAATGTACTTCTTGATTAACTCAGATGCTGTTTCTAATAGAAGACCAGTCGGTTCATGGGATACTGGGTCTAAAACAATCTCTCCACCCTCAGGTACTTGAATTCCTTGGTAATATTGACTAATTTCTAATGCTCTACTGTTAACTAAAGCGGCATGCAGACAAACACGCGATAAAAATATCGGGTTTTGTGGAGCAACCACATCTAATTCTTGAATAGTGGGAAAACTACCATCCTCAAACAGATTTTCGTCCCAGCCACTTCCCAACAACCACTCTCCTTGTTGAAGGGAGTTCGCTTTATGTTTGATTTTCTCCAGCATGTCAAATTTTGATCTAACTCCTGTTAGATCAAGTTCTAGAAAACTATTAGCAATCAAGGACAGATGAAGATGGCTGTCAATAAGGCCAGGGGTCACTGTTTTCCCTTTTAAATCAACTATATCCAATTCATCTCCCCAACGTTGTTGCAATTCAACTGTATTGCCTATATCCATAAAGCAACCATTTTCTATAAGAACAGCTTCTGCTACAGGCCTGGTTGGGTCAAATGTGTATATTCTCCCATTAATAAATAATCTTTTCATGTGAATACTCCTTTTTGCAATGAACAAATATAGTGAATTACTACTAAAGTAAACCTGCTTTTCTATAAAAAGTTTAGTAGAATGATAAATCGGTCAAAAAAGAAAGTGCCGTACGTTTTATGTGGGCGCAATGTCCGTCATCACTCCTATGATAGACATTTAACCTCGTTTTCCGGTGCGCAATGTCCGTCATCACTCTTA
>NZ_BAZS01000038.1 GCF_001310895.1 Virgibacillus halodenitrificans JCM 12304 | reverse complement strand
AAAGCAACAGCTGAAGATCCCGCAGGAAGTGGTTTTCTTCCGAGGAAGCTGAAGCGTTGCCCACGGAAAGCGAAGTGCTTTTTCCGGAACGGCCGTTTACAGTACTATCAAGTTACTTCGCATTTTATCTATAATATGAATTAATCCTTCGTTTACATTTCAGAGTGATGTATATAGAAAAAGAGCAGCTCTGTTTTAGAGCCACTCTTCATACTATTATTTTTCCAGGCTTGCTTCCACTTCTTTAATCATTTCTTTAACAGAAATTAGGCCGCCCCCAGATAGATACCATAGTTCTGGATCTAAATAATAGATATCATCATTTTTATATGCAGTTGTATTTTCTACCAATTCGTTTTCAACCATTTGCTTAGCAGATGAACCTTCTGCGCCGATAGCAGCACTACGATCGATAACATATAACAATTCAGGGTTTTGCTCCACAACATATTCAAATGAAACGTTCATTCCATGTGTAGATGCCTCAATATTTTCATCAGCTGCCGGTAAGCCTAATACATCATGAATTAATCCGAAGCGGGAATTAGGACCGTAAGCACTGATTTTATCGTCATTTGCTAATAATAGTAATGCTTTTTTATCTAACTTCTCTGCTTTTTCATTTACAGAGCTGATTAAACCTTCAATATCTTCTAATTCAGTTTTCACTTCTTCTTCTTTACCAAAAATTTCTCCAACAGTAGTTACATTTTCTTTAAATGAATCCATGTAGCGCGTAGCGTCCAAACCAAGGTATACAGTAGGTGCAAGCTCTTTCAGCTGCTCATATACATCAGATTGGCGACCAGAAATGATAATTAGATCAGGGTCAATTTCAGCAATTTTTTCAAAATCAGGTTCTTTTAAACTACCTACGTTTTCATATTTTTCATCATTGTATTCACTTAAGTATTCAGGGATGATTTTCTTCGGTAGTGCTGTAACCTCAATACCTAATTTATTCATTGTATCAAGCATTCCAAAATCAAATACAACTACTTTCTCAGGATTTTTAGGAACTTCCGTCTCACCAAGTTCGTGCTTAACTGTAATTGTTTCTGATTGTTCACTGCTTTCTTCTTTTTTACTTCCTTCATCTGAACCAGAAGTTTTATTTTCCTCTTCACTTGTACCACAAGCTACTGTAAATAGAGCAATAAATGCTATAACTGCTAATAATAAAAATTTCTTCATGTCTCTAACTCCTTATGTTTTTTATATATTTTTATACTAATAATCGGTAATGAAGCGTAGCAGAGCGATTGAATCTATCAACATGAGCGAGAAATATAAGGTTGGCAAATATGGGCTTGCCATTCCTATTTTATTTTTATACAGACTCCAAGCGTGTTTTTTTGTTTACCAAAGCATGGAGTTAAGGTATGATAATAGTTAGTAGGGTCCTTTTTTATGAATTTGGTCTGCACACCGTTTTCATGGAAAGGGCTTTTTTTAATTGCTCACATGATAGGAAACTACTCCTCCTATAGCCTCTTCACCTTTTATTAGAAATAAACACAGATTCGTTTGTCATCAATATTCTTAATATCTATATCCATATCATAAATATCTTTTAATACACATTCATCGATGACATCACAGGTTCGGCCATGCTTAACAACCTTGCCATCTTTTAGTGCTACAATATTGTCTGAATAACAGGATGCAAAATTAATATCATGGATGACAATTACAATTGTTTTATTTAATTCATCCACCAGCCTGCGCAATGTTTTCATAATTTGCACGGAGTGACGCATATCCAAGTTATTTAACGGTTCATCAAGTAAAATGTATTCCGTATCCTGTGCAATAACCATTGCAATATGAGCACGTTGACGTTGCCCGCCACTTAGCTCATCAAGAAATTTATCCTGCATTTCTCTTAATTCCATGTAATCAATCGCCTCATCAACTTTCTGCCAGTCCTCTTCTTTTAACCTGCCTTGAGAATACGGAAAGCGGCCAAAGGAAACAAGCTCCCTAACAGTTAATTTTAGGTTAATGGAGTTAGACTGTTTGAGAATAGAAATCTTCTTTGCCATCTCATTGTTCTTTGTTTTAAGAACATCTTTTCCATCAATAGTGATCTCTCCGCCATCCTTTGTTATAAGTCTGCTAACCATAGAGATTAGCGTACTTTTACCGGCTCCATTAGGCCCGATAAAGGAAGTGATTTTCCCTTTTTCAATATGAACAGAAACATCTTCAATCACTTTTTTCTGGTTATACGCTTTAAAAACATTTTTAATATCTACCATGATTTATTCTCCTTTAACAAAAGATATATGAAGTAAACTCCACCTACGAAATTGATAATGACACTTATTGTAGTTTGAAATGTAAATATCTTTTCTACAATAAATTGCCCGCCAAGTAGTGCAATTATGCTAATTAACATGGAACCTGTCAGCAAATATGAATGTCGAAATGTCTTCAGGAATTCGTAAGCAACATTGACAACCAGCAATCCTAAAAAGGTAATCGGTCCTACGAGAGCAGTAGATATGGCTATTAATACTGCCACGATAATAAGTAATCGTTTTACTACATGGTCATAAGGAACACCTAAGTTTATTGCCTCATCTTTGCCAAGTGCCAATACATCAAGATATTTGAAATAGCGCATAAAATAGAAGGCAACGAGGACTATCAATCCAACTGACAGGTATACGAGATCAGTATTTACATTGTTAATACTTGCAAACATTTTGTCCTGCGCTATCATAAACTCATTTGGATCAATCAGTACCTGCATGAAAGATGTCAGACTGCCAAAGAAGGTACCGAGAATCATACCAATTAACAAAAGAAAGTAAATATTGTTCTTTTCCCCTTTGAAGAGGATTCGATAAAGTATGAGTGAAAACACCACCATACAACCAATAGATACTAGATAATTGACTTTACTGTTCATCATGACAAGCGATTGAGAACCGAATACAAATACAATCATTGTTTGGATCAATAAATATAAAGAATCCAGACCCATTACACTCGGTGTTAAAATACGGTTATTAGTAATTGTCATAAATATGGTTGTTGCAAAAGCTATTGCACCGCCAGTGAGAATAATCGCAACCACTTTAATAATCCTTCTCGGCAGAATGTAATCAATATTTCCAGTGAGATTATAAAATATATAAAGACAAGCCAGCAAAGCTGCTACAATAGCTAAAATAATTGTTTTTTTCTTATAATCCATATTTCTTTCTCCTTAATAATAGGTAGATGAACACGCCACTACCTATCACCCGACCGTTAAACTGATTGGGATTTCATATGGATAAATGATTACCCTGCCGATAATATCACATGCCATTACAAATATTGCCCCCAGCAATGCTGTATGTATCAGACTTTTCTTCAAGTGGTCGCCCTGGTATATTGTGACAATGTTCGGGATAATTAATCCTAAAAATGGAATCATACCAACCGCCAATACAACTGATGCGGTTACAAGTGCTACGATAACTAAACCTAAATTCACTACCTGCCGATAATTCAAACCAAGGTTTTTGGAAAAATCTTCTCCCATCCCGGCAATGGTAAATTTGTTCGCATAAAAAAACGCGAGACCTAAAATCGGTATACTTACGAACATCAATTCATAATTCCCACTCATAATCATTGAAAAATCGCCTTGCATCCATGATGACAAATTTTGAATCAGGTCATTCTTATATGCAAAAAAAGTAGAAATAGAACTTATGATATTTCCAAACATCAGTCCGATTAATGGGATAAAAATAGCATCCTTGAATTTAACTTTTTCAAGTATTTTCATAAAAATAAACGTACCAAGTAAAGCGAAGATAAAGGATACGAACATTTTTTGGAAAGGGCTTGCGGATGTAAAGATCATCATCGAAACAAGTATTCCCAGCCTCGCAGAATCCAATGTTCCAGACGTTGTAGGTGAAACAAACTTGTTCTTACTAAGCTGCTGCATAATCAATCCACAGATACTCATGCTCATTCCAGCAATTAGAATGCTTACTAGTCTGGGAAGTCTACTTACTGTTAATATTTGTATTTGATCTTCGGTTAAAGAAAAAATATCTAATATAGACACACTGGAGACACCAGTAAAAACGGATATAATTGATAAGATAATAAGTACTGTAACTAAGTAACGGATTTTCATAGACGAACCTTCCCAAATCTTACTTTTTATTGCAGGTTTTGAGCGTGATATCCCTTTTGCTGTTCAACCTATTTAATAATTATTATTACTTTTTACTGAGTTTAATTAATAATGAGATTCATTATCAATTAGTTCTCAGTTACCAGTATAGCAGAATTTAAGTAACCGTCAACACAAAATGAGAATTATTTATTCTTTTTTGGTATGCATTTAATCCTCTACTTTACGCACAGTGCACTTTCCCAAATAGAGATATATGTATAAAGATAGTATTTGTACAGGAGTAACCTCCCCATATTAAATAAAAAAACAACCAGGCGAGAAAAGTTTCTCACTTGGTTGCTTCTAGTTACTTAATCAATTATTTTTAACAATTTATTCTTCCGTTTCACAGCCTTCATCCGTACAGTAGGTTGTTTTAGACTTCGTCGGATTTAATGACTGTAGTGTTGGTCCTTGATTTTCCTCTAACCAAACTTTTTCAAGAACTTCAGCAAATACAGAAGCAGGTTGTGCCCCTGACACAGCATATTTTTCATTGAAAACAAAGAACGGAACACCTTGCACCCCAATTTGGCGTGCTTGTTCTTCATCTGCGCGAACATGGATAGCGTAATCATCTACTTTCAATAATTCTGTTACAGCTTCCTCTTGCAATCCAACCTCTTTAGCAAGGTCAATTAGTGTGACATGGTCACTAATCAGCTTACCTTCAGTAAAGTAGGCTTGAAGCAATCGTTCTGTCATTTCTTTTCCTTTTCCTTGTTCCGCTGCGAATTTCGCAACACGATGGGCATCAAAGGTGTTGGTATGTTGCATCTTGTCAAAGTGATAAGTTAGTCCAACTTCTTCTGCCTGCTTTGCCAAATCTTCATTCATACTCTTTGCTTTCTCCACTGTCATGTTATACTTACCTGCCAGCAATTCGTGAAAGCTTTTACCAGGCTGTTGCTTTGCATTTGGATCTAATTCATAACTTTTATATTCTAATTCTACTTCTTTATTATGTTTGAAATCAGTTAATGCATTTTCCAGCCTTCGTTTACCTATATAACAAAAAGGGCAAACAAAATCTGACCAAATCTCTATTTTCAATACATACACCTCATTTCTGTAAATTATTGTAGCACAGCTTTTGTTTTTGAATGAAGCATTGTGCTTATTTTTTTGAAAGAAGTGTGGGTTAATGAGAATTAGGACTTTCACCGTCTACAAATTTCCCATACTCTGGAACGGCCATTTCATCGAAATTATTCACTAATTTCTCCAAACCAACAGCCAGTTTTTTTCCCTTCATAACTGTTCCGTGCCCAGGAATTACAGTTTCAGGTTTTAATTCAGCCAGTTTTTCAACAGAAGCTTTAGCTGCTTGCCAGTCTGTTGTCAGATATCGTGGCGGACCATTTACTTCTTCCTGCTGCATTAACACTTTGTAAAATGAATCTTGCCTTACCGTAATTAATGCATCCCCTGATAGTAGGAGGGAATCACTTTCTCTATAAAAGGAAACATGTCCAGGTGAATGACCAGGAGTATGAATCCAAGTCCAGTCATTCAACCCAGGAACACGGTGATCGTTTGGTAACGGCTGTACTGCATCACCTAAATCGATAGCTTCATTTGGGTAAACAGAAGATATTTTTGCTAACAATCCTCCCTCTACGGATGTATCAGGTTCCGGATAATTTTTCTGTCCTTGTAAATACGGCAGCTCTAATGGATGTGCATATACAGGTACTTCCCATTCATCAATTAAGTCTGCTAACCCACCTACATGGTCAAAGTGCCCGTGTGTCAAGATAATAGCAGATGGCTTACTCCCTCTTCCAAAACGATCTACTACTACGGATTTTATCTCTGGTGCTGCATTTGGCAGCCCAGCGTCTACAAGCACCCAATCTCCTTTCTCGGGATATCCAATAAAACAGAAATTTGCAATTTGATCTGTATAATAATAGATATCGCTTTTAACTTGGATACCCCCACCACTTGTAATAGAAGTCATTGGAATAAAATTTTTATGTTCACGTATATTGCTTTCTTGGTCCATAAATATCCTCCTTGTTGGTATGATTGTAAAATTAGTATCTGGAGAAACAAAAAAAATAACCACCCATAGAAGAGTAGTTATTTTAATCAGCTATTAAGATTTATAGGACTGTTGTTTTTGAATAGAGCCTTCTTTATTAAATATAGTGATTGAGGTTCCTTTGTTCTCGGCAATTTCCTTCGCTCGTTCGATAGCTTCGTCTTTATTTTTATACACTTTACTTGGTTTTTTTGCATTTGTTGATTGTACTGCCCAACCATCTTCATGAGATATTACTTGTTCTCCTTCTTCCAGTCTTTCCGGGTTGTTATCGTACTCTTTACCTTCTTCGGAGCGCTGGGTTGGCTTTCCCTTTTTCTTATAATCTTTTACATCCTGCTTATCATGGTTTCTTCTCCATTCCTTTGCTTGTTCAATCGCAATGGGTATAGCCCGACCTTCATCATAATCATCATCTATCATTGAATTCGCAATATCTATTGCCTTCTTCTTAGTTGCATCATCTAAATTTTTCATTGAAGATGGGTAATCATTCATTGTCCAAGGCATAAGTATTCCTCCTTTAGAAGTAATTCCTTATTAATTTCATACCCTGTTCAGCAAAAAAAGAAACAGCTAAGGCATCCACCTTAACTGTTTTCCTCTAATAATGATCTCCCCATTACTGTTACTCTTTGGGTATTCTTTAATTCATCTAAATTCTTAACACCGATGCCAAACATGGTCATCTTAAGCTCTAGCTCAATCTGCTGCATTGTTTGTTCAACGAATTCTGGAGATTCAGTGGCAGCCTGCAATAACTGTCGTGCATAACCTACTACATCTGCTCCAATGGTAATTGCTTTGGCTGCATCGACACCAGTTTTCATCCCCCCACTTGCCACAAGCGGGATATCCGGCAGTTTGCTTTTCACTGATACCAAACAGTCTTTTGTCGGCAAGCCCCAGTCGTTAAATGCTTCAGCAGCCGCCTTTTTTAAAGGATCCTGTGAACGAAGCTTTTCGACCTGACTCCAGGAAGTTCCCCCGGCACCAGCCACATCAATATAGGAAATACCAGCATTGTAAAGTTCTTCAGCGACAAAACCATCGATTCCAAAGCCAACTTCCTTGGCTCCAACTGGCACATCAAGTGTATTACAAATTTCTTTAATTTTAGGCAGCAAATCTTTAAAGTTTAAATCTCCGCCATCCTGTACCGCTTCCTGTAAGCTATTAAGATGCAGCACAAGCGAATCAGCATCTGTCATATCTACAATGCGTTGAGCCTCTTCTGCTCCATAACCGTAATTAAGCTGAACAGCGCCGAGGTTAGCAATGAGGGGAACAGTTGGCGCATATTTTCGAATTTGGAAAGACTCTTTGTGTGCATCACTTTCTAAAAGTGCTCTCGTCGAACCTAATGCCACTGCCCAGCCCCTTTTTTCAGCCGCAACTGCCAGATTCTGATTGATTGTCGCCGCAAGCTCAGACCCACCCGTCATGGAGCTTACTAAGAAAGGTGCTTGTATCGACTTATTAAGAAAGCTCGTGCTCAAGCTTATATCATCGAAATTAATTTCAGGCAGTGCATTATGTATGAATGATATTCCTTCCAGCCCTGTTGATTTGTCAACACCCTCTACATTCTCTGTCAAACAATGACGTATGTGTTCCGTTTTGCGCTTATTTATTCCTTCCTCCATTTTAAGAGCCTCCTTTGTTGCATGTATATTTTCTTATTTATATCTGTTGCTTTATTTGTTTTAATTTCGGGAACAATGGTAGAAAAGTAAACATCGATATATTTATCATCATCATACCAATAAATTAAAGAAATGTAACGGGATAGGTATTATACGAAGTACCAACCATCAGATAGATTACCATCCCTTAATAGAAGGAGCATCTGGAAACATATTTTTTTACTGTCAAATTAATATAATATGACTTAAAATAGCTGATAAATCCACCAATAATTAAAGGAGGGAAACTATGAAAGAGCGTGCGAAAGATTTTGCTATAAAAGCACATGAGGGACAAGTACGAAAAAACTCAAAAGCAGCATATGTTACCCATCCAATACGAGTAGCTGAACGTTTAGAAAAGACAGGATTTAGTGATGAGCTGGTTAGTGCTGCTTATTTGCATGATGTAGTAGAGGACACCCCTTATGTAATTGAGGATATTGAAAGGGAATTCGGACCCCAGGTTGCTCAATTTGTTGCAGCACATACGGAGGATAAGTCCAAGTCTTGGAAGGAACGTAAGCAGCATACGATAAATACGGTCCTGCATGCAGATAGAGAGATAAAATGTTTAATTATTGCTGACAAGCTTGATAATATTCTTGGTTTAGAAGAGGATATGGAAGTAATGGGAAATAAAGTTTGGGAGAACTTTAATGCAGGGAGAGAAGACCAAAAATGGTATAACTCTTCCATAGTTGCGGCAATGTATCATGGTTTAAACGAAGAAGAAACACCTGCATATTTTAATGAATATGAACAAGCTGTAAAGCGAGTATTTGATTGATCAGAAATAGAAACGACATCCCTTCCTCTCTGGAAGGGATGTCGTTTACCTCATATTCTTATATTTATGGCGTTGCTCTTTACTTATTTGCTTCCAACGATGTTTCTCATCAAGCATCGACTTTTTATTCTGCTTTCTTTTTTCGTATGCTAGTTCACGCTGCAATTTTCTATAGCTTTCGAAGCGTTCTGTTGACAACTCCCCCAAATCCAATGCTTCTTTTATCCGGCAGCCCGGCTCGGTACGATGACTGCAATCCGCAAAACGACATTCTTCTTCCAAAGTTTCAATATCTTGAAAAGCAGTATCCAAAACTGCTTCTCCTTCCCAAAGCTGCAGTTCTCTCATACCTGGCGTATCGATGAGCAAGGCTCCGTTAGGTAAGAAAAACATCTCTCTGTGAGTTGTTGTATGCCGACCTTTACTATCTGCTTCCCGAATCGATTTTGTCTCTTGCACTTCAGCATTCATTAACTTGTTTACTAACGTAGATTTCCCAACTCCAGATGAACCAAGCAATGCTCCAGTTTTGCCTGATGGAAGGTAGTTGTCGAGAAGCTCAGATATCCCGTCACCAGTTAAACTGCTAATAGTAAGGATTGGAATGCCAAAAGCTATTCCTTCCACTACCGCTACGTTCTCTCTGATCTCTTCTTCTGTACATTCATCTTTCTTCGTTAAGATTATCACTGGAGATGCTCCACTATCATATGCAGACAAAATATATCGCTCCATACGTCGTAAATTAAGGTCTTGATTCAACGAATTCACAATAAATACAGTATCTATATTTGTCCCGACGACTTGAGCCTCCGTTTTGCCTCCAGCTGCTTGACGAATAAATTGACTTTTCCTTGGAAGAATTTCCAGAATGACTGCTTTCTGTTCCTGCCGTAATTTATCAACAATAACCCAGTCACCTACAGACGGGAAATCCAATGATTGACTTGTATTCATTCGAAATTTCCCACTAACATGAGCCAAGAAGTCACTTTCTCCATCAGAGACTCGATACCTATTCTTCTGCACGGTAACTACGCGGGCAATTCTTTCCTCATCAACATCATGAGAAGAAAACTCCCAACCTATCTTATTCAGTTTGCTCAAACTTTTTCCTCCTTCATTGGAGGAAAACCTATCGTTCCGACAGTTCCTCCATTATATCCGATGTTTTGCCGTGAATTATGCATACATGTAAAATCATAAAACATCACTCCTTTCAAATGGTTGAACTAAACTTATCTTAGTTTACTATAAATACGCGTAATTAACCATAATTTTTAGATAATTTTTTTATCTTAAAACCTAATTCTTGCTTATTCGTTTCAGAAACTTATTTGTGATTATACAAAAAGAAACAGTCCATCTATCGGACTGTTTCTTTAAAAATACACTTTACTGTAATGAATATTTTAATTACCGTACGTTCATTTCACTTGGTTCCGGGCCTTTGCGCTCGTTACGGTTTAATTCTTTCAATTTATTCATTTCCTCTGTACTTAACTCAAAGTCGAATACATTAAAATTTTCTTCAATTCGTGATGGAGTCACTGATTTAGGGATAACAATGTTTTCATACTGTAAATGCCAGCGAATAATTACCTGTGCAGCTGTTTTCTTATGCTTCTCTGCAATCTGTTTTACAGTAGCATTTTCTAACACTTCTCCCCCCTGCATTAGCGGGCTCCATGCTTCCAAGTAGATATTATGCTTTGCACAAAATTCTTTTAACTCTGGTTGCTGAAGATATGGATGACATTCTACTTGGTTAACTGCTGGTGTTACCTCACACTCATCCAATAATCGTTGTAAGTGTTCGATATTAAAATTACATACTCCGATGGCTTTTGCGCGACCATCCTTATATATTTTTTCCAATGCTTTATAAGTTTCTACATAATCATCAAATTCAGGTGTTGGCCAATGAATAAGGTACAAATCAACATAGTCAATCCCTAACCTTTCAAGGCTTGCATCAAATGCTTGGAGTGTTTTTTCATATCCTTGATCACTATTCCAAACCTTTGTAGTAATGAAAAGATCTTCACGAGCCACATTTGAATTGGCCAGCGCTTTCCCTACACCTTCTTCATTCTCATATACTTTCGCTGTATCAATGGAACGATAACCAACCTCAATTGCTTTTTCAACTGCTTTTGTTACCTCATCATTTGGTACCTGCCAGACTCCAAAACCAAGCTGCGGCATCTGCAGATTATTATTTAATGTGATATATTCCATGATCAAGCTCCCTTTCCACATCTAATTTGAATTATAGTTTACCATACCCAATAGAGAATGTTTACTAACAGACTTTACTAGATGAGAACTCTACTATCTATTCTGCTTATTTAAGATTATTCGTCTGATAAATTTGCTCTATTTTTTTGAGACCTCTAAGTGACCAATATTTTCATTTTTCTATATTGTAAGACAGACTTTTCCATAGGATCAAGTTATAATGAAATCAAGTAACTTAACAGGAGGAAGATTATGTCTAAACCAACTTTTAACATTCTGGAATCCACAATAACTGAAATCCAATATGCTATACAACAAGAGAGCTTAACTTCAAAAGAACTTACCCTGCTTTACATGGAACAAATAGCAAATTTTAATCATGCAGGACCAAATATTAATGCCGTTTTGGAAATTAACCCTGAGGCATTGCACATTGCTGAAGCACTCGATATGGAGCGAAAACAAAAAGGAGTCAGGAGTCCGCTACATGGAATCCCGATCTTACTTAAAGATAATATCGACACAGGCGATAAAATGCATACTACTGCTGGTTCCATTGCATTATCTAATCATTACGCAAAAGAGGATGCCTTTTTGGTAAAGAAGCTTCGGGAGGCAGGCGTTGTAATTCTAGGAAAAACCAATCTTACAGAATGGGCTAATTTTATGACTGAAGATATGCCGAATGGATATAGTTCACATGGTGGCCAAGTATTAAATCCTTATGGACCAGGTAAAATCGATGTAGGTGGATCCAGTTCAGGCTCAGGGGCTGCTATTGCTGCTAATTTTGCATTAGGTGCTATTGGTACAGAGACTAGTGGCTCGATACTTAGTCCTGCGAGCCTGAATTCCATTGTTGGTATTAAGCCTACGGTAGGCCTTATTAGCAGAACTGGTATTATTCCTATCTCTAATAGCCAGGATACTGCGGGCCCTATGACTCGTACAGTGGAGGATGCCGCATTACTACTTGGTGCTATCATGGGAACAGATGCGGCAGATCCTTCTACAGGGATGGCGGAAGGCCAAACTACTAATTATACTTCCTTCTTAAATTTGGATGGTTTGGCAAATAAAAGGATTGGGTTGCCAATCAACTATTTCAATAAAATGGATAAGGAAGAAAAGCAATTATGTCAGCATGCCATTCATGTCATGAAGGATTTAGGAGCAATTATTATTGAAGTGGAAGAATTACCTCTGGAGCTGCCGGAATCTACAGTAATGTTTCACGAGTTTAAGAATGGAGTTAATGCTTATTTAGCAAGAAGTTCATCCGTCTCCTCAGTAAGCTCTCTTACAGATATCATCCACTATAATCAAGTTCATAAAAAGGAAGCTTTAAAGTATGGACAAACTGTCTTGCTTGAAGCTGATATGAAAAGTGGTTTAATGACAGAAAAAGAGTATTTACAGCACAGAATAAATGATATCCGACTATGTCAAAAAGAAGGGATAGATAAAGTGCTTGAAAGTAACCAACTGGATGCATTATTATTTATGAATACAGATGGTTGCCAAATCGCTGCAAAGGCAGGATACCCTTCTATTACGGTTTCGGCTGGTTACACAACAAAAGGGAAGCCTTCTGGTATTACGTTTACAGGTACGGCTTTTAGTGAAGCAAATTTAATTCAACTTGCTTATGCCTATGAACAAGCTACACTTCACCGAAGAACTCCACACCTGGAAGCAGAATAGACGGAGAACATTCAAAAAAAGATATTTACCTTCTCATGATAGGCTGGCTATTTTATAAAAAGTGGCAAGCCTATTCCATTTTTTAATATTTACCTATCATTCCAGATAATTTCTCCACATTGCTCCTGATGGTCAATTTTCACATCAAAATGATGTTTACTGTAAAAATGCTTTAAACGATCGACATGATCAAAATCCCTCTCCACAATATCACCGGTTATATATTGGAAATTATCTTCCCGAGCAACTTCTTTCAAATGATGCATTAAAACAGAACCATAGCCCTTATTTTCTTCTCCCTTAATATCCGCTATATGAAGCGTACTACCTTCTCTGTATTCCACTTGAATTGCTGAATCCCATTTCCCTCGAAATGGCTTGGTGCAGTCATGAAGCATAAGCTGACACACTTCTTCGTCTCTATCTGCATAAATGACAACCCATTGTTCATCACGTGCTTGATCGATACTAATCACTTCAGACTTTTTAGCAATTTCTTTTATATTATTTTGCATTCGAAACAGCTGGATTTCCAATGTATCCAACTCTTCCTTTAATTCCTCTTTATTCTTTTCCTTTTCTAAAAAAGCAGTATAAACCATATATAATCACCTAACTACATATAACTATTTTTTCGCATACAGTTTGCTATTCTACAAGAAACACCAACCATCATGCAAGTGTTTGAAAATTATATTTCTAAAAATTATAAATAGTACTTAATACTTAGACAATAATGACCGATAATAAATAAAAAGATCTATTAACGGGGGATAATTATGAAGAAAAAAGGAAAGAACAAGCCAATTAGACAAAAGGGTCGACCAAAGAGAAGAGAAACTCTTTTCAAATGGCAGAATATCAGGATAGGCTATAAATATGGTATTATTTTTGTTCTTATCGCCTGTCTGTTTATTACTGCGGGAGTCATAGTATATTTACAATTAAACCAGGGACAGAAAGATATGAAAGCAATAAATAATCAGAGCAGCCGTGTTAATGAAATGGCTCAATTAGCATCCATTATTCAAGGAAAAGATGTGCAAATTGCAGATTATCTTCTCACGGAAGACTACAAATATGTAAATACATATAAAGAATACGAGGAAAGGTTTAATAGTCTGATAGATGATCTGAAGCCAACTATGAAAACAGAGAAACAAACGCAGTTGCTTAATGGGATTGTGGAAAATGACCAGAGCATGAACGAGAGTTTTTATAATGAAATGGTTGCGTCTGTACAAAGTGGACAGGAAACAATGGCAAATTCTCTAAGAGCCTATTCTACTAAATTACGAACACAAACAATTGAAGATGTAAACAATTTGATGCAAATCGTTAAAGAGGAACAGGTTCAATCAGTACAATCAGCTAATGAACGAATGAATAGCAGTATTGCTATATTGGCCCTATCTAACCTTGCAGCCATTATTATAGGTACTATTTTAGTTATCATTATCAGCAGGAGAATTTCAGGTAACTTACATAGAGTTGTAAATACAACATTTGAGGTAGCAAAAGGTAATCTTCGCGTACCATCAGTTAACTATCAAGGAAGAGATGAAATTGGAAAACTGGCGGAAGCAGTAAATCATATGAAAGATAATATAAGCAGTATTTTGCTTAACGTTAATAGTGCAGCAGAGGATGTACTTTCAAAAAGCAGTTCACTAACTCATGCTGCTAATGAAGTTAAACACGGCAATGAACAGGTTGCTTTAACGATGGAAGAGCTCTCTAACGGAGCAGAAACACAAGCAAATAGTGCCTCAGAACTTTCTGGAAGCATGCATGGCTTTGTTCAAAAAGTCCTCCATTCTGAGAAGGGCGGGCAAGAGATTGCATTGAGCTCAACAAACGTTCTGGAGCTAACTAATAAAGGAACAACTCTCATGCATCAGTCTGTCAGCCAAATGAAGCAAATTGATCGCATTGTATCTGATGCAGTCCAAAAAGTGCAAGGATTGGATAAACAATCAAATGAAATTTCTAAACTTGTACTCGTTATTAAAAGCATTGCTGACCAAACAAATCTACTTTCATTAAATGCTGCCATTGAAGCAGCACGGGCTGGAGAACATGGTAGAGGGTTTGCTGTAGTTGCTGATGAAGTAAGGAAGCTTTCAGAACAAGTCACTTCTTCAGTTAGCGAAATTACTGCTATTGTTCAAAATATCCAATCAGAAACAGATGTAGTAGTCGACTCATTAAATAAAGGCTATGCAGAAGTAAAGGAAGGAACCAGTCAAATTAAAAAAACTGGGGAAAGCTTTGAAGATATTAATTCTTCTGTTTCCAATATGGCAAATAAAATAAATTTAATTTCTAACAACTTAAAAGAAATCGCCAACAATAGCTCAGATATGAATAATTTAATAGAAGAGATTGCATCTGTATCAGAGGAATCAGCTGCCGGAGTAGAACAAGCTGCCGCTTCAGCACAACAAACGTCCAGTTCCATGGAGGAAGTATCTCACAGTGCAGATGAATTGGCAGAACTGGCAAATCAGTTAAATGAACAAATAAAAACATTTAAATTGTAAAAGCAGTAATCTAGTACATCTAATTAAATTACGTTATTTCATAAAAGGTCGAGCATTATTCGAATTAATAAACCTATAAGTCGAACATGTTCGACTTTTTTTCTTTATTTATATTTGTTTGTTTGTGCTAAAAGCATAGATTACAATCACGACTAACATTATAAAAAAAGTGTACAAACCTTTTTGGCATATGATATATTTATTGTAAACCGTAAATAAAATAGGTTAACAATAAAGGTGGGAATTGGAATGAATAATACCAAATGGACATCATTGAACTTAACTTTTGGGGCTTTATTTGTAGCTTTAACAGCTATCGGAGCAAACATAACATCTATTGCTCCATTTCTTGTTGTTGGAGGAGTACCTATCACACTCCAAACATTTTTTGCAGTTTTGGCAGGCTTAGTTTTAGGTAGCAGACTGGGGGCATTTTCCATGCTTGTATACATGGTCCTCGGATTAGCAGGCGCTCCTGTTTTCGCCCATTTTAAAGGAGGAATTTCAACTATCCTATCACCTACCTTCGGATTTATTCTATCGTTCATTTTAGTTGCTTACATTGCCGGCAAAATTATCGAGCAAAAACGCTCTTATAAAATGTACATCGTAGCTGGTTTGATTGGTATGACAATTAATTATATTTTGGGTACCAATTGGATGTATGCAGCTTACCTGTTTTGGTTTGAAGCACCGGCAGATCTTACCTACTCAATGGTATGGATGTGGATGATTGCGCCTTTGCCAAAGGATATAATTCTCTCTATTCTAGCCGGAATGTTCGCCTTTCGCTTAAGTAAACATGGGATTACAAGTAATAAGTTTATAGGTAATAGAAGAATTGTCTAACAGTACATACAGGAGGGGTTAAATTGGATTGGAATGAATTAGCGAGCTCGGTGCTGGCGGGAAAGAAAATTACCGAACAAGAAGCAATGAACATATTGAGTTGTCCTGACATAGAAATATTAGCACTGTTGAATGCTGCTTATACGATTAGACATCATTATTACGGAAATAAAGTAAAGCTTAATATGATCATTAATACAAAATCAGGTTTCTGCTCGGAGAACTGTGGTTACTGCTCTCAGTCGAGAGATTCTAGTGCTCCTATCCAAAAGTATCGAATGATGGACAAAGATTCCATCATTGAAGGAGCAGAAAGAGCTCATAAATTAAACTCAGGGACATATTGCATTGTGGCAAGCGGACGAGGGCCTACTACAAGAGAGCTAAATCAAGTAACTAGCGCAGTATTAGAAATTAAAAACAAGTATAATTTGACGGTCTGTGCATGTTTGGGAATCTTAAAGCCCGGACAAGCCAAGCAATTAAAAGATGCTGGGGTAGACCGTTACAACCATAACATTAATACATCCGAAAACCATCACGAACAAATAACTACCAGCCACACATATCAAGACAGAGTGAATACAGTAAATGAGGCAAAACGTGTTGGGATCTCCCCATGCTCAGGTGTTATTGTCGGTATGAAAGAAAGTAAGTTAGATGTAATTCAGATGGCAAACGCTTTAAGAGAGTTAGATGCCGATTCCATCCCTGTCAATTTTCTTCATGCCATCGATGGAACAGCTTTAGAGGGCACAGATGAACTTACTCCATTATATTGCTTAAAGGTTCTTGCATTATTTCGTTTTATTAACCCGAGTAAAGAAATCCGCATCTCCGGCGGCCGAGAAGTAAACCTACGGAGCCTTCAGCCTTTTGGTTTATTCGCTGCCAATTCGATATTCATTGGAGACTACTTAACTACAGATGGACAGGAAGGGACCAAGGACCATCAAATGTTAATAGATCTAGGTTTTGAAGTAGATTATGAGACAAGTGAAATGCCCATCTAGCGAAGAATAATTATCTATTTTGGTAAAGGAATAGCCGCTTCGGGTGAAGCTGCTATTCCTTTTGATATAGAAAACAATCTGCAGTATGGTCATTTACCATACCCGTTGCCTGCATAAATGCATAGCAGATTGTCGGACCAACGAATTTAAAACCTCTTTTCTTTAGATCCTTGCTCATTCGTTCTGATTCTTCTGTATAAGCAGGCACATCTTCATGCTTTTGCCAATTATTTTTTATTGGCTCTCCCCCAACGAAGCTCCATATATATTTATCAAAACTGCCGAACTCCATCTGTACCTCTAAAAAGGCTTTTGCATTCTCAATAAAAGCTCGCACTTTAAGTTTGTTGCGTATAATTCCTTTATCTTGCAGCAGTCTTTCTACCTTCTCTTCCGAAAAACGACTTACCTTTTCCGGATCAAAATAAGCAAAAGCTTGCCGGTAATTTTCCCTTCGGCGCAAGATGGTAATCCAGCTTAAACCAGCTTGGGCCCCTTCTAAACAAAGCATCTCAAATAATTCTCGTTCATCATGTGTCGGCCTTCCCCACTCTTCATCATGATATCGAATATATAGAGGGTCCTCTGTCACCCATTTACATCTATTCATTGGCATTTTACTCATCCTTCGTCTCCACAGGATTTTCTTCATAAGAAATCCAGTCACTAAAGCTTCCCGGATACAGTTTTACATTGCTGTAGCCTGCTGACTTTAATGCTAAAATATTTGGGCATGCTGACACACCGGAACCACATGATACAATAATTTCTTTATTTTTAGGAAGGGATTTGAAATGCTCTGCCAGCTCCTCCCCTTTCTTCCAGGTTTGATTGTCTTTTATCAGTTCTTTCCAAAAGAAATTCTTAGCTCCTGGGATATGACCAGCCTTTGCATACATAGGCTCAGTCTTACCTAAATAACGTTCCTTCGCTCTTGAGTCGATTACTATCGTGTTTTCATTTGTTAATTTCTGTTTTACCGTTTCTATATTTACTTTCTCATCTTCACGTACGGAAGGAAAAAAATGCTTTTTTTGTAGCTGTGGAATTTCTGAAGTTGTTTCATTCCCCTCTTTTTTCCAACAATCATATCCACCTTCAAGTACATAAACCTTTTTGTGCCCCATATAATGGAGAAGCCACCAGAACCGTGCGGCGAACATATCATTTTCCTTGTCATAAACTACAACTGTTGTATCATGATCGATTCCAATATTACTAATCTTTGCGGCCAACATATCAATATCAGGAAGCGGATGACTACCCCCGTGTTTCTCCTTTTTTCCTGATAAATCTTTTTCCAAGTCCATATAAACTGCTCCCGGAATATGTTCTTCTAAATAAGCCTTCCTACCAGCCTGGGGATCACCTAACTGGAACCTCACATCAACAAGCACCGTATTATCCTGATTATTTTCCAAGCGACTCTTTAATCTGTTGACACTGATTAAATATGACATGTTATCCCTCCAATAATAATGGTTGTTACTTTTCTGTGCTTTTACACTTGATGAATTATTTTCGTATAACTTTCTATTTACTGTATAATTATACTAATATTCAACTAATATGAACAGGAGATGAATGGAGATGAAACAAGAATTAGTGGAACGTTTTACTACATACGTAAAAATTGATACACAATCGAATGAACAAATTGAAGCTACACCATCAACAGATGGGCAATTTATATTAGCTGATTTACTTGTTAACGAATTAAAAGAAATCGGCATGGAAGATGTCTCTGTCGATGAGCATGCTTATGTCATGGCAACATTGCCAGCCAATACAGATAAGGATATCCCCACCATCGGATTTCTTGCCCACATGGACACAGCCACTGACTTTACTGGCAGAAATGTAAATCCTCAACTTATTGAGAATTATAATGGTAAAGATATTACTCTTAATGAAGAATTAAACATTACTTTATCAACGGAGAAATTCCCTGAACTATCTGCATACAAGGGACACACATTAATTACCACAGACGGCACTACATTGCTTGGAGCAGACAATAAAGCAGGGATTACGGAAATTATGACAGCGATGGCTTATTTAATTAATCATCCGGAAATTCAGCATGGGGAAATTCGGATTGCTTTTACACCGGATGAGGAAATAGGCCGTGGACCACATAAATTTGATGTCGACCGTTTTAATGCTGAATATGCTTATACGGTGGATGGGGGACCACTAGGTGAATTGCAATATGAAAGCTTTAATGCCGCGGACGCACGCATTACTTTTACCGGGAACAGCGTTCATCCTGGCACGGCGAAAAATAAGCTGGTAAACGCTGCAAGAATAGCTGCAGCATTTATTAATAAATTCCCCGAACAAGAAACGCCAGAGCATACGGAACAACTGGAAGGATTCTACCATCTGATTTCTATGGAAGGTGATGTTGAAAGAGCAGAAGTAAATTACATTATAAGAGATTTTGATAGAGATAAATTTGCTGAAAGAAAGTCTATGGTTGAAAAGTTAGTAGATCAGATTAGAAAAGAGTATAAAGCTGTGCAAGTTGAATTAAAAATAACAGATGAATATTATAATATGCGCGAGAAGATTGAACCGGTGAAAGAAGTCGTGGACATCGCCTATCAGGCTATGGAGAATCTTAATATTAAACCTATCGTACAGCCTATCCGCGGAGGAACGGATGGATCACAGTTATCTTACATGGGATTACCTACGCCAAATATCTTTACCGGAGGAGAAAACTTCCATGGCAAATATGAGTACGTCTCCGTTGATAATATGGAAAAAGCAACTCAGGTCATCGTTGAAATCTGTGAACTCTTTGCAAAGCAAAGCGACCAATAACACAGTGGAAAAAATCACGCATTTCGCCTGAATGACAGGTTCTGTATTTTATAAAAGCATCTCTTCGTAAGGTGTTTTTGTCACTTAGAGTGGCTCTATTAGACAGTTTCTTACTTCTTGAGGTGCTTTTGTCCATTAGAGCGGCTCTATTAGACAGTTTCCTCGCTTCTTGGGCGGCTTTTGTCCATTAGAGTGATCCTATTAGACAGTTTCTTCGCTTCTTGTGCGACTTTTGTCCATTAGAGCGGCTCTATTAGACAGTTTCCACGCTACTTGGGGGGATTTTGTCCATTAGAACCTCTCTGTAAGAAATACAAGTCCATCTTTCAGCAAATATGTTTATTTTATTTATAATAAACCCAACGCTTCACTCCGACTTTCACGAAATGCTTATCCAGTATCCTACTGATTCTTTTTTTAGATTCTATTACACCACACCACTCGTGAATAAGACGTGTTGTTATTTTGCATTCTGGAAACAGAAGACGAAACTCTTCAACACTACGCAGAACAGATGTAATAATTGTTTCACGCTGTTGACAGGTGATGCAGACGACCTCTTTACCCTCTACACATAGTGTAAACGAACTACACTTACAGCAGATCATTCCTTTTCTCAACGTTTCATAAGTGTAGGATGGCAACTGTGAAAAAGGAGATTCTTCTAAGTGAAGGGAAATTAACTTATTAGCAAGGTTCTTATGCTGCTTAGTTAGTTTGGAGGAGGATGCATTTAATTGTTTAATGAGACGGTTAAGTTGAGTGGGAAGAATAATTCTGTTATCTTGAGGTACTTGATACAAGGTGAACTCGGGGTTAATAAAAACAACGAAGGCTTTAATTTGAAGGTTGATTCCATGTTTGAAGAGTAGCTGTCGGAGTAACGATTCACTCCTCCTATCTGGTGAAGTGGGTTATTAATTTCATACTGAGGCTTCTTAAAGAATTTGTCTTGTTCATAATGATAGTCACCTTCATAATTCTTTACTTCAAAGATATATAGTTGATTACCCGTTATGAGTAAAGAATCTATTTGAAAAGTGGTATTATTAGTTTGAAGTAAGAGGTCTTGAAGTAAATAACAATCACAATTCAATTTTTCAGTTAAGGCATCAAATTGCACTTCCCCCTCATACCCTCTTGTTAAATTTGAATAATATTGTTTATCATTCGGATGGAGCTTCATTCTTTTAAGCAAGGAGTTCCATATACATAACTCAGCAGGCACAGACCTGATCTTATATACCATTTTCCACATCCTTTCTTTATTTCCATCTATTATAATGGAACAAGAAGGAAACTGCCAACTTACCAGACTATCAACTATTTCACTCTCCACCGTGGCGGTTTACTTTTCCGCCTTTCCGGCTCCTTTTCTAATGTAGAAGAGCAATTTGGGCAAATAGAAGCCTTTATAGGGATTGGCATACAACAGTACGGACATTCTTTCTTCATCATAGAGTCTATCGGATGCTGATGTGGTTTTTTCCAACGATTAATTTGTCTGATGACAACAAACACAGCAAATAAAATAATAATAAATCGTACAACAGCTGTAATAAATAATCCATAGTTAATCGTAACAGCACCAGCTTCCTTTGCTGCTAACAAGGATGGATAGCTGCTTCCATCCAGACTGACATACAAATTCTCAAAGTTCATCTTTGAATATAGCAATCCAATAGGTGGTAGCAGAATATCAGTAACAAGCGAATCGATAAACCCACTAAACGCTGCTCCCAACACCATCCCGACTCCCATATCTATGGCACTGCCCCTCATTGTAAATTGTCGAAACTCTTTAAATAATCCCATGCCTGTCCCTCCTATACTATTCTATGAATGGACATTGAAATTATGTGTAATACCTTTCTATTTTCTCAGATAAATATCTACCACCTTTAAATGGGAACTTGATCAAAAAACAACGGAAACTTGAAAACCATAAACTCGGCTCATGCAACAAAAAAAATCACCTCTTTCTTTTTTTGAAAGAGGTGATCCCATCGTACTATTCTTCAATATCCATCCATTTATAATTATCAGCACTGACTTGATAAGTAATAAAATCCTTCACTTTATCGTTTTGCAAATATGCAGTGCCATTTTGATATAGCGGAATTAGCACGGCACTTTCTTCTATTAATAGTTGTTCTGCCTTCAAAAGTGCATCCCAGCGTTCCTTTGGCTTTGTTGCTAATTCTGATTTAGAGCCTAGCACCAATTTATCATATGTTTCATCAGAATAACCTGTATGGTTTCCAGGGCTATTTGTAATAAATAAATTTAAATACGTAAGCGGATCCTGATAGTCTCCACTCCAACCTGTAATAATCATTTCATAATCCTGACCCACGTTCGCAGCAATGCTTGCCTTAGGAGTTAGTGGGCGCAGATTGACTGTTAATCCTGACAATGTATTCTCCAACTGATATTTCAAGTTTTCCGATAGACTTTTCGCAAAGTCGGAATCAGAGCTCGTTAATGTAAATTCTAATTTCTCTTTCCCCAGCTCTTCTAATCCCTTTTTCCAATGTTCCTTTGCCTTCTCTACATTGTATTCTACAAGATCGCCATTTTGCTCTCTAAAGTCTTCACCTGTTACTGGGTCTTCAGCCAAGCCCTTCGGAACATTCCCATGTGCTACCACAGAGCCATTACCTAAAAGTTCTTCAACAATAACCTCTTTATTAATTGCCATGTTCATTGCCTTACGAATATGAAGGTTAGCTAAATCAGTTGTTTCGCCATCCTTACCCTGATTCATTTTAATATAGCTGGTAGATCCAGTTAAAAACGTATGGAATTCATCTTCTCCCTGAAAATGCTCCACATTATCGCTTGTTAAGTTAACACGATCCAGCTGTCCATTTTGATAAAGATTGACAGCCGTTTCTGCATCCTTAACAACATTTACTTCAATACGGTCAACATTAACAGCTTCTTTATCCCAGTAATTTTCGTTCTTTTTATACGTCCAAGACATTCCAGTGCCTGTCCAATCATCTAAAACAAAAGGTCCGTTGTAGAGAGCATGGTCACTGTCTGTCGCATACTTCTCTCCCTGCTCCTCAATATATTCTTGAGGCTGTGGGAAAAAGGTTGCCGTCGTGAGTAGTTCTTTAAAAAACGGTACACCATTTTCCAAAGTTACTTTCAGTGTATGATCATCCAAAGCTTCAATACCAAGATCATCGACGGGTTTATCGCCTTTTAATATCTCTGTTGCATTTAACACGATCTCTTCCAACTGTGGGCCATATGCTGCTCCGGTTTTTGGATCCACTACCTTCTTCCAGGCGTATTCAAAGTCATGGGCGGTTACCGGCGACCCATCTGACCATAGCGCATCCTCACGTAATTTAAATGTATAAACTTTTTTATCTTCACTTACTTCCGGCTCCTTTGCAGCGATAGCCAACTGTGGTTTCCCTTCCTTGTCTAATCGGTACAAGCCTTCATTTATCTGATTAATAACATTAAAACTGAAATCATTATCGGCCATTACCGGATCAATTCCTGGTATTTCACCTGGAGCACTTATTTTAACAACTTTCTCATCCTTGTTAGAGGAACTGCTTTCTTTTTCTTGTTTATCCTCTGTATCACCACACGCTGTCATGAATAAAATGAGACCAAGGACAAATAGTAAAAACCCCTTATTCCACTGCATTTCTCTACCCCCTATGTTTTAATCAACAAGTCCTATTATAAGACTATTCTACAATAAAAGACAACTAGGAATAGGAGGCATTTTCATATTTAATAAAAAACGAAGCGGGTATGCCAATAGCCAGAAGAAAAGAAAGCACAGTAAAAGTAATCATATAATTACCTATGCTCATTAGAATAACAGCAATAAGTGGACCGGCAGTCGCTCCGATGAAAAGGATAAAAGCATATAAGGAGGATGCCAACGCCCTTTGCTCTCCTCCAAACTCTCCTATCAAAAGCATAATGACCGGAAAGAGTAAAGAGATTCCGCCAACAAACAATATGCTTGTTATGATAATAATATAGAGACTCGAAGATAGCCCCATTAATACTAAACAGATTGATGATAATGATAAACCAAACTTTAACATAGCTATTAGTCCGAATGTATTTACAAGCCGCCCTGCTAATGGAGAAAGCAACATTCCAATGAAACCAAATGCTCTGATATATAAGATTTCTGTTTCTGTTAACTGGAATGGCTCGTTTCCTAAATAATTCCCCAAAACTGTATACATTCCTACAAAAGTAAGCAGCAATGTAATTGTAATAAGGTAGCAGAGCACAAGATTTCTATATTTAAAAAGTGTAGTAATTTGATATAGATATCTTTTTAAACCACTGTATTTGAATCGTTTATAATCACGGGGTAAAAATAGTAGTACCACAACAAATGTAATGAGATAAAATAACCCAAAAACCACAAATACAGATTGCCAACCCAAGTAGTTACTTATCCCGCCGGCAAGCACCTGACCAAAGATTCCAGCTGTTACATAACCAAAACTCAAAAAGCCAATAACCGTCACTAATTTTTGTTTTGGAAACATTTCAAAAGCATATGCTAAAGCGGTTGGTGCAAAGGTTGCGGCAAAGAATCCCTGTATTCCTCGAAGTGCAACAACCCATTCCAATTGATCTGTCATTCCAATCAGAGGTGTAAGAATCCCAAGCGCAAGTAACCCGGTTAGTATAATATTTTTCCGGCCAAATCTGTCAGATAAGGGCCCAAAGAATAAAAATCCAATGGCATAAAACAATGAAAATGAACTGCTGGTCCAGGCTGCATGTGTGCGGGTTGTTGAAAAGTAATCTGAAAATACATCAATTAATGGAGTGGTTGTATATACACTGGACACGACAATTAGCGCACACCAAAAGAGTATTGAAGTAACCAATTTATCCTTCTTTTTTATAGAAGCGACTTCTCCAGCCATTATACTTCCCCCACCCTTCTTATTATAGATATGAAGAGCAGTTGCCTATTGTGCAGCTGTTAGTTTGCCATTTCCACTCATTTATTTGTTGCCGTTCTACCCCGACATATGAGAAAATAAATGATGTCAATCAGAAGAAAAAATTTAACATTATCCAAGGAGAGTAAACATCATGCTTAAAAGAAAAGGCAGGGTTATTACCATTTTGATGGTATTGCTACTATTATTTACAGGTTGTAGCATGCAAACATCAAAAGAAGCCCAGCAAGAAAATACATCAGAAGAATCTTCTCCTGCAAATAAAGATATCAACACAGATTCGGAGAAAAACGAAAAGGAAGTAAAAGCCCCCTCTGAAGAACTACAGAAGAAGGATAAAGGAGAACCAGTACGCCGTTTGCAACTTGCCCTTCAATCAATTGGTTATGATGTAAAGGAAGATGGTATCTATAACACGGACACTACATTAGCCGTGACGGACCTTCAATTGCAATTTAAAGAGTTAAAAGCCACAGGTTTATATGATAAAGAAACAAGCAAGACGCTTCAAAAGCTCCTTACAACAGATAAAGGTGATTTCAAAGCTTATAAAATTCTTGCAAAAAATAAGGATGTACAAAAAGCTAATGGCGGGGCAACCGTTTTGCAGAACCCTTACGATCAATTAGCACTGGTAAATAAGCAACATGCATTACCAGCTGATTACATTCCTAAGGATCTAGTAACACCTAACGTTCGCTTTCCGTTTACAGAAGATTTACCTAAAAAACAAATGAGGCAGGTTGCAGCTACTGCTCTTGAAAAAATGTTTGCTGCAGCAGATAAGGAAGGATTAGATTTATTTGCACAATCAGGTTATCGTTCCTATGAGCGGCAGGACTCTATTTTTGCCTCGAACGTCAATGAACACGGAGAAAAAGCTGCCAATAAATTCAGTGCTCGTCCAGGCGAAAGTGAGCATCAAACCGGCTTAACTATGGATGTAACAAGCCTGATATAAATTACGGTCTAACAATAGAATTTGGTAAAACAGATGAAGGAAAATGGATTAAAAAACATGCAGCTGAATACGGTTTTATCATTCGTTATCCGAAAGGGAAGGAAAATATTACAAAATACCAGTATGAGCCTTGGCATTTGCGTTTTGTAGGTAAAGAAGCTGCAAAAGAGATCATGACAAAAGAGATTACTTTAGAAGAATACGTAAAGGGAAAATAGGAGAAATCTGCTCATCTAAGAGCAGGTTTTTTCATTTAGAAAGTTAGCCAATGTGTGCTGATGTATGAGATTTTTCTTCTTTTTCTACTAATTGATCAAGCGCACGAATCCGTTCCAGAGCTCTATGGTCTTCAATTTCTTTGTAGTGGTGCTTTCCTCCCGCCTCTTCATCTGCTTCATCTGCCATATGCACGACTTTTTGCAAAGGGTTCAATTTGAGTTCTCCTCCCGGCAAATAAGAATCCGTATGCAATAAAATAGCTACTGCAATCTCTTTAGCGGCATGACGTTCCTCCCCAACGCGGATAAGCAATTTATGTGCACGGCTAGCTCCCTTAATTGCATGTATGTCATTTTCTTTATACAGGTCATAATCCCATTCCCCGTTGCGGTACCACGTATAGTGACCGACATCATGAAGTAGTGCCGCTTTCGTTGCAAGGTCAGGGTCGACGCCAAGTTTTTCTGCATAGACAAATGCATATTCAGCCACGGCAATTGCATGAGCAATACCTGATCTTTTTAAATACTTTTGTGTAATGGGATGGGTGAAAATTTGTTCCAACGATACATTTCTCATTGTAGCACTCCTTTCTTTAAATAAATTTTATAGACTATAACATGAATAAAGGATTCTTGCAATCTGTTATAGCCTTTTCTTTGGAAAAATAAACATTTAACATCAATCATATTCTACAGTGCCACCCAGTTACTTCAGAGTATATCTAAAAACACCACCATACATTGCAAAATCTTGGATTAGATAAAAAAACAGTATATGAATTTCTTCATATACTGTAGCTCAAAATGGCTTTAAAATCATGAGGACGATAATGATTAAAAATATTGTATTTTCCATACGTTCATAGAAAAACAACTTCTTCGAAAGCGTGAAGTAACTATCGGGAATTTCTTCTCCTTCTGTTTCTTTTAACAAAGCTTTAATCGGCTTGGATCTCGGCGAGAGCACCCCGGGGCCAAATCCTAAAGCGATAATAAATAAGATCAGACTGACTACATACCATCCCTGAGAAAATAAATAAGGATGTAGTAACCCCATCCAAATCCCGGTAACTAATAAAAGTGTCCCTCCGACCATAACAAAAATATGTAGTCTATTTCGGATAAAGTAGGCATGTCTTAATTCCGGCATTGTGGATGATTTTGTAACCACATAAATCATTATAAACCCAGGCCCCATACCTAAAATTGCCGATATAATATGAATAAAAACAAGGATTTCGTAGAATGTCATGCTACAGCCCCTCACTATCTCTTCATTTTTCCCTTATATCATACATCATTTCAATAGAGTGAGAGCTGTGACATATCACACTATCCAGCAATTATTTTCAACAATTTCGTGGCATTTAATCTATTAGCTTTTCTCTTTATATAACTCCATAGGGTTTATTTGTTTTTCCTGCAATGGAATTTGTATCATTTGTAGCGTTCGTTCTTCTTTTGGTTTTTGAAGATCTTCATAGATCTCTTTGGATTTAGATAAACCTGCACCTTCCGCATCCTTTACCGATTGACAATAATACACATCTTTAATACCAGCAAACTGCATTGCCGTTAAACACATGGGGCAAGGCTCTCCACTCGCATACATTGTGAACTCGGAAAGGTCATTCGTTTCAAAATCTTCTTGCGCTCTTCTTATTGCTATCAATTCAGCATGACCACTGACATCATATTTCATGTGCAATTCATTTACGCCTTCCGCTACCGGTATATCATTCTTAACCAAAACGGCACCAAATGGTTGACCTCCGTCTTTTACATTTTGTGCAGCTAAATCAACAGCTCGTCTCATAAATTTATTCATTATTTAACCTCCCACAGTATCTTAATACTATTTTAGGAAAAGTACTAGAGGAACTCAACCTATCGGCTTACTGTTATTCGTACGTAATCTTCATGTCTCCAGGCTTAATCCAACCCTTTTTACGTAGAAGTTCAGCAAAAAGAAAAGCAATAATAGCTGGTGCTACTATATGAAGAATTACTACGCTCCATACCACATTCATAGAAAACCCCATGGACTCAAATGTCATGATCTGACCTACAAAGCCACTTGTTCCCATGCCAGCGCCAGACGCATTATTTGTTAACTTTAACCAGACGGTTGCAAATGGAGCTAATATGGCCCCTGCAATAGTCGGCGGGAGAAGAATGATTGGTTTCCTTAAAATATTAGCTACCTGCAGCATCGATGTTCCGATACCCAAAGCTAAAAACCCTCCAAAGCCATTATCACGATAGCTTGCAACAGCAAACCCTATCATTTGTGCTGAACAACCTACCGCCGCTGCACCGGCTGCTAGACCATCTAAGGAGAGCATAATAGCAATAGCTGCAGAGGAAATGGGTGCCGTAAGAGCCAGGCCCATTAAAATCGCTACCAAAACACCCATAATAAATGGCTGCTGTTCTGTTGACCAATTAACAATTTCACCAAAGCCCAGCATAAATGAATTGATTGGAGGACCAATAAATGTCCCTACCATAAAGCCAATAACAATAGTCACTAGAGGAGTAATAATAATATCTACTTTAGTTTCCTTATAAACGAGTTTACCAAATTCAGTTGCAAATAAGGCTGACACATAGCTGCCGGCAGGACCACCAAGTTCAGCTCCAAATGCTCCTGCAAATAAAGCAGAAAGTAAAACCAATGGAGGTGCCTTCAATCCATACGCAATCGCTACCCCTATTGCTCCTCCCATTATCTTTGTGTCCATAGCAAAACTTCCCATTTCAATTAAAACAGATGCTAATTCAGGAGAAAAATTCACCACAATTTGTTCTCCGGCTGTTTTAATGATAAGACCAATAATTAGGGAGGAAAAAAGCCCAAGTGCCATGAAACTCAAGGCAGTAATGATATATTCATTCGCTGATAAAGAAATACCTTTCCTATTTAAAAACGCTTTCAATTATTTACCTCCATCCTGTGAACTTATTCACATAAAAGTAAGAAATATTCCATGTTTTCTATTATACGGTATCGTTTTAACAAGGCAAGGCTTTTCTACTTATTCCTCGACCAGAGTTGTTGTTGCTTTTCATGTAGTTATTCGCTACAATTTAAATGATAATCATTATCAATTTTGTGATTGCATATAATGAGCGGAGATATAGAGGGAGGAAGGGAAAATGGAACATACTGATAATAAGACAGACTTGGCAAAGATTATTCGCGAAAGACGTGCAGTAAAAAAAGGCTATAATAACAAGGAAGTAAAAGAAGAAACCATTCGCGAATTGTTGGAGGATGCTGTGTACGCACCTACCACGGCATGCGTCAACCTTGGCGATTTATTTTCGTAGGGGCTGATAAGAAGAACGATTTTGCCAAAAAGGTGGCTGCAACGTATCCAGAGGAAAGACAGCAAAATCGGGAAGATTACCTGAATGAACCGAATGCGCATCTTATCGTAATAATGGAAGAACCGGAAATTCAAAAACAGTGGGAAGAGAATTACGGCGCTGTAGCTTCCTTGATTCAAAACTTTTGGTTATTGGCATGGGAAAAAAATCTTGAGGTTGTATGGAAAACAAACCCTCATATTTACGACCCACAAGTAAAAGAGCTATTAAATGTAAAAGAAAATGAAAAAATAGTAGGATTTATTCACCTTGCTATTTTGATGAGAAACCAATGCCAAAAGATAGAATATCTGTAGAAGAAAAGTTTAGTAGATATAAATAAGAAGACACCCTATCTCCTATTAAATTGAGATAGGGTATTTTCTTTTGCTCAATTTATTTGCTGAGCTTTCTAAATCGAGAAAAATAATCGTTTGTCTCACCGATGATTACCTTATACAGAAAGAGAAGTCCAATTAAGTTGGGAATCATCATAAGCGCATTAGCCATATCAGCAAATGCCCAAACAGTTGTTAGACTTGCAACTGTACCAATAAATGTAGCACCAACATAGATAAACCGATAGATACCTAAATATTTTAGACCAAATAGATACTCAAAACATTTTGTACCATAGACATACCAGCCAAGAATTGTTGAGAATCCAAAGAAAACAACAGAAATCGATACAATATATTCTCCAATATTTCCAAGAGAAGAACCGAATGCTGCACTTGTTAACGCACCTGCATCAAGGGTTGGATCATGGGATACGCCTGAAAGAAGACCTCCTGTAGTGTCCCAGAAGCCTGTTACCAGTAAAACAAGTCCAGTCATTGTACAAACAATTATTGTGACAATAAATGTTCCAGTCATTGCAACTAATGCTTGTTTCACAGGATGAGAGGTTTTTGCATTACCTGCGATTAAAGCAACCGTACCAAGACCGGCTTCATTTGAGAAGATCCCTTTAGAGACACCATTCCGAACTGCCTCCATTACCACAATACCTGAAAATCCACCTACTGCTGATACCGGATTAAAAGCATATGTAAAAATCATAGAAAAAGCAGGTCCAATTTGATCATAGTTAAGACCTAAAATAAGTAAAGAGGCACCGATATAAAACACAGCCATTACAGGAACAAATACACCCGCAACAGAACTTATTCGCTTTAAACCACCAAAGATAATAAGCGATGTTAAAACAACAAGAATAACTCCTGTTATTACACCTTTTACATTAAAACTATTTTGCATAACGTCAGCAATTGTATTTGATTGGACGCTGTTCCCAATACCAAGTGCTGCAAACGCTCCAAAAAAGGCAAACGCTACTGCTAATGGCTTCCACTTTTTACCTAACCCTCGTTCAATATAATACATAGGCCCACTTGAATATTCTCCGCTTTCATTCTTCACACGATACTTCATTGCAAGTAGTGCTTCTGCATATTTTGTTGCCATTCCCAGTAAACCAACAACCCACATCCAGAAAATAGCTCCTGGCCCTCCAAGAGTTACAGCTGTAGCTACACCTGCAATATTTCCATTTCCAATCATTCCTGCCAGTGATGTCATTAATGCTTTAAAATTACTGACATCCCCTTCTGTCTCGCTGTCTTCCTTGTCTTTAGAGAATGCTAATTTAAGTGCATAGAAAAGTTTTGAGAATTGTAAGCCCTTTAAGATAAAGGTTAAGAATAAACCAGTTCCAACTAATAGTATAAGACTGGGAGCTCCCCATAAAATATCGTTGATTTGTTTCAATCCTGTTAGCATAATAGTCCTCCTGTTAATACTCTTGTTGTCAGCTGTTTCTTGTCATTAAAATGGTGTTGTCTATGCCTCCTTTGTTGGTAAACGATTTCATTTATTCGTTTAAGACCACTAAATAATCGTAATATATTTTTTAAATCTTGTATAGGAAAAATAGATTTCAGACTTATAGCTAGGTGTAATTTACGAGGTGGAGGGTGTATCAAATTAATATCTATCTACCTTTGAAAATATCAGTTTGTGCATAGTTGCGAGAGGAATGCGAAGTAGTGTAAGGACTTGACTGACTTGACTAATTAATCGGCAGCAGAGCAGAACTATCCGCCGGAGAGCAAACTAGCTATAGTTTGTTCACGTTATTTTCCGAAACGGCCGTTTAAACTACTACCAAGTTACTTCGCATTTTATCTGTTTTATGAACTATTTTAAAATCCCGGTTAAAGCCAAAAAAATGGCCTCCATTTTATAATGGAGACCATTCTTATTCGCTTACTCCCAAAAGGAACTTTTTAAAGAAGCTTCGTCCTCATGACGTTTTATGGCAAGTTCAATTAACTCATTAATTAAGTCAGGATAGGATACCCCGCTAATTTCCCAAAGCTTTGGATACATACTAATCTTTGTAAAACCTGGTAATGTGTTTATTTCATTCACATAAATCTCGTTATCTTCTGTCAGAAAGAAGTCCACACGGGCCATGCCTTCACATTGTAGTGCTTGGAAAGCTTTTATTGCTACTTTCTGAATTTCCTTAGCGACTTCTTCTGGTAAATTGGCAGGGATGGATAACTCAGCGCCCTTCTCGTCAATATACTTAGATTCATAGGAATAAAATTCAGTATGTGGAAGGATTTCACCAATTTTAGAAGCTTTTGGTTCTTCATTTCCTAAGACTGCACATTCAACCTCTCGTCCTTTTAGTGTCTCTTCAATAATAATTTTTTTATCAAAATGAAAGGCTTCAGCTACGCCTTTATTAAATTCTTCCTCGTTCGTTACTTTACTGACACCTACTGAAGAGCCTTGATTTGCTGGTTTGATAAACAACGGTGTACCAAGTGAAGCAGCTATTTCCTGGTAATTAATTTGGTCTTTTTTATTTTTGGTAAACGAAACACCTTTTGCTACCTTTACTCCGGCATCTTTCAAAAGTCGCTTCGCAATGTCTTTATCCATGCATAAAGCCGAACTTAACACATTCGGTCCTACAAACGGGAGGTTTGCTATACGAAGCATTCCTTGTAGACTACCATCTTCACCAAGTGTGCCATGGACAATAGGAAACACAGCATCCAGCTGGTCCAGCTTCACTTTATTGTCTGCATGAATGATTTGGCTCTTCTCCTCCCCTGGCACAATGGCAACATGTTCATTTGACTGATTTAGTTGAATCAGTTTCGGATTTTCTTCATTCAATAGATAAGAGGACTGATCATTTAAATGCCACTTTCCTTGTTTATCAATTCCAATTAAAACAACTTCATATTTATCTTTATTAATCGCATCAACTATATTTTTTGCTGACTGAAGAGAAACTTCATGCTCAGCTGACTTTCCACCAAAAATGACGCCAACTTTTTTCTTCGCCATCCCAAACATCCTTTCATGTTTATGAATATAATAAACATAGCATAAATAAGGTTGACTCTAACAGTGTAAAGTCAAAAAATAATTGCTTTTTTATACCAACTATTGCCGTTGCTCCATTCCGTGAAGATAATATTCTTTTTATAGCATACGAACAAGGTAATTATTTGAACTACCCACCACTTATCGACCTTACGGTGTGATTGAAGTGGGAGATTCCTAAGAAAA
>NZ_BAZS01000037.1 GCF_001310895.1 Virgibacillus halodenitrificans JCM 12304 | reverse complement strand
ATTTTATAAAATTTGTCATCGTCTTAAACATATACGACACTATGAATGTTAAGGCTCAAAAAAATAGAATACCTTCATTCACCCATGCATTTGTTGCTTATTGTCATGCTTAGCTTCCATTTCAGCCTTCATTCGGTCCATATATATTTTTCCTTCTTTTTCAATAAACTGTTGCTCTAGTCGCTTTTCCGCTTGCATGGCCCGAAATGCCATAACCCCACAGAAAAAAATTAAACCAATCATGATAAAAACCCACCAAGGTATCCCCAGCAACATTCTTTAGCCTCCCTTGTCCATATCTCTATTTGATGTATATGAACAAGTTATCAATAAAATACCAACTGTCTCTTATTTCTGTTCAAATATAGGCTTATAAAACGATCGATTATCCATTGCAAACATCCGCTCGGTGAACTCTCCAGGTTTCACTTTACTTAATGCACGATTCATCATATTTAATTTTGCATCCATTAAATCGATCAAATGTAAGACTTCCGCTTCTCTTACCAATGGTGGCTTAGGGCTTCCCCATTCAGCTTTTCCATGATGAGATAAGATTAGATGTTGTAAAATTGTTACCTCTTCACCTTCAATTTGCAAATCTTTAGCCATCAAGCCTATTTCTTCCACCATCATTGGTATATGACCAAGCAGCTTGCCTTCCAATGTATAGCTGGTCGTTACAATACCAGAGAGCTCCTTCAGCTTACCTAAATCGTGTAAAATAATCCCAGCATATAGCAAGTCTTTATTCATCTCAGGATAAAGCTTGTGCAATTCCCTGGCGATTGCAAGCATACTTACGATATGATGTGCCAATCCAGATACATATTCATGATGATTTTTGGTCGCTGCAGGATACACTAATAAATCTTCTTGATATTTTCTTATGAAAGCTCTGACAAGCCGTTGCAAAGTGGGATTTTGCATTTCGAAAATGGCCTCTGTTAGTTTCTCAGTTAATTCTTCTTTTTCTATCGGTGCTTTTTCCACAAAATCAGATACATGAACATCATCTGTTGGTTGGGAGGGACGAAAAGAAAGTATTTTTAATTGAGCCTTCCCTCGAAACTGATTTATTTCCCCAGCCAGCTTTATAATTTGCTCAGGCACACATACAATTTCATCTTCCTTCGTAGTATCCCATAGTTTTGCTTCTATCTCTCCTGTCTTATCACGTAGCATAAGTGTTAAGAAAGGTTTTCCATTACTGGTTACTCCTTTTATTACATCTTTAATTAACATATATCCTTCAAAAGACTCGCCGATAGCTGTTGTTCCAATGCCTTTAATCATATCGTTTCCTCCCCCTAGTAAAAAAAGCGCAAGCTGTTAAAAAGAAAACTGACTCTAAAACAGGCTAACCATAGCCATATTTTAAATGTCAGTTCTTTGGTGTCTATTTATTTCTTAGGTATATAGTCAAATATTTTACCTGACTCAATTACCTGGATGAAAGTCATTAACCATTCGTAATAATTTTTCGCATACTCCAGTCGATCTATATCGGACTTTATTTTTTCTTTTAAGTCTTCATTATCAGTTTTACTTATTATCTGTTCCAATTCAGCAATTGTTTCATCTGCTTCTTCTATATTCGTTTCGGTGTATTGGCGCCAACGGTTACCAAATAATGAAGTAAATGATTTGTACCAATCTTCTTCAGAACGGTATAAGTCTTTCCTTATCCCTTTTTTAAACGTTGATTCAACCATTTTCATATCAGATAATGTCCGAACCCCTGTTGACATACTCGTTTTACTCATTTCAAGTGCGTCTCTCATATCATCCAATGTCATTGGATTATCTGAAAAATAAAGCACACCATAAAGTCTGCCTACAGAAGAAGTGATGCCATATAAATTCATGTTTTTAGCTATCACCTGAATAAACTTCTCTATTGTCTCATCATACTTTTCCCATTCTTTTAAGTCTTTTTCCTCTGGCAATGGATGTCCCTCCACCTGCAATTATAATCTGCAAATAGTTTATCATTATTTGTGAATTTATGCGAATAGTATTTTACAACCGGATAATGTTTTCATTTTCAAAAAATTCCACCACATTCTTTTTACATGTAAAAAGAAGTACTTGATGTTTACTTGCAATATTTTTTATAATTTCTGATATTCTTTCCGCCCGCTCTGTATCAAAGTGAATAAACGCGTCATCCATAATTATTGGTAACTTAAATTCATTACTCATTACTTCACTTACCGCGAAACGAAGAGAAATATATAATTGATCTACTGTACCTTTGGATAACTCACTCACATCAAAATGAATATCATCATGTGTAACTACATAAAATGCCTGCCCATCTCCTGGAGGATGAACACTCTTATAACGGCCATCTGTTAAAAAACCGAAATAGTAAATCGTTTGTTGGATTACTTTAGATAAGTAAGTATCACGATAATTTCTCTTAGTTTCTGATAACATTTCTTTGGCTGTCTTTAGAACTGCCCATTCCTTTGCAAGCTCATTTAAGCGATCCTTTTTCATCTCAAATTGATGCAATTTATAGGAGTGAGTTTCCGACGTTTCCATCTGCAAAATTTCTGCGCGTATATTGGCTAATTCCTGACGTTTCTTCTCTACATTTTTTTGCAATTCAATTTCCTCTGTTTTAATCTGCTGAGCTCTGCTGGCTAATTCCTCTTCCTGCCAATCTACATTATGTTTCTCCTCTTGGTCATCAAAAAAGTTGTTGAGCTGCCTTACTAATGTAGTCTTTTTCTTCTCTAATTCTAGCTTTTCCTGAACCTGTCTTGCTTTAAAGTAATACGAATCTTCTGTATCTACTTGCGCCACTTCATACAGTTGTCTTATTTCAGTTTCATAAGGATTTAGCTTTTCTTTTACAGCAAGTTGTTGTTCTGTATTTTCACGTATTTGCTGCCTATACTGCTTGATTTTATCTAAGTTAGAGTTGTAATCCGTGGTGAAAAGCTCTAATTCCCTCAGTTGCTCTTGAATGTTCTTCTGGGTCCATTCCCTATTTTCTGTTGCTGAAAACTGATTTAATTCAAGTTGAATTTTTTCCTTTTTTTCTTCAAGAAGCTTGATATTCTCTTTTGTTTCCAAAGCTTCTTGACTCAATGTAACGATATGTTTTAGGTTATGGTATAATTCTGGCCAATAATCTATCTCCACATGCAAAAGAAAAGGATAAAGATCAATTTGTTGTTTTATTCTACCTTCCAAAACATGGTATGCATCTATGTGCATTTTATTTTTTTCATTCCATTTCATCAATTTCAATTTAATTGATTTTAACGTTTCTTCCAAAGCAGCTATATCTTTTTTCGTACTTTCATAAGAAGCTAGTAAATTTTCTGCTTCTTTTCTTTCTTCATCGTCTATACCTATATTGGTTGTTTGTATTTCCTCCATACCGATTATTTTTTCCATTCCATCCAGATAACGGTGGAGCAATACTCTTTGTAGTAACCCAATAATTAAGAAAGTTATCGTTCCGACATAATAAATCGAGCTATCTGCTAACATAGCAACTAATCCTAGGATAAGAGCTACGATTATACTCCCCCATAATCCTAAAGACGCGTATTTTTCCTTCTTCTTCCTTTCTTCTTCCCACTTTATCTTCTTTTTAGCTGATTGCATGGAAAGTCGCTTAATAAGTTCATTTTCTGTAGATAATCGTAGATTTTCTTTAATTTTGCTTACATGGTGAGGGTCCAGCAATTGATCTTCCAGCTCACCAATTTGATTCATCGTATACATACGTTGATTTGTTAACTCTTTTTGTTCTTGTTGCAGTTGTATCGATTCTTTTTCTAAATCACCAGAAGATATTTTTATTTGGTTCCAATTTTTTTCAGTATGGAAGGGAAGATGCAATCTTTCTACATCTTCCATACTTATACCAATGTTTAACTGGTTAATTTCCATTTTTAAACGATTTTGTAGTTTGTTCAGCTGACTTTGCCAATTTTCCTTTTCTCTAACGAAAGAGGTGTAATCGTCTTTTAACTTTAATAGTTGAACTGCCTCTTTATATCTCTCTTCAGCTGGAAGCTGTTCTTGTAATAAAGTAATTCTATTTTCATAGGTCTTTTCATTGGCAACAAGAAAAGAAAATTCACTTCGGAGCGGAAGAATTTCGCTTTTCAGTTTTTCATAACGAGTTAAGCCATCCTCAGGAAACGGAAGGGAGTTGGGTAACTCACCAAGCTTTTCTCTCAGTTCACTGTATTGCTTCATAACTGGCAGTGCTTGTTGTTTTCTTTCCATTTCTAGTCGCTCATTATATAATTGTTTTGCTTGCTCCTCCATTGTTCGAATATCCTGAGATAATTTATCTGACTCCAAATTTTTGTTCTGATATATCTTCTCCTCTGATGCGGATTGATGCACTTCTTTATGCAATAATGCCAACTGATCCAGCTCTTGGTTAATTAGTGGTTTTTTGCCATATGGTTTGAACAGCTCACTAATTTTGTTATCTAGCATCTTTTCGACAGAATGAATAGCTGTTGAGCCAGTTAAACCAATTCCAAGCAACACTTCTCCCAAATCATCTTCCTTCATGTTCCGGAAATCATTTAAATCATTAGCAGAAAATGAAAAAATAGATTGATATGTAGCATGGGATATACCTTGCAATGTTTCCGTCAGCCATTCTTCATCATATTGTGAACCGTCTTCTGTATAACAAAGTGCTGATCCATTGCGTACTCCGTCAAATCGTTCAATAGTAAATCTCCCTATATGTTTAGCCTCTATCGTAAGCCGACCTCCTAAAGCCCCACTTGTTTTAGGACGGTAGAAATTACGTTGTTTTGGAGGCATTCCAAATAACATGAACAAAATGAAAAGATGTAAAGTTGATTTCCCTGATTCATTCTGTCCGTACAGACAATTAACGCCTTCATTGTAGAAATCAAATGACTCATCCACCCATTTACCAAACCCATTTATAGTTGCACTTATAAATTTCATTATTTATCACCTCATTTCCGATGAAGTTCATTTATAACTAATTCCAATGCTTCCTGTTTAATCGTCTCTTCTTCTTCTTTACTTAAGACTTCCAAGTATCTACGTGCCTTTTTTTGTAAATATAATTCTCCGACGGAAGTTTTTACTGGAAAGTTCTCTCCTTGATGGACTAATTCTTCTGTAAAAGGGTCTCCTGTATATGAATTCATAGCATTGAACGGAGTATTAATTTTCATTTCATATTTATAGATATAGAACCAATTATGCTTCACTGTTGCTGGCTCATTAACTAATTCTATAACTTCATCAATCAAACTTTCCCTGGTCCATTCTTTATGAATTTCATTTGTACTTAAAAGTGTAAGCTCCAAAAGAGAAGGTACATCACTACTAATTTGTTCTATTTTAGTTTGAAGTTTTTTTTCCAACTCAAAAATATCGTTACAATCATCAACATCTACCATAATGGAGGTGAATTTGATTGCCTGTAATGGAAGAAAAGTCATTTCCACATCATTTTCTGTCAATATAACGTGATAACATCCCTTTTCACCCGTTTCCTTTCGGTGGCGCCCTTGGGTATTACCTGAGTAGACAACTGGGGGATCTTCTTTTAGGATCTGTCTCTTATGAATATGACCAAGTGCCCAATAATGAAAGTTTGTTCTTTCCAATTCACTTAACTGGAAAGGGGCATAGTGATCATGCTCCGTGTTATTTTGAATACTGCCATGAAGCATACCAATATGAAACGGGATTGTGTCATCCTTTATTTCATACTCGGAAACTTTATTTTGAAGGACTGCTCTGTTTTCATAACTGAATCCATATATAGCCGCTAGCTCTTCATCATTTTTTGTATAAGTAAAATGACTAACTCTTTCTTCTGGAAAAATGTAAACATTAGATGGATAGGCAACAGGGTGGATATTTCCTTTTATGTAATCATGGTTTCCATAGGACATATAGACATTTATATGATATGCTTCCAATTTTTCAAATGCCCGCTTCAACCTAACTTGTGCTTTCAAGCTTTGTCGCTCATTATCAAACAAATCTCCAGTGATTAAAACAAAATCAACCTGCTTTCTAATCGCTGCATCTACAAGATGCTCCAGCGCATGAAAGGTACTCTCTCTGATTTGTTCAAAAATAGCTGAAGGGGTGTAAGACAGGCCTTTATAGGGGCTATCTAAATGCAAATCTGCGGCATGAATAAAAGAAATTTGCTTAACCAAGGTCAATCCTCCTTTTCGTATATTAAGTATGTTTATTTTACCAAAAACAAGACACGAATGCACGTTCGCTGAATAAACGACTCAGAAAGGATATGTTCTACTGCAAATATTGAGGTCCAAAGGTATTTTGTGCTTCATAGTTGGAGGGAACTGCGAACTAGTGGGGGGACAATCAGCAGCAGAGCTTAGATTATCCGCCGGAGAATAAATTAATCGGCAGCAGACCATAAATATCAGCCGGAGAGCAAATTAATCAGCAGCAGAACAAAGACGTTTGCCTTAAATATTTAGGAATTAGCTATAATGGATTTTTTTTAAAACGGTCGTTTACAGTACTACCAAATTACGTCGCAGTATATCCATTTTCCAAATATTGGCGACCCCACATATATAGCAGAACTATAGAATAAAAAAAAGCCGAAGTGCTTCGAAACATTATGAAGAAGTTTCGAACACAGTTCGGCTTTTGGCTTATCTGATAAATTATTCTTTCTTCGATAATACAATTGCTTTTTTTAAGTCCTTTAATGAACTGGAGCGTCCATACATTAGTACGCCACCTTTATAAACTCTTGCGCCTATAATTGCTAACAGAATGATAGATGCAATCAAAATACCGATTGAAAGAGAAACCTCCCAAACTGGGACATCCAGCATTCCAACACGCAGGAACATTACCATTGGTGTAAAGAACGGAATGAATGAGCTGATTCTTACAAGCGCCGAATCTGGAGTCCCAATTCCAAACATTGCGATAAAGAAAGCGATAAGTATTAGGAAGACCATTGGCATAATTAATTGCTGAACATCTTCAACCCTGCTCACTAAAGATCCAAGCATAGCAGCTAGGGTAGCATATAAAAGATAGCCTAATATAAAGAACAAAATAGCGTATAGATAAACTGTCGGAGAGGTATCCTGTATGCCAAAAATTTCAAAAAAGCCGCCGGTAAGTTCATCTTTTTTGCTTGAGATTAGCAAATAACCTACCCCAATAAATAAGATGACTTGTGTAAGTCCTAATAAGGCGATACCAACTATTTTTGCAAACATATGGGTCACAGGGGATGCGCTTGATACTAGGATCTCCATGACACGCGAGGATTTTTCTGTCGCCACATCTGTTGCAATCATTTGTCCATAAAGCATGACGGACATATATAATAAAAATAACATGACATATACAATTCCTCTTGCCTGATTTAATTCTTCATCCGTTTTAGCGCTTTTATCAAGGGCATCTGCTTGAAACTCTACAGGTGCATTGATCATTGCCAGCATCTCTTCACTTATACCTGACTGCTCTGTTGCCATAGAAATTTTAAGTTGCTGCAGTTGCTGTGTCAGCGTCATTTGCTTTCCTGCTTCAGAAATATTATTCGCAAAATAAGAAGCTTTCGGCAGCATGCTGTCATTATAATTTAACACAAGCAATGCACTATAATCCTCATCCTGGACAGCATTTTTTCCATCCTCGACTGTACCTTCATACGAAATCAGTTGAATATTTTCATCGGTATTTTCCACTTGTTGATTAAGCGGATCAAACAGTTCATTCGTTTCATCTATTACGGCAATTTTATCTGCTTGATCGTCTGCAAACATGTCAACAATAGATTGGAAATTTGCCATCCCTACAATAAGTAATAGTGTTATCACTGTACTAATTACAAACGATTTAGTTTTCACTCGAGACATGTATGTATGTGAAAGTATAATCCAAAATTTATTCATACGAAGCACCTACTTTCTCAATAAAAATATCATTTAAAGAAGGCTCTTCTATTTCAAATTTGCGCACAAAGCCTTTTCCTTGTAATGCCTGAAATATCTCTTGTGAAGCTGCTTCCTGATCAATTTGCAGTTCGCATCCTTCCATAACCTTCTTATAGTGAAGGACACCCGGAAGATCCGCTAAAAATTCCACTGGAAATTCTGCATGGATGATTAAGTTTTTCTTACCGAAGGATCGTTTTATTTCTTTTAGTGATCCTTGAACGACTTGTTTGCCCTTATGCAAAATACATAATTGTTCACATAACTCTTCCACATGCTCCATTCGATGTGAAGAAAATACGATAGATGTGCCTTGTTCTTTCAAATCCACTACTGCTTCTTTCAGCATTTCGACATTAATTGGGTCTAAACCAGAAAAGGGTTCATCTAAAATAAGAAGCTTTGGTTCATGCAAGACAGCTGATATAAATTGAATTTTTTGCTGGTTCCCTTTCGATAGCTCTTCCACCTTTTTGTTTAAATACTCAGGGACCTGAAATCGATCAAGCCAGCCTTTTAATCCTGTAAGCACATCATTCTTGTGCATCCCTCTTAATTTCCCTAAATAAATCAATTGCTCTTTTACTGTGAGCTTGGGATATAATCCTCTTTCCTCTGGTAAATATCCGATTAAATGACTTTTATTGTAGTTTATTGTTTCACCATTCCAGGAAATTTCACCCTCTGTTGCGTCTAGCAGTCCGAGAATCATTCGGAAAGTGGTTGTTTTTCCAGCCCCATTTCCACCTAGAAATCCAAACATCTCTTTTTCAGGTATTTCTAATGACAGCTGATCAACTGCTGTGTGTGTACCAAATCTTTTTGTCACTTTATTTAATTTTAAAACCATTCTACCTCTCCTCCCCTCTGTTTCTTACGTAATTACTTGGAATTATGTTTCAATTTTTTATTTTAACATTTATCTTTACAAATAAGAGGAATGAATTAGCGATTTTATTTCTTAAATTTACTTTCCTTGCAGGATTTTAATAATAAATACAGAATAAATAATTATAGATATTTATATTGTTTTACTTTTATTGACGAGTGGCAATGATTGAAAATGCAGACTAATGAGTCCAACCATTTACTTAAAATAAGATTCACTAATACTTTCCAGTATATCTATCATGTGAATTGCTATTAGCTTAACTATAAATATTGAACACATTTAAAGACTTCTAGGAGGAATTACAATGAGAACTTATAATTTAACGGTTTTTGATCAAACAGGTGAGAAGCTACTTGATGAATCATTCACTGCTGGAACGGATGAAGAAGCAAAAGAAGTTGGTCAGGCACGATTGTCCGAAGAAGGCTTTAATGACCATACACATCGTTGTGTATCACCAGAGGCTAAGCTTATTTTGTTTCACAGGTAATAAAATTCAGTTTGGCTGAAAGTGAAAAGTACTTTTATTGAAGTAAATGCCGAACTTGCATCGTAACTTCTAGTTATGACTCTAGTTCGGCTATTTTCTTCTTTGCTACTTATACCTTAACATTACTAATTCCCTTTAAAATGTGGCTTCCTTTTTTCAAGAAAGGCCTGAACACCTTCCTTGTGATCCTCTGTATTTTTAAGTTCCCATTGGATCTTATGCTCTTCATTAAGATAATTAACCAACTCTTCCTTGTTCTTAGAGTGGTATAACATTTTGGTTTTCAGCATAGCTTTAAGTGGGGTTGTCATTAACTTAGTTGCGAATTTGGCTGTATATTCCCCTACAGATTCCTCTGTAACCATATCAACAAGGCCCATACTTTTTGCCTGGGCGCCATCAACCTGCTTCAACCCCCAGATAAACTGTTTCGCCATTTGCGTGCCAAGTCTTTCCTTTAGAAGAAAGTGCCCTCCTCCATCTGGAGCTAATCCTATACCAATGAAAAGCATACCCAACTTTGCTTCCTTTTGGGCTACCACATAGTCTGCAGTTAAGGCTAAACTCAATCCTAATCCCGCTGCTGATCCCTGAATTGCAGATACGACTATTTTGGGCATCATATAAAGCTTTAAAGCTACTTTTCCAATTAAATCCATTACCTCATCGAAAAACTTCTTCTCTGCAAAGGCTTCCATCATTCCAATATCTCCGCCTGCACAAAAGGCATTCCCTTTTCCAGCAAGGATAATAACTCGATCTTCATTTTTTTCAACATCTTCAAGTACAGAAAGTAAATCTTCAAGCATTTGTTTATTTAGGGCATTATACCTCTCCGGGCGATTCAAATAAATATAGGAAACATTGTTTTTTGATTCATATATTACAGTACTCATTTACTAAACCCCTTTACAGATAAAATAGACTTCCTACTATGAGTTCTATTTCATCTATGAAAAATCCTGCATAGTCTTTTAATAATCATAAAATACGATGAAAACTTTCCAGATTAAAGCAATAACTTGTTTTTAGTTATTACTCATTTCTTACCATCAAAAAAACCTGCAAAATACATTGCAGGTTTTGAGTTCTTTCTCTGATGAAAGCAGTGTTATTCAGTTGGCTCCTCCGGCATACCGTATAATTCCTCTAAAGGCTTTGTAATAATACGGCTCACATCGTTGATAACTAAATTAAGGCGCTGTTCTTGCTCCATTAACTTTGAAATCTCTTCATGTTGTTGGACAAGCTCTACAACTTGACGTGCTTTTTCTACTTCTTCTTCTGTTATTTCCTGACCTTGCATCTGTTTCTCTTGTAATGCCATTTGAGTATCACGGAAGTTTTCGAACATTTGCTTAGCAGTTGGATCATTCATTACTGCATCATAAGCGTTTTTCAAATCTTTAAATTCTTCACTTTCGCGGATTGCTTTCTCTAAATCATAAGCACTATCATAAATGTTAGGCACAAAATTTCCTCCTCCGTTTTTCTTACTCCTACTCACTATAACAAACGTGTTGGCTCCTGTATAGCATTTAAAAGCATCGAGTATTTCACCTTTCTCATTTTTAAATACATAAACTATTGCTATAATTATACAAAGTCATCCTTGTGGAGGTTTTATAATGATCCAACAGTTAAAACGAATTTTCCCTTCTCTCATTTTATATAACGAGCACGAATACTACCCTCCTGATACATACAAATGGTTTATTACCAATAACAAAGACATCATTGGTATAGAGGAAAAGGAGCTTACGGTAAAGGAAAACAATATCCTTGATACTTTCCTACAACCTTATTCTATTCAATTTCCACCTCCTACATCTGAAGAAGTGGAATGGCGAAAAATAATAAATGGTGAGAATAAGCAAATCAAGCTCTCCCCAAGACCTACAGATTTGTTTACTTTATATTTAAACATAATCAGATTAGCCCAATAAAATTTAAAGAATCAATGGAAACCCTTTTTTATCATTCCATACCAATTTTGTGGGAAAATGAAAATGAGGGGATTTTAATTGAGGAGATTAGTAACTTAACAGAAGAATGGGTCTCCTATGAACAAATCATTGATGTACTTATGAGTGATCTTTATGTGAATATCAATTTTTTAGTTGGACCTTCAATGACATCTATTGATTTCGCCAGCACACACTATCAGACACTTATAGATAGTGCACGCACCACATTCACAGACACTGGAAAACAAGTAATTAGCTTTACTGAAGCACTACCTTATCTTCTTATTGATCAAATGGCAGAGCCCTTTCAAGAAGAGCTCATTTCTTTAATATTAAAAGAGTGTAGATCTGATGAAGATTTGTTGCGAGAAATTCTTACCTTTTTTCAATGTAACTTAAATGTTTCCGTAGCGGCTAAAGAATTACATATGCACCGAAATAGCTTACAATACCGGCTTGATAAATTTTTTGATAAAACAGGGATTGACTTAAGAGAATTTCATCAGGCATTTACTGTTTATCTAACAATTTTAGTAAACATGCACAGGGAAAATTAAAAACTTTGTGCATATTTACTATTTTTATTTTTCTGGTTCCTTATTATAATTTAGATATAGAATAAAAGCGTTTACATAATTGGAGGAGAAAAGATGGCTGAATTACGTTTAGAACATATTCAAAAATCATATGATAAAAAGGTAGTTGCGGTTGATGATTTTAATCTACATATTCAGGATAAGGAATTTATTGTATTTGTCGGTCCTTCTGGCTGTGGTAAATCAACCACTTTACGCATGATTGCCGGATTAGAAGAAATTACTGGTGGAGAGCTATACATCGACGATAAAAAAATGAACGATGTAGCTCCTAAAGATCGCGACATTGCAATGGTATTCCAAAACTATGCATTATATCCGCATATGAATGTGTATGATAATATGGCTTTTGGCTTAAAACTACGTAAATTTAAAAAAGATGAAATTGACAGCCGTGTTAAAAATGCTGCAAAAATACTTGGCCTGGAAGCTTATCTTGATCGTAAACCGAAAGCACTATCGGGCGGGCAAAGACAACGTGTGGCACTTGGAAGAGCAATTGTTCGTGATGCGAAAGTATTCTTAATGGATGAACCTCTATCCAACCTGGATGCAAAGCTCCGCGTACAAATGCGTGCAGAAATCCAAAAGCTACATCAACGTCTGCAAACAACAACAATCTATGTAACACATGACCAAACAGAAGCAATGACAATGGCAACCCGTCTTGTAGTTATGAAGGATGGGATTATTCAACAGGTTGGTGCACCCAAAGATGTATATGATAATCCGGAAAATGTCTTTGTTGGTGGATTTATCGGCTCTCCGTCCATGAACTTTTTCACAGGGAAATTAACGGAAAGCCACTTTGAAATTGAAGATATAAAAGTAAAAGTTCCAGAAGGTAAAATGAAAACACTTCGTCAGCAAAATTACGTTGGTAAAGATGTCGTACTCGGCGTGCGCCCCGAAGATATCCATGATGAACCTGCATTTATTAATGCATCCAGCGATACCGCCATAACTGCAACAATTGATGTAGCAGAATTAATGGGTGCTGAGTCTTACTTGTATTCGAAAATAAATGATCAGGATTTCGTTGCAAGAGTTGACTCCCGTACGGATATAAACGGTGGAGAAAACATTACACTTGCTTTTGATATGAATAGTGCCCATTTCTTTGATGCTGAAACAGAGTTGAGAATTAGATAAAATAGGAAAAAGCAAAAGCTACAAATGTTTAATAACTTATTTAAAAAATTAGGGGAAAGCCTTGAAGGCTTTCCCCTTACCATCATTATTTGTATTGTCCGCCACTCATTTGTTGCTGAGCAGTTTGTACAAGACGCTTTGTGATTTCTCCACCAACAGAACCGTTAGCACGAGAAGTTGTATCAGCACCAAGGTTTACACCAAACTCAGTAGCAATTTCATACTTCATTTGATCAAGAGCTTGTTGTACTCCTGGAACTACTAATTGGTTTGAATTGTTGTTATTAGCCATGTCTATCACCTCCTGTAATAGATAGTGTAAGCAGAATCCCATATCTTATTACGAAATAATTTTGGTAAATTGTAGCTATGTTTCCATATTAGAAAAAGAGGAAGACATTGAGGTAAAACAACTTAAGCAAGGCTTTAGCAGAGGTGTCTTGGGCAAGATTCAGTTTTTACTGAGATTGCTAAACCGGACAATGTAATTTTTTTAAAATTGATACATAATAAAAAACCCATCAATGATGGGTTTTTTAGTTTTGTCATTTAATTTATTTTGGATGTGTCATTTCTTCTGGTTTTACATACTTCTCAAACTCTTCTTCGGTTAGTAACCCTAACTCCACCGCAGTTTCTTTCAATGTCGAATTGTCCTCAAAAGCTTTCTTAGCAATTTTCGCAGCATTTTCATAACCGATATGTGGATTTAATGCTGTTACTAGCATAAGTGAGTCATTAAGATACTTTTCAATTTGTTCGTGGTTAGGTTCAATTCCTTGTGCACAACGTTCATCAAAAGACACAATACTATCAGCTAGAATTTGGCAGGATTGTAAGAAATTAAAAGCAATCACTGGTTTGAACACATTTAACTCAAAGTTCCCCTGACTTGCCGCAAAACCAATTGTAGCATCATTTCCCATTACTTGAGCTGCCACCATTGTTACAGCTTCACTCTGTGTTGGGTTAACTTTACCTGGCATAATAGAACTCCCAGGTTCATTAGCAGGTATCGTTATTTCGCCAATACCACAGCGTGGACCGCTAGCTAGCCAACGTACATCATTAGCAATTTTCATCATATCTGCTGCTAACGCCTTTAATGCCCCATGCGCATATACAGTTTCGTCATGGCTTGTCAACGCATGAAACTTATTTGGAGCAGAAATAAAATTCTTACCAGTAAAATTATTGATAGCTTCACAAACTCGTTCTGAAAACTCAGGATGTGCGTTCAATCCTGTCCCTACAGCTGTACCACCAATAGCTAACTCCTTTAAATAGTGAAGGCTTTCTTCCACCATGGACTCTGACTTTTCCAGCATTCGATGCCACCCGCTGATTTCTTGGCCGAGTGTTAACGGAGTAGCATCTTGTAAATGAGTGCGCCCTATTTTCACTATATCCTGGAATTGATCCATTTTTACTTTTAATGTATCTTTTAATGTTCTGATTGCAGGTAAAACGACATCCTCCATTTTTAATACGGATGCAATGTGCATGGCTGTTGGATAAGTGTCATTAGAACTTTGTGACTTATTCACATCATCATTAGGATGTAAAGAAAGGTCGCTCCCCTGCTTCCCCAGCCACTGATTTCCAACATATGCAATCACTTCATTCACATTCATATTCGATTGGGTACCACTGCCAGTTTGCCAAACAACCAAAGGAAAATGATCATTTAATTGTTCTTCAAGTACTTGATCGGCTGCATACTCGATCGCTTCTGCTTTCTTAGCATCTAATAAACCTAAGTCACTGTTAGCTTTTGCTGCACTTTTCTTTAAAATAGCAAACGCTTTAATAATTTCATTTGGCATTTTCTCTGTTCCAATAGGAAAGTTTTGTTTACTTCTCTGTGTCTGTGCACCCCAATACTTATCTGCTGGTACGTTAATTTCTCCAATTGTATCTCTTTCCACGCGATATTCCATCGATGGTTCCTCCCTATGTATAAATACTTGTTATAAATCTTCTTCTATTGTACCAAAAAATATAGATATGAAAAGAAAGAAAAGCTTAGCGGATTTTTTATTGACACAAAATTGTACCTATTCCGCTTTCCATATAAGATGGTTTTCTTTTATACTTGTTTAAGAGTGTATTAGTATATACTGGAAGACAAAGAAAATAGTTGGAACAGATTTTAGAAGGAATGAAAAACAAATAGAGGTCTTCCATCTAAAAATAATTCAGGAGGAGGATTGCTCTATGCCAAACATCTGGACACACATACTTTTTTGTGAAGAGGTTGCTGATGCTGTTAAGAAACCCTATCCGTTTTCGAAGTATGAAAACTACATGAAATTGGGTGCTCAAGGTCCTGACCCATTTTTTTATCATAACTTTTGGCCGTGGGTTAAAGAAGGTCCTGTACAGGAGATTGGGAATTTACTGCACACAGAAAAATGTGGAGATTTTTTAGTTGATCTGATTACTTCTGCTAAAAATAAGAGTGAACATATAAAAGCATATGTATATGGTTTTATCACACATCATATTCTTGACAGGAACACCCACCCTTACATTCATTACAGAGCTGGTTATGAAGGGAATAAACACCAAAAACTCGAAGTAATTATTGATACATTGCTTATGGAGAAATATCACAATCTAAAAACATGGAAGACACCTGTTTATAAAGAAATTGACGTCGGATTGAATTTAGATAAAGAACTATCTGTTTTTTTATATGAGGCGATACAGAGAAACTATTCACAGATTAAACAAGAATCTGCTCATTATATTCAAAAATCTTACAAAGATATGAAGCTTGCTCTGCGCCTCCTGTCTGATCCGTATGGTTGGAAAAATATTGTATTTAGCAATTTAATTTCTTCTTTTTCACATCAACCAATTCAAAACGAAAAAGACTATTTAAATATGCAGAACAAAGTATGGTATCATCCCGCAACAAACGAGCGTTTTACAGATAGTTTCATCGATCTTTATAGTCAAGCAAAGGCAGAGGGGTACGAAATATTATCTGAAGTACAGCGTTATTGGAATGATAAAGATACTTCAAGTAAATACCTCCACAGCCTAATTGATGATATTTCTTATGATACGGGAAAACCTTTATCACTTCAGCTTGAAAATCGATACGCTGAACCGATTGTATAAACATTTGTAAGGAGACCCAAATGCTTGGGTCTCCTTATTAGTTAGATTTTTATTTTTGTTTTATCTCCACTTTATCTTGAACGTTGGTTTGAAGTGCTGCTTCCTGCATACCTTTCTCGACATTAACAAACTTTAATAGAATAATACCTCCGATAAAAAATATGATTAAGGAAATAATACCTAAGCGACTTGAACCTGTTAACTGACCAACCAATGCAAATAAAAATGGGCCAAAGATTGCTGCAAACTTGGAAGATATACCATAAAAACCAAAAAACTCAGCATGCCTATTATCTGGTACCATTCGGCCAAATATCGATCTGCTTAAGGATTGCGCGCCACCTTGCACCAAACCAACGCATACTGCCAACAAATAAAAGTGCAAAGCAGAAGTCATAAAATAACCCAGTACAACAATACCCATATAAAAATAAAGCGTAAAGGTTAATGCCTTCTTAGCTGTAAACTTTTTTGCAATTGAACCAAATAAAAAAGTAAACGGGATACCTACAAACTGCGTTATCAGTAAGGCAGCAATTAACGAATTTCCATCTATTCCAATATCCCTGCCATAAATGGTAGCCATTTTTATAATAGTTGAAATACCATCATTGTACATCCAAAATGCTAATAGAAAAATCAATAATTGCTTGTATTGTTTTATTTCTTTAAATGTAGATGTGACTCGTGTGAATCCAATTGCTATATACGACTGCTCTCTCTTAGCACGAACCTTTTTCTCTTCTTGAATATTTTTAAACAATGGTAATGAAAACAAAAACCACCATACACCTACAGTTGCAAAGGATAATTGACTAGCAACTGTAGCATTAGGAATGCCAAACCAATCATGTTTTAATATCATTAATATATTTATTGCTAATAGCAGTCCTCCACCAATATAGCCCCAAGCGAAACCAGCCGTGGAAATTTTATCTATTTCATCTTCATTAGCAATTTCCGGAAGAAAGGCATCATAAAAAACGTTTCCCCCAGAAAAACCAATTGTGCCCACGATGAGTAAAATAGAAGCAAATATATAATCTCCTTCCCCTACAAATGCAAGCAGAACACTTGCAACCATTCCCATATAAGCAAAAAAACGAAGGAATTTTTTCTTTGCAGCAGAATAATCACTAATCGCTCCAAGAACAGGTGCCAATATTGCTACAATCAGTACAGCAATAGATTGAGAATATCCCCAAAAACTTGCTGCAAGATTCTCATTTACTCCTACAGCAGCTACATCATAATAAAATACAGGCAAGACTGCAGCCATAATTGTTGTGGCAAATGCAGAATTCCCAAAGTCATAAAGCATCCAGCTAAAAGCCGTTTTCTTTTTCATCATTTACCCCCTTTACTTGTAAGCATATCAAAATAAATGTCTCCCTCACATAGTTTCATGATTTCTTTTAAAATTAACTGCAATAAATTCATTAGAAAGATAATCGCTTACATTTTCGTCTAATAATATTTCTTTCTGCACATACAAAGAACCTCACCTCTTAAAAAGGCAAGGTTCTTAAAATACGATTTATTCCCAAATAAAATGCCTATATTCTTCACTTAATTTTATGAACAACTCTTCATTACTAGTGTCAATCGCATCATTGATTGCTTCTTCAAGACGGTTTTTATTTACATTAAAGCAAAGTTCGTCTAACAATAATCGTGAAGTAAACTGCAATTCAAACGAAACCTCGCGTTTAGCTGTTTTACTCTCACCCTCGTATCTTAGAAACCGAAATACTACTTTTTGCTTTTTCATGTCAAGACCCCCTTGGTCCTTTAATACTATTATCCATAATTTTCGGAATGATTGCAACAGTTTTTATACAAAAGTTTAATTATTATTAAATGCGCTTCTTGATAGATTAGAGAATGTTTGCCGTATGAAACATACTTATCTGTTTACAATACATATAGCCATGGTATTGTTTGTTTCTCTAGACCCACCAACTATGCTTTTGGTAGACTATGTAAGTATCTAGGAACGTAGTAAATGGAGGAAGCTAGATGAATCATTCGGATAACTTAAAAAAAGGTGAAAAGGGTGCTTGGATCAGTATTATCACCTATTTATGTCTTGCAATTATAAAATTAATTATCGCTCATGAAGGAAATTCGGACGCATTACGAGCAGATGGGCTAAATAACACTACTGATGTTATCGCTTCGGTTGCTGTGTTAATTGGTTTAAAAATTTCCAGAAAACCTCCAGATGAAGATCACCATTATGGACATTACAGAGCTGAAACTATCGCATCGTTATTTGCCGCATTCGTTATGATGTTGGTCGGTGTTCAAGTAATTCTTGAGACATTTAAAAAAATGTTATTAGACGAAGTTTCTCAACCTAATATGTTAACGGCTTGGACTGCATTGGGTGCTGCGATTATTATGTTTTTGGTGTACTTATATAATGTTAATCTTGCTCGCAAGATACAGAGCAGTTCTTTATTTGCAGCCGCACAGGACAACCGTTCAGATGCGCTTGTAAGTATAGGAGCTTTCATCGGAATTACCGGCTCTCAATTTGGACTTTTTTGGCTTGATCCATTAGCAGGATTACTCGTTGGCTTCATTATTTGTAAAACTGCCTGGGAGATTTTTAGAGACTCTACTCATACATTGACAGATGGTTTTGATGAAAAGCAGATAAAGCAGATTAAAGAAAGTGTTAAAAGAGATCCTGATGTTAAAGAAGTGGTGGATGTGAAGGGAAGGATTCATGGCAATCAGGCTTTCATTGATATTACTATCCTTGTAGATGGTGCGCTTAATGTAGAACAAAGTCACAATATATCCGATCGAATAGAAGAATACCTATATAAAAAACATAATATTAACCATGCACAAATTCATATAGAGCCATATAAATAAAACAGGATCATTTCATTAAATGGTCCTGTTTTATTTTATAAAGTGAATAGAAAAACGGTTGCTATAGCTCCTGCTACAACTAGAATTACATTCAAACCGATATATGCTAATCCGATTGCCACTAAACCTCCAATAAGACCAATGTGTGGCTGATCAGGTCGAACGGATAGTATTCCAGGAAAAATCAGTGCTCCCAATGCAGCGAAGGGAATAGCGTTCAGCCATCGATTTACCCAATCTTTAAATTGCAATTTATCTACAATAAAGGCTGGAAGGAGTCTTGGTATCATAGTTACAATACACATACCTACGATTATAAAAAGTATCATTTTACTTCCTCCTTCAATAAGTAGATGCCACTCATACCACCAATAATAGTACCAGCTACAATTGCCCACCCTGTACTCATCCCTAATTGAATGCATAATGCGTTAATTAGCATGGCAACTAGTGCGATTAATCCTAATTTAAATTCCTTTTTCACAGACGGCACAAGCAAACCTATAAACATAGCGTATAACGCAATCCCCATACTCTGACTAAGCTTTTCGGGTATGATATCCCCCAGAACACCACCGAGAAATGATCCTATTACCCAAGATAAATAAGCGGTTAAGATAAGAGCTGTATAAAATAAAGCTCCTTTATCTTTATTAGCCTCTTCCGTATGTAATGCCGAGACAGCAAACGTTTCGTCTGTGAGTCCTAATGATAGCGGTGCTTTCCATTTTAATTCCATGCCTCGTAAGCGATTCATAAAGGAAAGACTCATAACAAAGTGTCTGAAGTTTAAAACAAATGTAGCTATAATGATTTCTGCTGCGCCAGCCCCTAGAGCAATCATGTTTGCACCCATAAATTGACTTGCTCCTGCAAACACCATCACACTCATCAACGTTAATTCTGTTAATGTCATGCCCGACTGTTTTGCCAATACACCATAAGTTAACGCGATTGGTAAATAGCCAACCATAATCGGAAATCCAGCTGCTATACCTTTTTTTATCATCCTTGAGCTATTCGATTGCTCCTGTTTATCGAGAATATTTTCATTCATCATCTTCCCCCCTGAAGCTGCAATTCAAATTATTATAACGTATTTTTTTAATTTTAAAAAGATTTCACCTCTCTATTTTCCATTGACAAAATCACTAAAGCATATTATATTCGATAATAATCTAATTGAATATGACAATCCCGGATGAAAGTAAATTATATCTGAGCAGAAAGAAGAGACAGAGTGGTTGGTGAAAACTCTGGCAGGAAATAATTGAAGTACACATCCATTAACTCGGATTTATTTTATATGAGTGGTTGGAGAATTTCTTCAACAATCAGGGTGGTATCGCGGAGTCAGCTTCGTCCCTTTCTATAGGGGGCGAAGCTTTTTTATTTAATGAGAAATTATAAAAACTCTTATGCATAAACAGCCACTTCCAGCTCCAACGCCCTTCACTAGCAACTAGCAGGAGTGTTTGGTAAGGAGATCAGTTAAGTACGCCGCTATCCGCGGCAACATCGATCCACCATGCTTAGCGAGGCGCAGTTTGTAACTTGCTAAATGGGCGATTGTCCTTTGTTCTTAATTTTTCAACCTAGAGGAGGTTCACCATGTTTCCTATTAAACCGAAACATCATCCACCATTAACGGAAGCTATCATTTCTTTTCTGATTCTTATTGGTTTGATAAGCTACTTTATTATTGCTGTTGGCGCTCCCCCGCATGTTCCAATTATACTTGCGATTTTTCTTTTAATTGTTTATGGCTTCATGAAGAAAATAGCTTTCACAGAACTTCAGGAAGGGATGACTGAAGGAGCAAGAGCCGGTATGGGGGCAATATTTTTATTTTTACTTATTGGCATTTTGATCAGCAGCTGGATCGTCAGTGGCACGATTCCATCATTAATAAATGTTGGTTTTACACTTATTGGTGGTACGTGGTTTTATGCCATTGTATTTGCAGCTACGGCAATTATCGGTGTGTCAATGGGGAGTTCATTAACAACCACTGCAACCATTGGCGTAGCTTTTATAGGCATGAGTGAAGCATTGGATGCTTCTATGGCCATAACTGCTGGAGCTATTGTTTCCGGGGCTTTTTTCGGCGATAAAATGTCGCCTTTATCTGATACGACCAATTTAGCATCCACAATTGTAGGTGTTGACTTATTTGGTCATATTAAACACATTAGCTTGACAACAATCCCAGCATTTATCATCTCCTTTATTCTATTTGCTCTATTGTCACCTAATGAGAGCATGCCGATGGGGACAGGAGATAATTATCAAATGGCTCTTGAAGCCACTGGATTAATTCACTGGTCTTCATGGATACCGTTACTAGTCATTATTTTATGCACTATTTTAAAAACACCAGCTTTTCTCGCTTTGGGGTTAAGTAGTGTTGTTGCAACTTTTATAGCTGGAATAAGAGATGTGTTGCCTTGGAGCGAGATTTGGAACGTTTGGTTTAACGGTTATACCGCAACAACTGATTTTCAACCTGTTAACGATTTATTGACGAAGGGTGGAATAAACAGTATGTTGTTCACCATTTCTCTTGTCATAGTAGCGTTAGGCTTCGGAGGGTTGCTCTTTGTTACAGGTATCATTCCAACTATCCTGCTCTCTTTACAAACCAAACTAAGGAAAACGCGCACCATTATACTGTCAACAGCAGCTACAGCAATTGGCGTGAACGTTTCTATTGGTGAACAGTACCTTTCAATTATGCTAACTGGTGAAACTTTTAAGGGAGTATACGAAAAAGCTGGCCTTTCTAAGAAATCACTGTCACGGACATTGGAGGATGCCGGAACAGTAATAAATCCATTGGTTCCTTGGAGTGTTTGTGGTGTATTTATTGCAGATGTATTAGGCGTACCAGTATTAACTTACTTACCATTCGCCTTCTTTTGCCTATTAAGTCCAATTATTACAATGGTCTTTGGCGGAAGAAAGCTAAAAAACTAGCTATTTATTCATTACAATGCAATATTATTTTTCACATAAATTGAAAGATAAAGATCTGTTCCTTTCTGTAAAGTTGGAAGAAAATGCGAACTAGTGGATATGATTTTTTAATCTCGCTACAGGAAAATATTACGCTTTCCGCGGGCGGCCTGCAAGCCTCCTCGAACTCCACTAACGTTCCGTTCTGTGGGGTCTCGCTAGTCTCGCTTTTCCCGCAGGACAAGGAAAGCTACGTCAGCAAGGCATCGCACGAAAAAAATGAGTATTTCCATTTTTGAGGAGCCTTCATATTTTCCCTTCGCTAGGATGCGTTAGAAATATCGAAGTGATAATATATTTGTCAAAAAAAATAATTGAGCAAACTCTAAACTTAGATAAAAGTCCATACCAATTGATTGGAATGGAAGATGACGACTCCTGCCGGAATAGCATGAGCTGAAGACCCTGGACGGAGCGTAGCGGAGGAAGCGGCTGAAGCCATGCCGGGCGGCAAAGAAGACACTGTGAGGTTACGAACAGATGTCGCGCTTGTACCCGGAGGTGTGAAAGCGTTCATCTGTAATGGAAATCAATGGCGATAGATGATCTTCCAAGCGTATATAGATAACTTTTTTAGTAGTTTAGATTCAAAAAACAGGCTACCCTATGAGGAGTAGCCTGTTTTTTAGCTGATTGCTGTTTTTAATTTACGTAATCCTTCTAATAAACGAGGGGATGGCCTGCAAAATAATGATTCTTCAAGTACATGAATGTTATCTAGTTTAATTGCTTTCATCTTGTCCCATCCAGGGCGCTTTCTAACCAAAGCTGGATTCATTTTTTCTTCTTTTACCCCTACCCATACCATGCAGATATGATCAGGGTCCCGCTTCTTCACTTCTTCCCAATCGGTTTGGAAATTAGCAGTTTTCTCTGTCGCAAAAATATTTTCAGCGCCAGCTAATTCGCTAATTTCTGTTAACCAGTTAACAGAACCGGGAGTAAATACAGGCTTTGGCCACCATTCCCAATAGAGAGAAGGCTTAGCGGATTTCACCTTCGCCTGCTCACGATAATATTGCAGATCCGTTAAAAATGCTTCTTTTTTATGCTTACCAAGCTCTTCCTCACCAATGGCGATCCCGGCTTTCTCTATATCATCTGCTATTTCCTTTAGTGAATTCGGGTCTAGAATGATATAGGGCAATCCTTTTTCATCAAGAGCAGCTATATTTTTCTCCATTCCTGGTACACTCAAGGAAGCGAGCACAAGATCTGGATTAAGGTCTGCTACCTTTTCCATATCAATTGACAGGTCGGGGCCGACTTTTGGTAAGTTTGTTATGGATTCTGGCCAATCAGAATAGTTATCTACTCCAACGAGCAAATTTGTTCTATCCAAATAAGCCATTATTTCGGTATTACTTGGACAAATGGAGACTACTCGCATTTTATAACACCCCTTCCCTATTTATCCTGATCAGTAATAATTAGTGGGGCATCCTTTGTGATTACAAGGGTGTGCTCATATTGCGCAGATCGTCCTTTATCAATTGTTCTGGCAGTCCAATTGTTCTGATCCATCTGGCTTTGCCAATCTCCTTCATTAATCATTGGTTCAATCGTGATAACCATTCCTTCTTTTAACCGAAGACCCTTATTTGGCAATCCGAAGTGCGGAATATGCGGTTCCTCATGAAGCGTTGGCCCAATCCCATGTCCGGTGAAGTCACGAACAACTGAAAAGCCTTCCTCTTCGGCATAGGTTTGGATAGCATGACCGATGTCTCCTATGCGTTTCCCTGCACGTGCTTGTTCAATCCCTTTATACAATGCAGTCTTGGTTACATCCATAAGCCGCAGTCCTTTTTCATCAACATTACCAACAGCATACGTCCAGGCTGAATCAGCAAGACCACCATCAAGATTTACTACCATATCAATTGTTATGATATCCCCATCAATTAATTTTTCATCACGTGGGAAACCATGACAAATCTCATCATTTAAGGAGGCACAGATAGCATATGGGTATCCACTATATCCTTTTTGCTCTGGGGTTGCTCCGTGTTCTTCAAGAAACTTTTCAACAAAGGCATCGATTTCCATTGTAGTTATCCCAGGCTTAATCATTTTGGCTATTTCTTTATGACATTTAACGAGAATATCTCCTGCTGCCTGCATTTTTTCTATTTCACGTTTGCTTTTTCTTGTAATCATCTATTTCTTCCTTTCCTGTATCTTCAAAAACATTTAACTATGTTAAACTATTCATAACGTACTTTTCGATAATTGTAACCACCATAAAGTTTACCATATACTCACCAATACATAAAAGAGATTAGTGATTAGGGGGATTCTATGATCGAGATTAATGATGTAAGTAAAGATTTTGCTGGAATTAAATCAATGAATTTAACCATTCCTGATGGTAAAATTATTGGATTTCTTGGCCCAAATGGTGCGGGGAAATCTACCACCATTAAAATGATGACAGGTATATTACCCATAGATGCAGGTACTATTACACTAAATGGCTTTGATATTGAGAAAGAGCCCATTCAAGCGAAACAACACATTGGTTATGTACCTGATCAACCCGATATGTTTCTAAGGTTAAAAGGTATTGATTATTTGAATTTCATTGGAGATATATTTGAAGTTCCTGAAACCACCCGAAAAGAACGAATTGAACGGCTGACTACCCAATTTAATATTTATGAAGCTCTTCAAGACTATATTCAAACATATTCCCATGGTATGCGACAGAAAATTATTGTTACTGGTGTTCTTCTGCATGATCCCGACATCTGGATTCTTGATGAACCACTAACCGGTTTAGACCCTAAATCTGCTTATATGCTTAAAGAAATGATGCGTGAACATGCGGCTAAAGGGAAAACTGTCTTCTTTTCCAGCCATGGTCTGGAGGTAGTGGAACAGCTATGTGATGAAGTTGCTATCATCAAAAATGGAGAGCTTATTTTTTACGGTGGCTTAGCTGAAATGCGTAAACAATTTCAGACAAACCAATCATTAGAGCAAGTTTTTCTGGAGCTGACTAGTGATGAATAGAACATGGTTATTAATAAAAACGATATTGAAAATGCATTATTCAAGAGCTGGAAAAAGCAATTCACAAATTGGGCTATTGGTTGTTGCTGCCTTGTTTCTTATTCCACTTGTCTTTTTTTATTTATCTTCATTGAGAGAGATTATAAATACATTATATGATGCTCTAAACCCTTTAGGGCAAGAAACCGTCATTATTGGTTTACTATTTGTCGTTATGCATGTGCTGTTATTTTTTATGAGTTTTATTACTGTGCTAAGTGCTTTTTATTTCGCAGAAGATATTATCTCATTTCTCCCTTATCCGTTTCATGGTTATCAGCTATTATTAGGAAAATCAGCTCAACCTTTTATCTATTTGTACATAACGAGCGCCGCAATCTATCTGCCAGCCTTTGTGTATTATGGAAATGCCGCCAGTGCTTCTTTTTTCTATTATATAATTGGATTTATTTTATTTATTTTATTACCGATTATCCCATTTTCGATTGCTTCCATCTTATTGATGTTCGTAATGAGATTTGTAAATATCACCAAAAATAAAGAACGATCCAAGATCATTGCTGGGATTGCTTCATTGTCTTTTATTATTTTAATCAACGTTGTCGTGCGTTTAAATACAAACACGGAGATGATGATGCAAGATGTAGCCAGTTATATACAGGAAAAAGATGGGCTACTCAAACTCATTACTTCCTTCTACCCACCAGCTTATTTCAGCACAATGGCCCTAGCAAGTGGGGGACTGCTATTCTTTCTAGGTATATTAATTCTCACTGGCATTGCATTTCTTCTTTTTATATGCCTTGGGCAAATTTGGTATATAAAAGGGCTGTTGGGGACCGGAAACAAAAAGTCACATAAAAAAACAACTGGTACAGTATCTAAACATATTAAAAAGCGCCCTGTCTGGCTTTCCTATATTCGAAAAGAACTACTTGTTATCTTTCGCACGCCCACATTTTTAATGAATTGCGTTATTCAAAGCTTATTTGCACCTGTGTTTCTGTTTATTATTTTTATGCTTGATTCGGGCACTAGTGTTACAGGAATGATGGATATATTCTCAACAAAAGAACAATTACTTGTATTATTCTTGGCCTCAATGTTTATATTAGGGGCAAATGCTACATCCTATACATCCTTGTCAAGGGAAGGGAAAGATTGGAATTCCAATTTATTCCTGCCATTACAACCTAAGCAAATTTTCTATAGCAAAATTGCAGTTGCATGGATTATAAATCTTATTCCTATAGGACTGATATTAGCAGCTTGTATATTTGCCTTTAAACTATCTTTTACTCTAACCTTCATTTGGCTCATTATTGTGTTACTCTCCAGTTGGTTTACAAGCATGCTAGGGACCTATCTTGATTTGGATAATCCTAAACTGAATTGGACAGATGAGCAAGAGGTTTTTAAGACAAGAATGATTGGGTTAATAGCAGTTATTATTGAAATAGGACTGTTTGGTTTACTTGTTCTTTTAGTTTGGAATATCTCCTTCATACAAGGTCTTTATTTAACTTCAGGAATTTTACTAATTCTATTGGTGACGGCAATTCTAATTATAGATTACCTTCTAAAAAGTAAACTAAAACAAAATGCACATCAGCGAATATAATGAAAAATGCAGAGGAAAGTTCCTCTGCATTTTTTATATAGTACGGAAGTATAAATTTTTTAACAATATCCCCTACCATAACCGCCTGTATAGGAAGTACCAATGATAATTAATAAAATAAATAATACGACTAGCAGGGCGAACCCGCCTCCATAGCCTACTCCACTTTTACTCATTATTTCCCCTCCTCAATTAATATATGGTATGCAGAGGGTGGAAATATGACAGGGCGGATATAATGAGTCTTTTTCCTTTATACATAATCCGTAACATTATATATTTTCCCATTAATAACACTTGATTCATCTGTAATTATGTCTACTAAAACACCTGCAACTGTGTCAGTTTTTCTCAGTAAATCATTCTCTTTATAAGCTTTAAATTTATCGATTTCTGCAAACTCCTCTTTGGTACTGGAACGTATTTGTTTTTGCATATCCGTGTCCATAATGCCTGGACTAAATGCAATTATTTTATTCTCTGTTTTACGTTCATCCTGTTCCAAGGCGACTGTTTTTGTATACATATTAACAGCGGCTTTTGAACTGCAATACGCACTCCAGCCATCTACTGGCCTTTCAGCAGCACCTGAGGAGACTGTGGCTCCAATAAATAGCAGATCATCCATTGTAGCTTTCTTTAAAAATGCATTCATCAAAAGCATTGATGAAGTGAGATTAATTTGAATATGATTAATTATGTCATCCGCTTTTATATTCATCGCTTGATCAACCGGCTCGATGACACCAGCATTATTAACAAGGTAAAGGCCTGTTACTTCCTGTTCATTTAAGTCGGCAATGACTTCAGAGATTGTTGCATTTATTGCAGAATTGTCCGCTAAATCACAACTATAATGCTTGAAAATAACATTATTATCGGCAGCATGCCTGCTCAGTTGGTCCGTTTTATTTCTGGAAATGCCAAGTACATGCACACCTTGCTCCATAAAAAGTTTAGCAATTGACAGTCCTAAGCCTCTGGACACCCCAGTAACAATTGCAAATTTCATCATCACCACTCCTCTCCATATAACTATTCCATACCCTGTTTGTACTTTTAAACAAACCTTTATTCTGTCTTATTTAATAACTTCATTCCAATAATAAACTAGGGTCTCCATTCCTTTTTCAAAACTGTCCATTGGAAAGCTCTCATTAGGAGAATGTAATCTATCATCTGGTGTACCAAAACCTAATAAAACAATTGGTATGTTATAAATATCTTCTATCCATTCAACAACCGGAATAGAACCGCCCATTCTTACATAAACAGTATCCTTTCCAAATGCTTTTGAATAACTAGCGGCTGCTTTTTGAATTAACGCATGCTCTGGCTCTACTTTATACGCCTTGGCTGAAAGCTTTTCTTTTTTCACTTCCACGTTAACTCCAGTTGGAACCACTTTATTAATATGCTCTTCAAGCAACTGTTGGATCTTCACAGGGTCCTGGCCGGGGACTAGACGGCAGGTAATTTTAGCAGTTGCAGAGGAAGGAATAATTGTTTTCGTTCCTTCTCCTTGATAGCCACCAAACATCCCGTTAATTTCGAGAGTTGGACGTGCCATTGTATGCTCTTTCGCTGTATACCCTTTTTCTGAAACCGTTTCTTTAACTCCGGTTGAAATCGTATAGTCTTCACCTTGAACTTGATCAATCAACTTACGCTCATATTCAGACAGGGGCTCCACATCATTATAAAACCCATCTACAGTTACGACTTCATCTTGATTCTTCATGGAAGCCAAAATATGACTTAAAGCCATAAGTGGGTTTCGAATGGCGCCACCATACATGCCTGAATGCAAATCATGATCCGGCCCGTTCACATTGATTTCAATCCCAGTGAATCCTTTCAAACCATACAAAATTGTTGGCTGATTTTTAGCGATCATTCCAGAGTCAGAAATGACTGCAAAATCGGCTTGAAACATTTCCTTTTTCTCTTGGAGAATTTCATATAAATTCTCACTGCCAATTTCCTCTTCTCCTTCAATACATACCTTTACATTGAGTGGCAGTTTCCCCTCTGTTCTCATATATGCTTCAAAAACTGCCAGGTGCATAAACACCTGTCCTTTATCATCACTTGAACCTCGCGCATATAAACGACCGTCTCTTATTTCAGGTTGAAAAGGGTCACTCTCCCAAAGCTCAATGGGATCGACAGGCTGCACATCATAATGCCCGTAAAATAAAACGGTAGGAGCTTCCGGCCCTGCTTCATTATACTCTGCATAAACAAGAGGGTGCCCCTTTGTTTGCTGTTTTTCTACTTTATCAAAACCAATATCGTTTAAATAATTCACAATAAAATCAGCAGCTTTATGAATGTCTTCTTTATGCTCTTTACTTGTACTTACACTTGGTATAGATAAAAATTCATTCAATTTATCAAGTAAGGTTGATCGGTTTTCTTGTAAATAGGCTAACGTTTTTTCACTCATTATTCTGCCTCCATTTTGTCTATTTGTTACCCATTCTAGCATAATGACTCAAATTCTCCTATCTCTTAAGCCATACATATATCGGAGGTTGCTAAAAAGATAGTCAAAGATGAACATTTAAAAATAAATGCTTCCGCTCCAAAAAAGCTAATTCTACATAAAAAATTCGAACGATGCTTCGGTATGAAGATACATCAGTTCGAATTTTTATTAAGGTAAAGGCATTTTTTTAATTATGCCAATGAGTTCTGTAAATCCTCGATAAGGTCTTCCCCATCTTCTATGCCCACCGAGATTCGGATAAGTCCATCTGTTATCCCTAACTCTCTTCTTCTTTCTAAAGGTATCGAAGCATGCGTCATTCGGGCAGGAATGGAAATCAAACTTTCTACTGCACCAAGACTTTCCGCTAGCGTAAAGTAGTTAACACGTGCTAACACTTGATCTGCTCTGTCGGCACTTCCTACATCAAAGGAAATCATCCCACCAAACCCCTGGGCCTGTTGTTTGCTGATTTCATAACCAGGGTGATTTTTTAATCCGGGATAGAAAACATCAGATACCTTTTCATGTTGTTGTAAAAAGTGAGCAATCTTATGAGAATTAGTCTCTATAGCTTCCATCCGTAGTGCTAACGTTTTTATTCCTCGTAATAAAAGCCAAGAATCCTGTGGTCCTAAAATGGCACCTACCGAATTTTGAATGAAATGGATGTCTTTCGCAAGTTCATTTGATTTCACCACAACCAAGCCTGCTACTATATCACTATGACCACCTATATACTTTGTAGCGCTATGCAAAACAATATCTGCTCCTAAGTTAAGGGGTTGTTGCCAATATGGTGTAGCAAATGTATTGTCAACAATTAACAGTAAATCATGTTTTGCAGCAATTTCTGCCATTCTTTTAATATCGGTAATCTTAAGTAATGGATTTGTTGGTGTCTCTATATATAGCGCTTTTGTATTTTTTTGAATAGATGCTTCTACTTGTTTTGGATCACTTGTATTTACAAACGTATGATCAAGTCTAAAACGGTTAAGAACCTTGCTCATCAAGCGATAGGAACCCCCGTACACATCATCTGTTAATAAGATATGATCCTCTGACTTGAATAGCATCATAACAGATGTGATGGCAGCCATCCCCGACCCAAAAGCAAAACCTGCTTTCCCATTTTCTAATTCTGCAATAGTTGTTTCTAATGCATGTCTTGTAGGATTTCCAGTACGAGAATACTCATAGCCACTGTGGTTTCCGGCACTTTCCTGTTGGTAAGTACTAACTTGATATATTGGAACCGATACGGCTCCGGTTTCCTGATCTCCAGTTACTCCAGCATGAATATATTGTGTTTTTTTTCGCATTTACCTTCCCCCTTATCCATAGATGTGTTTACTTAGGTATCGGTCGCTTCCGTCAGGGAATATTGTTACCAATGTGGTCCCAGGTTTTGCTTCCCTCGCCTCTTCCATTGCTGCAAACATTGCAGCTCCTGACGAACTTCCTACAAGCAACCCTTCCTTCGCAGCTAATTCTTTTACCATCTGAAATGCATTCTCATCAGAGACTGTATAGACCATATCCATATTCGCTTTATTAAAAAAAGGCGGAAGAAATTCCATACCGATACCCTCAGTTAAATGGGAGCCAGCTTTTCCTCCTGCAATAATGGAACCTTCTGGCTCTACAATGACCGTTTTTAGTGCAGGTTTCTTTTTCTTTAAATAAGCCGCACATCCCATAAAAGTTCCTCCTGAACCTGCGCCTGCAATGAATATGTCGATATTTTCCCCAAGGTCTTTCCATATCTCGGGTCCTAGTGACTTAAAATAGGTTCTTGGATTAGCTGGGTTTGAAAACTGCTGTGGAGAAAAGCTGTTTGGAATCTGCTTCAACATTTCCTTTGTCTTTTCAATTGCTCCAAGCATTCCTTTATTTTTTGGCGTATGAACGATTTCTGCACCCAATGCTTTCATTAATGATTGCTTTTCATTACTAAAATGCTCAGGTACACAAAATATAATAGAAAGATTTCTATTCAATGCGGCCAATGCCATGCCAATTCCAGTATTACCAGCTGTTGGCTCAATTATAGTTCCACCATTCTGCAAAGCGCCGCTTTGAAGCGCGTCCTCAATTAATTCAACGCCGAGCCTGTCTTTAACACTTCCGCCTGGATTAAAATATTCAAGCTTTGCCAGTAAACGGACTCCTCTAGGAAGAGAAAAGTGTGTTATCTCTATTAAAGGAGTATCACCGATTAACTCATGAACAGATTTATAAATTGCCATTACTTTCTCCCCATATTTAAAATACTTCTCGCCATTCCAGTTTCTTGTTCAGCATCTCTCTAGCAATTTTCTTTGCACCCTCCAGACTGTGGTTAGCTGCCCAACCACATTGCACTTCATTACAAGCTGGGACTTCTTCTGCCTCTAATACATCATCTAATGTTTTTTCCAGTGCAGTTAATACTTCCTCATAATTATCATTGTTTAAAATCGCTAAATAAAACCCTGTTTGACATCCCATTGGCCCAATATCCAGAACGTTTTCCATATGGTTACGAATATTTTCAGCCATTAAGTGTTCAATGGAATGCAATCCAGCCATTTCCATATGTTCCTTATTTGGTTGTTTAAAGCGGATATCGTACTTATAAACTTTATCTCCTTTGGTTCCTTCTGTAACCCCTACCAGTCGAACATAAGGTGCCTTTACCTTTGTATGATCAAGATTAAAGCTTTCCACATTCATTTTTTCTGCCATTTTATGTTTCCCCTTTCTTTCGCCTTTTTTTGCTTTAATTATCCAGACAAAATCATTCATTTGTTTAAAAGACACTTCAAAATTATACTTTTCAAACATATTTCTTATTAATGGAATGGTCGAATAGTACTCTCGATTTAAATCCTCCGCCAAATCTACATAGCCTTTTTCCAAAGCATGGTCTATTGCTTTTTTCTTATCTGCATCAGAAGTGAATATAGTATCGCCAAAAACTACCTTCCCGCCAGCAGATAATATACTGGAATATTTCTCTATAGCACTTTCCTTTTCTGTATCTGTTAAATGGTGAAAAGCGTAGGTGCTTGTAATTGTATTAATTTCTTCTTTAACAGGAGGAAAATCTATAAAATCTCCATCCAGAAGAATCACTTCATTCAGCTTCTCTGATGCTATCTTTCTCATAGATGCAGAGGGCTCTATACCAATAACATGCAAACCTTTTGCTACTAATTTCTCTGTCAAGTTTCCTGTGCCTACCCCAAACTCTAATACGGTCCCTGCTGACTCACTCACAACTTCTGCCAAAATCTGCTCGTAATTCTCAAAAACAGTTGCATATTGCGGGTTTTCACCTGAAACACTTGCATCATATGTTTCTGCCCACTCACTAAAAATATTTAAAAATTCTCTCCCCATTCCCATTTCACTCCACAATTTTATTAAAACATAGTAAAACACTATGAATAGTAAGATTATATGTAATATCATATCATATGTTCCTTATTAGTCAATAAAATTGGTTATTCTTGGATCCACATTATATTTAAAGTGGGAAAAGTGACTTTTCCGAAGTCTGAATTAATAAGCCGTATGAACAGAATCTCCGTAATCAAAAAGAAAAAGTGTACTACTTTTGTGTAGTACACTCCTTAATGAGCCATATTATTTATTGTTGTCTGGAAATAGACGATCGATCATATTACCAAATTGGTCAAAGAAACCCTCTACTGGTTTCCCATTATCAGCATCATTTATATAATTATTTGTTAAATCCACAAAATCTGGGTTAGTTGAAACATATACATTGTCGATATCGTTGTCCACAGACTTTACAATTTTGGTTATTTCATCTTTCACTTTATCAGTTACTTCATTACCCTTATTATTAGTATTATTGTTGTTATTTTTGTTACCGTTATTGTTGTTTGTGTCTAGTCTGGCTGCCACATAAGCATTATTGTCTGTTGTAAGAACATAGGCACTTTCAATGTCATCTACTTTATCAGTAATTTTATTGGCAGCTTCTTCTGCTACGTCATAACGAGTTTCGTTACCACTTCTTGTATCTGTACGATTTTGGTCTCTTTCGGAGTTTCTCATCATGTCATGATTACGATCTCCTGACATTCCATCCCCAGTATTATTATAACGAGTTTGTTCTATATTATTGTTATCTCCCATAGCGCCTTCCTGATTGTCCCCATTGTCGTTTGTTCCACAGGCTACTAAAGCTAGTGCAAGTATCGATGTTATACTCAATATTTTTAATTTCATCCTGTACTCCTCCTTATAAATTTATTTCTAGTATGCTTCACCCATCTTTTATTATTCTTCGCAAACAAACCTTTTTATGGTAAACGAACCAATTTATGCTTTGCTGATATAAATAAAATATGGGGGACAATATAAATAGCCCTTACATTATAAGGAGGGGTAATATGGATATACCAGATTATGACAAAGCATTATACTACACCTTGTGGGGCCAATGGGATGAACTGCTTGTACTAATGGTCCGTACAAATGATGATATGCTTTCAAAGAAAATACAACTCTTCCTGCATGCTTACCATTATTCCCTGGACGAAGGAAAAATCATTCAATCACATGATAATCTTCTTTATTATTTAGACCATGCCATGAAATACCAACCTGCAATTGCTATGGAAATATAAAAATGGAGGCTGTTTGGTGACAGCCTCCATTTTTATTTTAATCATCATTATCATGCTCGTGATCATCATGATCTTCGTCATCATCTTTATCATCATCATTATATTTGTCATCATCGTCATCGTCTTGCTTATCTTCTTTATGCTTATTCTTATTATATTTATGCTTATGGTGTTCCTTATCATATGAATGATGTGATTGATTTTGGTGGTTTTTATCGTGATTGGAATGATTATTTTTACGTTTTTGATCTTTACTTTGTTCTTGTTTCTTGTGACTATTATTTTTCTTTTCTTCAACCTTTTGTTTGTTATTTTCAGCACTGTTATTCTTTTTCTCGTTGGGATTATATTTCTCTTTTTCAACCATTTGTTTACTTGAAGTATTGGAAGAAGCCTTTTTGTCATTACTATTTTCTTGTTTTATTTGGTGGTTATTTTGGGATACAGGGGGTTTATTTGTTTCTTTTTCATGTATTGGCTCTTTTTTATTTTTTTCTTTTATCTTAAGGGAAGACTCTTCTGTTTCTTTTTTCGAATGATCATTATCGTCGGTATAAAAAGAATGAATTATTGCTCTCTCCTGATCATTCATTGAAACAGAGCCTTGTTTATTTTGATCTTTATTTACTAGCCCTGCCATTAGTTCATTCATTGATTTATTACTGTTTTTCGCTTCTTCTCTAACATGCTTTGGAACATTGAACGTAACAACGCTCCAATCGGTACGTTTTTTCTGAAATGAGTTATCCACCTGCTCTAGAACAGAAATATCTTTAACCTCTCCATTTGCATAACTTACTCCAACCAAAATATTTTTTTGGTCATTAATCATTCCGGAATGTTCACTTTCTTTCATTATCATCCGAATTACTTTCTCTACATTTTGATTTTTATAATCAGACAAATTTGAAACAAGTTCTTTTCCATCTTTATTGAGCGAGTGAATGGATTGTACCTTTAAATCTTTATTCAGCTCTAATTCTACACTTGGATTAATATCAATATTCACATAGGCATATGTTTTGTTTACTGACACTATAAAATAAAATGGCAGAACCAATAAAAGTAAAACACAAGCCATCGATAATAAGCGGACTGATGTACTCACTTTTTTAGTTGGAAATAGTAAAAATGTTTTCTTATTACCATCAAAAGGTTCGAAGCAAACTTCTGAGCCGACCATTGCGTCTATTGGCTTTGCTTTATAAAACGCTCCTCCTTTTTCCATTACGATGGTATAATGAGAATGCTTTTCCATCACAATCCCTTTTTTCACTGACCCACCCCCTTTAGATAATCCTGAAGATATACATAATCATTACTGAGGACGACAAATATCGCTAAAATGAATTTTCTGTTCCTTTCCAATGTTTTTTTACTAACGTTGACACGTTTGATCAGATCTTTAATGGGCAATTTCTTTTTATCCAATACATAACTGTGTAATTTCTCATCTTCGAATAAGATACGGGCTGTACGAACCGCTGAGTCACGTGCATCCTTATGTTTTGGCGAGGATTCAGTTAATTCTAAAAGAGTCAATTTATATTCCTTCAATTTCTCCTTAAAATCCATTATTTCTTCCTTACGTTGCCAAGCATCCTGTTCCATTTGGAAATTTCGTTTTACAGCTACTATTTCAATTGGATTTTCCATTAATTCTGCATCATATGTTTCATCCAATGAAATCCCCAGCGGGCGTTTTTGAACATAACGAATATAGTCAATAACCTTCCTTTTCACTACCAAGTTTGCGAAAGATAAAAAAGAACTCCCTTTGTCAGGAGAATAGGATAAAATAGCTTCATTAAATGCAGAAAGTCCGATACTGAATTCGTCATCTTTTTTTGGATCGATATAACGTTTGCATACTTCGGAAACACACTTAGCGATAAATGGTTGATATGTCTTTAAAAGATAATTTTGTATTAGCTCGTCCCCTTGTTGAGCTGAGGCGATCATTTCTTCAAGAGGAATGTCTTTTAATGACTTACTCATAATCAACCTAAAACACCCCCAGCTATCATAATTTTCGTAAGTTTTTTCTTGTTTTTGGGTGTAGTTATTATTTGTGTTATATATGTCATGATGTTTTCACCATCTTATCTTAAAATTAATTATATTGAAATGGTTGCAGTCTGCTTTATCTTAACTTAAACAGTATGTTGTTACTACCACAAAACAATTACATTTTGTTTAAATTACAATGACTCACGTTGATATATCTGTAAATAATCAGTATATTTAGAGTCTCATAAGCTAGGGCATAAACGTTTTCTCTTTCAAATTCACTTTCTACGCAGTAGGAGTAAACTACGACGTAGTGAAAA
>NZ_BAZS01000036.1 GCF_001310895.1 Virgibacillus halodenitrificans JCM 12304 | reverse complement strand
CCTGCATGTTCACGCTTCGAAGCGTTTATAGCGGAACTTGTCGCGCGCGCCCGTTAATTGAACAATCATTTTTTATCCATTGCTTAGAGACTCAATATTTGAATTTAATTCTTCAACCATTTTTGCCGGTTCATCAGTCCTGAATACTACCGTTTTAACATATTTCTTTCGTCCATATGAGCTTTTCATTAAAACAGGTTCTTTTAGAAAGATTTCATATTGAGGTGAATCCATATTTATCATTGAAAAGTATGTATCTTTTGGTATCTTTTCTCCAATTCCACCTTGTTCTTTAGCAGTTTTTATATCTTCTATATTACTGAATTCCAATTCAATACTGCTCTGATAGCCAAAGCGAATAATGACCTTGTCAGAAGTAATAATATGCGGTAAGGATCTTACAGAGTTATATAATCCTATAATATAAAGCAACGCATAGATATTTAATATCGTGAAAATCCACGCAGCAATATCACTCCATGACTGAATAAGAAAGTGGAAAAATGCACCTTCCAATATGATTAATATTGAAAATATGATGATGATTGTTTTAAGCTGTGAAGTCTTATGATAAGAATAGGCATCTTCATTTTCAATCACAATTGGTTTTCTAAACCATCCTATAAAGGAATAATAGAATACACTTAATTCCGTTAAAATTGCCCCTAAAACAAAACCATTTCCTAGTTTAGGTTCAAGAGATATTCTAATGACATCTAGAAAATCGTGTTCCTCATCTTGCTTGTTTCTTCTATAGCTTATAACGCTTTTAAAAATGACGTATATAACTACAATTAAAACGCTGATTACTAAGACGGGTATAAGCGAAATCAACATTTTATTAAAGAATCCTTTTTGTGAAGAAGGGATTATTAAATAGGACGCTCCCAAAGAGATAATAAAGGCAAGATATACTAACAACTTCGGCATTGATCTTGGATGTATCAATAACCAGTAAATACCGAGTGGAGGGAGAATTATTAAGCTTAACGTTAATAAAATCACTGTGAAATCGCTAATATTATCTAAGCGTAAGATAAAATAGCTTCCTCCCATTAAACAGATAATGAACACAAGCAAAATTGGAATAAGATATTTTTTTATAGCAAATACCTCCCATTTTTAAAAAGAAGTTTTGAGTTCAAAAAAATTTTTTCTTTGGACATTTATTCAACAATCTGGCCCTTATATGCGACACTGGCGCGAATTCTTATTAGTGAATCGCGCCCGTTTGATGAATAATATTTCTGATCAAGAAAAAACTGACTCACTCTTGAGCCAGCTCTTCAGTTAGTAATATAATGCTTCTGCCTTATTACATTTCAAACATCTTTCAAAGTTGTCATTCCTTTTAAATTGATGATCACATTTCTTTTGTATCTCTTTTAAACTTTTCTCCAAAAAAGCAAGGTGGTTTTTCGTTTGAATTATTTCTTCTTCAATATTTTGAACCTTCACCCGTATCTCCTTCCTAATCAAGTTACTGATAAATATTACCCCCAGATTTTTTAAATTCCTCAGCCTTATCTTTCATCCCTTTTTCAATAGCCTCATTCGTAAAAAGCTCATGATCTTTTGCATAGTTACGAATATCTTGGGAAATTCTCATACTACAGAATTTTGGGCCGCACATGGAACAAAAGTGTGCGGTTTTTGCCCCTTCAGCAGGTAATGTTTCATCATGAAACTCAATGGCACGTTCCGGATCCAAGGATAAGTTAAATTGATCTCTCCAACGAAACTCAAATCGTGCTTTCGACAAAGCGTCATCCCGTTTCTGCGCTCCCAGATGTCCTTTTGCCAAATCAGCTGCATGGGCCGCGATTTTATAAGTAATCACTCCTTCACGAACGTCATCCCTATTGGGTAAACCTAAATGTTCTTTTGGCGTTACATAACAAAGCATGGCTGTCCCATACCAACCAATCATAGCTGCACCAATCGCAGAGGTAATGTGATCATAACCAGGGGCTACATCCGTTGTAAGTGGTCCAAGAGTATAAAAGGGTGCTTCCTGACACACTTCTAATTGTCTATCCATATTTTCTTTTATAAGGTGCATGGGCACATGACCTGGCCCTTCAACCATCACCTGCACATCATGTTCCCATGCAATTTTTGTCAGTTCGCCAAGAGTTTCTAATTCAGCAAACTGGGCTTCATCATTGGCATCAGCAATAGACCCAGGTCGTAACCCATCGCCTAATGAGAAGGAAATATCATAGGTTTTCATAATGTCACAAATCTCTTCAAAATGAGTATACAAAAAGCTTTCTTGGTGATGATACAAGCACCACTGTGCCATGATCGATCCACCTCGGGAAACGATACCCGTTAACCGCTCTGCTGTTAGTGGGACATATCGTAAAAGAACACCTGCATGGATCGTGAAATAATCAACTCCCTGCTCTGCTTGCTCTATCAACGTATCACGGTAAATCTCCCACGTAAGATCCTCGGCAACACCGTTTACCTTCTCTAATGCCTGATAAATAGGTACTGTCCCAACCGGAACGGGTGAATTCCGAATAATCCACTCACGTGTTGTGTGAATATCTTTTCCCGTTGATAAGTCCATGATATTATCTGCACCCCAACGTGTAGCCCAGGTCATTTTTTCTACCTCCTCTTCAATACACGATGAAACAGCCGAATTTCCAATATTAGCGTTAATTTTGACGTGGAAATTACGACCGATAATCATAGGTTCAATCTCTGGGTGATTAATATTAGAAGGGATAATAGCACGACCTTTTGCAACTTCATCTCGGACAAACTCCGGATCCATATGTTCCCTTAATGCAATAAATTCCATTTCAGGAGTTATTATTCCCTGCTTAGCATAATGGAGTTGTGAAACATTTCTCCCTTTCTTGGCACGTAATGGTTTACGGTTTAATTCAGGGAACACTTTATCGTTTGCACGTGGATCATCTTCATCCTTATACCCATTATCCCCAGGTTGGATTTCACGCTTTTCATATTCTTCAACATCACCGCGTTCTTGAATCCATACCTTACGTAAGGCTGGAAGGCCTTTGGTAATATCAACGGAATAATTTGGGTCTGTATAAGGACCACTTGTGTCATACACACGTAATGGGAGATTTTCTTCTTCTCCAAAAGTACCCGTGGTTGGACTTAACTTAATTTCACGCATGGGTACTTTTATGTCAGTCCTTGAACCTGGCACATATACTTTTTGACTTCCTGAAAAACTAGACATGATGGAAATGTTTTCTTTGTTTAATGAAGATGGTGACATCATAAATCTCTCCTTTTTAAAAATGTAAAGGACGAGATATAGAACACACTAAGCAGGAAAGCTTATCGAAGTACATAAAAAAGCCGAGTCCATAATAAATGGTAGGACCCGGCTAATATGTATACAAGAAGTTGTGTTGCTTTGATGATTATCTAACTTCCCTACGCTGGCATGATCCAGATCAGGTCCAAAGAGTCAAGAAACTTTAACGCGTTTCCTTCTCAGCCCAGCTTATTTGGGCTCCCCTAGTTATTTCTATTTAATTTGACTACAGTATACATAAATTTTGAAAGAATTTCAATACCTTACTTGATAATCATTCTTTTTCAACTTACTTATTTATACCAAAATAAAGAATTCATTAGAGTCCTTACCGATACTCATCCATAAATTATCTATGCTTGTTTAATACTCTTATTTTTATATTCCATTCGAATCCCGGAGACCGTAAATCAATACTTTCTTATATGGCTTATCCTCGATTTTGACTACTTTATTACCCGATATTGATATTCCAGAATATGGCCCGATTGCTGAACAAATCCTACTCTTGACTTCTCTTTAATCCTGCTCATTAATTTCAGACATTAATTATTAGTTTTTATGTTCCTAATATTATTTTAGCATAAATTTCCAATGTTTTAGTAAGCACTCTAAATTCTCCAATAAAAATCTCATGATATTTTGTTGTTATATACCGTGCGATTTTTATTAATATATACTTGTTTGCTCCACTATGTAATCTCGTCACTTAACAATTACAGCTTTTCATCCAAATTTTATATTCATGAGCTCTCCTTAATCACCATGCAAGTGCACCACGTTAATCTTTCAAAATAATCTCAAGCAATCTATCCTCTATTTCTTTACCGATTTCTTCATCAAGCATATTGTTAAGCATTACAGAGAATATGTATTGCCTTCCACTACTAGCTTCTGCATAACCGGATAACGTACTTACACCATAAATAGTTCCTGTCTTAGCTTGAACCTTTCGACCTTTCAACCGATCTCTTAATGTTCCGCCAACCATGCGATCCTCCTTTCCGGCAACCGGAAGAGAATCTAGGTAGGTTGGGAACCAGCTCTCTTTTTGAATGTGATATAAAAGTTTGGTGATTTCATTGGGAGGTATTAAACTTACATGAGAAATTCCTGATCCATCGCGGAGCAATAGGTTGTCAACATTCATATTATAATCAGTAAGTCTCTCTTCCAACACCTTAAGACCTGCTGTCCAGCTTCCTTCTCCGTAAACTTTTTTTCCCATTTCCTTTATCAAAACTTCACCAATTCCATTATTGCTTAATTTCATAAAAGGGACTAACAATTCGGATAAAGGTATGGAAGTGTGTGTACCCAATGTTTGGGTGTTATCGGGACTTTCTGCTACCTTTACGGTTCCGTTCCACTTTATCCCTTTTTTTAACAAAGCATGTTGCCAAACAGCAAGGGCATATTCCGTTGGTTCCCATACAGCAATCCACTCTTTCTTATTTGGTGAATCAAGTGGAATATTTCCATTAATAGTTATGGTGTTCGTGCCATGCAATCGTCTGATTTCTATTTCTTCTTCTTCGCTGTGTACTTCTTCTGTCCTTGCATTGTTTTCCACTCTTACGTAATCTGTAGGAGGTGATAACGTTACCCTTGGTTTATCTCCAATTGAATTACCTGCAGCTACTTCTATAATAATTGTTCCCGCATCATAATCTTCATCTGGAGATAAAGTCAACGCCGAGATCTGGCCTCCATAATAAGCATATTCATCCTCCCACATCATGTCTGGTGATAACCGAATTGAATCATACCATCTATCATCTGCAACCAAATCACCTATTATTTCTTTAACGCCTTGCAAACGGAGTTCTTCGGCAAGCAGATCCAAGTCTTCTGGGACTAACGTTGGGTCTCCTTTTCCTACCAAATAAAGATTTCCCGCTAATTTAGAATCAATTATTTCCCCATTTGTCTTTACTTCCGTAGTAAATGTATACTTCTCACCTAATTCGGATAGGGACACAGCGGCAGTTAATAATTTCATATTGGATGCGGGATGCATTCTCGTTTCACCTTGTCGTTCGTAGATCATCTCACCGCTCTGTCTGTTACGAACACTAATTCCAATAAGTGCTCCCAATAAAACTGGTTCATTTTCTATAAATTTTTCAAGTTTTGCTTTCATTGTATTCCTCTATTCTCTTATTATATTAAGCATACAGATGATTAACTATTATCTTTATTAGATTTGCTAAGCTTTCGAATGGCAATTAATACAATTGCCGCTATGCTAACTGTAACTAGTATGATCGGCAAGTTACCGACAAAAAAGATGATGAAGCCCGAAACAGCTGTGAGAAGCCAATTTAAGCTTTTTAATAATTGCTGTTTTGTTTTATCCCATGTGTTGAGGTCTTCTCCTGAAATTGTTAAATTATTTTCAGTCATATGAATTGTAATTGTCGCTAATTCTGATTTATTTTCTAAGTATTTCATGCGCCCTTTAATTTGGTCAATTTCTTCCTGGACACTTGCTAAATCCTTGGAAATTGCCAATAAGTCTTCTGTTTTCTCAGCTTTTTTCATATAAGACAGTAATCGCTCTTCAACCACTTGTTTGGAACGCAGTCTCGATTCCAAATCCACATATTCCTCTGTAACATCCTGACCGGATATAGAGCTTGACAACACGTTTTCACTTCCATCTTCAACGAGCTGAATAAATTCCCGAAACTTTTCTTGTGGAACTCTGACTGTAATAAAACCACTTGTCCCTTTATTTTCTTCTTCTTCAAACATAGTTGATTCAACTATATATCCTTGATAGACCTCTACTTTTTTTTGTATGTTTTTAAGGGCTTTTTCGTAACTGTTTACTTCAATTTCTAAATTTGCAGTATAAATAATTTTACGTGTGGATGGGTTTTGTTCATTTGGAGTTTGTTGCTCTGTTTTATTTTCACTATTTTCTATGCTAGCATCTTCCGTAGATTCCGTTGTCGCTTCTCCTTCCTTCGATTCTTCCGTTATCTTCCTGTCTGCTTCCTCAGTCATGTAGCTGTCAGCCTGTTTATTCCCATTTTCACTTTCATTGCTACAGCCGGATAGAATAATTAAAATAATAGCAACAAAAAGACAAAGTGTTAATCGCTTATCTAACATCTTGCCAATCCCTCCATTCAACTTTGTGAAAAATAATAGTTATCTTAAGTATAAACGATTTAGTTTTAAAATTGTTTTATTTCAAAAAATTAATTATTTATGTGTTTCTATTGTTCACTTTACTATTCTGGTTTAAATTCCCATTGATAAAACAAGACGTATTATCTATAATAAGAACAAACGTTCTATTTGGTGGTGACTATCGTAATGGATTATTCTTCTTACCCTCGCAATGATGTACTATGTATAGATATGCGTTCCTTTTATGCAAGTGTTGAGGCGGTGAAGCTTGGATTAGATCCCATGAAGACGTTGCTTGCGGTAGTTGGTGATCCGAACAGATCAGGCAGTATTGTTCTGGCTGCTTCACCAGAGTTAAAAAGAATACATGGTATTAGTAATGTGAGTCGATTTTTTGAGTTACCCGATGACCCTGAAATTCATATTGTACCAGCACATATGGCAGATTATTTAAACGTATCCATGGAAATCACCAAACTGATCAACCAATACGTACCAAAACAAGCAATCCACCAATATTCCGTAGATGAAGTTTGGGTAACAGTAAACGGGCTTGATAGATTATTTGGAGATCGTTGGGAGGTAGCAAGACAAATAAAAAAAGACATCTTGGATTGCTTTGGAATTACTGCTTCGATTGGTATCGGGGATAATAAGTTTCTTGCAAAAACAGTGATGGATCTGCATGCCAAGAAAGTAGGTATCGCTGAATGCACCTATGAACAAGTAAAGGAAAAACTTTGGCCCTCCCCCATAGAGGACATATGGGGAATCGGTAGCAGAATGAAACGAAATCTCAATCGAATGGGAATTGTTACATTGGGACAGCTTGCCCGTTTTGACTTGGAACATTTAAAAAAGCGCTTTGGGGTGATGGGTGAGCAGCTATATTGGCATGCATGGGGCATTGATTTAAGCCCCGTATTTGGGGATTTTATAAAAACGGAACAAAAAGGATTTGGGCATGGTATCTCTCTTTTAAGAGATTATTCTAAAGAAGAAGTAACGGTCTGTATCCTCGACCTTTGCGAAGAGGTTTGCCGCCGTGCCCGCGAAGCTGGGAAAACAGGAAGAACTGTTCAATTGGGCATATCTTATGGTAAGGAAACAGGTGGTGGCTTCTCTCGCTCCAAGTCCATCTACACCCCTACGGATGTAACTATGGATGTGTATCAAATCTGTCTTCAGCTCTTCCAAGAATTTTATGATGGAAATAGCAATATTAGACATGTGTATGTTACATTGAGTAACCTTTTTAATAAAGGGGAGATACAGCTTAATCTATTTGAAAATCGTGCACAGAAAAATGATATCGGTTATGTTATGGATGCCATTCGCCGAGATTATGGCGCGACAGCTATTCTTCGTGCCAGCAGCTATACTGAAGCTGGAATTACTTTGGAGCGCAGCAAGAAAATCGGTGGACATCGAGCATAATAACTATATACTTCTCCTTTCTATTCTCCAGTGTCGTTGCTACATGCTATAATAGAAAAATGAACAGGAGGATGAAAAGTTGAGATTATTTACAAAGCTATTTATAGTAGTTATTTTATTCACTATTATTTTGAGTGGATGTGGAACACAGGAAGATTCCAGCAAAGAAAACGAACAAAAAGCAGACCAGAAAACGGACTACCCTCATGATGTGAAAGAAAACCCTATTGTTACCATTACAATGGAAAATGATGAAACTATAAAAGCGGAGCTATATCCTGAAAAAGCCCCCACAACCGTGGCTAATTTTATCTCTTTGATTCAGGACGGTTTCTACGATGGTCTCATTTTTCATAGAGTAATACCTGAATTTATGATTCAAGGTGGTGACCCGGAAGGAATTGGAACAGGAGGGCCAGGCTATTCCATCGATGGGGAGTTTAATTCCAATGGATTCGATAACAACCTAAAGCATGAGCGTGGAACTCTCTCCATGGCGAGATCACAAGATCCGGATTCCGCAGGCTCACAGTTTTTCATTATGGTTAATGAGTCACCTCATTTGGATGGCGACTATGCTGCGTTCGGAAAAGTTAATGAAGGCATGGAGACGGTCGACAAAATTGTTAATACGGAAAGAAATGAAGCGGACAAACCATTAAACGAGCAAAAAATGAAAAAGGTAGAGGTAGATACGAAAGGATATAATTATCCTCAACCCAAAAAGAACTAATAACGCTTCAAAAAGAAAACTGCCAAAACGCATGGAAAATCTCATTAGCGTTTTGGCAGAAAATTTTAGTATTAACTTATACTTCAGGTTTTACTATTTCACCGTGTTGTTGTACTGAATCTGCAGCTGCCAGATCAACAAGTACATCTACAATCTCTGCAGGTTCATATTCCCCATTAGGATTCCCCTCGGAAACAACATTTAATGGGTCAAATAGGTTAACTTGAATTCCATTATCTTTTTCTTCTTCAGCGACTGTTTTCATTAGCGCTTCAACAGCTGCTTTACTTGCAGAATAGGCACCCATGCCCTTCATAAAGAAATTAACCATTCCAGAAGTGACAGAAATTATTTTTCCATGCTCACTTTTCCGTAATAGTGGTAAGAATGCGCGTGTCGTAAGAAATTGAGTAGTTAAGTTTAAATCAAACATTTGCTGCCATTGTTGCAGGGACATTTTTTCAATAGGCTCCATGGCATTTACGCCACCGGCATTATTCACTAGAATATCTAATTCACCAGCGGTGTTTTTTTGTAATTCATCAACTAAAGTGTTCACTTCAGATTCTTTCGTCAAATCTGCTGGTATAATGAAGCAGCCTTCCCCCAATCTCCTTCGCAACTTCACGCAGTTTTTCTTCCCTTCTACCGTTAAGAATGACTGTAGCACCTGCCTTAGCAAATGAAATTGCGATCGCACGTCCAAGACCTGTACCCGCTCCAGTAACCAAAGCTACTTTCCCAGTTAACCTCCCCATCTTATCCACTCCTCCAAATTGTATGTACTGCTTTAATTCCCATACGAATAAATAAAAATCATGGTTGTAATCAACTTAAGCTTACCATATTTTACAAATAATACAAATTATTAGACATTTTATAGCCTTACACATAAACAATGTTCTCTGTTTAAGAGACCAGTACAATATTAATCCATGCTCTGAAACCTTAAGAAGCACCCAATAAACGAGTTTGGGTGCCTTCTTTATACTTTATTCTGTCAGTAAAGGATAATATCCTTCTTCATTATGTGTTTCCGTTCCCACAAGCGGTGGATTAAATACACATACCATGCGCATTTGAGTTCTTGCACGCAATCTATGTTTATCATTTTGATCAAGGATGTACATCGTACCAGGTTTAATCTGAAAAACCTCACCTGTCTCAACCTTTTCAATTTCACCTTCACCTTCAATACAATAAACAGCTTCGATGTGGTTTTTATACCAGAAGTAATTGTCTGTACCTGCTTTAATAAGTGTGTCATTCATACTAAATCCACAATTATCTTTTTTCAATAAAAATCTGCGACTTGTCCAGTTCTCCCCAGATGTCTCATCCTTTGTACCAATAATATCTTCAAGTGATTTTACTATCATATTTCTTTCCCCTTTCCCCTATTGCAGTAGTTTAGTTTATTTGTTTGTAACATATTTTATGCTATCTTCTAATATTTCTAATCCTTTTTCCAGACCTTCTTGATCAATCACAAGGGGTGGAAGGAATTTTACAACTTCATCGGCCGGTCCAGAAGTCTCTACAATCAGCCCACGTTTAAAAGCTTCTGCACAGATTGCTTCTGCAAGTCCATCTACATGAACAGCAATCCCTTGCATAAGACCTCTGCCACGAGCTTCCCCTTTTAGTACCGGGTATTTTTCAATTAGTTTATTTACAGCTGTTTTCAGTAAATCTCCTTTCGCCTGGATATCTTTACTGAAGTCATCTGTTTTCCAGTTAGATAATGCCTCAGTGGCTGCAATAAATGCCAGATTATTTCCACGGAAGGTACCATTATGTTCGCCTGGTCCCCATTGGTCATATTCTGGTTTGATTAACGTAATGGCCATAGGCAAACCAAAACCGCCAATGGACTTAGATAAACAAACCACATCTGGATTAATTCCTGCAGGTTCAAAACTAAAAAATGTACCTGTACGCCCATTCCCTGCTTGAACATCATCAATTATTAGGAGAATATCCCAGCGTTTACAAATTGCATCAACTTTTTTAAGCCATTCCATTCTTGCTGCATTAATGCCACCTTCTCCTTGAACGGTTTCAAGAATAATGGCTGCTGGTAAGGCGACTCCGCTTCCGCTATCTTCTAGGAATCTTTCCAAATAAGCAATGGAATCTTGGTCTTCTACGTAATCATCAAAAGGCATTGAAACAGTATGGTGTAAAGGAACCCCTGCCCCATGACGCTTAAATGAGTTACCTGTAACAGACAAAGATCCAATTGTCATCCCATGAAAAGCGTTAGTAAAGCTGATTACGGTATCGCGTCCAGTAACTTTACGAGCGATCTTCAACGCGCTTTCTACTGTATTAGTGCCGGTAGGTCCAGGGAACATTATTTTGTAATCAAGGTTTCGAGGTTTAAGAATTATCTCTTTAAATTGTTCAAGAAATTCTTTTCTAGGAGTAGTGCCCATATCAAGGCTGTGGATAATTCCATCATTTTTAATATAGTTAATTATTTTTTCCTGCATAGCATCGTCATTGTGGCCATAATTAAGTGTGCCAGCTCCAGCAAAGAAATCAATATATTCTCTACCATCTGTATCCCAAAGTTTGTAGCCCTTTGCTTTGTCAAAAACTGTTGGCCACCCTCTGCTATAGCTACGTACAGCTGATTCTATCTCTTCAAATGTTTTCATTTTCGATTCATTTAAAACTGCGGTTGTCATTCAATCATCCTTATCCATTTATTTTTTTTGAAAAGGCCCAATCTTAAATAATAGTTCATCTTCATGACCTTCTTGGGGAAAGTCATCTGCTGAAAAATAATCGTCAATTTCACAATTTGTGTCAAGCTTTTTCGCAAGACCCTTAAATAATTGCTGGGATGGTGTGTTAGATGGTGATACTGTAGCTTCTATATAAGCAACATGTTCACATGCTTCTCTTTGAAGCAATTGAAACAACATTTTTGTCCCCAGTCCTTTTCCACGCTCCGATTCATTTACAGCTACCTGCCAAATAAATAACGTTTTTGGATGATCCGGATGAATAAACCCGGAAATGAATCCCACCGTTCCCTCTTCCCTATCAGCTACAATTGATGTCTCTGAAAAAATTTCACACCACATCAAATAGCTATAAGATGAATTAAGGTCAAGAACACCAGTATCTTTGATTAACTCCCAGACGGCTGCGCCATCATCTTTTGTTGGCTTGCGAAAATGAAAGTCTGTTTTTATATCAGTTGATATTGTCATTTCAGTTATTCCACTATTAATGCTCCCACCTCCTATATTTTGTGAAAATAATGTACTATATAAGCGTACGTGTAAGCATCCTATTCGTCAAAACGGATTAAATACGATATATCGCCATTAAGATTGATTTGGTACGATAAGACAATAATGGTTAACAATGCCTTTAATTAGCTACCAAATAATAAGAAATAGCCGGAATTTTATGTAATTCGACAAAAACTTTAAAAAACGCAAATGCCTTGAAGGAAGGGATAAAGTCGCCCAAACCTTGGACAACACTTGTCTGTCAGCATTGGTCAAGACTCGTGCATCAAACTTATAAAAGCTACATACTTCCATTCTTATCCTTAAAAAAACAAGAGAGCCTACCCTTCCCAGAAGTTCTGACAATCTGGTTAAAGATACGCTCTCCATTTTTTATTTTTCGATAGGAAGAATGATACGCGAAGGAAAATTAACTCCGTGGTATACATTCTCTATCGCAGGCTTACCGACTTTGGAAGTCTTTGATGTGCGCCCATTATTTAAATTAATATCATATAATGGTGCATTGCTTGCAGCAATGTCAACTCGAAGGCTATGTCCCTTCTTTAATAAATAGCTGTATGGCCAATTTCTAATTCTAAGCAGAACGGCTGATCAACTGATTTTACTTTTTCCCGATAATAAGTATCAATAATGTTAAATACTTTTCCATTTGGTTCTACGTCTGAAAGTCTTATAGAAATATCGCATAACGTTGAAGGGCTAGATACCCAGAGAGATGCTTTCACTGTTCCAAGAATATGAATATCCTCCCGTAAGACTGAGCTCGTGTAAACAAGTACGTCTTCTCTATCTTGAATATCTCCAATTTCAAAAACACCGGAACCATTGCCGGCAATTAACACACCACCGCCTCTGGTGGGAACAGGATTATCGGGGTCCAGCAGAAGTTCAGATTTAGTATCCTTCAGCATAGGTTGCTCTACAAGCTCTCCATCCCCTCTTCTCGTTTGTGAAGACCCATTACTTGAAAGAAAAAGCTCATTGGTAGCAGTAACTGGCGGCCATTGACCAAAGGCTGCCCATTTTTCTTGTCCCATTAAATACAGGTGTACAGGCTTATCTACTACCATAGGTTTATCTTTTAACCAGTGATCAAACCATTTTATATGAAGCTCTGTAGGATCTGCTACCTCGTCACAGCCTATTTGTTCAGCTCCACCTTCAAAGTATCGCTCACCGGCATGTCCACTCATGTCCTCATGGGTCCATGGTCCAACCCAAAATTGAGCAGGGCCTTTATATGCCTGATAAGCTGCTATGGTAGGCTCTAATAATGCATCAAACCAGCCTCCAATGAATAGAGCTGGGATTTGTATGGAATGCAATTTATCCAAAAGCTGGGTTCGTTCAATTAATTCTGAACTTACTTTATTATGCATTACATCAAAGAAAAAAGAATTCGGATCCAAATCTTTCATCGGTGGCCATTCATCAGCAGGACGGTAATGTAACCATTCCTGCATAGTAGCTTGGTATTTTTGTACTTTCGTTGAATCAAGCTGTTCACGCTTTTTTAACTGATCTTCGATAATAGAGCCTAACGTCCATGTCTGAAATTTAGCTACACCTTTTGCTGCACTATCGCCATTTAAAATATCTGCCCACGGTTCCGCCATTGTCATTACAGGAGCAATCGCTTTAAGAGATGGTGGATTTTCTACAGCAGCTGCTAATTGAGTATAGCCATGATAGGACATACCAAACAAACCTACTTTTCCATTAGCATATGGTAAATTTGCAGCCCACTCTACGGCTTCGTAACCATCTTTCCCTTCATGAATAAACGGATAAAATTCTCCGTCTGAAGCAAACCTCCCTCTTACATCCTGCAGAATCACAACATATCCTGCCTCTACCATACGTGGTACTTCGAGGTATTCATCATAATACCGCTTTTCTTCTTTATTGTATGGTAATCGCAACATAAGAGTAGGATATTTATTATTATCATTCGGCCGGAATACATCTGACCTAAGCACAGTACCGTCGGAAAGCTCAAATGGTATGTTTTTCTCTACAATAATTTTTTCTATTTTCATTTTCCCTTCCCCCTTTGAATTTATATCAATGTACCCTTTAAGAAGAAAACTAATTAAATATTAAAATTTAGCACTAAGCTTTCACCTAGTGCTAAATTCAATTTGTTTATGCTGTTTTTGGCTTCGACGTTTTAACAGGATGTAATTTGCGTTCAATCCATCCCATTGCAAGGTCCGCAATTATCGCCATGAGAGCTGTTGGGATAGCACCTGCAAGAATAATCGCTGTACCGTCCGTAGCGTTCATTCCTCGTAAGATAATAGCACCTAGCCACCAGCTCCAACGAAAGCACCGACTGCAGCAATTCCAATACCTACAACTAGCGCTGTCCGAAGCCCTGCCATGATAACACTTATAGCTAGAGGTAATTCCACCATCCTTAGCAACTGAAAGCGAGTCATTCCTGATGCGTAACCTGCTTCTACAACTGTTTTATCCACTTCTTTCATACCGACATAGGTGTTCTGCGTAATCGGTAAAATAGAATACAGCATTAACGTAATAATTACCGTATTCGTACCCAGTCCAAAAGCAATCATAATCACAGCTAATGCTCCCAATGCAGGAATGGTTTGAATTATACTTCCAAATGCCAAAACCCAGCTGCTTAATTTCCCATATCTGGCAATAAGAATACCTAAAGGGATTGAAATAACTGCAGCAAATAATACACCATAGGCCGCCATCAAAAAGTGTCGATAGAATTGAAACCAGATATAATCACCGTTTTGGCCAACATAGGTTATAAATTGATTCCATGTTTCCATGTTAGTTTCCTCCCTTCCCAGCAGATTCAAAGTAATTATTCGCTTCTAAAAAATCTTTTGCTACTTGATGTGGATTCATTAATTCTACATCTGCTTTATAGTTCAATTCCTGCATTTTTTCAGTAGAGATTTTACCTGAGAGCTTCTCCGTAATCGTCTTGATTTCTGGGTATTCTTCCAGTAGTTCATTGCTGATGACTGGAGAAGCATCGTATGGAGGGAAGAATTTCTTATCATCTTCTAATACCTTCAAGTCAAACTCTTTTATTCTTCCATCAGATGAGTATGCAAGCACTACGTCCATATGACCACTAGATGCTGCTTGATATACAAGTCCTACGTTCATAGGGAAAACTTCTCCAAAATCGAAGTATGTTTGTTTAAAGCCTTCGTACCCATCTCCCTTACGATTAATCCAGGCATTATCAACACCAAACCGTAAATCGTCGGCAAATGGCTTCAAATCAGAAACGGTATTAATATTATTTTTTTCAGCAAATTCTCTTCTAACCGCAACGGAATAGCTGTTTTCAAACCCGTATGAGTCTGCCCATGTTTCATTAAAACGTTTTTGAAATTCACGTTGTACAATCTCCATAGCTTTTTCAGGGTCTGTAATCGGATCCATTCCTAGCGCACCGGATAAGTCAGTACCTGTATAACGAGTAGAGGTAATATCCAAATCCCCTCTTGTCATCCCTTGGTGCTGTACAATAGAAGACCCAAGATTAGTTACTGGATCCGTATCTAAATCTGTTTCTCTTTCAATCATGATGGAAAGAATCTCCCCAATAATTTCTGATTCTGATGTCCCTAACATTCCAATCTTAACTGTATCTGTTGTAGTACTGGCAAGCCCTGGAAGAGAACAACCGGACACCATGATCAAAACCAGTACCGGAATTACCAGTTTTCCTATTTTTTTCCGCATCGTATCAACTCCCATGTTATGCTGCTTCATATGATTCTTTCATTCCAGTTGGTGTTAATTTTTGTTCAACTATTGCAAGCAAACGATCCGCAAGTAGAGCTAGAATTGTAGCCGGAACCGTACCAGCAATAATTAATACTGGTTGATAGAGATTTAACCCATCAAATATAAAATCTCCTAAACCACCACCGCCGATAAATGCCGCTAAGGTAGCCCAACCAATTAAATAAACAGTTGACAAACGAATTCCTGCCATAATTACAGGAAGCGCTAAAGGCAGCTCCAGCTTCATAATTGATTGCCAATTACTCATCCCCATTCCTTTTCCTGCTTCACGTACACTTGCATTTACACCTTGAATCCCAATATACGTATTTCGCAAAATTGGCAGTAAGGAGTAAAAAAACAGAGCAAGTATGGCTGGTAGCTTACCTACTCCAAGCAAAGGGATAAAGAAAGCTAGAATAGCTAAACTTGGGATGGTCTGTAATATGCCTACAAAGGAGATTAAACGGTCTGCCATTTTGGGGATTCGGGAAAATAAAATTCCCAGTGGTACTGCTACAACTACACCAAGTAATATAGCAACGAAAGAAATGTATAAATGTTCACCTGTTTTTATGAGAAGCTCTGTACCATGATTCGATAAAAATTCATTCATTCTTTCACCCTCCTATTTTGCAATCTCCAAATCTACGTGCTCTTCTACATCAAAACCATCGCCCCAAATTGTATCGTAGACCAGATTTGCTAATGTAGCCCTTGTTACAATCCCGACCAGTTTTTTCTCTTCGTCCACTACAGGCACATACTTGACACCCCTACGTAATATTTTGTGAACGGTATCTCTTAACAGACTGTCTTTTTCTACATAAAGAAATTCTTTTTCCATAACTTCATTAACCAAAGTTGCTTTCTTGTAGTTTAAATTAATAATCTCTATATCAATAAAGCCTACTAATTTTTCCTGTTGATCCAAAACAAGTAATGAATCAACATGTTTGTCACGCATAATGGAAATCGCATTCTTCAAAGATTCATTTTCCTGTACAGTAATCGGTGTACCTTCCATTATTTGACCAACCGTAGTAACATCAGGTCTTCCTTGAATTAACCGCTCTTTACCCAGGAATTCTTCCACAAATTCATTTGCAGGATTACGCAATATTTCCTCAGGAGTATCTGCTTGAACTACTTCGCCATCGCGCATTATTACAACACGATCTGCAAGCTTTAGTGCTTCATCCATATCATGGGTAACAAAAATAATGGTTTTATGTAATTCTTTTTGAAGTTTTTTGAACTCATCCTGCAAAGCATCCCTTGTGATAGGATCAAGTGCACCAAATGGTTCATCCATTAATATTAACGGGGGATTTACAGCTAGTGCGCGGAGTACCCCAATCCGTTGTTGTTGCCCACCACTAAGTTCATGCGGATACTTATCCAGATACTCAGTTGGCAAGCCAACTAATTTAATCAATTCCTTTGCACGTTCATTCTTCTTCTCTTCCGGCCATTTTAATAGAGTACCAACAAGTACAATATTCTCTTTAATTGTCATATGTGGCATTAAGCCAATTTGCTGAATAACATAGCCAATGGAGCGACGGAGCTGTACAGGATCTTGCTGCTTAATATCCTTTCCATCAACTAATATAGTTCCATCCGAGATGTCAATTAATCGGTTGACCATTTTCATCGTAGTTGTCTTTCCACAACCACTCGGACCGATAAAACATACAAACTCACCTTTATTAATCTTTAAGTTTAATTTTTTAACAGCGGTCTTTCCGCCATCATAGACTTTTGTCACATTCTTAAATTCTAACAAAGTCTTCCACCTCCATGTAGATTTTTGTCGATCAATAGAACTATTTCAGTATATAGAATAAAAAACTCATCGTAAACTTTAAAAAATCTGTGTAATTATTATTTTATAAACTTTATATCTTGTATATCTTTGATTTGCTTCTATTTTCTTAGTATTTCGGAGAATTATATTATTAACATTTTCTTTCAAGTCATGCTATGATAATAATGGGAGGGAGTTCATGGATACCTACATAGAAAAAGAAGTACTGGAAGAACTGAAACAAGCCGAAAGTCAGATTTCCGATCGAATTGCTGATAATATGAAAACGTTTGGCGTTTCTTCTACAGTTGGTCGACTTCTCGGCATCATTTACCTTAACCGCACGCCCATGACTTTGGATCAACTAGCAGAGGAAACCGGTATGAGCAAGACTCGGATGAGTCAAGTGATGCGGCAAATGATGTCCTTAAACATAGCTGAAAAGGAATTCGTAAAAGGAAGTCGCAAAGAGTATTACAAGGTTGAAAATGATTATATTCAAACGTTTATTTCCTTGTTCACTACGAATTGGAAAGAGGTAGTTAGTAAAAATTCACAACTTGCAAGACGACTACAGGATAAAATTCTACGTTTAGAAGAAAAACACCAAGATAATTTTTCGCCTGAAGCGGAGAAAAAAATAGCTGATTTAAAAGAAGAATTGGAACAATGGATTAGCTACTATGATTGGATCCGAAGACTTGTTGAATTCTTTGAAAGTGAAGATATACTAAAATACGTGCCTCCAAAAAAAGCCAAGCAACGATAGCTGAAGGTAAAAAAACACACTTACCGATAGTTGTAATACCTATCAGCAAGTGTGTTTTTATTTATGCTCACATCTTTTTATCCGTCAATTACTTCATTAAAAAGCAAGCCATTTTGAAAATCAATTATCTTTAATCTATTTGTCTCTTTAACAAAAATACTCTTAAACTGTTGCTGACCATTTTCATTGGTAATTAACAGCACACGTTTATATGGATTGTTCTCCACAACCTTCATGTTGTCCTCATCTACACCTGTTTGTTCCTCAACTATATCAAATTCAACAAAGTCATCTATTTCTACTGACTCTTCTTCTACAGTTTGGTCTTCTTGTGAATCAGAATCTTCAGCATCCTCTAAGATTCCGTTATACACAAGGCCACCATTAAAATCAATTAATTTTAATCTGTTGGTCTCTTTTATAAATATACTTTTAAATTGATTTTGACCTTTCTCGTTACTACCAATCATCACACGTTTATGGTCATTATCTTCGACAACCTGCCATTGATCATCATCTATATCTGTTTGTTCTTCCACCATATCAAATTCAACAAAGTCATCTACATCTTGATCTTCAGTTGCATTATTTTCTTTATCTTGGTCTTCATTAGCTGTATCATCTTTATCTTCATCGGTATCTGTATGCTCATTCGAATCATTGTCTTTGTTCTGCTCTCCATTAGCCGCAGATTCATCAAGCACCTTATTTACAAGCAAGCCTTTATGAAAGTCAATTAATTTATGACGTGTTGTCTCTTTAACATAAATACTCTTGTACTGAGGTATTCCTTTTTCATCACTGAAGAGGATCACTCGCTTATATGGATTGTCCTCCATCACATTAGCTGTCCACTTTTCTGTATCGATGTGAGCCTGAATACTTTCAAATTCAGCGAATTTACTGATATCCTCAGAAGCAGATAGTTGATAATGCATTGTAGCAAAATCGGTCCCCTTCTGTAAATTTGTTGCGTTTGCTGAGTCGGCATGTACTACATCTCCTCCACTAATTCCGGTGGAGGCAAGCATAAGTGCTCCCATTGATGTTACAATTAATGTTTTCATAAATTTTATCTCTCCTTTTCTATGTGATTAATTACATAATAACCTCATAAAATGAAAAAACAGTGTGAGTAAAATTAGAAAAACGGTAAGAATTTCCTCAGTTAGTTTTAATAATCGAAGAAAGGCGGATGTTCAATGAGTCTACAGAAGAAGTTATTGATCTTGGGTGGGGATGCCAGATATTTAGAAGCAATTCGTTTACTGGCTAATAAAGGTGTTGATATTACTCTTATGGGTTATGATCAACTTCAATTTCAACAAAAGAATGTAAAAATAGTTAATCCCGAATATTTTTCTTATGGCCATTTAGATGGTGTACTACTCCCAGTTGGAGGCACAGACTTAGAAGGTAAAGTAGAAACTACCTACTCAGATAAGACCATTCATCTTACAAAGGAAATATTAATTCAAACTCCAGAGCATTGCAGCGTCTATACAGGAGCTGCCAATAAATACTTGGAAAACTTAACGAATCAAACTAACCGAAAACTTACAAAGATCTTTCAAAACGAAGAGACGGCAATTCGTAATTCTATTCCTACTGCTGAAGGTGCCTTACATGTAGCAATAGAAGAGACGGATACGACTATTCACAATTCGAACGTGATGATTCTTGGTTTTGGAAGAGTGGGCAAGACTCTTGCAAGACTATTCTCTGCTGTAGGAGCAACTGTACATGTAACAGTAAGAAACAAGACAGCAGCTGTAAAGGCATATGAAATGGGTTTACAACATGTATGGATCAGTGATCTTCAAAAAAAGATTAAAGATATTGATATATGCCTAAACACTGTTCCTGCTCCTGTATTGAATAAACAAGTAATTGCAAATCTAAAAAAAGATTGTGTGATTATTGACCTTGCCTCAGCACCAGGAGATACCGACTTTGCCTTTGCAAAAAAACAAAACATAAAAGCTATTCATGCACTTGGGTTACCAGGAAAAACCGCACCGAAAACGGCGGGAAAGATTATCGGAGAGGCAATGTATGAACTATTAGATGATAAAATAAATAGTTAAACGGTTGTTCATGTTACAATAAGGTATCATCTACCTTCAAAGGAGTATATGTATGCAGACATTAATATTTGAAACGGCATGGGATAAAACGATTGCACCACGGGATAGAGAACAAATTGAAGCTCTTTTTAACAAGACAAAGGAGCTATTTAACGACGGAATACATTTTGTACCAATCCGACAAGCGGTGAATCATAGAGGTGATTTATTAATAAGTGTGCTTATCCATAATTTTTCTCAAGAAGATTATTTGTTTGATAAGAAAACCTTGCAATATAAATGGGAAGAGAAGATAATAGCCTCTCATACCTTTACTTTACCATTTCATATAATAAAGCACCATACTAGCATGCCATGGACATTCATTTTTCCCAAAGAGACATGTGTTACCACAAACAATTTCACTAACGGTGAAATAAAGCTTATAAATCCTTAGGAAAAGAATTATTTTATCATCAATAACAAATTAGTAGATGTTCGAACATCACTTTTTATAACAAAAGACCTGAAGGACTTCAAACTTTCCTTCAGGTCTTTCTATATTCAGTATTATTTTGCAAAATCTATCTTTTCTACTTTATCTAACATTACGTTTGTTTCACTAGGTTTTGTCTCAGCAATAATTTCCCCATTTCGTATAGAGTACAACGTGCAAGCTTGTTTACGAATTACTTCATATTCATCCATACCGTCCATTACAATAAGGTTCGCCGGTTTTCCGACCTCCACTCCATATGTTTCTTCCATATGCAGCGTTTTTGCGCTATTTGATGTAATGAGGTCGATGGAATTAACAATTTGTTCATACCCCATTAGTTGGGAAGCATGAATTCCCATATGCAACACCTGCAACATATTCCCTGTCCCCAGTGGATACCACGGGTCAAAAATATCATCATGGCCAAAACAAACATTCATGTCAGCCTCCAATAGTTCCTTAACTCGAGTTAAACCACGACGTTTTGGATATGTATCAAAGCGGCCTTGTAAATGAATATTAACAAGAGGATTTGATACAAAATTAATCTTTGACATCCCTAACAAGCGAAACAGTTTATATGCATATGCGTCATTATACGAACCCATTGCTGTTGTATGGCTCGCTGTCACCCGTGAACCTAAACCACGTTCATAAGCTTCTGTGGCCACCACTTCCACAAAACGAGATTGTTCATCATCTATCTCGTCACAATGGATATCCACGAGCCTATCGTATTTTTCTGCAAGATCAAATGCTACTTTCATAGAATCCACACCATATTCTCTTGTGAATTCAAAATGTGGAATACCTCCGACAACATCTGCTCCCATCCTTAAAGCTTCCTCTACTAGTTCTTTTCCATTCGGGTAAGATAGAATACCTTCTTGGGGGAAAGCAACTATTTGAAGATCAACATAGGACGCCATTTCCTCTTTGACGTCAAGCATTGCAGTTAAAGCAGTCAGATTAGGGTCTGTTACATCAACGTGTGTACGAACATGTTGAATACCTTGAGCAACTTGCCATTGCAATGCTTTTTTTGCCCTTGTTTTAACATCTTCATGTGTTAACGTTTCTTTTCGTTGAGCCCAGCGTTGAATACCTTCAAACAATGTCCCACTCTTGTTCCATTCAGGCTCTCCTGCTGTCAGTGTTGTATCTAAATGAATATGTGGCTCAATAAAAGGAGCGAGCACGAGGGAACCGTTCACATCCAATATCTCTTGATCACTTACATTTTCTTGTTTTGCCGAAGAAATGGATTCTATTTTCCCCTCATGGATAGTAATATCCCACTGACCTTGCTTACCACGTAAAGCTGCATTTTTAATAATCATGTATTACTCACCTTTTCTTTATTAGTTATCATAACTTCTTTTTCACTGAACTGTGCAACAAGTTTGGTTACAGCTACATGTATTACTGCTGAACCTATTAGTGCATTTATCGGCGGAATACCAGGTAGGAAAGTTGCTGCTGCAATACCTGATGCCCAGGCAAGGATTGCTACCCAATTAAAGGACTTAAATTTCATTGTTTTGAAGGCCTGGTAATTCCCTCGATTCAAGATAAAGAAATCAGCAAGAATTATAGCGCCAATTGGCGGCAAAGCAGAACCAAGCAATGTTAGAAAACCAACAAAGTTATTATAAAGACACATAGCAGCAACTGTACCGATCACACCATTAATAACTACAATTTTATGCTTTGGTAGTTTTGTAATATTTGATAGTCCAAGGCCGGAAGCGTATAAAGCATTATCATTGGTAGTCCAGATATTTAAACCTAGCACAATGATTGCTGGTATAATCAAATTTTGCATAAACATTACTTCGGAAATATCTGCCAATCCTGTAGCTATAGAACCAATTGCTCCAAATAGAAACATCAACGTGTTACCAATGAAAAAAGCAATAACAGTAGATATAACTGCAGATCGTTTTCTTCTGGCAAACCGGGTAAAATCAGGAGTAAGTGTACCTGCACTAATAAACGATCCGATACAAATAGTAAGAGCAGCAGCAAGACTGATCGCTTCTGCTGGCTGATAGTCTAATAAACCCTGAATTCCACCAAGACTCTCTGTTGCTTTCCATGCAGAAGTGCTGCCAAGTATAGAAATTAATGGTACCGCAATGAAACTAATAACCGCAAGTGCTTTCATACCAAAGAATGCTGTAAATGTCATTAACATACCAGCTACAGCTATCAATACATAAATATCTATTCCCGTAACTTTTTGTACCGGAACAGCAAACATTGCAGTACCTACTCCGAACCAACCTATTTGTGTAAAAGCCAGCAGAAAGGATGATAAATAAGAACCCTTCTCCCCAAAGGCATATCGTGCTAATAGATGAGTAGATAAGCCTGTCTTAGCCGCCATATATGCAAGAGCTCCCGTATATAGTCCAAGCACAAGATTTCCGACAAGAACTATCCCCATGAATTGGATAAAAGTTAACCCTTGTCCTAGTTCTCCGCCTGACCACATACTAGCAGAAAAAAAGGTTAAACCAAGCATAACAACAAGTGTCTTCCAAAAACCGTTCCGATGTGATTGTGGTACTGCCTCTAATGAAAACTCTGAATCTATTTGCTTCATTTTTTATTCCTCCTGTTTTTCGGTACCAAAACAAGAAGGTAGAGTGTGCAAAAAAACAGGCCCCCTGTCATTTATGACAAGAAGCCTGATTGTGGGAGCAATGGTTGAGAAAAGAAATTAATCATCTGCAATCATTACATTATGCCAAAATAGACATATCCCTACACAATATCCGCTATCCTTGTCAGCCTCACAGGACTGAATTAAAGGTACCATATTTAATTATCTCTAATACTACAGATTACTTTGTGAAAAGTCAACAAAATTTAAACAAGCTTAGTGTAGACATGAAGCAATAAAAAAGATTGATTAAAGATTACCCCGCACTTTCAGTTTCCTCCTGGCCGTTTATAATCATTTTTTCCTGATGATGGATCCCTTGTATTTTGTTTGGTATTAAAGGAATGAAAATCGCAGCAATAATTGATAGGCATATAAAGATCCATGACATATTCGCTAATGCACTTACCTTATTCCCGTTAGCTGCAAATATAGCAAAGGTTACTAGAGCAAAAGAAGCACCCAAACGCTGAGCAATATTTTCTATTACATTATTGGTGAAGGTCACTACATTCATTCTAGTTAAATCAGCTTGTGAAACAATAATCGCCTTTACAACAGGAGTGTTGAAACCCGACCCAATTCCAATTAGACTCATTGAGATAAACAGATAAGAAAAAGATGTTTCAATATTTACCATAGTTAGCATAATTATTCCTATAGCAAAAAGGGTTATTCCACTTCCAAGCATGAGACGTGCTGGATACTTCTTAATAACTCTACCACTAATGAAGGCTGCAAGAGAAGAACCTAAGAAAATAGCCATTTGTAATAATCCTACGGTCGTAGCGGGTTTGGCCTGAACATTTTGCACGAAAAATGTTAAAAGATACATGACACCAGAAAACCCTATAAATAGTAACACCGCTATTAATGTTGGTACCCAAAAACTTTGTTTTCCTACATAATTGATATCCAATAAAGGAGCATGTTGTTTTTTTTCCACAATTATAAGTAAACACAAACCTAAAATAAAAATAATAAAGGAAGGAAGCCATGCGCTTGACATAAAACCATATGCATTAATAAAAGTTGGTACGGTCAAAAGGCCAGTAAGCACAATTAAAACAAGAATAACTCCTCCTATATCAAGTTTCTTTCGTTGACTCACTGCTAATGCTGGAACTCGAAGAAACAAAAGAAAAGCGATACCACCTAAACAAGCAGTCAGTACAAAGCTTGATTCCCATCCCATTGCATCAACAAAGAAACCACTTATTATCGGACCGAACAATGCGCCAATGGTGGAAAAAGCCATAAATGTCCCTAAAGCTTTTCCTCTCTGATCGCCTATCATAAACTTTCCTGCATAAGCCACACCGGCAGGAGCGACTGCTGCTCCGGCAATTCCTTTGCAAAATAAACCGATAACCAATATCCAAAATTCAGGGGAAAAAGAAACCAATAAGGAACCTACAATCATGAATATTGCACCAATAAGTATTACTATCTTCAAACCAAGAGAATCACCCAACCAGCCTAAAAGTGGTTGAAAACCTGTTAATCCTAATGCAAGACCTAATTGCATCCAAACAGCATGACCTGCACCTAACTGAAATTCTGCTAACATATGAGGATAAGCAGGGAGATGCGTAGCCAAACTTAGCATTATAAAAAAGGCGCCCAAACAAATGTAGTAAAATCCTCTATTGATTGACTTATCATCGCTTCCAGACAGTTTTACTTCCATTCAATCTCTCCTCCATATAGGATATTACTCCATAACACTTGCACCTTGTTAAAATCTAATTATTCAGTTAATTAAAGGCATAAAAATCCAAATTTCGATGTGAAAGAGGGAAGCTATTATTACTTCCCTCTTTATTTCCTAATTAAAATCTATTACACACGTCTTCTCCTGCGTATAATCCAAGATCGAATCCGTTCCGTAGCCACTTTCTTTAAAGCCTCCAAAAGGCAGATCGGCTCCAACAATACCGTACGTATTAACCCATACATTACCTGCTTCAATTTTATCGACCATACGATGGGCTCTTGCCAAATCAGTAGTCCATACTCCTGCAGCAAGACCGTAGCTTGTATCATTCGCAATTTCAATTGCTTCTTCCTCCGAATCAAAGGGGACTGCTACTGCTACAGATCCAAAGATTTCTTCTTGACATATACGTAAAGCATTGGAATTCGCCTTAAATAGTGTTGGTTCTACCCAGTATCCACCAGCGTATTCTGTATTTCCTGGCAATAGAGTGCTACCACCACTTCTACCGCCGAAAACAAGCTCTGCTCCTTCTTCTTGCCCAATTTTAATGTAGGAAATAACTTTATTATACTGGGGGAGATTCGCAATTGGACCCATCGTGTTCTCCGTATTTAATGTATTACCAAATTTAATGTACGAATCCTGTATCTTTTCCTTCATCCGTAAAAGAACTTCATCAAATATCGATCTTTCAATAAGGATTCGTGATCCACCCACACATATCTGGCCAGAATTTCTTGTGAAAATACCGTTTATTAAACCATTAACAGCCTTTTCTATATCCGCATCCCGAAAGACAATATTTGGAGATTTGCCTCCCAATTCGAAAATCAAAGATTTAGGTGAACCTGCTGAAGCTTTCGTAATTGCTTCAGCAGTCGCTTTTGAACCGGTCAAACTCACTTTGTTTACTTCTTTATGACTTACTAAAGCATCACCAATATCACTACCAAGTCCGGATATAACGTTTATCACACCAGGTGGGAGAATTTCACTCAGTAATTCACCATATCTTAACGACGCAACAGCCGCATGCTCAGATGGTTTAATGATTACTGTATTACCAGCTGCTAAAGCATAAGCAGTCTTAATTGTAAATGTAAAAAGTGGAGCATTCCATGGTAAAATTCCAAGTACAACACCATATGGCTTGCGTAATGTATATCCAAAGTTATCTCTACCCATTTGTACCGTTTTCCCATGGCTTCCCATATTGGAAGCTGTTCCAGCTGCTTCATACCAAAGCTGCTTCATTACAATATTCAAGTAGTTGTAATCATCACGTACCCAACCATTATTCCGTGTTTCCAGATTCAGAAGTTCCTCTCCATGCTCATCAAGCATATCCCCAATCTGCCTTAGATAATCCCCCCTATCTCTGGCAGGAAGAGATGACCAAGCTGCAAAAGCACCACGGGCCGAAGCTGTTACCCTTTCTACATCCTCTACCTTACTCAGAGGAATCTTCGACCATGGCTTTCCAGTTGCCGGATCAATGCTATCCATCATTTTTCCGCTGGAAACAGGAGAAGGCTTCCCATTAATAATATTGTGGTATTCCTTTAATTCACTGGATGTATGCATGGTTTGCCACCTTTCAATAAATGTATTGTATTACCATCCTAACCCGGAAGCAATTTGTTCATTATAATAATTCACGGAGCCCAGATAGCTCTCATAGTAACGCGCTCTTTTAAGAAAGAGATGACAATCTATTTCTTCAGAGAAGCCAATGCCTCCATGAATTTGAATATTATGTGAAGCTACCTCGATAAATGCATTAGTAGCGAATGAACGTGCGCTGTAAATCGTTGCCTCTCGCTCCTGTTCCTCACTTTCAAGTGCCCAATTTGCATAATAGCTTAATGAACGTGCAGTCTCCAATTCTAATTTCATATCTACAATTCGATGCTTAATCGCTTGAAAGCGACCAATTGGTTGTCCAAACTGTTCTCGAATTTTAGCATATTCGGTAGCCATATCAACTACTTTTTCCATTCCACCAACCATCATGGAGCTAAGGGCAGCATTTAGATATAACAGGCCATCCTCAAGAATAGTCCATCCTTGCCCCTCCTCCCCCAGCAGGCGTTCGTTTGGTATTTTGATCTCATCAAACGATAGTTCAACAAGATGTTTTGACTCATCAATACACTTCTGTAGTTGAAGCTGCGCACCATCCTGATGATCAACAAATACAAAAGATAGTCCTGTTTGACCATCTCCCTCATCTGTTCTCACTAAGAGTAGATACGTGTCAGCCAGATCTCCATCAGGTACAAGTGTTTTTGTGCCGGTAAGTACCAGGTCATCTCCTTCTTTTCCTGCAAAACACTGTATTCCATAAGGAGAAAAATCTCTTTTCGGCTCAATTACTCCGAGTGTTATGCTCCTCGTTCCAGCTGCAATTTCTGGCAGGTACTTTTCTTTTTGAGCTTTTGTACCGTACTTTTTAATAAGTGGCACAGCAAACCCCATAGTTTCAAGGTAACAACCAGGTAATAGCGCTCTTCCCATTTCCTCAAATACGGGCACGAGGTCCAACGTGCCAAGTTCCAAACCACCATACACCTCTGGTATATTAATGCCAGTAGCTCCAAGTTCTGACAACCCTTGCAGTGTGGCCTTTAACTCATTCGTTTTACCTTTGCTATATTCTCTAGCAAGTTTTGTCTGTCCAGCATCGTCCAAATACTTCCGTAAATAACCACGAAACATCTCTTGTTCTTCACTTAATGCAAAATCCATTGAATACCACCTCTATTCTTTTAACGTCCAAGATCTTTTGGTAAGCCTAGCAATCTTTCTCCAATAGTGTTTCGTTGAACTTCACTTGTTCCGCCACCAATTGTTTGACCAAATGATGCAAGGAAATTTTCCTGCCAACGAGTATCAATTAGAGCATCTTCCTTCCATAAAACCCCTTGGTGTCCTTGAATACTCATTGCAAAAGCTGCCATTTCTTTTGTCAGTTCACTTACTACAAGTTTATCGATAGAACTTTCTGCTCCAGGATGCCCTTGTTTAAGTGTAATAGTTAGATTTCGATAATAATTCAATAGCGAACCACGTACGCGTGCATATAACCCGGCCATTTTTTGTCTTATAAAAGAATCCTTTAGAAGAGGTTGCCCATTGACTTCATGTTCCTTTGCCATTTCTACCAAATCGTTAAAGCGCTTCTCTAAAGTAAATAATTCTGCTCCAATGCCGGTGCGTTCATGAAGCATTAATGCAATCATTACCCGCCAACCTTTATCAACCTCACCTACAATATCTGCATCAGATGCTATAGCATCTGTTAAATAAACTTCATTAAATTCCTGCTTCCCATCCATTTGAATAATGGGTTTGGTTTCCACTCCAGGCTGATGCATATCGAGGAGAAAAGCTGTAATTCCCCGATGCTTTTTCTCCCGGTCGTAACTCGTACGCGCGAGGAGAAAACATTTATCTGCAAACTGCCCAAAACTGGTCCACACTTTTTGTCCATTAATAATCCATTTATCGCCTTCTTTAACAGCATTAGTTTGGATTGCAGCTAAGTCTGAACCAGCATTTGGCTCTGAATACCCCTGACACCAAACTTCTTCTCCTGTAAGTATTTTTTGAATGTGTTTCTCCTTTTGCTCCTCTGTACCTGACTGAATTAGTGTTGGTCCAACCATATGAATTCCAATGTAATTTATTAGGGGTGGGGCATCGATACGAACCATTTCCTGATGGTAAATGATTTCCTCCATAAGCGTTGCATCTCTTCCACCATATTCCTTCGGCCAAGCAATAGCTGCCCAACCTCCTTCATATAACTTTCTTTGCCAATCTCTGAGGAATTGGGAATACGCCTCTTTTTCTTTCGGTAATTCCTTGTTTCCATCCAGCCAGCCTGGCGGAAGATTTTCTTCAAGCCAGGAACGTAATTCAAGACGAAAAGCTTCTTCATTTTTTGTAATAGTGAAATCCATACGCTCACATCCCATCATCTAATATTACTAGTCTAGCAATCACACTTCTTGTGGAACCCATTGTGGTAGGGCTCTATCTTCTGTGATATCATCCCAAATCATTTTAACCGGCATACCAATTTGTACATTTTCTGGATTACATCTTAACAAATTACACATCAATTTTATTTCTGGTATCTGTTTTAATTCAGCCTGTGCAATAATGAGTGGCAAATCATCTTGAAATCCCGGTAAAAAAGGCCGGTAAGATATAATATAAGAGTAGATTGTTGCTTCTATATTATTCCCCAATGATTCCCAAGTAAGATTTGTACTCCCGCAATGTACACAGCTCGGTCCTGGAGGATGTGCATATTTCCCGCAGTCATTACATTTTTGCAAAGCTAATTCGTGTTGATCTGCCATATCCCAATAATGCTGATTGTCTTGCGTTTTAAGCGGAATTGGTTTTTGACCATTCATGAATATCTCCTCCTAATTTCTCAAAATCATTGCTCCAGCTATATCAGGACCACTCCAACCAGTACAAATACCGATCTCACAGTCCTTTACTTGGCGTTCTGCCCCTTTGTATTCATGGCGTAGTTGTCTTACGATTTCCAAAACATTGTTCATTCCATGTGTATACCCTTCAGATAACATACCGCCAGCTGTATTTGTTGGCAATTTACCATCCATCCTTAAATTACCGTCTGCTACAAATTCACCTACTTCACCTTTTGGAGCAAGTCCATATGCTTCAAGCTGACGCAATACTACCCAGCTAAAGCAATCATAGATAGAAGCAACTTGCATATCCTCTGGTTTTACTCCAGCGGATTGAAATAAGTTTTCACCAACGTAGTCAGAAGCAACTTGGTTTAAATCAGCCCAATAATGCGCATTGGGATGACACTGTCTTGCTTCCATTCCCATAATGTATACAGGTTTAGATTTGCAATCGTTTGCTCTTTCTGCTGAAGTAACAATGATGGCATTCGCTTCATCAAGCTCCACACAGGAATCATGGATATTAAATGGATAACTAATATCAGGAGTTTCTAAATACTTCTCCATCGTAAGAGGTTTACCATGTAAAAAAGCCTTTGGATTCCGTTGAGCATGTTCATAAAAGCTTAGACATACATGGCCCAAATGTTCTTTTGTAATACCGGTCTCATACATATGGCGCGTAGCAAACATCCCAAACCATTGTGAAGGGCTTGCTGAACCATATGGTATAATATAACTTCCTCCTGGGAGTGCAGATTGCAGCATATCAGGATCATATCCACGCCCTACACGCTGACCTGAACTTCCATTCATGGACCGAAAAATTAAAACTGTGTTGAGCATTCTTGCTTCGATTAAACCAATCGCATCTCCAATTAGCATTTCCGTGCTACTTCCGCCGCCTTGGATATCCTTTACATATTTAGGGCGCACACCTAGATAAGTTGCTAATTGATGCGACGTACATGAATCATTTTCGTTATAATTCATAAACCCATCTATATCCTTGGCTTCTAAACCTGCATCATTCAATGCTGCACGTGCTGCGTCCAATGCCATGTGTAAGGGGGTCGTACCTGAATTTCTGGAACGTTCACTTTCCCCAACTCCCACAATCGCATACCGATCTTTTATTTTTCCCACCTTGTATTACCTCCTTTATGTCTTGCTTACATAATTATAGTTGTCTTAAATGAGCGATCCCGGTACCTACTGTCTCACCATTTGCCTTTTCTGCTTTTAATGCCAATTCAACACAATGAGTATCCTCTTCTTTATAAATCTTGGTAACCGTAGAAGAACAGGTTATTTGATCACCTGGTCTGGTAACACTCCCAAAGCGCATTCGAAATCGAAAAATCTCTGCACTGGTACCAGCAATCGACATGACATATTCCCCCAAAAAACCCATTATTAGCATGCCGTGTGCTATAGCGCCATCCATACCAACTTTTTTTGCAAATTCATCGTCAGTATGCAGCGGATTGAAATCACCAGAGGCTCCTGCATATTTAACAAGCTGGACTTTTGTGACCGGCGGCTTAGTTAAAGATTTAAGTTGTTGTCCCTCTTTTAAAGACGTAAAATCAAGCGATGTAGTTGTTGCCATAACGTACCCTCCATTAGAAAGCTATATTTTCCTATAAATAATATTCATTCTACTAATTGCTACTAGTTCACCCTGTGGATCTTTCATTTCTGTATCTAAGATAAGAAACTGCATACTACCACTCTTGCCTTCTCTCTCATACAAGTCACTAACCTTCATTTGGCACTGAAGAGAATCACCTGGACGGACCGATTTATAATATATAAACTCCTGTTCTCCATGCAGCATTCTTTTAGTGTCAAGCTCTAGTGGCAAATCCCCCCCGTTAGCACCAGCAGCAATCAAGAAAGTCGGTGGAGCAATTACGCTTTGATATGGTGTTTTCTCTGCGTATTCTTGATTAATATATAGAGGATTATTATCTCCTATCGCTTCTGCAAATCTTTTTATATGTCCTTTTTCTACTTCAAAAGTAAACGACTCACCAGTCATACCAATTATGCTATTATCTAGCTCCATACAATTCACCCTCCTGCAATGGTAGTTTTACTTTGTCGTTCATGAACAACAAGCATGGCATCTGCTGCCACAACCCCTTTTTCGTATACAATTAAAGGATTTATATCCAATTCCTTTATTTCTTCTCCATAATCTGAAACAAGCGCTGAAACCTTCAACAGAATTTCAACTATCCCCTCTATATCAACTGGTGCTCTTCCTCGTATTCCTTTCAAAATAACTGAGCTCTTAAGCTCTTCAATCATGTCCATAGCGTCTTGCCTCGTTAAAGGGGAAACACGGAAAGAAACATCTTTGAATACTTCTACGAAAACACCACCAAGACCAAGCATAATCACAGGACCAAAATAAGTGTCATTTGTTACACCGACAATAATCTCAACGCCATCACGTAGCATTTCTTGAACAGCAACACCATTAATTTTGGCATTCGGTTTATACCATTTTGCATTCTTATTAATCTCACTAAAAGCATCCCTAACCTCTTGTTCATTTCTCACATTTAACCGAATTGCATTGGCATCTGATTTATGTGGAATATCAGGAGAATCTATTTTCAAAACAACTGGAAAACCAATTTGTTTTGCATGCTGCACAGCCTCATCTGCAGTTATTGCTAAACTTCTCTTTACAGTTGGAATTCCATACGCATCAAGAATATTACTTGCCTCAGATTCACTTAATGTGGCACCGGGATTCAAGACATCCTTCACATTTGCTTTGTTAATAACTCTGTCTTCTTTTGGCAGTTCTTTTTTCTGCATATGCTGAAGATATTTCTCACTGTAATCCGCAAGCTTTGAAAGTGCTCTGATGGGATTTAAATTCCCTGGAATGAAAGGGATTCCATTTTTAGTTAGCGCGTTAGCCCCCTTAGGTACAGACATTCCTTCCAAAGGAAAAGTTGTTACAAATATTAACTTGTCTGTACTTTTGCATATCTCGATAAATTTCTGAAGAGATGGGTGATTCTCATCCCATTCCATGGGAAATTCTGAAAAGAAGATGATATCAGTATCCGCATCTTCTACTAACGCCTGTAAAGGTGCGAGAAAAAGCTCTGGGTGTGTAATTGCAGCGGCTGCAGTTAAATCAATTGGGTTTGTCGCACTGGCGAAAGGAGGAATAACCTTTTGTATTTTCTGTTTAGTATCTTGACTTAAACTGTGGACATTGAGTCCATAACGTTCACAACGATCTGCTTCGTTAATTCCCCTACCCCCAGAGCTTGTTATAATTGCGGTATTTTTACCTTTTGGTAATCTTCCAGATAAAAATAGTTTTGAAAAAGAGATAATGTCATCATAGTCTTCCGCTCTAACAATTCCTGTTTGCTTAAAAAAATCATCATATATTTGATCTGAGCCAGCTAATGAACCAGTATGAGATGCGGCTGCCCTACTACCAGCTAAGCTTCTCCCTGACTTCATAATAATAATTGGTTTATTTCTTTCGAGCGCTTGTTCTGCAAGAAGTCTTAGTTTTTGAGGATTCTTTTCACCTTCTAAGTATCCGGAAATAATACTTGTTTGGTCATCATGGAGCATATATTCAATTACATCGGAAAATTGCGTATTGACCTCATTTCCTACACTGACAAAATAATTAAATGTTAAACCATTTTGAGCAGCAGCTATATAAGTCAATACACCGAAAGCACCACTCTGAGTTATAAAACCCACCTCTCTTTGTTCGTTAACAGGTACATGGGTAAGTCCAGGAGAAAAAGTGCCCATCAAACCATTCATCGTATTTACAATTCCTACACAATTTGGGCCAATAATTCGCACACCATGTTTTTTTGCAATTTTATTCAATTGCTCCTGTTCTTTTTGACCATCTTCCCCAATCTCGGAGAATCCAGAAGCAAAAATCACAGCGGCTTTCACATTGTTTATACCGCATTCTTCCAAGCATTTCTTCACTTTGTCAGCGCTTACACAAAAGAGCACTAAATCAACCTGTTTAGGAGTATCGGCTAAATTTGGATAACATGGTAAGCCCTCGATCATTTCTGAATTTGGATTAATAGGATAAATTTCTCCATTAAATCCATTATTGAGCAATGCCTTTACCTGTAAGTAGCCAAGTTTATTTTTGTTTTCCGATGCACCGAGTACAGCTACTGTTCTCGGGTTAAATAAAGGTTCAAGCGATAGATAATTTTCCTTACCTCTCAATTTGACTCACCCCACTCATTTAACTACGTTAGATTAACTTGTAGCTTATGAGTATTATAGGAGATTAGATTCTTTAATTTTAATATTTTTTCTATTTTAAAATTATTTAATTGTTAGAAAGTAAAGTTTGTAAATGTATTCATTATTCCCTTGCTATACTGACCTTTGGAAAAATAAATATTTTTTTGCGTTCAATGTAACCCCAACTTTGGTGCAAGTTAACTACGACTAACATGCAACTAAACATAAATTCAGGTATGTTTGTAAATAAAACTAAAATTAACGAAATAAAAAAACCATGCAAGGGCGCATGGAGAGTGTTAATAATTATATACTATTTTCGTGCAATTGAACCCATTTCTCAATACGGGTCCCTACTCTAGCGGAAGGTATCTTGATTCCTCTTTCAATATTGCTTAAATAAGATGTGGATATTTCAATTTCTTCAGCTGCTTGAATAAGAGTAAGTCCCAATCTATTTCTGTAATACTTTATTCTTGCTCCTAAGGAATTATTAACTTTATTTGCATTTGCTGAAGCCTTAAATTTATTTTTCCCTTTTCTCTCTATTGAACTATATTGATCTCTAATAGACAAAGGGGGTTTAATTACTACTGTAGAATATTCCCATATTCGTGCCCATCCCTTCATACTGGCAATATCCTCATCCCATTTCTCATATTGCCACGAAGTGATTACACCATCTTCTAATAATCGGTCAAAAGCTTTCTCAAGTCTCTCCCTAGTACGAGATGGAGCACGTTTATTAATATGGATACCAAGAACCTCAAGTAAGGTATTTATTTTATGTGGCTGCATATACGCACCACTTCTAGCTTGTGTTCTCCATCTCCAGCTCAAATATCGAATAAGCTTTTTCTCCCATTTTTCCTGATATGGGTGATATTGTAAAGTATGTAAAGGTAGTATTGCTGTCTGTCTTCCTGATCCGATAAGAAATTTACTTAACACCTCACCAAGAGAAAAATAACAGGGTTTATTAAACGAATGCTTACTAATATCTATCTCTTTCTGGTTTTCATCCTGAAATAGGTAAACTCTTCCTTGTAATGACGCTTGCACCGACTTACCTTTCTCGTATAAGGTTACGTTTTCAATTTCAGCCCATAAATTCTGCATTATAGAAAGCGCTTGCAAAATCTGGTTTCGTTGTTTTACTTCAAAACCACCTCTTCTACCCTTTCCTCCCAATTTTGCTTTAACTCCACGCATTATGAGTAAATCCTTCATATAAAATTCTACTATATCTTTATGATGCTTAGATTTTGCAAGAAATATGCTGCACAATGCATCATACACATCTACATCTACTTCAGATAGTCTTTTAACCTGGTTCCAAGAAGACTTGATTATCTCTTCTTCTTTAGCTCTATTATTTTGTAGTTGTGCTGGTTTAATTTGGATTGTTCCTTTCATTGTACCTTTATTTAATAATGAAGTTGGCCAGTCTACTTTGTCTGTTCGCTTGAAGGTACAATTAGATAAGGACTCACGGATAGATTGATATACTGGATTGCTCATAACTTGTAAATTACCATCTTGCAGCACTGTCATTGTAATATCTTTAGGTTTTTCGTGAACAACTGGTTTTTCTAATTGAAGAAGTTCCTCTATTCGATGCAAAGGCATTTTATCCAGGTGCAATTCAGAGATTATTTTAGTTATCCATTGTTGAACATAGCCATTTACTATTTTTCTAAAATTAGCCATAAATCTAGAATCTCCGGATATATTTTTAGCAATATATTTATTGAATAAACTTTTTATCTCTTCTTCTGACATTTTCTCCAAAGCAATTATTCCAAGGGAGTTTTCCATATCCTGCAAAACCCAATCTGACAGATAAACGTTTAGCCATTCACAAAACTCATCCCAAACTTTATTATCTGCTAAGAAAGTTTGTTCTTTTAACATTACTTCTATTTGCTTTACTAATGAATGAATAAACTGTGTATCTTTAAATTGAGGTTGATTAGTTAATGTGATAGAAGACTTCGCCTTATACCTTTTCAATAAATAAATAATAATTACTTTTGCCATCCTCAAAATAAGTTCATTTCTAGCGTTAATCCTTAATTTCAGAAACAACTTTTTATTTTGTTGATAGGTTTGCTGACAAATAACAAAGGTATCAGAATCAGCGTTACTTTCAAAAATTTCCGTAACTTCCATATCCATGTACACGTCTTTATGGAAGTTTTCATATAAGTTATTCGTAAAGCTATCATCATCATAAACTACTAGCACTTGAAAGGCTTTAATCTTATCAAACCATTTCTCAGATAGATAATTGGAACGATTGGAAGTTGTTACGATACTTTTAAAACTTTTTCGAACCAATAAGAATACCTCCACAACAATTATTTATTTTAGTGTAACATAATACTTTAATGTATTCTATATTTTCAAAAAATAAAAAAGGATGAACAACTAACAATTACTATTCATACATTTAAGTAAAAAATTCGAATATGAATGTGCATTTATTTTTTGAGCCCACTAATATTCTCTAGTTAATGCATACCTTACTATTAATATGAGGAAAGGATGATGTCTGAATGGACAATAACCAAAATAAGCGAACACAAAGATCACAGCCATTTACTGATTTGATGAGTCGCATGGATGGATTTTTCAGTGAGGCCTTTAGAGATTTTAATACTCTATGGAACAATAAAGCAATCCCCATTGAGACTAAAGAAACGCAATCTTCAATAATAATTCATGCAATGTTACCTGGATATACCCGAGAACAAATAGAGTTGGAAATTATGGGAAGACAAATTAGAATAGGTGTAAATAGCTCTAATTACGTAGAAAAGAAAGATGACGAACAAAAATACTTTCATAAGCAGGAAGCTTATAGAAAGAATGAACGTATTATCACTTTACCATTTCCAATATCAAAAAAAGACACGACTGCCTCCTATAGAAATGGTGTGTTAACCATAAACATTCCAAAAAATAATGCAGATCGAACTTTTCTTTCTATCTCGTAAAAAGGAGAGGAGAAGAAGTCTTGAAGTGAGAAATACAGCTTAAACTCCATCCATTCTGGAATAACAGATAAAAAAGCATTGCGATACGCTATGTATCACAATGCTGAATTGCCTATTTGTCCATTAGAGAAGAGCTATTGGACAGTTCTTTGCGTTTGGATGGAGGGTTTGTTCATTAGAGATGAGCTATATAGCACAATTCATAATGACTGTCTCAAGTTTTATCTCTAATCAATATTTACGGACCCGAAACCTTCAAAAATAAACTGGCGCGGTATGACAATTCCTCCTAGAAATCATCCATATAAAAAAGCATTGCGATACGCTACGTATCACAATGCTTTTTAAATTGCCTAGCGGCGTCCTACTCTTGCAGGGACAAAGTCCCAACTACCATCGGCGCTGGAGAGCTTAACTTCTGTGTTCGGCATGGGAACAGGTGTGACCTCTCCGCTATTGCTACTAGACCACTTTTTAGCGA
>NZ_BAZS01000035.1 GCF_001310895.1 Virgibacillus halodenitrificans JCM 12304 | reverse complement strand
ATGCTATTCCGGCTGGAGTCGCCATCTTACATTCCAATCAATTTGTATCTGCTTTAAACCATTAATAGCGGGTTATTATTTTACCACTTTACCCGTGAAGGAAAAACACCATGGCTTTTGTTGAGACGAGGAAACGCAGTCCCATTCCCCAGCTGAAGATACGCAGGACCAGAAAAGCTCCTATGAGAAACATCACACGCAGAAAAAGTGGGTTTCTTTTTTAAGGAAGTGGTTTTCCCCCGTGAAGCATTGCCCACGGAAAGCGAAGTGTATTTTCCGAAACGGCCGTTTACAGTACTATCAAGTTAATTCGCGTATATATATTTACGAATCAATGGGTAATCCAATATAACCTTGTTTATTTTATAGTAATTATATTTTCTTCATTAGCAGAAACAGATCTGTTTCTTTCAATGGTAACTGTTTCTCCATCCTTTAGGTTTGTAAATACAATTGGAGTAATGGTTGATTTTGCATGTTTTTCAATATATGCTAAGTCCGCTTTTAATAAAGGCTGACCTTGCTTCACTTCATCGCCTTCTTTAACAAGTGGCTCAAACCCTTCTCCTTTTAAATTAACTGTATCAATACCCACATGGATGAGAATTTCTTTACCACCTTCAGATAATATGCCAATCGCATGCTTTGTAGGGAAAAGATTCACGATTTTACCATTTACAGGTGAAACAATCTCGCCATCTTCAGGAACAATAGCAAACCCGTCTCCCATCATTTTACCAGCAAAAACATCGTCTGGAACCTCCGTAAGTGGAACAAGCTCTCCACTTAATGGTGAAGAAATTGACTCATTAATAGCTGTCTCATCATTTTGCATGCTTTCCGGATTAACCTCTTCAATTTGTTGTTGAATTTCTTCCTGTTGATCTGTTTCTACTGGACGTGGCGTTCTTCCTGCCATAATATCCTGCATTTGACCTTTAATTGTTTCAGAACGAGGTCCGAAAATTGCTTGGATGTTGTCACCAACTTCAAGTACACCAGCAGCACCCAGCTTTTTCAGACGATCTTTATCCACTTGGCTAATGGAATTGACTGATACGCGCAGTCTGGTAATACATGCATCTAAATGAGCGATATTTTCCTGCCCACCCATTGCTTCAAGTACATTAAAAGCAAGATCTCCGGTTTTTACTTTACTTGTTGTATTATCGGTATCTTCATCTGCTTTTTCACGGCCCGGTGTCATCAGATTGAACTTTTGAATAAAGAAACGGAAAATAACATAGTACACGACAGCAAAAATAATTCCTAATATGATTGTGATCCACCATGGTTCTTTACCAGGCAGAATTCCAAATAGGAAGAAATCAATGGCGCCACCAGAGAACGTATACCCTACGTTTACATCCAGCCAAGTCATTAGTACGAACGAAAATCCATCTAATACAGCATGAATAAAGAATAATACTGGAGATATAAACATAAATGTAAATTCAATTGGTTCTGTGATTCCGGTTAAGAAGGAAGTTAATGCTGCAGAACCAAGCAAGCCTGCAACCAGTTTCTTCTTTTCTGGCCGGGCAGTATGATACATAGCTAAGGCAGCAGCTGGAAGACCGAACATCATTACAGGAAACTCACCAGCCATGAAATTACCGGCAGTAATCTCGACACCGTCTTTTAATTGTTCAAAGAAGATGGTCATATCTCCACGAACTAACTCACCTGCTGCATTTGTATAAGAACCAAATTCATACCAGAAAGGTGCGTGGAAAATATGATGTAAACCAAACGGGATTAACAGTCTTTTAATAAACCCAAAGAAAAAGACTGCAAGGTAAGTACCTTCCTCAATTAGCCAATAAGATGCACTGTTCATCGCATCCTGTACAGGTGGCCATACAATAAGTAATATCAATCCTGCAACAAAGGACATTGCTGCAGTTACAATCGGAACGAATCGCTTACCAGCAAAGAATCCAAGAAATGAAGGCATTTCGATATTATGATACCTATTGTAACAAAAGGCAGCAATTAACCCGACGATAATCCCGCCAAACACACCGGTTTGTAATGTAGGTATTCCTAACACCGATGCAAAGCCTGGGTCATTTTCGAGCATGTCAGGTGATACACCAATCCAGGAACTCATCACCTGATTTAAAACTAAGTAACCTACAAGTGCGGCTAGACCAGCGGCTCCATCGCCAGCAAGACCGATAGCAACACCAATGGCGAAAATAAGTGCAAGATTACCAAAGATAACGCCACCAGCATCTTCCATTACCGTGGCTAGTAATTGAACCCAATCTGCCCCTAGAAAAGGAAGATAATTAAGCATTGTCTCCTGTTGGGCAGCATTACCCAGCCCGAGCAGAAGGCCGGCAGCGGGTAGTAAAGCGACAGGCAACATAAGTGCTTTACCCACTTTTTGCAGAACGCCAAAAGCTTTCTTAAACATTGTAAAACCTCCTAAGTAATAGATAAGCTTATTTAAGCAACAAAAAAAGGCATGAGCAGAATTGACAAAATGCAGATAGGGGATAGTTTTCCCAAATCTGTTTTTTTCATCAAATCATCTACTCATGCCTGATCGAGTCAGTAACACGTAAGACTATTATTATTCATATTTATTTGTTAATCGTTGCAGATGCATCGTTAAATAAACTGCCTCCGCATCAAACACAGGTTTTTTTAAAGTTTGTTGCATAATCTTAATAAGCTTCCATGATAAATTATAACATGTAGGATATTCCTTTTTCAATAGGCTTGCTATCTTCTCCGGTTCGGTTATCTCCTCCTCCTTTAATACACGCTCCATCGTATATCTGAGATGCCTTACCAATCGGATATAATCAATTCCCTCTCTGTCTATAGTTATGTTGAGTTGGTTCTCAATGGTTTCAATTAATACAGTTACAAGCTGGGAGTAACGATTAATGTCTGCTAATTGCTTATCTGTTATGGCACTATGAATATGAAGGGTAATAAAGCCAACCTCTCCTGATGGCAGATTAATATCCAATGATTGATTAATAAAGTCAACTACTTCTGCAGCAATTTCATATTCAAAGGGATAAAGCGTTTTCGTTTCACTTAAAAATGGGTTGCGAATTGCCAAGCCTTTCATTAAACGGGTGATGGCAAATAGAATATGATCTGTTAAGGCAACAAATACCTGTTCATTTACCAGTGTATTCGTTCGTTTCCTTATCATTTCAAGAGAACTAATAATTGTATCCATCGTGAACTCATCTATATTAGGTAAGAGCTGTTTATAGTGTTCCTGTTCTTTTTCGCTACGCAATACAAACAATTTTTCAATGGAAGATTCGGGTATTATTTCATTTTTCTTTGCTTGAAAACCAATTCCTTTACCAATGAGCACAACTTCATGTTGTTGTTCATCTAAAGCAATAAGTACATTGTTATTTAGAACCTTTTTGATTAAAAATGTATTCATTTATCTTCTGCTCCTTAAAATTTCATCATATCATGAACACAATAAACTGCAAGCATTGTATATAATAGATACATATTCTTTATCTTGAATTTAAAGTAAATAGATTGCTTTTGGTTAATATGGGTGTTATCATAAAATTATCAATCAATAATCTTGAATTCAAGATATTTATATATGGGAGGAAAAGAATATGTTAACTATAGGGATAATTGTTGGAAGTACACGTCAAGGGCGTAATGGGGAAGCTGTTGGAAAGTGGGCATATGATTTTGCTATTAGCCGTAACGATGAGGTTAAATATGAATTAGTAGATTTAGCAGACTACAAATTACCATTTCTAGGTGCTGAGCTGGATAAGTTTGCTCAAGAAGAAGCAAATAAATATATAAAAGCATGGTCTGAGAAAATGGCATCCTTTGATGGTTTTGTATTTGTAACACCAGAATATAATCATGCAACTTCAGCTATTCTTAAAAATGCGCTTGACCATCTAAATCCGGAACTAAACAATAAAGCTGCAGGCTTCGTTTCTTATGGTAGTTTGGGAGGGGCAAGAGCTATTGAGAATCTTCGTCTCATTTTAGGAGAATTACAGGTTGCGGATGTTCGCACCGCTGTTACCTTTTCTTTAATGACTGACTTCGAAAATATGAGTATCTTCCAACCGGCAGAATATCATGCAGCAAATGCTAACCAAATGCTTGATCAGGTTATAGCTTGGAGTACAGCACTAAAATCAATTCGTGGGTAAAGCTAACATTAGAGAGTCTTGAAATCTATAAAAGATTTCAAGACTTTTTTTATGTGAAGAGACAGGGGAATCGGCAGTAAAGCGAGCTAATCCGCCGCAGAAAGGTTTAATCGGCAGCAGTTGAATAAGCTTTTCATAGATAAGGTCCTGAAAGAGAATTTTACATTGATGCAGTTCAATGTTCTTCCTGCTCCGTGCGAAAATAATTGACTTTGTCTGAATTTTTATTATATACTATATTCAACAAGGTTGAATAATAAGAAACAGAAGTGAATATAAATACAGTAATTAATAAAGAGCAAATAATTATAGTAAACTCCGCTAATGAAAGCGCAATCATACAGTGAGATATGAGGAGGATTATAAATGGGACGATGGCCAGATCTTGTACAAATAAAAGAAGTAGGCCCGCGTGATGGCTTGCAAAACGAAAAGAAAATTATTTCCACTGCAGATAAGGTGAACTGGATTAATATGCTTTCAGAATCAGGAGTGAAAGAAATTGAATACTCCTCATTTGTCCATCCGAAATGGGTACCGGCATTATCTGATGCACATGAAGTTGGCCGCAAAATTAAACGTAAGCCAGAAGTGAAATATTCTGCACTTGTACCAAATCAAAAAGGGCTTGAGCTTGCCTTGGAAGCAGGAATTGATGGAGCTTCTGTATTCATGTCAGCGAGTGAATCACATAATAAAAAGAACATTAATAAATCCATTGATGAGACCTTCCCAGTGCTAAAGGAAGTCATAGAAGAAGCGAAAAAAGCCGGCAAGCATGTTACAGGCTATGTTTCTACTGTTTTTGATTGTCCGTATGAAGGTAGAATAGACCCCGATGAAGTGATTCGAGTATGTGATCGACTTTTAGAATTTGGTGTAGATGATCTTTCACTTGGAGATACCATTGGTACAGCTGTTCCATCTCAAGTAGGTCAACTCCTCGAACCGATTTTAAAAAGGTATCCAAAAGAAAAAGTTATTATGCATTTTCACGATACAAGGGGGATGGCAATAGCTAACATTATGACTTCCATGGATTATGGGATTACGCGCTTTGATAGCTCTGTCGGAGGGCTTGGTGGTTGTCCATATGCGCCTGGTGCGGCAGGTAATGTTGCTACAAACGATGTATTATATTTATTACATGGATTAGGTGTGAAAACAGGTATAGATGAGAAGAAGTTCCAGGAAGCGGCTTTATATATTCAAAACAAACTGGGAAAGGTACTTCCTAGCAAGTCACTCGCCTATACAACTGCTCAACTTTAAACATTATTACCATTTTACTGATGCAAAAATCAAACAAGTAAATGCCCTTATGGCAGAGAATAGATAGATTAACGGCATTGCTAGGTATATAGCTTTTAGAAGCCATCAATTGTTGATGGCTTTTGCTCTGTTTATTTTAAATTTTTGGAAATATGAGGAGGTGCGTTTTACGTCAAAGAATAGAGAAATAACTACTCTAGCTTTAATATTCTCAAACGTTTTTGCAGCTATATTTATATTTATTTCTATTTTTATAAATTTATCTTTATTTAAGAACCTGCATAATTATGTTTTAGAAGCAAGTGTAATAGTAGGTATTTTAGCTTTTATAGGGTTTTACTTAGGAATAAAGATAGGGATGAAACTATTCCCCAAAAAATAGCAACTATAATTTTTCAAAAAGTCATTTTTTGATGCTTCAATTCGATGTCTACTGATTATGAAAATAGAAATGGCTCAAGGAGGAGGATTTTATCTGTCTTCCTTAAAGACGCATGCGCTTTTCTCAGCGTTCCTTGACGAATGGGGCATGCTCCTCTATGATTAAATCACTAGAAAGGTCTGTAGAGAAAGGGGAGGTCCCCAATAGATTTACATAATATAGGTAGAAAAATTAAGGAAGCCCGGTTGGGTAATAAAAAAACTCAACAGCAAATTGCTGACGAATGCGGTATTTCTAAAAGTATGCTTTCTAAAATAGAAAATGGGCAAACTTCTTCCGCGGTAGCTACTTTATCAAAAATTAGTGAGGCCTTAGAGGTTCCGCTTGCCTGGGTATTGGATGACCATCCCGAAACAGATATTGTCATGCTTCCGAAAGCAGAAAGACAATTCACGGTGGGTAATGAAAGTATGGGTTACTCTTATGAGTTATTGGCTAATCGTTCGAAATTTTCCAGTATTGAACCAACCATAGTACATGTTACCCCTAAAGATGATAATCTGCGGCATGAGCCATACACCCATTCACAGGAAGAGTTTATTTACATTCTGGATGGCTCGATCTATCTATTGTACGATGGGGAGAAGCATTTTATGGAAGCAGGAGATTCTGCATATTTTAAAGGAACAAAGCCTCATTTATTTGTCCCCGTTGAAAATAAAGAAGCAAAGGTTTTAACTATTTTTATATCTTAGAAAAAAAGCAGCCCCTTGTAGGTAGCTGCTTTTTGTATGTGTTATTCTGTAATAAAATGGCCCTTTTCTATATGAAGGATGCGGTTGCCGAGTTTTTTTGCTTCCTCTGTTGAGTGTGTGACCATAATGATTGGAATATCCCAAAGCTTTTGTAATCTAATTAGCTCTTCATGGCTGTTTGCACGAGTTGCTTCATCCAGGGCGGAAAAAGGTTCATCCAATAGAAGTGCTTCTGGTTCTGTTGCAAGTGCTCGAGCCAAGGCTACCCGTTGTTTTTCTCCGCCGGAAATATATAAAGGATATTGTTCTGATAGATGGTCGATCGCTAATTCTTTCATTAGCTGTTTCGCCAGCACGTCACTTTTTGCTCCATAACGAATATTTTTAAAAACAGTCATATGGGGGAAAAGTGCATAATCCTGAAACAGATAACCGATGTTCCTTTTCGGTGTTGGTACTGTAACAAATGTGTCATAGAGTGTACGACCTTGAAGGGTGATTTCTCCAGCGTCCGGTTTGATCAGTCCTGCGACACAATTTAGGATGGTTGTCTTGCCAGAGCCTGATGCCCCAAAAAGAATAACTATTTCATTTCCCACTGAAAAATTTACTTCCAGTTTAAAGTGGGATAGCTTTTTATGAACATTTATATGTAACATGGAAAATCCACCTTTACTGTCGGTTTATTTCGGTCGCTGGGAATAACGCATCATGTTTCGTTTGCTCCACCAGTTTAACCATAGAATAGCACTGAAACCGAGAGCAACAATAATGATCACCCAGAAAGTGGCCATTTCTGTATTTCCTGATTCAACTGCAAAGTAAATGGCAAGTGGAATGGTATCTGTTACACCTGGTATATACCCTGCAAGCATAAGGGTAGCTCCAAATTCACCAAGTGCTCGGGCAAAAGTGAGGACCAAGCCACCAAGCAAGCCAGGCCAAGCCAAGGGGAAGGAGATCGTCCAAAAGACACGCCACTTGGAAGCCCCCATGGTATACGCTGCTTTTTCCAAATTGGCATCATATTGCTGAAATGCGGCCGAAGCGCTCTGATACATGAGGGGAAAGGCTACAACGATTGCAGCAATTAGCACAGCATACCAGGTGAAAACGATTTGTACATCAAACCATTTGGATAACAATATTCCAAGAGGCCCATTTTTACCAAAAATAAATAATAAACCAAAACCGACTACAGTTGGTGGTAAAACAAGTGGAAGCAGAAAAATTGCTTCCAGAATACTTTTTCCTGGGAATGTATTTCTAGTTATTACTCTTGCAAGAAAAACCCCGGCTATAAAAACAATAACCGTAGCCAGAGCTGCAGTTTGAAAAGATAGCCAAAGTGGTGAAAGATTCATATTTTCCATAAAAATCATCCTGAGATTATTTTTTAAATCCATACTTTTCCAATATTTGTTGTGCTTCCTTTGACTCCATAAATTGGATAAATGACTTTGCCGCTTCTGTATGTTTCGTTTCTTTAAGTACTGCAATTGGATAAATAATAGGATCATGCGTCTCCGGAGCTAATGTTGTAAGTATCTTTACTTTACTGGAAGTAAGCGCATCACTTTTATAAACGAAGCCAATTTCTGCATTTTTAGTTTCCACATAGGTAAGTACTTGTCTAACATCCTTGCCAAGAACCATTTGGCTCTCAAACTCTTCCCATTTATTCAATTTTTGTAATGCTTGTTCAGCATATTCACCGGCCGGCACGCTATCGGGATTTCCAATGGCAACTTGCCCGATATCCTTTCCTGAAATTTCTTCAACAGAATGGTAGTTTATATCAGTATCTTTATGCGTAATTAATACAAGGCTGTTTCCTGCTACATCTTTTCGTGTATCAGGGAAGATTAACTTTTCCTTTTCGAGCTTATCCATCCAATCCTGATTTGCTGAAATAAAAACATCTGCAGGTGCTCCGTGTTGAATTTGTTGAGCCAGCTTTCCTGAACCACCCAGATTAAAGGTGAGGTTAACGTCATGATCATTTTCATATAGTTCTTTAATTTCATCGAGGGCATCCGTTAAACTAATTGCGGCAGAGACTGTTAGCGACTCGCTCTCCTTTTTATTATTTTTCTCTTGTTCCAAGGAAGAGTTATCACTATTTCCACAAGCGTTTAATAGAACGATTGAAAATATTATAAGAAGCAAGAGACTATTCTTTCTCATTTTTCTTCCTCCTGTTCAAATCACAATCCAACTAATTATGTCTAATTATAACTAATTATATATGGATTTAATTTATAAGTAAATGATAATATGGACGTTAAGAGAGTATGGAAAATGAGGTGAAGATTATGTCTCACAAGGAGTCTTACACACCTGAAGAAATTGCGCGTTTATTGAAAGTATCGAAACTAACGGTATACGATTTAATTAAGAAGGGGCAGCTCAGTGCGTTTCGTGTAGGCAGACAAATGAGAGTCGACGCCATAGAATTAGAAAACTATAAACTTCGTGGAAAAGAAGTAAAAACAGATGATGGAAGTTCAAAGCAACCCACTCCTGATTCTTCTCCATCATCTTCTGTGGTTATTTGCGGTCAGGATAATAGTTTGGATATTTTAGCTGGAGAACTAGAAAAACAAATAAATGAGATGCCTTTAAGGTCATATACAGGGAGCCTGGATAGTTTGATAGGTTTGTATAAGGGAAAGGCGAATATTGTTAGTACGCATTTGTTTGATGGGGATACGGGGACATATAATATTCCTTATGTTCGGAAATTACTTGTCAGTAAGTCATTTATTGTTATCGGATTTATTAAACGAATTGCGGGATTTTATGTAGCGAAAGGCAATCCGAAATCGATTACTTCTTGGCCTGATCTTATGAAGAAGGGTATAACTATAGTAAATCGTGAACCTGGAGCAGGTGCACGTATCTTATTAGATGAACAATTCCGTTTGCACGATATAAATAAATTACAGGTGGCAGGCTATGAACAGGAAATGAAAAGCCATCTCGATATTGCTTCAGCTATTGCAAGTGGCAAAGCAGATGTTGGTGTAGGTATTGAACAAGTATCAAAATTAGCACCTGTTGATTTTATTCCTTTAATAGAAGAAAGCTATGACCTTGTATTACTGAAGAACGAAGAAAATATGCAGCTTATTTCTGCTGTACGTAAAATATTGAAAAGTAAGGATTTTCAAGAGAAGTTACGTTCATTGGGCTATAATATGGACAACATAGGTGAAATACGCTGGGAACAATAGATATTTGATGAAGGGCAGGTGACTTAGATTGGATGTAAAGCAATTAAAGTATTTTATTGAGGTTACCAAATCAGGAAGTTTTACACGGGCAGCAAACCAGCTATACATTACTCAACCTGCTATCAGCAGAATAATTAAATCATTGGAAGATGAATTAGGTGTTCCGCTCTTTGTAAGATCAAGGAAGCATTTGTCCCTTACGGAAGCGGGAAAGGTGTTTTACAACCATGCCCAGCAGATGGAGGAGCAATATCATGCGTTATTAAATGACTTGGAGCAACTGGTTACCTTACAGAAAGGACATTTACGAATTGGCTTACCCTCTATAATAAATTCCTTCTTTTTCTCTCAGTTTCTTGCTGCGTTCCATAGAGAGTATCCTGAGATTACTTTTCAACTTGTTGAAGATGGTTCCAAACGAATAGAAGAAAAGGTAGCTAATGACGAATTGGACTTTGGCGTTGTTGTCTTACCAACACAGCATCATGTTTTCGATAATTATTCTTTCGTGAAGGAAAAGCTGAAGATTATCGTTCCTTCCTCCCACCGTTTGGCAGCAAGGGAAAAAATCGAGTTGAAAGAATTAAGAGAAGAAGCCTTTATTATGTTTAATAAAGACTTCGCTTTAAGGGATAATATTATTCAAGCATGTAACGAGTCCGGATTTAAACCGAAAATCATCTCAGAAACCTCTCAACTTGATTTTATCGAAGAAATGGTTGCATCAAAGCTTGGTATCACACTGCTGCCTGAGAGTACCAGTATGGAGCTGACAAGTGACGTTATTGCTATCCCTGTGGCCAACCCAGCCATTGACTGGGACCTGGCATTGATCTGGAAAAACGATGTTCGCCTTTCCCATGTCATGCAGGAATTTATTCGTTTTGCCAAGGAAAAACTACTGCAGAAATAATTCTGCAGTGGTTGTCATTTTTGCAAACTAGTTAATTTGGATGATGTTTATTCTGGTCTAGTTTAGTGGAAATTTCCTTTAAGATGGAATTTTTCTCTTTGAGTGTCTTGATTAGCGTTACTGCAAACCAGATCACAAATGCAATCATTCCAACGTAAATAAGTAAAGGAATTAGGGCAAAAAAGTTAAATGCATGCATCATGTTTTCACCTCCAATGGATATAATATGTTCTTATACAGTTTAATAGTAACAAAGCATGGAAAATAATGAAGTATTGAAGGTTTTTTAAATAAAAATAGATGCAGCGCAGTTTATCTTAAAGGTGGAAAAGGAACTGATGAACCATATACCGATAATATCGGAGGTTAACAAATTTATTCTTAATGCTAAAAATGGAGGTGGCTTTTCATGAAGGGAAGATTGGAGATAGTATATCGAACCCCTAAAGGAGCGGAGGTTGCATTTACTTCCGAAGAAATGACTGCAGCCAAAGCATTGCTCATGGCGGAAGATCTGCAAAAATCAGGGCGACTTAAACAAGCAATTTTTATTGATCGTAGTGACCATGAATGGACTACTAAACAGTTGAAGGCCTATTTAGAAGAAATTAAAACAGAGCCTCATAATATTACCGTGTATTTTGATGGTGGTTTCGATATTAATACAAGAAAAGCCGGGCTTGGTTGTGTCATCTATTATGAGCAAAATGGAAAAAAGCTTCGAATACGTAAAAATGCCCTCGTGGCGGAAATGGAAACGAACAATGAAGCTGAATATGCTGCTTTACATTTGGCTATTCAAGAATTAGAGCTGTTAGGTGCTCATCATTTACCTGTTTTGTTCACGGGAGATTCCCAAGTAGTAATAAATCAGTTGGAAGATGAATGGCCAGTTATGGAAAAGGAATTAACGAGCTGGCTTGATAAAATTGAAGGGAAACTTAAGGAAATGGGAATTCAGCCTGAATATAAATTAGTTTCCCGGAAAAATAACCAAGAAGCAGATCGCTTAGCGACACAGGCATTAAATAAAGTAGAAGTAACCAGCCAGAGTGAATGGAAATAAAGGCAATAGACAACAGGGGTATTTTTGACCAGGTTAAAAAGACTGGTTTATTTATACGTGAGACAGGAAATTGCTTATTAACAACTTTAGAATTCTTCATTTAACTTAAGGAGGCGTTCTGTTTGGCTAATAACTTGGGTCATATGAAAGGAAATAATCGGTATAACCATCTTTCCAAAAATTTATGGTCTGGCTTTTTGTTTGGACTTGGCCTTGCAGCATTTGTAGACGAAATGGTGTTTCATCAGCTATTGCATTGGCATCATTTCTATGACAAATCCTCACTCGCAATAGGGCTGTTATCCGACGGCTTTTTCCATGCCTTTAGCTGGTTTGCGACAATTGGCGGTCTATTTATAGTAGCAGATTTAAAACGACGTGATGCCTTCTGGGTCAGCAGATGGTGGGGAGGCGTTCTTCTAGGTGCAGGTATCTTTCAGCTGTATGATGGCACGATCCAACATAAATTAATGCGTATTCATCAAATTCGTTACGAGGTAGACATTCTTCCATATGATTTAGTCTGGAATATCACTGCTATTATCATGATTGTGATTGGAGCTATTTTGTTACGAAAAACAGGGAAGAAGGCCATTAGGGGAGTGAACCTTCCAAATGGATAATCAAATGAACTTGATGCTAGACTCAATTTTATTAGTAATCCCCTTTATTACAGGGGGGATTGCCTATCTAATTGCAGTTTTTATATCTATACGCAAGGGAAGAAAATGGCCCCTCTGGAGGACTGTGTTAGGATTAGCAGGTTTTTTAACTGTGGGTATAGCAGTAGCGGGTCCAATCGCTGAAAAGGCACATATGGACTTTACTTTTCATATGCTCAGCCATTTGCTGCTTGGGATGCTCGGTCCATTGCTAATCGCCTTATCTGCACCTATGACTTTAATATTACGTGCACTTCCTGTTTCAGCAGCCAGAAGGCTCACTAGCTTATTAAGAAGTACATATGCTGGCTTTGTGACTAATCCGATTGTGGCAAGCATCCTAAATATAGGCGGGCTTTGGCTATTATATGCGACAGATTTATTTTCTCTGATGCACGAATCGCTCCTGTTATATGTTATTATTCATGCCCATGTATTTTTGGCTGGCTATTTGTTCACAATCTCTTTAATATATATTGACCCAACACCACATCGATATAGTTTCGTTTATCGAGTGAGTGTATTTATTGTTGCTTTAGCAGGACATGGCATTTTATCCAAATATATTTACGGTTTTCCCCCAGATGGTGTAAGCACCTCAGAAGCTCAAACGGGAGGGATGCTTATGTATTACGGAGGAGACCTTATTGATCTCTTATTGATATTTGTGCTATGCCTTCACTGGTACCGGGCTACGCGGCCAAACACCGTTCCACAACAGGCGTTTAATTAGGTTTACACGGGGCTGGGACATAACTAAACAATGCTATTCTAAAGACGAACTATTTAAAATGTGGGAACCCCGCTCCGGAAAAACACTTCGCTTTCCGTGGGCGCTGCTAAGCCTCCTCGTGCTATGCACTCCGGGGTCTTAGCTAGGCTTTTTCTCCCACAATGGTTTTCGGTGGGACGAGTAACCGCAGTCCCAGGAGTCTGCGTGTTTTTCCTCCGCTAATTCGTTACAAAAAATAAATCCGAACCATAATTCATTATTAGTATGAATCGGTTCGGATTTTAACTTTATAAAATTTCATTTGGCCCAGCCTCTTTTTGTATGCATGGCCGTCTCCGGCTTGAGCACTTCCTCTTTTCTACTTACGGCATTAGCTTTTCTTCTTACTTGTTTTCTTACATTTTCGCCATAAAGCCTTTACATAACATTTTGTTATATATTGCATCTGTTATCGGCATTGTACTATAAGAAACCACCTGTACTATAATAGGTAATGTATTAAAAATACTTTTTATAGTTAAGGTGAAATTAATGGAAGCAAAAAGAATGAAAGATACCAGGATTATTCAAAATGATCAGGTTCTCATAAATGATTTAAATAATTACCATACATTGTTTGGTGGAGTTCTAATGAAAAAACTGGATGCTTGTGCAACTCTTTCAGCTCAAAGACATGCACGTGTGAAAGAATGTGTGACCGCATCTACGGACTCGGTTAATTTTATTGAGCCAATTCGGCAAAGTGATTCTGTTTGTATAGAATCATTTGTTTCTTATACAGGTAGAAGCTCGATGGAAATCTTTTGCAAGGTAACAGCAGAAAATACACTCACTGCAGAAAGAAGAATTGCTGCTACAGCATTTCTAACATTTGTTGCTTTAGACGAGAATAAGCGACCAATTGAAGTGCCAGGCATTATACCAGAAACCGAGGAAGAAAAATTCCTTTATGAAACAGGTAAAGAACGGGCAAAAATTAGAAAGTTAAAGCGAGAGCAAAATAAAGATCTTGTTGCAGCTTTAACTGTTAAAAAACCTTGGGATGAAGTGTAGGAGGGGTAGTATGTTAGTTACATCAAGTTTTAGTGAACTCATGCATGCAAAGAAGGACCTGGAAACATTTAAACAGACACAGCCTGAAACGTATGAATCGTTTGTAGGGATAGTTCATTTAACAAGACAGCTGCAATTTAACTATCAGTACATGGGCTGCCTGCTTATGGATGAGGAACCAACACAGTTCCGTCCGCAAGTACAAGATGATTTTGTGTTACAGGTTTTTCATAAAGAAGTTATGAAATTGAAGCAAGACCAAGCAGCAAAAAAATTATGCAGTCTTTTAGGAGCTTATAGACAAATAGGTTACGCTAATTTATGCAAATTAATTATGGGCAAAAGTCCTAACGTATTAGTCGGCCCGCAAATTGTATAAGTCTATAAAATAGATGAAAATATTTTCCGATTTTCGCGAAATAGTATGCTACGAAGTACTTTTAAGTTAAGTATGAAAAGATAACACTGTAGTAGCTATCATATGTATTCAACACGTAAAAAGCATTCCTTCATGATAAGGAATGCTTTTTTAGATATAATTGCTTTAGGATTAATTGAATAATGGATTGCTTATTAAATCCGCTTAAAGCAGATATTATTACTTGCTGTTATTAACGGCCGGAAGTTTCACTGTTAACTCATCTATGGTGCTTCTTTTACAACAATTGCAGTCGTCGTTTTAGTTGTTTTACATGGTGTAAAAGCAGTTTCTTCGACAAGACCGATTTTAATAGCCGCTTCCAATTTCTCGGTGTCGGGGAGCTTTTCCACAATAATAAAATCATGTAAGTTTAACTGTTCTAATTTTTGAACTGTCAATTCTTGATTATAGCCAATAGCTGTACGAACCTGTCGTTGTAATTTATAGCTGCCACACGTTACCTCACCTTTTTGATCTTTACCAATAGAATCATCAAGATTAAGATTGAAGTCTTTCTTTAATTGTTTCATTTCTTGTTCAATTTCCTTTTTTTGTTTGCTTAATATATAGTATCTCTCCAAGTCAGCTTCTGAAATTCTTACTGAGCTTCCCATAGAAACGCCTCCGCCCTCATGTGTGTTAATACATTCTATGTTAAGCAGTTCGAATTATGACAAGCAGATAAGCGCAAAAAAGGAATATATTATTCTGGATAAACAACTGTGCCATCCTTTTCAATAATTGGCCTGGCCCCCCATTTTCCTAATTCATGCTCAATAATAGTTATATTTCCCTTATTGTCAGGAATAATATGATTAACTTTCCAATTATGTGTAGCAAGCCAATTACTAATAATTAATCGATGACAACGTGCTGGATGACGTTCAGAGCAACAATAAACCGTTCTTTTCTTTTGGGCTAGTTGGGACAAAGCGGCAATACCCTCATGAAATGATTCTGTTAATGTATAATCAGCATAATTATGAAAGGATTGGTTCTCCCATGCCCCGTTTAAAAGAGGGGACACGTCAGAGGAAGCCTTCCTCCTTCCTCCCAGTTTTGGAAAGTGCTCGTAATGAATGCCTGCAGCTTGAAGCCAATCAGGCATATTGTCCTTTGAGTATTGAGGAAATTTCCTACTGCCGGGGAATGCTCGTACATCGGCTACTGCTTCTATATCCGCATCAGAAAGTAAACGAAGAAAGTCCTCCTTGGAATGCGAATAATGTCCGATTGAATGAATGTGCACTTTAACCCTCCTCTCCGGATATTGTTTACCAAACAAGCCGATGACTATTTTTTACTATAGTGAATAGACTATGGGCGATAAGAAATTGAGCCGAGTAGTATGTCAGCATGATAAGCTCTGCAGCATTCGGTATAGGGGACACAAACATATTCCATGCCAAGACACTATCAGAGATAACAAACAAAATACTTCCCCACAAAGCCCACCGGTTACCTGTCATCATAGCCGACCATGTCATAATAGAAATAACCAGTATATAGAGAAGGACAGGAATGACAAGCGATTGTTCTCCAGATTCGTTTAAAGCCTGTATAAGTCTTCTGCCAAATAGTATAGCGTATATTCCAACAGGGATTGCGTATAGCATCCGGATTACAGAGAAATTCCACCGTGTTAAAAAGCCAGTAATATAAAAAAGATGGCCAATTAAAAAGGCTGACAATCCTAAAATAAACCAATGAATCGTCCCGTCTCCAAGCATAGAGAAGATCAAACCACAAAGAAGTAGCCAGTGTGTTTTGCTCTTCCAGCGGCCACTTTGTTCAAAAGCATACATAAGAATCATAGCCATTGGAATAAGTTTAAAAAATAATTTAAAGATAAAGGGGTCATCTGGAACAATAAATATATATAAGATACTCATAGTGAGAATGAGCAGTGGTAAGCGATTTGCAGGCATTATACATACATCCTTCCTTTTATATCCTTCTATTAAACCATTTCGAGACTCTCTAGTCTAATTCCTGCTGATAACAATCATTTATGTATCCTATTCTATGATAAACTAATAGTAAGTTTAATAATAAATTGAGTTTCAGTTTTAAAATGTGGATACATATAGAGACAATATTTACAGTTATAACTGAAAAGGAGAGGATATGCTTGGTTGCTACTATTGGACAAAACGGATTGAAGTTAATGGTGGGAGATATTACCTTGCAAAAGACGGATGTAATTGTTAATGCTGCAAATGGGACTCTATTGGGTGGCGGTGGAGTAGATGGAGCCATCCATAAAGCGGCGGGCGAGGAACTATTGGATGCTTGTAAGAGAGTAAGAGAGGAAGAATTAAGCGGAAGGCAGCTGCCAACAGGAGAAGCAGTTATAACAAAGGGATACAATCTCCCGGCAAGCTATGTCATTCATACCGTTGGACCAGTGTGGGAGGGTGGTGCAGCAAATGAACCGACGCTGCTTGCATCCTGCTATGAAAATGCAATGCAAATGGCATTAAAGCATCAGCTAACAAGCATAGCTTTTCCTTCTATTTCCACAGGTGTCTATCGTTTTCCTATTGAATTCGCGGCAGATATAGCATTAACCACACTTGTATCCTTTTTAAAGGAACATCATTTTGGACAAGTCGTAATAACTTTATTCTCGGAAGCGGATTATGATGTGTATAAAACTTCCCTTAAAAAAATAATGGAAGAGGAGGGAGACCTGCCAAATGAAACTAATTTATAGCGGCAAAACGAAAGATGTTTATCAAACAGAAGAAGGAAATATGTTATTGAAATTTAAAGATGATGTGACAGGAGAAAATGGGGTCTTTGATCCTGGTGCAAATACCGTTGGCCTTACAATGGAAGGAGCAGGTAAAGCAGGTTTAAAGCTTACGACTCTTTTCTTTCAGAAACTGAATAAAAAGGGAATTCCAAATCACTATATTGACTCAGATATAGAGGAGGCTACCATGACGGTAATTCCAGCAACTCAATTTGGGGAAGGTCTGGAAGTGATTTGCCGATACAAAGCTGTTGGGAGCTTTTTGAGACGATATGGTAAATACGCAACGGAGGGACAGAAACTTGATGGCTTCGTAGAGATCACATTAAAGGATGATGAACGGCAAGATCCCCCCATTAATGAGGATGCATTAAAAATGCTAGGTATTTTAACAAAGGAAGAGTATCAGGTAATTAAAAATTTAACTGTCAAAATAGCTGAAATGGTTAAGGAAGAATTGATAAAGAGAGAAATAGAATTGTATGATATTAAATTAGAATTCGGAAAAGACCCTGATGGAAATATTATATTAATTGATGAAATTTCAGGTGGTAATATGCGTGCATATAAAGAAGGACAATATATTCCCCCAATGGAGTTGGAAAGAATAGTAGTCTCTTCCTGATACAATGTCCATACTAAAGCAGGGCCCATTGAAGGGCCCTGGAACCTATACAATATTTATTTCGGTATGCTGATGGATAAGTTCTTCTATTTTCTGCACTGCGTCTGTAACATCAACTGCATGAATATCAATAACATTTTGTTTCGGATAATGGTTTGCTGCATGCTCATACCGTGGATCATAATAATAGTTTAAAAGAAGCTCTGCAACATGATGGTAGTCCGTAGCCTCAAATGCCTGCTCTATCTCTTTGGCAATGGGTGTGTGAATTCTTTTTTTAATGATCTGAAAGGCTTCATGGAAACGCTCAGGGTTCTTCCAAGGCTGATAATCCTCAAGAATATGCTTAACTCTTTCTTCCATAGGTATATGGATAAACAGCTGCATACTTTTTTCTTTTTTGGAGTAAAGAAAGTCAGGTAAGGATACTTTGCCGATTCGCTTGCTTTCGCCTTCTATAAAAACGAAAGGCTCTTGCTGAAATTCAAGCATTTTCTGTACAAGCAAAGCTTCAAATTTCTTTTGGTTATTTGGATGAAGCCCGATTTGTCCAAAAATGGAGCCTCGATGATTCGCCATTCCTTCCAGGTTAATAATAGGATATCCCTTTTTTGCCAATTCATGAAGGATTACAGTCTTTCCGGAGCCGGTATATCCATTTAAAACAAATAGTTCTGGCTTAAAATCCCCTTGCTCAAGTGTACTGACAACCCATTTTCTATAGGTACGGATCCCTCCACTTAATCTAGTAGCCTTTATCCCCATCAAATCTAAAACCGTTGCTGCTGTTTTACTCCGCATACCGCCTCGCCAACAAAATACGGTCATTGGTGTTTGGATTTTACTAAACTCCTGAATGAAATTAGGCAGTTTCGCGGAAAAAATCTCCAAGCCGCGTTTCTTAGCGGCATCCTTACCCACTTGCTTATACAATGTCCCTACCTCTGCACGTTCTTCATCAGTAAAGATGGGGATATTTATACTACCCGGTATTGTCGCTTCATTAAATTCCTTTGGTGAACGGACATCAATAAGGGTATGCTCACCTGCATCTTTAAGCTGCAACATTTCGTTTAATTCAATATCCTTAAACATGTATAGGTCACTTCCTGTAATAAAAATAGATTATCTTACGTTAATGTGTCCACTACTACTATCTTTTACTTCTCCAATAATTTGTGCTTCTACACCTTTTTCCTGTAATTCTGTAAAAAGCTGATCTGCTTCCTTAGATGAAACAGCAATTAGCAAGCCTCCAGAGGTAACTGCATCACAGAGGATCCATTGATCAATTTGATCCATGTTTTCAGGAAAGGTGATCATATCTTGAACATGTTTGAAATTATTTTTCGTACCACCTGGAACCGCGCCTGAGTCTGCTAGTTCTCTCACGCGCTCCAGCATGGGGACATGGTCATAATTTATTTCAATGTCTACTTTACTTCCCTTTGCCATTTCAGAAGCATGGCCTAAGAGGCCAAATCCGGTAACATCTGTGCAAGCATGAACGTCATAGTGATTCATTACCTCCGCTGCAGTCTTATTCAATGTAGACATTACGGCTGTCACACGGTTAATCTCATCCTGACTGAGTAGGTTATTCTTTATTGAGGTAGAATAAATTCCTACCCCGATTGGTTTAGTTAGAATTAATTTATCTCCGGGCTTTGCACCGGCATTTGTCCTAATTCGATCCGGATGAACCGTCCCCGTTACTGCAAGACCAAATTTCGGCTCTTGGTCATCAATAGAGTGGCCTCCCACCAATGATACACCGGCTTCTGCAAGTTTATCACCTGCACCACGCAAGATATCTGCTAGAATGCTTTTATCAAGCGTAGAGATAGGGAAAGCGACAATATTAAGTGCAGTGATAGGTGTTCCTCCCATTGCGTACACATCACTGATCGCATTGGCAGCAGCTATTTGACCGAAGTAGTAAGGGTCATCCACAATCGGAGTGAAAAAATCTACTGTTTGTACAAGTGCAGTAGTATCGTTTATTTTGTATACTCCTGCATCATCACTTGTGTCGAGTCCAACGAGGAGGTCTGGGTTGGTTACTGTAGGGGGGAGGGAGCGGAGAACTTGCGATAAGTCTGCTGGACCAATTTTACATCCGCAGCCACCTTTAGAGGATAATGACGTAAGCTTTATATCTTTTTCCATATATCTCATCCTTTTTTAATAAGTATAGTTAATGCACAATAAAATAATTTTAACATATTATTAAAATTTTAAAGGGAGTGAAGCCTCCCATAACTGTTGTCAATATATTGGCGCTATAAAAATATATTTAATGACTTTGCACACTAGTTCTTTTAATTAACCTTGGAATGAGGCAAATCTCCTCGGGAGCCTTTTCCTTTTCCTCCATTTTTGAGAATAAGAGATCAACAGCATGGTGGCTAAGTGAACCGACATCTTGCTCAATAGAAGTAAGCTCAACTCCAAATATATATGGATAAATAGTGTTATCATAGCTGACTACTGAAATGTCATCAGGTACCTGTTTTCCTTGCTCATAAGCTGCTTTGAGGAAACCGAGCGCCATCATATCATTTGTAATAAAAACAGCAGACATATCTTTCTCCAATAATGACTTTCCAGCATGGTAGCCACTATCAATACGATAATCCCCATCAATGACAAGATCTTCTTCTACTTCACAATGATATTCTCTCATTGCTCGATAAAAGCCTTCTAACCTTGATTTACCATTGGAATCATTTCCATAATTAGCAATACATGCAATTTTTCTATGTCCATTTTCCAGTAAATGCTTCACAGCTAAATAAGCGCCTTCTTCGTTATCAAACCAAACTTTATTACAAGCTTGCTCGGGGTAAACACGGTCAATCATTACATAAGGAGTAGAGGTGTTGTCTAATTTACTTAGTCGGTGGACTAACTCTGAATGTTCTTTATAAGATTCATTGCTTGGGATAATAAACATTCCGTCAACTGAGCGAGAAAGAAGCAAGTCCAGCAGTTCTAAATCATGAGCATAGTCATTGTCCGAGTTCACAATAATGAGCATATAGCCTCGCTTGCGACATTGTTCTTCAATTTGCTTTGCAAGAGAGGAAAAGAAAATGTTCTCAATGTCAGGTATGATTAAGCCAATTGTTTTGCTTTTTTGAGTTACAAGGCTTCGGGCGATTTGGTTAGCAGAATAATTGTATTCTTCTGCAATACGCTTAATCAAATCCTTCTTTTCTTTTGATATTCTGCATGGGCGGTCGTTAAGCACCAATGATACAGCGCTTGGAGAAACGTTTGCCTTTTTTGCTATATCCTTTAAGGTGATTTTCATCTTATTCATTCCTGCTTTCCATCGTAAAATCGTCTTTCTACAATATGGAGAAGACATCACTTGTATCATATCATCTGATTACAAGGAATAGAAGCGTTCTATTTTGTGAAAAAACCATGTGTCCTTTTGCAACTGTACAATCTTCGGCTCGCTAGACTAGATGGGGCGACCTTCCTCTTTATATAAAGCGTGGAAGCCCAACTTAGCATCGCACGAAGGAAATGTGTACTTCATTTCCGAGGAGTCTGCGCGTTTTTCCTCCGCTAATTTTTAACAAAAAGAAATCCGAACCATGATTCATTAATAAAATGGATCGGTTCGGATTTTTAAAGTATAAAAGTTGACCTAGATTCTTAGCCAATCTATTACGTTATATCTCTTGTGTTTTTATAAGAATACAATCATAGAGAGTATAAACATGAAAATGACGCCTGAAACCATTGGTACGGATGTCCGTTTAATAATATCAAGTGGGTCTACTTTTAATGTTCCGGCAATAATAAGTACTACTGCAGCAACTGGGGACACTGAACGGAACAGGTTTCCAGCTAAGCCCATTGGTATGGATATGGCTATTGGGTTAATGCCTGCAGCATCTGCCAGAGGTACCATCAATGGAACCATTGCAAAGAATAAAGCAATTCCACTACCACTTAGTAGTACAATTAACGCTGTAAAGGCTACCAAAATTAATGGTAAAATAAAGTTGAAGCCTGAGCCTTGAATGTGTTGCATGGATTCTTGCAGCTGTTCAATAAGACCGATTGATTGTAATCCCGTTACGAACACGGATGCAGCAACAATTAATGCTACGATCGGAATAGCTCTACCCATACCTTCAAAGAAGGATTCCGTGTCTGAAAGTACTTTTTTATCACCTTTCTTACGGATTAATTCACAAATAATAGCAAGAATTAACGAAACAATTACTGCGATTTCAACACTTAGTGTTACAGCAATACCTGTTGTAAGCTCCAGTGCAAATGAAATCAACAATAGGATAATTGGAAAGATAGGCAGAATAGCATAAACTGTTTTGTATAATTTACCGCCTTTAATTTCATCAAGCTTTTTCAATTCCACTTCTTCTTTAGAAACCTTATTTGCTGATCGCTTGTCCATCCTTTTTTGCCAGAAATAATGCACAATAGCAATAAAGAGGAGGGTAGGCAACGAAATCATTGCATGGTAATTAAATACGTAATCTGTCACTGTTAAGTTTGCAAACGCAGGATGTAAGGCTAATTCTTCTGCAATTGCAACATTATCACTACCAAGTGGTGTTGGTATAATAGTTGCCGATGTAGCGATAATGGCAGCAATACTAAGTGTAGACATGCCAGCTCTTTTTAAAACAGGATAGAGTGTTGCTAATAAAAGGATGGCCAAGGTCGATGCACTTGGTATTACTAAAGATAATAAGTTACCTAATAAAAAGACAATAGGAACTAGAAAGTAAACGGACTTTATTTTACTGATAGGTCTTGTTAGAACCTGAACGGTAATATCATTTGCCCCTATGGATGACATATAGGCAGTATAACCACCAAGCATTAGAATGATTAAACCAGCTTTGGCAAACGTAGACTTAAATTGTTCGACAATAACTTGTAAAGGATCTAGGAAAGCAGAACCTGTTGATTCAAATTCCTTTAGTGCAATGTCATTTCCCATTGCAAGACTAACGAGTATTAAAATAATTCCCATTAGAAATAAGGCTATTTTAATATCCATTTTTTTAATCAACATGTAGACAACTACAGCAACTGCCAATATTGCTGAAGCATACATAATAAGATCATTTAACATTCTCTACCCCTCCTTAATTGCATTTCTTAATGCATTCAATCAACCAGTCTTTATATTGCACAGGGTCAATATCAACTGCCACAGTAACGTTCGGTTTATTTCCGGTGTAATTTTTCAAATCTACTACTGTACAGCCCTTAGTTAATGAACCCTCAAGCTCGATATCAACAAAGGCATCAACTGTTTCAAACATATCCGGATTTAGAAGATAGCCTATTGCTGTGCTATCATACATTTTCAAGCCTGTTTTCAAGCCACCACCGCGATAGCGTTGGAACAGCTGATATAGCATATCGCCTGTTCTATTTAGTTCTTTTAATTGTTGGCTGTCTTCAGGATAGATAAGCGCTTTCAAACCGATGTCAAGACCTACCATAGTAAGCGATATTCCGCTGTCAAAAACAATTTTTGCTGCTTCCGGATCAGCAAAAATATTGAATTCAGCCATCACACCAGCATTTCCTCGTGCTGTAGAACCCCCCATTAATACAATTTCATGAATGTTATCCTTAACCTCAGGGTACATTCGTAAAAGAAGGGCGATATTTGTAAGTGGGCCGATTGGTACAAGCGTTATAGGCTGTGCACTATTTGTAATTTCTTTATACATGGCATTAACTGCGTGTTCTTTTAACAGTTTGTCCATGTCAGGTTCTTCAAAATCATAGCCGCCCATGCCTGTTTCCCCATGAATATCACTTGCATCAATAGCTTCTTTTATTAGTGGACGGTCAGCACCTGCAGCAACTGGAATGTCCTTTCCAAAAAACTTCATTAGTCTCATGGCATTGTAGGTTACTTTTTCTAAGCTTACATTTCCTGCAACGGTTGTAATTAGACGAACATCAAGCTGCTCATCGTATAATGCAATTGCAATCGCAACTGCATCATCAATTCCTGGGTCTGTATCAATTATAATTGGTCTTTTATTCATTTATTTAACCTCCTTGAACTGGTCAATTTCATTTTTGTAGGGAATAGATTCCTGTGCTCCTTGCTTTGAAATAGCAAGTGAAGCCGCTTTTGTCGCATAGATCATGCTATCTTTCATGGTTGTTTCATTAGCTAATGATGCTACTAATGCACCAATATACGTATCTCCAGCCGCTGTGGTATCCACAACGTTAGTTTTAAAGCTTGGGACAAAAATCAATTGCTCCTTGTCACCATAGGTACTGCCAGCAGCTCCGCAAGTGATAATAACCGACGAAACACCTTTGTCGAGGAAGAGATTGATAGCATCTTCGCAATCCTTGTCTGTCTTTGGATAAATTCCTGATAACATCTCACTTTCCCACTGATTGACAATTAAGAGGTCAATGGAGGGATAGGCAGTTTCCGGTATGTCCTTTGCAGGCGCGGGATTAAATACCGTAAAAAGACCCTGACTCTTTGCCTTTGCAAGAGAATGTAATACAACCTCGTAATCGCTTTCAAACTGTGTTAAAAATATATCTTCTTTATTTGCAATCTCTTGTAATGCTTGAGACGTGTAGGCTTCATCTACCGTGTAATTAGCACCAGATCCGAGAATGATTCTGTTATCCCCAGCATTACGAATGATCATCGCAATACCTGTAGAAGTGGAGTCATTTTCCATGACATGTGTGCAATCCACACCTTCTTTTTTTAAAGAAGAAATAAGTTGACTGCCAAACAGGTCATTTCCTACGCTGCCAATCATACTTGTTGGTGCCCCGCTCTTTTGAGCTGCAACAGCCTGATTAGCGCCTTTACCTCCGGGAGACATAAAGAACGATTTCCCATCTATTGTTTCACCATTACGCGGCATACGATTTGTTTCTATGGATAAGTCCATATTTAAACTACCCAGCACAACCACTTTTTTCATCTCAAGTCCTCCTCTCGATGATTGATAAACTTGATAAAACGTTTTACCAGTTTATATTACCACCATACTTATTTTTTCGTCAACATGAAAATTGTGACAAATTGATAATTTATTTGTTAGCTTTTCCTCTTCATTACTCTTTATTCTTTGAGAAGGTTAGCCTAAATACAAGATAAGAGCGAGGGTAGTGTAGGCAAACGCTGAATTAATATTGAAGCAGCCCTGCATGTTAAAGTGTGGAAATCAATTTTAGAAAAAAGCACCCAGCTTTGTTTTATATTTGGTAGGAAGGGAAATAATATTTATAGAGAAGAAAAGGAGTGGTATTTTGAGTCAGGATAATATTAGAGCAGAAGTAGAAAACATACTTGAAAACAGCCATATTGGAACAATGGCTACAGTGAAAAATAATAAACCTCATTCCAGATATATGACTTTTTTCCATGAGAATTTAAAGCTATATACTGCTACGAGTAAAGAAACGGATAAAACGGAGGAACTGGAAGAGAATCCGTACACGCATATTATTCTTGGTTATGAAGGAGAAGGATTTGGTGATGCTTATGTAGAGTATCAAGGAAAAGCAAAACTAAATGATTCTCAAGAACTTAAAAATCAAGTGTGGAATGAGTACATGAAGAACTGGTTTGAAGGTCCGGAGGATCCTAATTTGGTTGTATTAGAAATTGAGCCTATCGGGATTCAACTTATGAATAAAAAAGGTGAAAGCCCTAAAACATTGGATGTTTAAATAAAATAACACCCTCTGCTCTTTAACTGAGCAGGGGGTGTTATTTGGCTATTTGTATTAATGGAAAAATAAGTTTTCATTAGCTCGCAGCTTCCTCCTGCTATGATGATAAACCTGTACGAGTTAATGTTTGTACCTCAACATTTGCAATGAAATAATTTATTTTTCTATGCTTAAAATAATGTCTTCTCCGGCACGGACAGATTTTTTATCTGCAGGGGAGATCTCGCTCATTTCATCTGTATTTGTAATAATAATAGGGATCAGGGTGCTCTTTGCTTTATTTTCTACTGTAGTGTAATTGAAAGCAACCAATTTATCTCCCTTTTTCACATAATCGCCTTCTTCTACATAAGCCGTGAAGCCTTCTCCCTTCAGTTCTACTGTGTCTATACCGATATGAATAAGAATTTCAGCACCATTCTCTGCCAAAATTCCCACTGCATGTTTGGTGGAGAATAATTGAATAACCTTTCCGTCAACTGGTGCAGTTACGAGCTCATCAGATGGTTTAATTGCAATACCGTTGCCCATCATTTTCTCGGAAAATACAGGATCAGGTACTTCTTCCAATGGAATCGTTTCTCCATTTATAGGCGCATAAAGAGAGATATGTTTACTATCTTCTTTTTTCTTAAATAATTTTCCTAACAATATTATCCGTCCCTTTCTGAATATCAATTAAAGATTTTTTCCAAATCCCACTTTTGTAAATTAAAAGTCACTTGCCCGTCTGCTTGGAAAGATACAGCTTGCTCATTGGTATCATCGAAAATCCGTGAAGTAAAAACTTCCTCTCCATTATTTATAAAGACTTCCAGTGAAGAGGTGTCTTTGAAGAGTTGTATATTCTCCAGCTTGTCTAGATGACAATGTCTGCTTTCCGTTCCTTGATTATTAAAACATTTGCGTTCTAGACTGAAAGTAGAAGAATTTTGATTAAAACGCAACGTGCTTTCTCCAACCGTTAAGGAGAATATGTTTGTGCTCCAGTCAGTCACTGTTATTTGCAATTCAAACACCTTGCCAGCAACTTCATTAAATTGCTTGTGTTGATTTATTATCGTTATATTTTCATACACAACTTCATTCTTTCGTAGTACCGCAAGCTCCTTTACGGGAGTCTGAAAAAGCTTTCCTTTCTTCCACTGCAGTGTACGGGGGAGAGTAAGCGCATGAATCCAACCGTATTCTGCGGTAGGATGCTGTGTTTCCCCTACTTCCGCATTACCCATCCAGCCAAATAATAAACGTCTACCTGACTCATCCACCGTTGTTTGTGGTGCATAAAAATCAAAGCCACGATCCAACTCTTCAAAGCTTCCATGCTGATAAGCGGGGCTCTCATAATCTACTTGCCCTGTAAAATAACCGGATTGATAAATATTGTTAAACTTATATCCTTTTGCTTCCAATCCTTGTGGAGAGACAATTAGTATGTCCTGATCTTTAATTTGAAAAAGATCCGGACACTCCCACATATATCCGAAATTATCTAATCCATTCCTATGAGACCCTGTTAGTGGGCCGCGATAAAACCAATTTTCCAAATCAGGGGAGGAGTAAAGAACCACTTCACCCTGTTCTTGGGTGTTTTGTGCACCAATTACTATAAACCACCTACCATCTTTTGAAAAAACTTTAGGATCACGGAAATGGGCGGTGTAACCTTTAGGTACTTCAATAATTGGCCCTTTTTTATCAAAATGGAGACCATCATCTGATACGGCGAGACATTGGTAGGAGGCACGGTTTCCGTCGTGGTCTTTTACATTTCCAGTATAAAATATATAGAGCTTTTCATTGTGGACAATGGCACTTCCTGAGTAACAGCCGTCTTTATCAAACCATTCATCGGGAGCTAATGCTATAGGCGCCTCTTCCCAATGTACTAAATCACTGGAAATGCGATGACCCCAATATTTTTGACCATGTGTCGTTGCAAAGGGGTTCCATTGATAGAAAATATGATAATGTCCTTGATAGAATACAAACCCGTTAGGATCGTTGAGTAATCCTACAGGGGGCATAATATGGAAATGGAGACGGTGGGGATCGGATTGAGCGATATCCTGTTTTTCTTTTATTTGCTGCAAAGCCTTCTTTATCGGATGTAAATGTTTCATATCTGTTTGAGGCACTCCTTATCTAAAAGACAGACAAGGGGATGCCCGCCTGCCTGTCTTTAATTGTAAAATATTTTTATTAGAAGGAGGCATGTTCAGTTCCTACCCTCTCCATGTAATTAATGCGTGTACGATCTCTATGCTGTTTCAACTTCTTTAAGCTTTTTATCTGAATAACCGAATAACCATGTAAGGACAAATGCAGTACCAATAGCAATGATGTTAACCAGGATATACTGTAAAATTTGTCCATTGAGATAAAGTAGCGTCCCTGGAATAACGGTAATTGCCATACCAGTTCCTTTAATACCAAGCAGGGAAGCAGCAAAACCACCAACACCACCGCCGATTAAGCCCATTATAAAAGGTGTAACATAGCGTAGGTTTACACCGAAAATGGCTGGCTCTGTAATCCCAAGAAATGCAGATAAAGAGGAGGGTAATGCCAACGCCTTCAGTTTTTTAGATTTCGTTTTTAAACCTACGGCAAGTGCTGCTCCACCTTGTGCGGCCACTGCTGAAGTAACAATGGCGTTATATGGGTTATTTCCAAACTTTTCAAGCAATTGGATTTCCAATAGGTTAAAGATATGATGAACTCCTGTGATTACAATAATTTGATTTAAAGCTCCAATTAAAAATCCTGCAATACCGAATGGCAGATCCAACACAAAGAGTGTTCCCTGAAGGATATATTCCTCAACTGTATGAAAAATTGGCCCGATGATGAAGAGAGCTGCTGCAATCATCACTAATAGTGTTAAGAATGGGGTGATGATTAAATCCAATGCTTCAGGAACCCGTTTTCGGATGGCTCTTTCCAGTTTTGCACCAATTATCCCTGCGAAAAAGGCGGGTAATACGGCACCTTGATAGCCTACTACAGGGATGAATCCTAAGAAATATAAAGGTTCAGCCTCTGTCGCAACTTCCCAAGCATTTGGCAACGCAGGACTTACAAGCATCAATCCAAGTACTAGACCAATAATTGGCGTGCCCCCAAATACTCTAAAAGTTGACCAAGCAACAATTGCAGGTAAGAATATGAATGCAGTATCTGTTAGGATTTCAGTAAATAAAAGAAAGTTTTCAGAAATATCAGCGGGTGTCATACCGAAGAGTGCTAAGATCTGTTCCTGCATGACCAAACCTCTAAGTCCCATAAACAGACCTGTTGCTACAAGCACAGGAATAATGGGTACAAATACATCGCCCAATGTCCGGATGGCACGCTGGAACGTATTTTTTTCTTTTGCAGCTTCCTTTGATTGTTCAGATTTATCTGTGCTGTTGATACCGAGTTTATCCACTTCTTCATAAATACGATTTACCGTGCCGGTCCCAAGGATTATCTGATATTGACCAGAGTTAAAAAAGGCACCCTTTACTTTATCTGTATTTTCAACTCTCTCCTGATCAATTTTTTCCTTGTCGTGAATCATAAAACGTAATCTTGTGGCACAATGAGCGACGGAATGAATATTTTCTCTTCCCCCGACTGCCTCAATAAGCTCCTTTGCGATTTGCTTGTTATCAGACATATAATCTCACTCCTTTTATTTTTGTGGTATCGATTCCACATTAGCTAGATTAGTAAATATAATGGCAATAGGTATTAACTGAGTTATACGTGGTATCGATTCCATAATATATATGATGAAATCGGTTCCACAATTTCATCATACACTATTACGAATTATTAGTCTATAGTTCAGGAGAATTTTTTCTTGGTATTCAGTTTTGGATATAATTGCTAGTATCTGCTTCGCAGCCTGCTTACCTGCCATTTCATTGTGATAGTCTACAGTTGTTAGAGAAGGATCAACATATCTGGAAATTTCTGATGCTCCAATACTCGCTACAGCAATATCATCTGGTACTATAAGTCCTTGTTCTTTCAAATAACTCATCGCTCCAATAGCTAAGCGGTCTGTTACTGCAAAAACTGCTGTGGGGAGAATAGAACTCTTTGTTAAAATTCGTTTCATTGCTTTATAACCAGAATCTATGTCAAATATTGCAGTCTGCACCCAAGTTGAATTAACTTCCAATCGATGCTCATTCATCGCAGAATAATATCCTTTTTTACGGAAATAACCTACCGAGCGATCTGTCTCATCTACACCGATAAATGCTATTTTTTTATGACCTTTCTCAACCAAATAGTTGGTAATTTCTTTTGAAGCATGGAAGTCATCATACACCACACTGGTAACCCCAGGCATGTGCTGTCCAATAATAACTATTGGAAGGTTCATTTCCTGAACTTTCTTAACTAATCTTTCTTCTGTATTTGTAGCTACTAAAATAATTCCATCTACTTGGCGGACTTTAAGTAAATCCAGATATTCTATTTCTTTTTCTTTATCCAGATTTGTATTAGCTAGAAGAATTTGATATCCCTGTTTTGCCAGCTCGTTATCTATTCCTGCTACAATTTTACTTGATGTCTCTGTATGGATGGTTGGTAATATGACACCAATTACTTTTGTTTTTTTTGTGCGGAGGGATTTAGCATGTTCACTAGGTATATATCCTGTTTCTTTAATTACTTTATCAATTCGTTTTCTGGCCTCTTCACTGACATAGCCAGAATCATTGAGGAAACGGGAAACAGTAGACCTGGATACGTTAGCCATTTCTGCTATTTCTTTTATTGTAAGCAATGTTTTTCACCCTTATTTGATGACATATTTTTGGTTCTGTAGAATAATAGAACATAATTTGATCTTTATATAAATCATACCATAGGGAGGTAATCATCGTGAATCATGGTGTCATTACTCTGGGGGAGACGTTAATCGATTTTATACCAACTGACGAAACAAATTCAACCTATCATAAAAGTCCCGGCGGTGCTCCAGCTAACGTAGCAGTGGGGGTAGCAAGACTTGGAGGCGATTCATCATTTCTTGGCATGGTAGGAGATGATGTGCTTGGCAGGTTTTTGCAAGAAACGCTCCAGTTCTATCATGTAAATACAGAACAATTATTTTTTTCGAAGGACCACCGTACAGGGATTGTATTTGTAACCAACAGAGAGGGTGGGGAGAGGAGCTTTGATTTTTATATTAACCCAAGTGCGGACCGTTTTCTGGAGGAAAATCACATAAATAGAGAGCACTTGCTCCGCCATCGTATTCTTCATTTCGGATCTATTTCCTTAATTAGCGAGCCCGCAGAAGGTGCAACTAGGGCAGCTGTTAAACTGGCAAAAGAGAATGGATTGCTTATTTCCTATGACCCTAACCTGCGTTTGATGTTATGGGATTCGAAAGAGGAGGCAAAAGATAGGATAATTTCCATGCTTGGAGAAGTGGATATTCTAAAGATTTCCGAAGAGGAGTTAGCATTTATTACTGATAAAAAGTCAGTTAAAGAAGGCTTGGAAATGCTTGAGCCTTATGAAATTCCAGTTATATTTGTCACCCTTGGTGCGGAAGGATGCTATGTTAAGACAATGGAAGGGAATAGGCATGTTCCAGCAATGAAGGTGAAAGCAATTGACACAACTGGGGCTGGTGACGCCTTTGTTTCTGGAGTGCTTTATTCTGTTGATCAATATGCTTCAGATCTACATGCACTTACGTTGGAAGAAGCAAGTAGGATAGCTAAGTTTGCCTCAGTATCCGGGGGGCTTGCCGCTTCTACAAAAGGAGCAATGACTGCACTGCCTACTAAGGCTGAGGTAGAAAGTTATTTGGACCGATAGAGAAGATAAATGAACTAGTTTGGGAAAAATCGGCATTATCCTCCGTAGAGCAGATTAATCGGCAGGAGAGCAAGATAATCCGCCGCAGAGCAAATTAATCGGCAGGAGAGCAAGATAATCCGCCGTAGAGCAGATTAATCAGCAGGAGAGCAGGATAATCTTCCGCAGAGCAAATTAGCTGGGATTTTTCTTCGGGAGCACAAGGAAAGCTGCGACAGCTTAGCATCGGACGAAGGAAATGTGTACTTCATTTCCGAGGAATCTGTGCGTTTTCCCCGCTAATTTGTTACCAAAATAAATCCGAACCAAAATTCATTAGTAGTATGAATCGGTTCGGATTTTCAATGTATAAAATTTTTTGTCTTAGCTTTTGAAGATTTGAGCGAATTCTCACTAGTTATTTATTCATCCTTTAGCTCAGTGTAAATGACAAGACGTTCCTGATGGGTTCCAGCGTCATAATTAAAATCGCCTGTGCATGTAATTAAATTCAATTTTCTTCTTGACGTATAACCGAATATTTTCTTTACAGGTGCATGCTGATAGTCATATGATTCCTTCCCGATTACTTTGAAGGTTCTCTTTTCACCACTTTTATTCAATACTTCGACTTCATCACCAGTCTCCAGCTTGTGAAGGTTCCAAAAAATACTTTTTCCGTTCCTTGTATTCACATGCCCAGCAACTACAGCACTGCCTTGTTCCCCTGGCTTAGCTCCGAACTTATACCAACCAGCATTCTGTACATTTTCAGGGACACCCATTTCACCTTTTTTATTCTGACCAACCTTTTCAACAGGATCGTTGACGCCAAGGCTGTCAATAATCAACTTGGCTGGAACTATACCCGGTTTTTCTTCTTTAAAAGCATCCTTATAGGCGGAATCTGACTGATTAAAATCACTGCTTTTCGTTTTGGTCATAGGGTTTTTAACTGTTTGAGTTGTTTCCTGTTCATTACTAGATGAGGAATTAGCTGGAGGAGATTCACTTTCAGGAACGGTTCCACAGCCAACCAAGAAAAGTAAGGTGATGACAGTTATTAATTTTCCCATATAAAGCACCCTCCTCTAGCGCATTTATTCCAATAATAGAAATGAGCTTTTGTTAAATTTTAAGCCTGATTTGCTTTTTCTCTAAAGCTTTGGAAGACAGGGAGAAAAAACGGATAATCTGCCTGTCTTCCTGAACAAGATTCTTACCAATATATCAACTCTTATTTTTCGTTTGTACGAAACTTACGGATTGCTGCAAATGCTGCTAATCCAAATACACTTATACCAACCATCCAGGCGATCAACATATCATTATTTTCTTCAGCGGGTGCAAAGCCTGTTTTTGGCATATCTGAAGGCATATCATTGGCAAATTTATCAGGGAACTGCATTACAATACCGGATGATAACATTTTAGATGCGCCATACATATGACCATATGCTTCGCGAGCTGTAGTAAATGCTTCATCATAGTTACCATCTGCATAGCTTTCAAATGAACCAATTAGTTGGTCTACGTGTTGTTGCAAGCCTTTTGCCAGCATGTCTGCGGAAACGTTACCCTCTGTAGCTTTTTCCATAAACATGGAGAAATCTTCTCTATAATTTTCAAGATTAGTTAGTGCCTCTTTTTGCGCTTCTTCATCTTCATTTGCTGTAGCATTTACATAATCAACAAAGTACCCTACGTGCTCTGACCACATTTTCTTAAATGCTTCTCCTGCTTCATCGCCATAAACAGATGCAATTGCTTTAGACAGATCCTCTGTATTTTGACCAAGAACTTTTGCTGATGCATCGAATTCCGGAGCTTCAGAAATTCCATTTTGCATTGCTGATATGGCAATACCGGCATGCTCAGATAGTAGATAATTTAAATCTGCTCTTAAGTCGCCTGCTGGTGTCACCGCCATTGTATTATTAAATTTGTCAGGGAATTGATCGGTAATCGCCGTGGAAAGCCCTTTAGCTACCATATGCATATGGTTAATCGCTTTTCTTTCCTGCTCATAGGCTTGTTGATAATCCCCATCAACATAGCTAATAAATGCACCTATTAATTGATTTACATGTTGCTGTAGACCTTCAGCAAGTGCATCAGCTTCCAAACGTTCTTCTGTAGCATTCTCTAGAAACTGGGAAAAGTCTGCCCTGTATTCTGATAACTCATCCAATGCTTTCTGTTTTGCATCTTCATCTTCATTTCCTGTTGCTTTCACATAATCAACGAAGTACCCAATGTGTTCCGACCACATTTTCTTAAATGCTTGGCCAGCTTCTTTCCCATAAACAGATTCGATTGCTGCACTAAGATCCTCCGTATTAGCAGTTAAGGCTGCAGAAGATGCTTCGAAATCTTCTGAACCAGCCGCACCGTTTCTCATTGTTTCTATTGCAAGATATGCGTGCTCGCTGAGTAGTTGCCCTAAGTTAGATCTTAAATCAACTGCTGCTGTTTCTACTGTTGGTTTTTCCATTGTGTCCGCACTTACAACACCACCGTTCGCAGTAAAAAGTAGAGTTGCGCTCATCGGAGCTACGATCATTGCTTTTTTCCAATTCATTCTATCCATCTCCCTTTTGTAATTTTTAATGTTTCTACACAGCTAACGGTAGGAATCGGGAAATGGATCACTTATTATTTAAAAAATTTTATTTTTATTGCAGAACCCCTGATAGAGCTAAGTTCAGGAGGGAAAAAATTGAGATGCGTTTGTATGCATCTCAATTTAACTCCTTAGATAGGGGAGCTTAACAGAATTTCTCCTTTAGGCTTTTGACTGTTCGCATTAGGCTCTTTAGTAATTGCAATTGTCTCCCAGCTTTTATCGCCTTCCAGCAGATAGGATACAGCTCCTTTTCCTTCTGCATTCGTTACAAATGTACCTGCCCGATGTGGCTGATCATCTTTTAACACCCATACCTGATAGGTTTCTTCACCTTCGAGTGGAGGGAGGTTATTCGCCTCTATAACTAAGTTCATTTTCTCATTTTGCTCAATCATTAATGCGGAAGCCTCGGCATTTACACCAGATGAAGGGCTCAAAGTAAGAGACTGCTTAATTGCATCCAGTGATTCATTGATAGGCTTTGCAGGAGGTTCCTCTGCTACCTCATTGTCTTGATTGTTTATATAAAGAAGTGCTGCTCCATTTCCAGCTAGTGATAGTGTTAAAGCAGCTGCAATTAACGGTTTCATCCAGGACTTGTTTTTCGTTTTGTTTTCTGTTTCTTTTGCATATGATGATTTCCCTTCAGCTTCGGTTTGTTTATGTGCTAAGGGTGTAATATTTTTATTTTCATCCTTTACGGTAGAAAGAATTCGGCCCTTCATACCTTCTGGAGGATTAACCGGCTCAGCTGCATAGGGGAGATCCTCAACTAACTGTTCCAGTTCAGCAAGCTCATCCTGACATTCTTCACAGTATAGCAGATGTGTTTCAAACTCTTTCCTATGTTCTTCGCTTAACTGATCATTAAAGTAATCAAGCAGTATGTCACAAGAATTATTGTTCATGCTGCATCCCCCTTTCTTTAATGGAAGACAGCTCTGTTCGTAAATGTTTTAACGCCAAGCGCACTCTTCCTTTCACTGTTCCCAAGGGAATGCCGCAAGTTTCAGCAATACTGGTTTGAGACATCCCTTTAAAATAAAATAACTCAATAATTCCTCTTTGTTCCTCTGACAATGTTTTCATGGCAGTTTGCAGTTGTTCATTTTCTTCTTTCCACTCTACTTGTGTTTCAACGGAAGAAGGATCTTCATGCAATGCGTCTCTTTCATCCAGCTCATAAGTTTTTACGCTTTTTTTTCGAAGTTTATCAAGTGCTGCGTTTCGTGTAACAGTTAGAAGCCAAGACGAAAACTTTCCTTTTGTTTCATCAAAGTTCCTTTGCTTTGTCCAAAGCTTTGTAAAAACATCCTGCACAATTTCTTCAGCTAAAAATGAATTATTTGTCATTCGATAACAAAAAGAAAAAAGTAATTTTTCGTATCGATCATATAGCAATTCTAAAGCTTCTTCATCGTGGGTTTGTATTCGCTTGAATAATTCCGTGTCATGAAGCTGCATATCATTCTCCTTTTCAAAAAAGATTCTATTTAACTATCATAGCATTATTTTCTAAAAACTAAGAATGATAGTGTGCCAGTCATTTAGCTAACGGTTTGTGTGGAATAATGGATCAATGTTGCCACCATTTTCGGGAGCGAAGTGAGAGGGAATTTTAAAAAATGTCGCCCTATTGATCAAGTAAGAAATAAAAATAATAGATGTTAAAAAAAGCATAATCGTTAACGATTATGCCTTTTAAGAGGAAATTTCATATTGTGTTAGGGAGCAAAGGATACAAAATAACGAAACATAAAACCGAGCAATGCAACAACAGAGATAGTGCAAAGTGATGCAAAGTGAAGCAGTATATAAAGAATCTTACATGGGTCATTTATTTTAAATGAGTAAATAAACCCAAAGATTGGATTTAAAATTAGGAAAGGTAATGAAAGTGCAATAAACGTTTTGCCAATGAAATGTACTATTTCTGAGTTCGTGTTTGCCAGGTTTAAAATCACCATTAGAACGACAGTGACAATAAGTGTGGCAGCAAGAGATATTAACGAGACACGCATGGCATTTGGGAAAATACGCTTCATTTTACACCTCCTATTTAAAGCTGGGTCTCTTCCAATGCTTAGATAATTTTTTGTAACCATGTTGTCACTCTTGTTATTTCCAGGGGTTTAAACCAGGATATGAAGAATAGAATAGCGGCTATACAGAGAAGGCAGCTTCCTTTTAAAAAACCTGATTCCTTGCGGAGGAAAGCTACTATCCCTAAAATTCCGCTTACAAATAAAAGCAAATAAGCAATAAGTGATATGGGTTCAGAGAATTGAATAATCGACCAATTAACTAGTAAAAGAATGAAAGCAAATAAAATTAATGTAATTGATCCTCTGCTAAATTTATTCATTTAAATCCCCCTAATTTCTAAAAATTTCCGCTTCTATTATTATCTATTCACGCTACATATGTATATTTTTGAAAAAGTATGAAGTAGGTATTTTTTACTGCTACTGAAGTTATTCCCTTTTTTTAGAAAAGTAATCTATAAAGGAGTAATTTGATATATATAACGTATGAAATCTACACTAAGTTTCATTGAAACAAATTTCTCTTCTGTTTGAATAACTTTTTCTTTAGCTGATAAATCCACCCTTATCGAACCATACTAGTAGCAGAGGTGACGTACATGTATAAACTGCTATCACATAATGACTTAGACGGCGTGGGTTGTGGGATTTTGGCACGCTTAGCTTTTGGAAAACAGGTTAACATTCGCTATAATTCAATCGCTGGATTAAACAGGGAAGTAAAATGGTTTCTGGAAAATGAGTCAAAAGATACTTTTTTAATGATTACTGATTTGTCGGTAAATGAAGAGAATGAGAAACGGTTAGAGAATTTTTATAAAGAGGGAGGACAGGTACAGTTAATTGACCATCATAAAACTGCTCTGTCATTTAATGATTATGAATGGGCAGCTGTCCATGTAGAGGGTGAAGCTGGTGAATTACATTCGGCTACCTCCTTGTACTATGATTACCTTGTGAAACACAGCTATTTGGAATCATCGAATGCAATATCTGAGTTTGTCGAGCTTGTTAGACAGTATGACACATGGGAATGGGAGAAAAATGATAATCAGAAAGCAAAGCGCCTGAATGCATTATTTTTTCTTGTATCCATAGATGAATTTGAAGAGAGCATGCTGGAAAGGTTAAGTAAAGAAGCATATTTTGATTTTGATGATTTTGAAAAGAAGTTGCTTGATATGGAGGATGATAAGATTGTTCGCTATATTCGACGAAAAAGACGGGAACTTGTCCAAATTAAAGCAGGGGGGCATTATGCAGGAGTTGTTTTCGCAGAATCTTATCATTCAGAGTTAGGAAATCAATTAGGAAAAGAGTACCCCCATCTGGATTATATAGCTATTTTAAATATTGGTGGAAGAAGGATGGGGTTTCGTACAATACACGATCATGTGGATGTCTCCGAAGTTGCAGGTTCATTTGGAGGGGGAGGACATGAAAAAGCAGCAGGATGTTCTCTTACAGAGGAAGCTTATAAACAGTTTGTAGCAAAGACCTACCCGTTGGAACCGCTTCGTGAAGATGCTAGAAGAAATCGATTTAACCAAAAGCAATCAACCTTTGGAACTTTATATAAAAGTAAAACAGATGAGTTTTTATTCCTGTATCCACTAAGTAACCAAGCGTGGGCGTATGAAAAAAACAGACAAAAGCAGCAAACTAAATTTTCCAGCTTTGAAGAAGGTGAGAAATTCCTGAAGCGAAACTATGAAGCATGGTTAATTAGAGACGAGATATTTGTCCAATACCTTGTCGATGAGGTGAAAAGGCAAAGGCGCAAGGAGAATAAGTAGAAAAGAGGAACAGCGGGGAAGGGTATCCTCCTTGCTGTTCCTCTTTTCGGTTTAAAGCTTAATTATATTTTGTCTTGTCATGTCCGTCTTATCATGTATATTTATAACGAATAGCTGTTTTTTTGTTTTTCTTTCCATCTTTCCCTTTAACATGTAATAGGGTTAAAACTAGCAGTCCTACCAATAATGTGAATGCAGCAATTGTTAAGAACATCCCGGTATTTGACCATTCCATTAAACGTGTGAAAATAGGGGGGCCGAACGCGACTCCAAGGAAGCGGACAGATCCGTATAAAGATGTTACAAAGCCCCTGCGTTCTTTTCCAACTGCACCGGTTATAATACTGTTTACGCAGGGAAGAATGAGACCTGCCCCTACGCTGCTTATGGCCAATACCGAAATAAATGGAATGATTTTTTCAAAAAAAATAAGTGTTCCATAGGATAAGGTCATTAGCCCAAAGCCAATCACAGATAAGCGCTTCATCTTCTCCAGATTTTTACCAATCTTACTACCTGTAATATAAGATGTAATTACCAATACTAGAAGAGGGACTGCTAGCACTAGCCCCTTCATTATTCCTTCAATGGAATATTTCGTTTCCAATACATCCGATAAATAAAATAAAATCCCAAACAAGGTAAATAAACAGGTTCCCCCTGCTAAATAGGTAGTAAAAATCCATCTGCCTTCATGTTTAAACACACTAAGCAAACCTCTAACATACTTTGCAAAGGGCGGGGGAGCTTGTCTATTGCTCTTTTCTTTAATAAAAAATAATAAAAGAATTAAACTAATAAGACAAAGAGCGGGAAACACAAAAAACGCAGCATACCAAATAATTAATCCTAATAGTGAGCCGAAGATAGGTGATAGCACTTTTCCCAATCCATTTGATGCTTCAAAAACACCTAACACCCGACTTTGCTCACCACCTTTAAATAAGTCTCCAGTAAGCGCCATTGCAATAGGGGCAGAGCCTGCTGCCCCAATCCCTTGTATGGATCTGCCAATTAAAATCCATATATAGGATTGAGAGAAGTAAGCTGCTCCAACTCCTGATATCAGGCCACCCAATCCAAATAATATAATGGATGGAATAATCACAACTTTTCTTGAAAATCGATCAGATAAATAGCCAACGAAAGGAATAAATATTGCTGCCATTATTGAAAAAACAGTAATTGTCAGACTAACTTGCATTTGTGATAATTCTAAAGCTGCTTTCATCTGAGGAAGGATAGGAATAAGCATGGAGTTTCCCAATGTCATGATTAAGGGAATAGAGCCAATTGTTATGATAGCCATGCCTTTTTCTTTTGGTTTCAATGTTCCCCACTCCTCATTTAGTGTTAATAGGCGGAGAAACAATCCAGCCTTTTTCCTTCGTAATGTTGAGCAGTTTTAATTCGTACTCATCTTGCTGAGCCAGAAAATCTCCAAACATGGTGCGAATGTCTTCACGAATAGAGACTCCTATAACATAACTGCAAAGGATCCTTCTGACCATTAGTTCTTTCTGTACTAAATTAGCAATTTCAGGGTCGTGAAAACGAGCACCAGCAGGGATATCCTGAAGTTCTACATTAGGGCGGTCAGGAGGGGCTGGAGGTAATCGAATCCCAGTTTCCTTTAATAAGGCATCCACTTGCTGTTCTTCCTGTGTAACAACGTTTTCCTGCATATCCTCTAAAAAAGCAATTAAATCGTTATCTCCTGAATGGTTGAGATATATTTGCATATTTACCAGAAACCCTTTCGTTCCGTGTAAATAGGACCATAAATGAAAGACTTCACCTGCGTGAAGGGGCTCTTCTTCAGGTTTCCCATTTAAAATACCCATCTGGTTACTCCTCCTAAAAAGTAGTCCTTTTAGTTTCCCTAAAAAAAGATAAAATATGACTGAAAATAAAAGTAGACGGGTCTATTCCTATATTATTGAAATATTGGTGCATTGATTATTAAGGGTTCACTTGCTTTTATTGGCCCACTTGTTCTTATTATTACAACTGCTAAAGCTAAAATTATATAGAAAACTATCGTAAAAAAATAAAAGATTAGCTGAAAAGTTACCTTTCCAGACTAATCTTCATTAGTTAGTGATATAAACCATCTCTTTTATTGTCAAAATAAAGCGTTCCATCAGGTTGTACTTCAGCATAGAAAACTTCAGATAGTGATTTAATACCAGCTTGTTTCAATTGCCCGTTCAGCCAGTTAGTATCCAAGTTTAACTTCTTAAGGTTTGCTTCATTCAGTTCTCCATCAGAGATTATCTCGGTAGGGAAAATTTTTGGAGAATAAGTAGTTAACTGATGAATATCACTTTTGGTTGCTGGTTGCTTATTTTCTTTTTTCATAACAGAAAGCTTACCACTTGTTTCAAAGATGGCATAGTCTACCTCTTTCATCGAAAATACGTTTTTCTGACGTAAAAGAGCTTGCAAGGAATCGTTATCTAATCTTGTTCTTCGTAGTGCTTCCTCCATTATTTTTCCATCCTTGATAACGATTTCTGGAATACCTGTAGTAAATTTTCTTGCTTTTTGTGATTTTATATCTATATATCCCATAATGAGGGTGAAGCCTGCCCAACCCGTTAATGCTATAATTCCATTAAGCATACTGAAGTTTTGATTAGTAGCCAAAATTGCTGTAATGGAGCCAATGGCAATGGCAGAAACAAAATTAAAAAATGTCATTTGGCTAATTTCTTTTCTACCCATAATACGCGTTAGTGTGAATAACAACGCGAAGGATAGGCAAATACGCAAAATTAACTCTGGAATAGCCATAGGATACCTTCTTTCTCCTAATTTAATGGATAGTATAGTTGTTTGTAACAATTTAATATTTATACAACAAAGCTACATCACGTAGTGTAGCTGATGAAGCCATGCTGGTGACAAAGTAGTCACTGCCGATAATGGCAGCAGAAGGTATTATCCATTGCTTCAAAGTTAGTTTTCTTACTCTATGCACCAAATTATACTTCGCAGTAGATACAAACGAACATACAAAAAAGCATGCCCGTGATGGACATGCTTTTTTGTTATATTTTCCATTGGACTTTTTTTCTGAATGCTTCATTTCTTAACTTTTTCCTAACTTGTTTTCCCCAGCTTTTAACGGCTTCCAGTGTTGTGTTTTCCTGTATTGCGATATCTGTTAATGTCATACCATCCATGATGTGAAAATAAATCCATTTCCACTGATTTGCCGTTAAATTGGCTTTCAATCGTTCCCAAAAAACGTTATCTTCTACTAAATCAGCTGCGTCCCTTCTGATAGCAAGATTATTACCGCTGTTATTTCTCTGATGATTTCCATTGCAATTGTCCGACTTATAATTCAATAAATAAAATTCCTGAACATCGATGCGTCTTCTCTCCTTTCGCAACTGATCAATCAGACGGTTGCGAATCGTATAATTAAAGTAAGTTGCCATTGGGCCTTTATCTGGTTTATATGTTTTATAGGCATTCCATAAGGCAACCAATCCTTCACTATAGTATTCCTGATTAACATCTCTGATGTGGAGCTGATTTATTTGATAATGAATTCTTCGTTCATTTAGTTCTAAAATTTCTTCAAATGAAAAATGTGTTTCAAACATAAATGGACCCCCTAATACGTTCATTTACTTCTATAATCGAAATAAATAGTAAAAAAGGGGCATCTTGTCATTAATTTATTGTAAAAATTAAACTTTTTCTATATAAGCATCATTTATTCCGGCTTTCAAAAGCATTTGTAATCTTTTTTCTGCATTTGTTCGTTCTGCGAATGCTCCACCGATGACGCGGTATATTGGTGATGTTGCTTTAGTTTCTGTACGCTTTAGCTGAAAGGCTTTTGCTATTCCATGCACATGTCCTAGCGCAACTTGTTGTCGCCAAGTAGATTTTTTCATTAAATTAGCATCGGCTTTGTTGTCAATAAAACCATTTTCAGTTAGTAGTGCAGCCATGGAGGTTTCTCTTA